>NZ_JBFULX010000025.1:0-504 GCF_054049695.1 Lysobacter sp. P5_C4 | reverse complement strand
CTACTTCCCAGGTAATTCTTTCAAACTGACTGCCCTCACCCTTAGGACCCACGCGCTTCATGGGATACTGCAGTCTTTTTTCATCATATATACGCGCCGTCATGTTCCGGACTTTATTGCAAATAGCCCCTTGTGTTACCGGGTGATTGGGGTCTCMCTCTATTTTAACGATCTTCCCAGCTTCTTTATGAATCAGCAAGCCGCATTGATCTGGACAATCCAGTGAGCATACGGATGGGAAAATACCATTTTGTTCATCTCGCATTGTTGTAAGCATTCGGCACTCCTTTCAACACTTCCATTCTTTTTTACTATATACCGAAATGAAGCGAAGCGAAAGCCTCTTTGCATTTAGTATAACTGCTCCACGGCCCAATCCCCTTCCAACGGTTCGGCACTCCTTTCAACACTACCATTCTTTTTTACTATATACCGAAATGAAGCGAAGCGAAAGCCTCTTTGCATTTAGTATAACTGCTCCACGGCCCAATCCCCTTCCAACGG
>NZ_JBFULX010000024.1:0-522 GCF_054049695.1 Lysobacter sp. P5_C4 | reverse complement strand
GGTTCTTAGCGTGGACGTAGTTATAGAGCGCTGTTTTCCAGGACATCTTGGTATCCTCCTTAGGACGAGCCCGAATTGCTTTGAATTGATTCAATATATGACATTTTGACGGTAAAAATGATTGAAATTAATCTTTACTCATACACACCAAAACGCTATACTTGATGTAGAGGGATTAATGAAATTGAGTTTCACTAGATGAAACCAATGGATGAACATATTTTGAGGAGGAATTACCCATGTCCAATAAGGACTCTTTTTCTGTGCGTAAGCAGTTAACTGTCGGCACGAAATCGTTCCAGTATTACAGCCTTCCTGACTTTGAAAGCCAAGGTCACGGCACAATCAACAATCTTCCTGTTTCCATCCGCGTTTTGCTTGAGGCTGCTATTCGTCAATTCGACGGTCGCGCCATTACAAGCGAGCACGTAAAACAAATCGCTGGTTGGGCTCAAGGCCGCGATGAGAACAAAGAAATTCCTTTCATCCCAGCTCGTATCGTTCTTCAGGATTTCACAGGTG
>NZ_JBFULX010000023.1:0-525 GCF_054049695.1 Lysobacter sp. P5_C4 | reverse complement strand
GGTAACCATTGATCCAGCATGTCCGCGATCGGTTTATGATAAATACCATAACCTACCTCATAAGGGTTACCTACAAATACATCTTTGGGATTACTGCCAATAAATGCACCGTCGTCATTCACATAGGGCAACTCGCCTAAGGGCAATGAATCAGCGACTTCCTCTTTGGGTACTGGGACTCCAGCCCAGTTTAGCAGCATCGTGGCAACGACTGCTTCGCATCCGTTCGGCAGCTCGGGCAGTTGCGATAGGGCAGGAACATTTTGTAACTGAAAATGATGCTCCTTATTGGGTTGAGTGGATGGTGCAGGGGTATGTAATGAATTTGATATTGATATTGGTTGTTCTGTACCATCTAGATGTGGTTTAGTGACGGATATAGGTAATACCTGCTCCAGGGCAGGAGATGTTGGCATAGCGATTGCCAAACAAAAGATGCTGAATAACACTAAAAAGCAACAAGCCATTTTCTTCATTTCCCACGTCCAATCTGGGTTATCTTCTCATTACAACACGGGAAAATGC
>NZ_JBFULX010000022.1:0-532 GCF_054049695.1 Lysobacter sp. P5_C4 | reverse complement strand
GGGTGATCTTAGGTTGGAAGAGAAGAAGAAACCAGCAGGTAAAAAGTCACCACTAGCCATTGGCGGTTTTATAGCTGTTCTATTATCACAAGGGAAGCTGCTTTTAGGCTTACTAAAGCTTGGTAAAGCTGGCGGAGCCATCATCTCAATGTTCATTACAGTTTGGGCCTATGCCTATCTCGCTCCGTTGCCCTTTGCGATCGGCATTGTTCTGATGATTCTCATACATGAACTCGGTCATGTTTTCGCTGCCAAGATGAAGGGGCTTCCAGTGTCAGCGCCAGTCTTTATTCCTTTTCTTGGAGCACTGATGACAATGAAAAAGAATCCTACCGATGCAGCAACAGAAGCGTTTATTGGCATAGGTGGTCCTATTCTGGGGACTGTTGGTGGCGTTGCCGCTTTTGGTTTGGGCGTATATACCAATTCTCCTGTCATTGTTTCGGTTGCCTATGCAGCATTTTATTTAAATTTAATTAATTTACTCCCTATTCATCCTTTAGATGGTGGGCGAATTTCTACAGCAGTAACT
>NZ_JBFULX010000021.1:0-554 GCF_054049695.1 Lysobacter sp. P5_C4 | reverse complement strand
GTCCCCATACCGGATCACGGTACCAGGTTAGAACTCCGATACGATCAGGGTGGTATCCCAACGATGCCTCCACCCAAGCTGGCGCTCAGGCTTCAAAGGCTCCCACCTATCCTGTACAGATCGTACCAAAGTCCAATATCAAGCTGCAGTAAAGCTCCATGGGGTCTTTCCGTCTTGTCGCGGGTAACCTGCATCTTCACAGGTATTAAAATTTCACCGGATCTCTCGTTGAGACAGCGCCCAAGTCGTTACGCCATTCGTGCGGGTCAGAATTTACCTGACAAGGAATTTCGCTACCTTAGGACCGTTATAGTTACGGCCGCCGTTTACTGGGGCTTCAATTCATAGCTTCGGGTTGCCCCTAACCACTCCTCTTAACCTTCCAGCACCGGGCAGGCGTCAGCCCGTATACTTCGCCTTGCGGCTTCGCACAGACCTGTGTTTTTGCTAAACAGTCGCTTGGGCCTTTTCACTGCGGCCCCCTCGGGCTATTCACCCTACCGAGGCACCCCTTCTCCCGAAGTTACGGGGTCATTTTGCCGAGTTCCTTAACG
>NZ_JBFULX010000020.1:0-564 GCF_054049695.1 Lysobacter sp. P5_C4 | reverse complement strand
CAGTGTTGCAAGGCAAATTATAGAGCATGAACGTGCTGCGAGACATAAGCTGATTCAAGAGTCCCGAATGCGGATAATAGATCGTGTGAACCGTTCATTAGGTATTCTGTCATATGCGGGAATCATGGATTCGAAAGAAGCCGCGCAGCGTTTATCCGATGTGAGACTTGGCATTGACCTTGGTATTATCAACAACGTTTCATCGAATGTTTTGAATGAACTGTTGGTGATGACGCAGCCTGGTTTTCTTCAACAATATGCCGGTGAGAAATTAAATGCCGAAGAGCGAGATATACGCAGGGCTGAGTTGATTCGCGAAAGATTTGGTAGGGTTTAAGAAAGATAAGATTCATCCTTTAGGATTTCCATAGATATACTAATTTTGGAGGTGTTCTCTATGATGTTTGGAAGATTTACGGAACGTGCGCAAAAGGTGCTCTCTCTTGCTCAAGAGGAAGCTGTTCGTTTAGGGCATAACAATATTGGTACAGAGCACATTTTACTTGGTCTTATTCGTGAAGGGGAAGGCATTGCCGCTAAAGCGCTCGTTGCTTTGGGCTTAGG
>NZ_JBFULX010000019.1:0-579 GCF_054049695.1 Lysobacter sp. P5_C4 | reverse complement strand
CTGAAGAGATGGGAGCTGCGATCGACGCACTTGGCCGGGAAATTGTCGTGCCTTCTCCGATGACATTGAAGCTATCGATGATGGACGGTTTCAGCAATAATCAGTATGCCAAGAACGTATACCTATGTATTGCCTATGACGAAAAGGAAAAAGAACCCGTTCACGCGGTCGCTAATTCTTCTATTCGTTCCGACGAAATTAATGACTATAATCGTGTGCTGGAAAGCTACCGCTTGTTTATCCGAGAGGATGCGCCTGATCCGGCAGCACTACCTTTGGCTAATTTGTCCGATCAGACAGTCGTTCTTTATCAAGATTCTGGGGTGCGCGTGCTTCAAACAACACCTCGTTATGTGAATCCAGGTCAGCTCTTCGAAATGAAGCTGCGCTTCGAGAAGACTCTGAAGGCAGGCAGACTATCCTTTCAATATGAGCTGGCTGCTGAACGCCTAGAGGCGATTGAAGGAGCAACGATTGTGTTCCAAGAGCCGCAGGATGGGCAAGAGAGCGAGTATGAAATGAAGGTGCTTTTGCGAGCGGATAGTACAGCGTCCGTGAAGGGGACGATTGGTGTACAGG
>NZ_JBFULX010000018.1:0-585 GCF_054049695.1 Lysobacter sp. P5_C4 | reverse complement strand
GTATCCGCGAATCCGCTGCTCGGTTGGGTTTCAGAACAATTGGTGCGTTACGGCGGTGCGGCTAGTCTAGCCGAAACTGATGAGTTGATTGGCGCGGAGCCCTATGTCTTGTCAAAAGTACGTAACGTGGAAACCGCGCGCAAATTTCTGGAACTTGTGAACCGATTTAAGGAGCGCACTTCCTGGCACGGCACAAGTGCGGAAGGTAACCCGTCAGGTGGCAACATGTATCGCGGCTTGTACAACATCTATCTCAAGTCTATAGGCGCCGCTATGAAGAAAGATCCGACAACGCGGATCGATTATGCAACTGAGTACGGGGAGCTCATGAAGGATGGCGGCTACTATTTCATGGACAGCCCTGGCACTGACCTGGAGAGCATCGCCGGACAGGTAGCCGCCGGCTGCAACATGATCTTCTTTACAACGGGAAATGGTTCGATCACCAACTTTCCGTATGTGCCTACGGTCAAGGTGGTCACGACAACTCGCCGCTTCCAATTGCTTTCGAATGATATGGATGTGAACGCGGGGCAGTATCTGGAAGGCAAGTCGATGGATGAGCTGGGCCAAGAGGTATTCGAG
>NZ_JBFULX010000017.1:0-588 GCF_054049695.1 Lysobacter sp. P5_C4 | reverse complement strand
GAGAGGAGGTGGAGCTGTGCAACCTCCCAAAATTGATTCCAGAGATTTACCCGATTTGATCGCGCAAATGAAGGAAATGGCGCCATACTATACGCCCGAGTGGCGGTTTACGCCAGAAAATCCGGACCCGGGTTCCGCGCTGTTCTTGATGTTTGCTGATATGTTTCATGACAATATCAAACGATTGAACCGAGTGCCTACGAAAAACTTGATATCGTTCCTCAACATGTTCGATGTGACGCTGCTTCCGGCACGTCCTGCCCGAAGCTACTTAACGTTTGCGCTGAACGAGGGTACGAAGGAGTCCGTATTTATCTCGGCAGGCACACAAGTTGCCGCTGCAGCAGAAGAAGGCAGCATTCTGTATGAGACAGCACGGAGTAGCTTATTGACGCCCGCGTTGCTTACAGATGTGTACATGACGAGCCGCAAACAGGATATGATCATTCGCATTTCTGATGAGTTCGTTACGGCATCCCGGCAAGGATATGCAGCGCCGACGGCGCTTTTCCGTTTACAGGATGGCGACAATTTGCAGGAGCATGCCATTTATTTGGAGCACAGCTCTCTTTTCACCGTGTATAATAC
>NZ_JBFULX010000016.1:0-595 GCF_054049695.1 Lysobacter sp. P5_C4 | reverse complement strand
CCCATAAATCTTCTTGTAAGCTTCAATGACTTCAGGTTTGTTCAAATTGATGGCGGAAGGCTGTCCACCGTTCTTCCAAGTATCGTCGGAGTAGACGTTGGCTCCAAAATATTGCGGTTTTTGATCACGCTCGCCCCAACCGAAATCCAAACCATATTGGGCCTTGTTCATATCCTTCGAATCCACTGTCAATTTGGCTGCATACTCCACCATTTTGTCATACGTCCAGCTCTTATCGTTGTAATCCGTTGGCGGATAGGCCAGCCCGGCTTTGTCAAATAAGTCTTTGTTATAGAGCATGACGGTGACATAGCTATTAAGTGGAATGCCATATGATTTACCGTCAACTTTGTAAATGTTCATCACGTCATCTGGAATGTTATATTCGGAAGCTTTGAATCCATCTGCATGCATAATCGAGCTGAGGTCAGCGAGCATTCCTTTGTTGTAATACTCCATAAATCCGCCATAGCCCCAGTGAGACGTGACGTCAGGTGAATTATTCGCAGCGATGGAGGATTGAAGCTTGGAATCAAATTGCTCGTAAGGCGTTTTCGTCACTTTGACTTTAATGTTCGGATGCTTCTTCTCAAAG
>NZ_JBFULX010000015.1:0-601 GCF_054049695.1 Lysobacter sp. P5_C4 | reverse complement strand
GCTGTTGAAGTGGCAACGAAATTCTCAAACGCTGTAGATGCATCTGATCTGGCTGCTGCACAAGAGTACGGCTTCCAAGTTCTTAAGTTTCAAGTAGGTAAAGATGGTTCAAGTTTGAAAATTGGCAGTAAGGATTACCAAGTAGACGGAAAAGCTTTCACAGCTGAGAATGCCCCTTTCATTAACACAGAAAGCAGTCGTACATTAGTGCCGGTTCGTGTTATTGCACAAGCGATTCAAGCTCAAGTTGAATGGGTAGATGCAACGAAAACAGTTATTATCACAAAAGATGGTAAGAAAACAGAAATTACATTAGGATCCGATCAAGTGGTAGAGAATGGTAAAGTGAATGAGAAAGTCAAACTAGATCAACCGGTTATTATCGAAAATGGCAGCTCCTTCATTCCATTGCGTGCAGTAGCTGAGTTGTTCAGCAAACGCGTATTCTACCAAAATGGTGAAATTATCATTCTTCGTTAATCATTTCATTCATAGCGAAGACACTTGTGCCTAGTAGGCGCAAGTGTCTTTCAGCATGCAGCAACAAGGAAGAGACAGGGGGCAGATTATGGATTTACAGGCATTTCTCATTACGTTTCGT
>NZ_JBFULX010000014.1:0-632 GCF_054049695.1 Lysobacter sp. P5_C4 | reverse complement strand
GCTTTCACTTCATCGTCGTCCCAATCGATGACGACATCTTTGGCGCCAGCGTCGTAAGCCTTTTTCGTTAGCTTGCGCACGAAGTCAGCGCAGGCGATCGGAGTCATGATGACGACTGTTTGGTCTTTTTGTACGTTTAATCCTACACGAATCGCAAGCTCTGCATATTTATCTAAATAATGTTCGAATGTCTCCATGTCGCTGGCTCCTTTATATTTTAGTAAGATTTAGTGTATGATAGAAAATAAAACTTTAACCCGTGGGAGAAAGGCTGGGCGAATATGGAAACGAAGAGTACAACAGTAAGCACTCCATCCAATTTCATTAAGAACATTGTAAACGAAGATCTGAAATCAGGCAAAGTCAGTCAGGTAATCACCCGATTTCCCCCGGAGCCGAACGGTTACCTTCATATAGGACATGCGAAGTCGATCTGTCTTAATTTTGAGCTTGCGGATGAATTCAAAGGGTTAACGAACCTTCGCTTCGATGATACGAATCCGGTTAAGGAAGATACGGAATATGTGGAATCCATTAAAGCCGATGTGGCATGGCTCGGTTTTCAGTGGGATGGCTTGTTCTTTGCTTCGAATTATTTCGAGGAAATGTACAACCGCGCATTGGTGTTGATA
>NZ_JBFULX010000013.1:0-637 GCF_054049695.1 Lysobacter sp. P5_C4 | reverse complement strand
GCTTTTCATTCTGGCGCCTATCATTACATTTATCCCTTCGTTCACGATCATTGCGACGATTCCATTTTCGGATCGGATGTTTAATGCGAATTTGAATGTCGGACTGCTCTTTTATGTAGCCTTAACGGGGATTTCTACGATTGGTATTATCCTCGGCGGTTGGGCATCGAATAACAAATATGCGCTGCTAGGCGGTATGCGTTCCGCGGCTCAAATGATTAGTTATGAGGTACCGCTCGTCATCTCCGTTATCGGTGTCATCATGATGACAGGCAGTCTAAATCTACATACGATTGTTGATCATCAAACAGGCGGTTTCTGGCATTGGAATTTCATTCCCCAGATTCTAGGTTTTATCATTTTCGTTATAGCCGGGGTCTCGGAGCTCAATCGAACGCCGTTTGACTTGCCGGAAGCGGAGTCTGAGCTCGTTGCTGGTTATCATGTGGAATACAGCGGTTTCCGCTTCGCTTTTTTCATGCTATCGGAGTATGTTTACGTGTTCGTCATTGCTTCCCTTACGAGCTTGATTTTCCTGGGTGGATGGCATTCGCCGTTCCCATTCCTTGATTTCATTCCGGGTGTTATCTGGTTCCTGCTGAAGTTCTCTTCGGTTGTGTTCTTCCTATTCTGGCTG
>NZ_JBFULX010000012.1:0-645 GCF_054049695.1 Lysobacter sp. P5_C4 | reverse complement strand
GTCCACGAGATTAGCGCTCYTTYAATTTCCCTACGGTTAATATCTGTATMYACATAACCAACAAWCTCCCCTCATTTGCTCCATTGGATAAAATACAMTCAAATCAGGCTCATTCAMCYTATTTGCCCGYTTTCATTGGAGTTAATCCAATAGAAYGCTCYAAAACCAGCTCTTCTGAGCTATTTGGAATTAAACTATTTAGTAGACACACCGTAATGGAAGACCTGTATACTTAAAATATAAATTAGGTCGAGGTGTGGCATGGGAGAAACGAGAGAAAAACGCAAACATTACACGCAAGAGTTCCGTCAAAAAACAATCGAACATTTGGAACAAACGCACAAGTCGTTGACCCAGTTATCTAGGGAACTGGATATCGGGGTAACAACCCTGAGTAACTGGAAACAAACGTATGGTGCTAATAACAAGGACAAAAGCACTCAGCCACTGGTGGATTACGAGCGGATGAAAAAGCTCGAACAACAAAACCGTGAACTGCAAGAGGAAAATGAAATTCTAAAAAAGGCGATGCACTTCTTCACCAAAGACCGGGACTGATTTATCCGTTTGTTTACAAACACCGCTCAAAGTACCGGATCGAGAAGTTGTGCAGCGTTATGGGTGTATCCCGAAGCGGTTATTACA
>NZ_JBFULX010000011.1:0-659 GCF_054049695.1 Lysobacter sp. P5_C4 | reverse complement strand
GGGTTGAGCCCCGGGCTTAAACACCCAACTTAATTGACCGCCTGCGCGCGCTTTACGCCCAATAATTCCGGACAACGCTTGCCCCCTACGTATTACCGCGGCTGCTGGCACGTAGTTAGCCGGGGCTTTCTTCTCCTATACCGTCACACAAAAGGCAGTTACTCCTCTTGCTGTTCGTCTAGGGCAACAGAGCTTTACGATCCGAAAACCTTCATCACTCACGCGGCGTTGCTCCGTCAGACTTGCGTCCATTGCGGAAGATTCCCTACTGCTGCCTCCCGTAGGAGTCTGGGCCGTGTCTCAGTCCCAGTGTGGCCGTTCACCCTCTCAGGTCGGCTACGCATCGTCGCCTTGGTRRGCCGTTACCYYACCAACTAGCTAATGCGCCGCAGGCCCATCTATAAGCCACAGATTGCTCCGTGTTTCATAATTCTCTCATGCGAGAAAACCAGTTATCCGGTCTTAGCTATCGTTTCCGATAGTTATCCCAGTCTTATAGGCAGGTTACCTACGTGTTACTCACCCGTCCGCCGCTAACTTATCCCGAAGGATAAATCCGCTCGACTTGCATGTATTAGGCACGCCGCCAGCGTTCGTCCTGAGCCAGGATCAAACTCTCCATAATAGTTGAACGATTGCTCGTCCGTATATCTGAAAGC
>NZ_JBFULX010000010.1:0-671 GCF_054049695.1 Lysobacter sp. P5_C4 | reverse complement strand
AGTCGAGCAGGGACGAAAGTCGGACTTAGTGATCCGGTGGTACCGAATGGAAGGGCCATCGCTCAACGGATAAAAGCTACCCTGGGGATAACAGGCTTATCTCCCCCAAGAGTCCACATCGACGGGGAGGTTTGGCACCTCGATGTCGGCTCATCGCATCCTGGGGCTGAAGTAGGTCCCAAGGGTTGGGCTGTTCGCCCATTAAAGCGGTACGCGAGCTGGGTTCAGAACGTCGTGAGACAGTTCGGTCCCTATCTGTCGCGGGCGTAGGAAATTTGAGAGGAGCTGTCCTTAGTACGAGAGGACCGGGATGGACGTACCGCTGGTGTACCAGTTGTCTCGCCAGAGGCATMGCTGGGTAGCTATGTACGGAGGGGATAAGCGCTGAAAGCATCTAAGCGCGAAGCCCCCCTCAAGATGAGATTTCCCAGTATGTAAGACCCCTTGTAGACGACGAGGTTGATAGGTTCGAGGTGGAAGTGCGGCAACGTATGCAGCTGACGAATACTAATCGGTCGAGGGCTTAACCAAAATGTACCCAAGAAAGTGAAGATAAGCTTTGTAGCTGAATCCGACTACTTTCTCGGGGCCCAGAAAACCTAAAATTCAAACCTTTACGTAAGTTTCGTATCTAGTTTTCAAGGCGCAAACACGCTTTGACTGTTTGGTGA
>NZ_JBFULX010000009.1:0-704 GCF_054049695.1 Lysobacter sp. P5_C4 | reverse complement strand
GTTCTATCATACATTTTTTTATGCATTTCTTACATATTTATCAACATGTTAATACCGTTTGAGATACATTAATTAAAATTATTATATTCGGGGCTGTGATAAATAAAAAGCATTTTGCTACACCCTAGGCAGGATGGAGCAAAATGCTTCTTTGCTTTCATTATTTTACGGCTACGCCTTCGCCCTTCAGGACAACAAGTTCGCCATCTTTCTCATCAATGGTTAAAGAGTCACCTTTGGCAATATTGCCTCTGAGCAGTTCCTCAGACAAGCGATCCTCGATATGCTTCTGAATGGCTCTGCGAAGCGGTCTCGCTCCATAAGTTGGATCGAATCCTTCTTTGGCAAGGAACGCCTTCGCTTTGTCTGTTAGCAAGAAATCAACCTCTTGCTCTTTCAGACGTTTACGTAGATCATCTGCCATTAGGCTGACAATTTGCGCAATATGTGCTTCATCCAAGGAGTGGAACACGATAATTTCATCAATACGGTTAAGAAACTCAGGACGGAAGCTTTTCTTGAGCTCGCCCATTACTTTATCCTTCATATTGGTGTAATCTCTACCTGCATCGACAGCAGCCGTAAAGCCAAGCGAAGAATTTTTCTTAATCATATCCGCACCAACATTGGATGTCATAATAATCAATGTGTTGCGGAAATCAACCGTGCGTCCTTTGGAATCTGTTAAGCGACCATCTTCCAGC
>NZ_JBFULX010000008.1:0-17197 GCF_054049695.1 Lysobacter sp. P5_C4 | reverse complement strand
CGGTCGAAGTGCGCTCCTCGCGTCGCATGGCGCTCGCGATGCGCTGGCTGATCGAATCGGCGCGCAAGCGCGGCGAGAACAGCATGCCGCGCAAGCTCGCCGGCGAGTTGCTGGACGCCTCGGAAAACCGTGGCGGCGCGATCAAGAAGCGCGAAGAAACGCACCGCATGGCGGATGCGAACAAGGCGTTCGCGCACTACCGCTGGTAAGACACGCGGGCCCCTAAGCCGGGCCCGTTCGCGGCCGGCACTGCCGCCGCACTCGCCCGAGCCGCCGCAAGGCGGCTTCGGCCTTCCGGACATTGCGTCCGACACGAACAACGAGAGACAGCCGTGGCTCGCACCACTCCCATCGAGCGTTACCGCAACTTCGGCATCATGGCCCACATCGATGCCGGCAAGACCACGACGACCGAACGCATCCTGTTCTACACGGGCGTCAACCACAAGATCGGCGAAGTGCACGAAGGTGCCGCGACGATGGACTGGATGGAGCAGGAGCAGGAGCGCGGCATCACCATCACGTCGGCGGCGACGACGGCGTTCTGGAAGGGCATGGACATGTCCCTGCCGGAATACCGCTTCAACATCATCGACACCCCCGGGCACGTCGACTTCACCATCGAAGTCGAGCGTTCCCTGCGCGTGCTCGACGGCGCGGTGTTCGTGCTGTGCGCCGTCGGCGGCGTGCAGCCGCAGTCGGAGACCGTGTGGCGCCAGGCCAACAAGTACAACGTGCCGCGCCTCGCGTTCGTCAACAAGATGGACCGCACGGGCGCCAACTTCTCCAAGGTCGTCGAGCAGCTGAAGTCGCGCCTGGGCGCGTATCCGGTGCCGATGCAGGTGCCGATCGGCGCCGAGGAAGGCTTCGAAGGCGTGATCGACCTCATCAAGATGAAGTCGATCGTGTGGGACATGGAATCCAAGGGCACGAAGTTCGAGTACGCCGAAATCCCGGCGAACCTGCTCGACGAGTGCACGACCGCGCGCGCGTTCATGGTCGAGGCCGCCGCCGAGGCGTCCGAAGAGCTGATGGACAAGTACCTCAACGACGGTGAGCTGTCGGAAGACGAAATCATCTTCGGCATCCGCGAGCGCACGCTCAAGTGCGAAATCATCCCGGCGCTGTGCGGCACCGCGTTCAAGAACAAGGGCGTGCAGGCGATGCTCGACGCGGTCATCCGCTTCCTGCCGTCGCCGTCGGATCGTCCGCCGGTCGCCGGCATCGACGAGAACGACAAGGAAGACCACCGCAACGCGCTGGATTCCGATCCGTTCTCCGCGCTCGCCTTCAAGATCATGACCGACCCGTTCGTGGGTTCGCTCACGTTCTTCCGCGTCTACTCGGGCACGCTCAACTCCGGCGACCAGGTCTACAACCCGGTCAAGTCGAAGCGCGAGCGCGTGGGCCGCATCCTGCAGATGCACGCCAACAACCGCGACGAGATCAAGGAAGTGCGCGCGGGCGACATCGCCGCGGCCGTCGGCCTGAAGGACGTGACCACCGGCGACACGCTGTGCGCGCAGGACAAGGTCATCACGCTCGAGCGCATGATCTTCCCGGAGCCCGTCATTTCGATGGCGGTCGAGCCGAAGACCAAGTCCGACCAGGAAAAGATGGGCCTCGCGCTCGGTCGCCTCGCGCAGGAAGATCCCTCGTTCCGCGTGCGCACGGATGAAGAATCCGGCCAGACGATCATCTCGGGCATGGGCGAGCTCCACCTGGAAATCCTGGTGGACCGCATGAAGCGCGAGTTCAACGTCGAAGCGAACGTAGGCAAGCCGCAGGTCGCCTACCGCGAAACCATCCGCAAGGCCGTCAAGTCCGAAGGCAAGTTCGTGCGCCAGTCGGGCGGCAAGGGTCAGTTCGGCCACGTGTGGCTGGAGATCTCGCCGAACGAGCAGGGCAAGGGCTACGAGTTCGAGAACGGCATCGTCGGCGGCGTGATTCCGAAGGAATACATCCCGGCGGTCGACAAGGGCATCCAGGAAGCGGTCGCGAACGGCCTCATGGCCGGGTTCCCGATCGTCGACGTCAAGGTCAAGCTGGTCGACGGCTCGTACCACGAAGTCGACTCGTCCGAAATGGCGTTCAAGATCGCGGGTTCGATGGGCTTCAAGGAAGGCTTCCACAAGGCCTCGCCCGTGCTGCTCGAGCCGATGATGAAGGTCGAGATCGTCACGCCCGAGGATTACCTCGGCGACGTGATGGGCGACGTCAGCCGTCGTCGCGGCATCCTGCAGGGCCAGGACGACAGCCCGTCGGGCAAGATCATCAACGCGATGATCCCGCTGGGCGAAATGTTCGGCTACGCGACCACGCTGCGTTCGATGTCGCAGGGCCGCGCGACCTTCACGATGGAATTCGACCACTACGCCGAGGCGCCGAACAACATCGCCGAAGCCGTGATCAAGAAGTCCTGATCGTCCACTCGCCAAGCACACAACACATTCAATTTCTGAGGTAAGCAATCATGGCCAAGGGTAAGTTCGAGCGCACCAAGCCCCACGTGAACGTGGGCACGATCGGTCACGTTGACCACGGCAAGACGACGCTGACGGCGGCGCTGACGAAGGTGGGCGCGGAACGTTTCGGCGGCGAGTTCAAGGCCTACGACGCGATCGACGCGGCGCCGGAAGAGAAGGCGCGCGGCATCACGATTTCGACGGCGCACGTGGAATACGAATCGGCCAACCGCCATTACGCGCACGTGGATTGCCCGGGTCACGCCGACTACGTCAAGAACATGATCACGGGTGCGGCGCAGATGGACGGCGCGATCCTGGTGTGCTCGGCCGCGGACGGCCCGATGCCGCAGACGCGCGAGCACATCCTGCTTTCGCGCCAGGTCGGCGTGCCGTACATCGTCGTGTTCCTGAACAAGGCCGACATGGTGGACGACGCCGAGCTGCTCGAGCTGGTCGAGATGGAAGTGCGCGAGCTGCTGAGCAAGTACGAGTTCCCGGGCGACGACACCCCGATCATCAAGGGTTCGGCGCGCCTGGCGCTGGAAGGCGACCAGTCGGAAATCGGCGTGCCGTCGATCCTGAAGCTGGTCGATGCGCTGGACACGTTCATCCCGCAGCCGGAGCGCGCGATCGACAAGCCGTTCCTGATGCCGGTGGAAGATGTGTTCTCGATCTCCGGCCGCGGCACCGTGGTGACCGGCCGCATCGAGCGCGGCATCATCAAGGTCGGTGACGAAATCGAAATCGTGGGCATCCGCCCGACGCAGAAGACGATCGTCACGGGCGTGGAAATGTTCCGCAAGCTGCTGGACCAGGGCCAGGCGGGCGACAACGCGGGCCTGCTGCTGCGCGGCACCAAGCGCGACGACGTCGAGCGCGGCCAGGTGCTGGCCAAGCCCGGTTCGATCACCCCGCACACCACGTTCGAAGCCGAGGTGTACGTGCTGTCGAAGGACGAAGGCGGCCGCCACACGCCGTTCTTCAAGGGCTACCGCCCGCAGTTCTACTTCCGCACGACGGACATCACCGGTGCCGTGACCCTGCCCGAAGGCGTGGAAATGGTCATGCCGGGCGACAACATCAAGATGGTGGTCGAGCTGATCAACCCGGTCGCGATGGACGACGGCCTGCGCTTCGCGATCCGCGAAGGCGGTCGTACGGTCGGCGCCGGCGTGGTGGCGAAGATCCTCAAGTAAGCATCGGAAGGGCAGGCGCGGAACACCGCGCCGCCCGGATGGTCGGAAAGGGCGTGGCGGCGCGAGCCGCCGTTGCCTTTTTCGGAGAAGCAGTTCCAACACATGTACGCCAGTAGCTCAATTGGCAGAGCAGCGGTCTCCAAAACCGCAGGTTGGGGGTTCGAGTCCCTCCTGGCGTGCCACTTCAGGCGCAACGTGACACGCGTCGGCGAGAACGGATGAACAGCAAGGTCGAACAACCGAAGGCCGCCTCCGCGGGCGACGTCGTCAAGTACGCACTGGCAATCTTGCTGGTCGCGGCGGGCGTGTTCGCCTTCTATTGGTATCCCGAGTCGCAGTTCCGCTGGCTCGCGGTGATCGGCGGGCTGGCCGCGGGTTTCGTGGTCTTCATGACCTCGGTCAAGGGCGCGCAGACGCGCGAGTTCTTCTCGGAGTCGCGCTTCGAACTGCGCAAGGTCGTGTGGCCGACGCGCCAGGAAGCGGGTCGCGCGACCGTGATGATCATCATCGCCGTCACCGTGATCAGCCTGATCCTCGCAACGTTCGACTGGGTCATCCAGTTGGGCGTCAAGGCCCTGCTGGGCAACTGATTCAGAGGATCCGATGGAAGACAACGTCGAAAAGCGCTGGTACGTGGTCCACGCCTATTCCGGCTTCGAGAAGTCGGTGGCGCAGGCCTTGCGTGATCGCATCGTGCGGACCGAAATGCAGGATCGCTTTGGCGACGTGCTGGTACCGACCGAGGAAGTCGTGGAAATGCGCTCCGGCCAGAAGCGCCGTTCCGAGCGCAAGTTCTTCCCGGGCTACGTGCTCGTGCAGATCGCCACGCACGACGAAGGCGGCATTCCGCGCATGGACAGCGAAAGCTGGCACCTCGTGAAGGAAACGCCGAAGGTGATGGGCTTCATCGGCGGCACCGCCGATCGTCCGCTGCCGATCCGCGACGAGGAAGCTGCGGCCATCCTCGACCGCGTGCAGGAAGGCGTGGAGAAGCCGAAGCCGAAGGTGTTGTTCGAAGCCGGCGAAATGGTGCGCGTCACCGACGGCCCGTTCAACGACTTCAACGGTGTCGTGGAAGAAGTGAATTACGAGAAGAGCCGCCTGCGCGTCGCAGTGCTGATCTTCGGTCGTTCCACCCCGGTGGAACTGGAATTCGGGCAAGTCGAGAAGGCTTGACCCTTGAAGCCCGGCGAGTGGTTCGCCAGGGCACGTAAGCGAGGAGCCGATCAGGCGTTCGCACTCGCAGGAGCAAAGCAATGGCAAAGAAAGTCGTCGGTTACATCAAGCTGCAGGTCAAGGCCGGCCAGGCCAACCCGTCGCCGCCCGTGGGTCCCGCCCTCGGCCAGCGCGGCCTGAACATCATGGAATTCTGCAAGGCGTTCAATGCCGCCACGCAGAAGCTCGAACCTGGTCTCCCGATCCCGGTGGTCATCACCGCGTACTCGGACCGCACCTTCACCTTCATCACGAAGACGCCGCCGGCGTCGATCCTGCTGAAGAAGGCCGCGGGCATCCAGTCCGGTTCCAAGCGCCCGAACACCGAGAAGGTGGGCAAGGTCACGCGCAAGCAGGTCGAGGAAATCGCGAAGGCGAAGGAACCCGACCTGACGGCTGCCGACCTGGAAGCCGCGGTGCGCACGATTGCGGGCTCCGCCCGTTCCATGGGTCTGGTGGTGGAGGGCTAAGTCATGGCGATGAACAAGCGACAGAAAGCAATCAAGGCGGCCGTCGAGCCGGGCAAGGCTTACGCGATCGACGAAGCCCTGAAGATCCTCCAGAACGGCACGAAGGCGAAGTTCGTCGAAGCGATCGACGTCGCCGTGCGCCTGGGCGTGGACGCGAAGAAGTCCGACCAGCAGGTGCGCGGTTCGACCGTGCTGCCGGCCGGTACCGGCAAGTCGGTGCGCGTGGCGGTGTTCGCCCCGGCCGGCGCCAAGGCTGACGAAGCGCGCGCCGCCGGCGCCGAAGCCGTCGGCATGGACGACCTCGCCGAAGCGATGCAGAACGGCGACCTGAACTACGACGTCGTCATCGCGACGCCGGATGCGATGCGCGTGGTCGGCAAGCTCGGCCAGGTGCTCGGTCCGCGCGGCCTGATGCCGAACCCGAAGGTCGGCACCGTTTCGCCGAACCCGGCCGAAGCGGTCAAGAACGCGAAGGCGGGCCAGGTGCGTTACCGCACCGACAAGGCCGGCATCATCCACTGCACGATCGGCAAGGCCTCGTTCGAAGCCGAAGCCCTGAAGGGCAACCTCACCGCGCTCCTGCTCGACCTGATCAAGGCCAAGCCGTCGACCGCGAAGGGCCAGTACCTGCAGAAGATCTCGCTGAGCTCGACGATGGGCCCGGGCGTGATCGTCGACCCGTCGACGCTGACCCTGAAGTAATCGTTACAACGCGCCCGCAACTGCGAGCGCGTGCAACAAGTTTTGAGGGCTTCGCGCCGCAAGGCGCGACGCCGTCAAAGACCGCAGGTGCGGTCCGCGCGATGCGAAGACGGGCAGGAAGCTCGGTACGGCACGGCAAGGAGTCGTCTTTCGCAGCAGGCGGGAACGCGTAATCCATTCGCAAGGATGGGCCTGCGTAGATGGTGCCGCCCCCTCTGGAAGTTTTCTGGAAGGGCCACCACCGGGATGCACATGCATCCCCGGCGCCAACGGAAGGCGTCGCTCGAGGACCGCAAGCGGCAGGAGCCGTGCGCGGAGTTCAATTGGAGGAGTGTCAATGGCTCTCAATCTGTCCCAGAAGCAGGAAGTTGTCGCCGAGCTGGCAGACGTGGCCTCGAAGGCGCACTCCCTGGTCGCAGCCGAATACGCAGGCATCACGGTCTCCCAGATGACCGCGATGCGCAAGAAGGCCCGCGAATCCGGCGTGTACTTGAAGGTTGTCAAGAACACGCTCGCATCGCGCGCCGTCGTCGGTACCGAGTTCGAGGTCGTCAAGGACGCCCTGACCGGTCCGCTGCTGTATGCGTTCTCGACCGAGGAACCCGGCGCTGCCGGTCGCCTCATCAAGGAGTTCGCCAAGGGCAACGACAAGCTCAAGGCCCGCATCGTGTCGGTGGAAGGCAAGTTGCTGCCTGCCGCGCACGTCGAGGTCCTGGCTTCGCTGCCGACGCGTGAGCAGGCGCTTGCCATGCTCGCCCGCGTGCTCGCCGAGCCCGCCAGCATGTTCGCCCGTGCCGTCAAGGCCGTGGCCGACAAGCAGGGTGGTGGCGATGCGTCCGCGGAAGCCCCGGCTGCCGAAACTGCCTGATTTCAGTTCAAACCCTTTAAATATCCAGAGGTAATCACCATGTCCCTTTCCAACGATCAGATCGTTGACGCGATCGCCGCGAAGTCGCTGATGGAAGTGATGGAGCTGGTCAAGGCCATCGAAGAAAAGTTCGGCGTCTCCGCTGCTGCGCCCGTCATGGCCGCCGCCGGCCCCGCCGCCGCTGCTGCCCCGGTCGAAGAGCAGACCGAATTCACCGTCGTCCTGAAGGCCGTCGGCGAGAAGAAGGTCGAAGTCATCAAGGCCGTCCGCGCCATCACCGGCCTGGGCCTGAAGGAAGCGAAGGACCTCGTCGAAGGCGCCCCGCAGAACGTCAAGGAAGCGGTGTCGAAGGACGAGTCCGAGAAGTTCAAGAAGGAACTCGAGGCCGCTGGCGCGACCGTCGAAGTCAAGTAATCGCAATTGCGTCGCCGGTGACATTGGCGACCACCCAAGGCTGGGGACGAGAGTCCCCGGCCTTTGGCCGTTCCAAGGAAGTCCGCGGTAAACGATTCAGCCGTGTGTGGTTTGTGCTGATACGTGTTCCACCATCACCGAGTTGACAGTTGGAAGTAGCGGGAGAAGGCGTGCTGGTGCCGGCAATACCAGCGACTCCCAACTGGCAATTTGACGTTCCCCCCGGCCGCCCGCGCGCGGCCGACATCGAGAGGCGGTAGCTCCCATGACCACTGCGTCCACCTATTCCTTCACCGAGAAGAAGCGCATCCGCAAGGACTTCGGCAAGCGCCGTTCGATCCTTGAAGTGCCGTTCCTCCTGGCGATCCAGGTCGATTCCTATCGCGAGTTCCTGCAGGAACACGCCGAAATGAACGCGCGCGACGACAAGGGCCTGCACGCAGCCCTGAAGTCCGTGTTCCCGATCAGCTCCTACAGCGGCAACGCCGCGCTCGAATACGTCGGCTACCGCCTCGGCGACCCGGCGTTCGACGAGCGCGAATGCCGCAACCGTGGCCTGTCTTACGGCGCGCCGCTGCGCGTCACCGTGCGCCTGGTGATCTACGACCGCGAGTCGTCGACCAAGGCCATCAAGTACGTGAAGGAGCAGGAGGTCTACATGGGCGAAATCCCGCTCATGACCGACAACGGCACCTTCATCGTCAACGGCACCGAGCGCGTCATCGTCTCGCAGCTGCACCGCTCGCCGGGCGTGTTCTTCGACCACGACCGCGGCAAGACGCACAGCTCGGGCAAGCTGCTGTATTCCGCGCGCATCATTCCGTATCGCGGTTCGTGGCTCGACTTCGAGTTCGATCCCAAGGACGCGCTGTTCACCCGCATCGACCGCCGCCGCAAGCTGCCGGTCTCGGTGCTGCTGCGCGCGCTGGGCTACAACAACGAAGAAATGCTCCGCGCGTTCTTCGAGATCAACACCTTCCACATCGAACCCGAAGGCGTGCAGCTGGAGCTCGTCCCCGAGCGCCTGCGTGGCGAAACGCTGGACTTCGACCTGGCCGACGGCGATCGCGTGATCGTCGAAGCCGGCAAGCGCATCACCGCGCGCCACGTCAAGCAGCTCGAGCAGTCGGGCATCGCCGCGCTGGCCGTGCCGGATCTCTACCTCGTCGGTCGCATCCTCGCGCATGACGTCATCGATCCGAAGACGGGCGAACTGCTCGCCTCGGCGAACGACGAAATCAACGAAGACCACCTCGAGAAGCTCCGCAAGGCGGGCATCGATTCGGTCGGCACGATCTGGGTCAACGACCTCGACCGTGGCCCGTACCTGTCGAACACCCTGCGCATCGACGGCACCAAGACCAAGCTCGAAGCGCTGGTCGAGATCTACCGCATGATGCGTCCGGGCGAGCCGCCGACCAAGGACGCCGCCGAGAACCTGTTCCACAACCTGTTCTTCACCTTCGAGCGTTACGACGTCTCGGCGGTGGGCCGCATGAAGTTCAACCGCCGCATCGGCCGCAAGGACGTGCTCGGCCCGTCGGTGCTGTACGACCGCAAGTACTTCGGCGACTACAAGAACGGCAAGGACGAGGAAGCGCAGCGCCTGGTCGCCGCGCAGGGCGATACGTCCGACATCCTCGACGTCATCCGCGTGCTGACGGAAATCCGCAATGGCCGTGGCGTGGTGGACGACATCGACCACCTGGGCAACCGTCGCGTGCGTTCGGTCGGCGAAATGGCCGAGAACGTGTTCCGCGTGGGCCTGGTGCGCGTCGAGCGTGCGGTCAAGGAACGCCTGTCGATGGCCGAGTCCGAAGGCCTGACGCCGCAGGAACTGATCAACGCCAAGCCGGTTGCCGCCGCGATCAAGGAGTTCTTCGGCTCCTCGCAGCTCTCGCAGTTCATGGACCAGAACAACCCGCTGTCGGAAGTGACGCACAAGCGTCGCGTCTCCGCGCTGGGCCCGGGTGGCCTGACGCGCGAACGCGCCGGCTTCGAAGTGCGCGACGTGCATCCGACGCATTACGGCCGCGTGTGCACCATCGAAACGCCTGAAGGCCCGAACATCGGCCTGATCAACTCGCTCGCCGTGTTCGCCCGCACCAACCGCTACGGCTTCCTCGAGACGCCGTACCGCAAGGTCGTGGACGGCCGCGTCACCGACGACGTCGAGTTCCTCTCGGCGATCGAAGAGAACGAGTACGTCATCGCGCAGGCCAACGCGCCGCAGGACGACAAGGGCGCCATCACCGCGCAGTTCGTCGCGTGCCGTTACCAGGGTGAATCGTTGCTCAAGCCGCCGAGCGAGATCCACTTCATGGACGTCTCGCCGATGCAGACCGTGTCGGTCGCCGCCGCGCTCGTGCCGTTCCTCGAGCACGACGACGCCAACCGCGCACTGATGGGCGCGAACATGCAGCGCCAGGCCGTGCCGACGCTGAAGTCGCAGAAGCCGCTCGTGGGCACCGGCATCGAACGCGCCGTTGCGCGCGACTCGGGCGTCACGGTGAACGCGCGCCGCGGTGGTTTGATCGCGCAGATCGACGCCGGCCGCATCGTGGTCAAGGTCAACGAAAAGGAAATCGTCGGCGAGACCGATGCCGGCGTCGACATCTACACGCTGATCAAGTACACGCGCTCCAACCAGAACACCTGCATCAACCAGACCCCGCTGGTGAACGTGGGCGACCGCGTCGAACGCGGCGACGTGCTGGCCGACGGTCCCTCGACCGACATCGGCGAGCTCGCGCTCGGCCAGAACATGCTGGTCGCGTTCATGCCGTGGAACGGCTACAACTTCGAAGACTCCATCCTGCTCTCCGAGCGCGTGGTGGAAGAGGATCGCTACACGACGATCCACATCGAAGAGCTGACCTGCGTCGCGCGCGACACGAAGCTGGGCCCGGAAGAAATCTCGGCCGACATCCCGAACGTTTCCGAACAGGCGCTCAACCGCCTCGACGAATCGGGCGTGGTGTACATCGGCGCCGAAGTGCGCGCCGGGGACATCCTGGTGGGCAAGGTCACGCCGAAGGGCGAATCGCAGCTGACGCCGGAAGAGAAACTCCTCCGCGCGATCTTCGGCGAGAAGGCCTCCGACGTGAAGGACAGCTCGCTCCGCGTGCCGCCGGGCATGGACGGCACCGTCATCGACGTGCAGGTCTTCACCCGCGACGGCATCGAGAAGGACAAGCGCGCCCGCCAGATCGAGGAATACGAAGTCCGTCGCGTCAAGAAGGACTTCGACGACCAGTTCCGCATCCTCGAAGGTGCGATCTATGCCCGCCTGCGGACGCAGTTGCTGGGCAAGGTCGCCAACGGCGGCGCGAACCTCAAGAAGGGCGACACGATCTCCGACGAGTACCTGGATGGCCTGAAGAAGGCCGAGTGGTTCCAGCTGCGCATGAAGGACGACGACGCCAACGACGCCATCGAACGCGCTTCCAAGCAGATCGATGCGCACGAGAAGGAATTCGAGCGCCGCTTCGCCGACAAGCGCGGCAAGATCACGCAGGGCGACGACCTCGCCCCCGGCGTGCTCAAGATGGTGAAGGTGTTCCTCGCGGTGAAGCGCCGCATCCAGCCGGGCGACAAGATGGCCGGCCGACACGGCAACAAGGGTGTCGTGTCGACGATCGTGCCGGTCGAAGACATGCCGTACATGACGGATGGTTCGTCGGTCGACATCGTGCTGAACCCGCTGGGCGTGCCGAGCCGAATGAACATCGGCCAGATCCTCGAGACGCACCTGGGCTGGGCCGCGAAGGGCCTGGGCCAGAAGATCGATCGCATGCTCAAGGCACAGGCCGCGGTCGCGGACCTGCGCAAGTTCCTCGACCAGATCTACAACCACGACGAAGCGATGAACGGACAGCGCGTCGACCTGGCGCTCTTCACCGATGAAGAACTGCTGCGCCTGGCCAACAACCTGGTCGACGGCGTGCCGATGGCGACGCCGGTGTTCGACGGCGCGGCCGAGAGCGAGATCAAGAAGATGCTCGAACTCGCCGAACTCCCGCTCAGCGGCCAGACCACGCTGCACGACGGTCGTACCGGCGAAGCGTTCGAACGCCCGGTCACCGTGGGCTACATGCACATGCTGAAGCTGAACCACCTGGTCGACGACAAGATGCACGCGCGTTCGACCGGTCCGTACTCGCTCGTCACCCAGCAGCCGCTGGGCGGCAAGGCGCAGTTCGGTGGCCAGCGCTTCGGCGAAATGGAAGTCTGGGCGCTCGAAGCCTACGGCGCGGCCTACACCCTGCAGGAAATGCTGACGGTGAAGTCCGACGACGTGCAGGGCCGCAACCAGATGTACAAGAACATCGTCGACGGCGAACACGAGATGGTCGCGGGGATGCCTGAGTCCTTCAATGTGCTGGTGAAGGAGATTCGCTCCCTCGCCATCAACATGGAACTCGAAGAGCACTAAGCCGCCGCCGCCGACCAGGAGACACCCATGAAAGACTTGCTCAATCTGTTCAACCAGCAGCGGCCGACCCTCGACTTCGACGCGATCAAGATCGCGTTGGCGTCGCCGGACCTCATCCGCTCGTGGTCCTACGGCGAAGTGAAGAAGCCCGAGACCATCAACTACCGTACGTTCAAGCCCGAACGCGACGGCCTGTTCTGCGCCGCGATCTTCGGCCCGATCAAGGACTACGAGTGCCTGTGCGGCAAGTACAAGCGCATGAAGCACCGTGGCGTGGTCTGCGAGAAGTGCGGCACGGAAGTCACGCTGGCCAAGGTGCGCCGTGAGCGCATGGGCCACATCGACCTCGCATCGCCCGTCGCGCACATCTGGTTCCTGAAGTCGCTTCCTTCGCGCATCGGTTTGATGCTCGACATGACGCTGCGCGACATCGAACGCATCCTGTACTTCGAAGCCTATGTCGTCACCGAGCCGGGCCTGACCCCGCTCGAGCGCGGCAACCTGCTGACCGAAGAACAGTTCATGACGGCGCGCCAGGAACACGGCGACGACTTCGACGCCGCGATGGGCGCCGAGGCCGTGTACGAGTTGCTGCGCACGATCGACCTGCAGTCGGAAATGCTCCGCCTGAAGGAAGAAATCGCCGCGACCAACTCCGAGACCAAGCTCAAGCGCCTCACCAAGCGCATCAAGCTGATCGAGGCGTTCCTCGACTCCGGCAACCGCCCGGAGTGGATGGTCATGACCGTGCTGCCGGTGCTTCCGCCGGACCTGCGCCCGCTCGTCCCGCTGGACGGCGGCCGCTTCGCGACGTCGGACCTCAACGACCTGTATCGCCGCGTCATCAACCGCAACAACCGCCTCAAGCGCCTGCTTGAGCTCAATGCGCCGGACATCATCGTGCGCAACGAGAAGCGCATGCTGCAGGAATCGGTTGACGCCCTGATGGACAACGGCCGTCGCGGCCGTGCGATCACCGGCACCAACAAGCGCCCGCTCAAGTCGCTCGCCGACATGATCAAGGGCAAGCAGGGTCGCTTCCGCCAGAACCTGCTCGGCAAGCGCGTCGACTACTCGGGCCGTTCGGTCATCGTGGTCGGCCCGACGCTGCGCCTGCACGAGTGCGGCCTGCCGAAGAAGATGGCGCTCGAGCTGTTCAAGCCCTTCATCTTCGCCAAGCTGCAGCGCCGTGGCCTGGCCACGACGATCAAGGCCGCCAAGAAGCTCGTCGAGCGCGAAGAAGCGGAAGTGTGGGACATCCTCGAGGAAGTCATCCGCGAGCATCCGGTCCTGCTCAACCGCGCGCCGACGCTCCACCGCCTGGGCATCCAGGCGTTCGAGCCGGTGCTGATCGAAGGCAAGGCGATCCAGCTGCATCCGCTGGTCTGCACCGCGTTCAACGCCGACTTCGACGGCGACCAGATGGCCGTGCACGTCCCGCTGTCGCTCGAAGCGCAGTTGGAAGCGCGCGCCCTGATGATGGCGTCGAACAACATCCTGTCGCCGGCGAACGGCGAGCCGATCATCGTGCCGTCGCAGGACGTCGTGCTCGGCCTGTACTACATGTCGCGCGCCCTGGAGAACAAGAAGGGCGAGGGCATGGCGTTCGCGAACGTCGCCGAGGTCAAGCGCGCGTACGACAACCGCGTCGTCGAGCTGCACGCCAAGGTCAAGGTGCGCATCACGCAGACGGTGATCGCCGAAGACGGCACGCGCTCGAAGCAGACCTCGATCGTCGACACCACCGTCGGCCGCTCGCTCCTGCAGGAAATCCTGCCGGAAGGCCTGCCGTACGCGCTGGCGAACGTCGAACTGACGAAGAAGAACATCTCGCGCCTGATCAACTCGTGCTACCGCATGCTCGGCCTGAAGGACACGGTCGTGTTCGCCGACAAGCTGATGTACACCGGCTTCGCGTACGCCACGCGCGCCGGCGTTTCCATCGGCATCGACGACATGATCATCCCGACCGAGAAGAAGGGCATCCTCGACGAGGCCGAGACCGAAGTGCTGGAAATCCAGCAGCAGTACCAGTCGGGCCTGGTCACCTCGGGCGAGCGCTACAACAAGGTCGTGGACATCTGGTCGCGCACCAACGAACGCGTCGCCAAGGCGATGATGGATGCGATCGGCACCGACTCGGTGGTCAACGCCAAGGGCGAGACCGTGCCGCAGAAGTCGATGAACTCGATCTACATCATGGCCGACTCCGGCGCGCGTGGTTCGCAGGCGCAGATCCGCCAGCTCGCGGGCATGCGCGGCCTGATGGCCAAGCCGGACGGCTCGATCATCGAGACGCCGATCACGGCGAACTTCCGCGAAGGCCTGAACGTCCTGCAGTACTTCATCTCGACCCACGGCGCCCGTAAGGGCCTCGCGGACACCGCGTTGAAGACGGCGAACTCCGGTTACCTGACGCGTCGCCTCGTCGACGTCGCGCAGGACGTGGTCATCACCGAAACCGATTGCGGCACGCACGAAGGCCTCACCATGACGCCGATCGTGGAAGGCGGCGATGTCGTCGAGCCGCTGCGCGACCGCGTGCTGGGCCGCATCGTGGCCGAAGACGTGTTCCTGCCGGGCAACGACGAAGATCCGTTCGTCACCCGCAACACGCTGCTCGACGAAGCGTGGGTGCAGAGCATCGAAGACGCCGGCGTGCAGTCCATCAAGGTGCGTTCGACCATCACGTGCACGAGCCCGTTCGGCGTGTGCTCGCACTGCTACGGTCGCGACCTCGGTCGTGGCCACCTGGTCAACCACGGCGAAGCGGTCGGCGTCGTCGCCGCGCAGTCGATCGGCGAACCGGGCACGCAGCTGACCATGCGTACGTTCCACATCGGTGGTGCGGCATCGCGTGCGGCGGCGATCGACAACGTGACCGTCAAGACGACGGGCACGGTGAAGTTCAACAACCTCAAGCACGTCGACCACGCCTCGGGCCACCTGGTCGCGGTGTCGCGTTCGGGCGAACTGTCCGTGCTCGACGGCCACGGCCGCGAGCGCGAGCGTTACAAGCTGCCCTACGGTGCGACGATCCAGGTCAAGGACGGCGCGTCGGTGAAGGCCGGCCAGACCGTGGCGAACTGGGATCCGCATAACCACCCGATCGTGTCGGAAGTGGCGGGCGTCATGCGCCTGATCGACTTCATCGACGGCGTCACCGTCATCGAGAAGACCGACGAACTGACCGGCCTTGCTTCGCGCGAGATCACCGATCCGAAGCGTCGCGGTACGCAGGCGAAGGACCTGCGCCCGATCGTCCGCATCGTCGACAAGAACGGCAAGGACCTGTCCATCCCGGGGACCGACCTGCCGGCGCAGTACCTGCTGCCGCCGCGCTCGATCGTGAACCTCCAGGACGGTGCCACCGTGGGCGTCGGCGACGTCGTCGCGAAGATCCCGCAGGAAGCGTCGAAGACGCGCGACATCACCGGTGGTCTGCCGCGCGTGGCCGACTTGTTCGAAGCGCGCAAGCCGAAGGACCCGGCGATCCTCGCCGAAGTCTCGGGCATCGTCAGCTTCGGCAAGGACACCAAGGGCAAGCAGCGCCTGATCATCAAGCAGGCCGACGGCAGCGAGCACGAAGAGCTGATCCCGAAGTACCGCCAGATCATCGTGTTCGAAGGCGAACACGTGGAGAAGGGCGAGACGGTCGTGGACGGCGAACCGAGCCCGCAGGACATCCTGCGCCTGCTCGGCGTGGAGCCGCTGGCGGTTTATCTCACCAAGGAAATCCAGGACGTCTATCGCCTGCAGGGCGTGAAGATCAACGACAAGCACATCGAGGTGATCGTTCGCCAGATGCTGCGCAAGGTCGAAGTGCTGGATGCGGGCGACACCAAGTACCTGCACGGTGAGCAGATCGAGCGCCAGCGCATGGTCGAGACCAACGCCATCGCCGTGTCGAAGAACGAGATCCCCGCGAAATACGACCCGGTGCTGCTCGGCATCACGAAGGCGTCGCTGGCGACCGAGTCCTTCATCTCGGCGGCCTCCTTCCAGGAGACCACCCGCGTGCTCACCGAGGCGGCCGTTCGCGGCACGCGCGACGGGCTGCGCGGCCTCAAGGAGAACGTGATCGTGGGCCGCCTGATCCCGGCGGGCACGGGCCTGGCCTACCACACCGCGCGCCGCCGCAATGCCTCGGGCCTGACCGAGTCGGAGCTGGAAGCGCTGTCGGGCACGATGGTGGAGCCGGCACCGGCACCGGTGGTCGAAGCGGTCGAAACCGACGCCGGCGAGGACAGCAGCGCCAGCTAAACCACGCCAAGTGGCGGCCTGAAGGCCGCCCCAGACCACGAAATGAGGCGCAGGGAGCGCCTCGTCTTCGGCCCAGGATGGGCGGGAATCATCGAAGGCCGGGCGGCCCCGAGGCGGGTCGCCCATTGCCTCCGCAAAGTCGGCTCGCGTTGACGGTTTTCGTCGGCGCGGGCTATACTTTTCCGTCTATGCAGGCCCGACGTGGCCTGCATCGTTATTCACGCAGGACCTCGGTCCCGATCTCGGTCCAAAAACAGAGTCCCGAAATGGCAACGATCAACCAGCTGGTGCGTAAGGCGCGCAGCCCGGAAACCTACAAGAGCACGTCGCCTGCACTGGCGAATTGCCCGCAGCGCCGCGGCGTCTGCACGCGCGTCTACACGACCACCCCGAAGAAGCCGAACTCGGCGCTTCGCAAGGTCGCGAAGGTGCGCCTCACCAACGGCTACGAGGTCATCTCGTACATCGGCGGCGAAGGCCACAACCTGCAGGAACACTCGGTCGTGCTCATCCGCGGCGGCCGCGTCAAGGACCTGCCGGGCGTGCGTTATCACACCGTGCGCGGCTCGCTCGACGCCGCCGGCGTCGCCAAGCGTCGCCAGGGTCGTTCCAAGTACGGCGCCAAGCGCCCGAAGTCCTGATCTAGGGGTCATCGAACATGTCGC
The DNA here is from genome assembly GCF_054049695.1 of Lysobacter sp. P5_C4. Lineage (NCBI taxonomy): Bacteria > Pseudomonadati > Pseudomonadota > Gammaproteobacteria > Lysobacterales > Lysobacteraceae > Lysobacter > Lysobacter sp. P5_C4. The sequence goes on along the minus strand of NZ_JBFULX010000008.1, from coordinate 501 downwards.
GTAAAGGTTCCACTCCGCAGCGCACCGTCCTCGCCGATCCGAAACACGGCAGCGAGACGATCGCGCGTTTCATCAACATGGTCATGCAGAGCGGCAAGAAGTCGGTCGCTGAAAAGATCGTGTACGGCGCCATGGACGTCATCGGCGAAAAGAACGCCAATGCGCTCGAGCTCGTCGAAAAGGCCCTCGGCAATGTGTCGCCGTCGGTCGAAGTGAAGTCGCGCCGCGTCGGCGGTGCCACGTACCAGGTGCCGGTCGAAGTGCGCTCCTCGCGTCGCATGGCGCTCGCGATGCGCTGGCTGATCGAATCGGCGCGCAAGCGCGGCGAGAACAGCATGCCGCGCAAGCTCGCCGGCGAGTTGCTGGACGCCTCGGAAAACCGTGGCGGCGCGATCAAGAAGCGCGAAGAAACGCACCGCATGGCGGATGCGAACAAGGCGTTCGCGCACTACCGCTGGTAAGACACGCGGGCCCCTAAGCCGGGCCCGTTCGTTCGCGGCC
>NZ_JBFULX010000007.1:0-135573 GCF_054049695.1 Lysobacter sp. P5_C4 | reverse complement strand
ATCCACGTGCGCGTAATGGCGGTTGGCCGATTCGTATTCCACGTGCGCCGTCGAAATCGTGATGCCGCGCGCCTTCTCTTCCGGCGCCGCGTCGATCGCGTCGTAGGCCTTGAACTCGCCGCCGAAACGTTCCGCGCCCACCTTCGTCAGCGCCGCCGTCAGCGTCGTCTTGCCGTGGTCAACGTGACCGATCGTGCCCACGTTCACGTGGGGCTTGGTGCGCTCGAACTTACCCTTGGCCATGGCTCTGTCTCGGTGGAAATCGGTGGGCGAACGTAGTCGGATGTTGCGTTTGCAGCGGTGGTGCTCACGAAAGGAATCGAACCTTCGACCTCCTCCTTACCAAGGAGGTGCTCTACCGACTGAGCTACGTGAGCGCGGCGTTTTGCAGCAGGTTTTTCGTCGCGGCGTTCAATGGAGCGGGAGACGGGAATCGAACCCGCACCATCAGCTTGGAAGGCTGAGGTTCTACCGTTGAACTACTCCCGCGCCGGAAAACGAACCTGCTTGGGTCTTGCGCCATCGGCTGGTAAAGCCGCTGGTTGAAACGTTCTTGGTGGAGGGAGGTGGATTCGAACCACCGAAGGCGTAAGCCAGCAGATTTACAGTCTGCCCCCGTTGGCCGCTTGGGTATCCCTCCAAAAGAGCCCGAAATTCTGGCGTGCATGCGGCGCGAAGTCAACGCTTGGTCGCAGCCAATGTGGCTGCGGGTCAGACGTTGAAGCGGAAATGCAGCACGTCGCCTTCCTGCACCCGGTATTCCTTGCCTTCCAGGCGCAGGCGGCCGGCGTCGCGGGCACCCGACTCGCCCCGGTACTTGATGTAGTCGTCGTAGGCGATCGTTTCGGCGCGAATGAAGCCCTTTTCGAAATCCGTGTGGATCACGGCGGCCGCTTGCGGCGCGGTCGAACCACCCCGAACAGTCCACGCGCGGACTTCCTTCACGCCCGCGGTGAAGTAGGTCTGCAGGCCCAGGAGCTTGTAGGCAGCGCGAATGACGCGGTTCAGGCCCGGCTCGTCGAGGCCCAGGTCGTGCAGGAAGGTGTCGCGGTCTTCGTCGTCCAGCTGGCTCAGCTCTTCCTCGATGGCCGCCGAGACCGGCACCACCTCGGCGCCCTCGCCCGCCGCGCGGGCGCGGACGGCGTCCAGGTGCGGGTTGTTCTCGAACCCGTCTTCCAGCACGTTGGCCACGTACATCACGGGCTTGAGGGTCAGCAGGAACAGGTCGCGGACCTGCGCCTTGTCCTCGTCCGACAGGCCCAGCGCGCGGGCCGGCTTGCCGGCATCCAGGCCGGCGCGCACGCGGCCCAGGACTTCTGCGCGGACCTTGGCGTCCTTGTCGCCCGTCCGGGCCGAGCGCTCGGCGCGCTGCAGGGCCTTTTCGACGGAATCCAGGTCGGCCAGCGCCAGCTCGGTGTCGATGGTCTCGATGTCGGAGATCGGGTTGACCTTGCCGGTCACGTGGATGATGTCCCCGTGCTCGAAGCAGCGCACCACGTGCGTGATCGCGTCGACTTCGCGGATATGCGCCAGGAACTTGTTGCCCAGGCCTTCCCCGCTGGCCGCGCCGGCCACCAGGCCCGCGATGTCCACGAATTCGACCGCCGTCGGGATCACCTTCTGCGGCTTGACGATGTCCGACAGCGCGTTGAGGCGCGGATCGGGCACGGGCACGATGCCCACGTTCGGTTCGATCGTGCAGAAGGGGAAGTTCGCCGCGGCGATGCCCGCCTTGGTCAGCGCGTTGAACAGGGTCGACTTGCCGACGTTCGGCAAACCAACGATTCCGCATTTGATGCCCATGGTGTCTCCGTGCCGGTCAGCGGTTGGCTGGGCCGGTGTTGAGGCGTTTGGTCGCCTCGTTGATGTCCCCCGCGACGGCGAGCGGCAGCACGTCGGCCGCATCGTCGAGCGCGCGCAGGATCGCGGCCTCGTCGTCGCGGCCGGGCTTGCCCAGCACCCACGGGGTGACTTTGTCCTTGTGGCCGGGATGGCCGATGCCGATGCGCAGGCGGTGGAACTTGCCGTGGCCCAGCAGTTTCATGGTGTCGCGCAGGCCGTTCTGGCCGCCGTGGCCGCCGTCGAACTTCAGGCGCGCGACGCCGGGCGGCAGGTCGAGCTCGTCGTGCGCCAGGAGCGCTTCTTCGGGCTCGATCTTCCAGTAGCGCAAGGCGGCCATGACCGACTTGCCGCTGAGGTTCATGTACGTCGCCGGTTTCAGCAGCCACACCTGGCGGCCGCCGATGTCGACTTTCGCGGTCTCGCCGAAGAGCTTTGATTCCAGGCCGAAGCGCGCACCCAGCCGCTCGGCGAGCCCGTCCACAAACCAGAACCCGGCGTTGTGCCGGGTCCGGGTGTGTTCGGGACCGGGGTTTCCCAGCCCGACGATGAGGCGCAAGCCCGACAAGACTTACTTCTTCTCGTCGTCCTTCTTGGCGACCTTCGCAGCCGGCACTTCGGCGGCGACCGGCGCTTCGACCGGCTCTTCCACTTCTTCCTTGCCGTGCTTGGCGATGACGATGGCCACGTCGTGTTCCTTGCCCAGCTTCAGCTCGGGGATCTCGACGCCGTTGGGCAGCTTGATCTCGGACAGGTGGACGATGTCGCCGACGGCCAGCGAGGCCAGGTCGATTTCGATGAACTCCGGCAGGTCCTTCGGCAGGCAGCTGATTTCGACTTCGTTGAGCTCGTGCGTGACGACGACGTCCGCGGCCTTGCCGGCCGGCGACTTGTCTTCGTTGAGGAAGTGCAGCGGCACCGCGACGCGGATCGCCTGGTTCTCATCAACGCGCTGGAAATCCATGTGCATGATGATCTGCTTGTACGGATGGCGCTGCATGTCGCGCAGCAGGACCTTCTGCGCCTTGCCGTCGAGGTCGAGGGTGAGGATCGACGAGTAGAACCACTCGTTCTGGCTGGCAAGCCAGATCTTCTCGTGTTCCAGCTGGATGCTCTGCGGGGTAGCGGTGCCGCCGTAGACGATGGCCGGGATCTGCGCTGCACGACGGAGGCGGCGGCTCGCACCCTTGCCTTCGTCCTTGCGGCCAGTCGCCGTGATCTTGTGTTCGATAGCCATGATGTTCAACTCACTTCGTTGCGATGAAAGCGCCACCCGCGACCAGGTGGCGCCAGGGATGTCAGTCCACGTAGAGCGAACTGACGGATTCTCCGAAGGCGATGCGGCGGATGGTTTCCGCGAGCAGCTCGGCGACGCTGAGCTGGCGGATCCGGCCACAGGCCTTCGCGTTTTCGCTGAGCGGGATGGTGTCGGTGACCACCAGTTCGTCCAGCTGCGATTTGTTCAAATTGTCGATCGCCGCGCCCGACAGCACGGGATGCGTGCAGTACGCGACCACCTTGGTCGCGCCCTGCGCCTTCAACGCCGCGGCCGCTGCGCACAGGGTGCCGGCGGTATCCACGATGTCGTCGACGAGCACGCAGATCTTGCCGCTCACGTCGCCGATGATGTTCATCACCGTGGCCACGTTGGCGCGCGGACGGCGCTTGTCGATGATCGCCAGGTCCGCGTCGTCCAGGCGCTTGGCAATTGCGCGCGCGCGCACCACGCCGCCGACGTCCGGCGAAACCACGATCAAATTGTCCGTGCCGTGCGCGCGCCAGATGTCGGCGAGCAGCAGCGGCGAGGCATACACGTTGTCCACCGGCAGATCGAAGAAGCCCTGGATCTGGTCGGCGTGCAGGTCGACGGTCAACACGCGATCCGTCCCCACCGCACTGAACATCTTCGCGGCGACCTTCGCCGTGATCGGCACGCGGGCCGAACGCGGGCGGCGGTCCTGCCGCGCGTAACCGAAGTACGGCACCACCGCGGTGACGCTGGACACCGATGCGCGCTTGAGCGCATCGATCAGGACCAGCAGCTCCACCAGGTTTTCCGCGCTCGGCGCGCTCGTCGGCTGGATGACGAACACCTCCTGCCGGCGCACGTTCTCCTCGATCTCGACTTGCACTTCGCCGTCAGAGAACTTGCTCACGAGCGCCTTGCCCATGCGCACGCCAAGCTCCTTGCACACTGCCTGCGCGAGCGGGCGGTTGGCGTTGCCGGTAAACACCAGCAGATTGTCTTGCATGTTTGCTCCGCTGCGCTCTGACCGTTGCGGTGGGACACGAATGGGTGGCAGGGGCGGCAGGATTCGAACCTGCGAGTGCCGGGATCAAAACCCGGTGCCTTAGGCCACTTGGCGACGCCCCTTCAGCTCCGAACGAGCGCTTCGCGCAAGGGCGACGAACGCACGCCTGCGGCCAGCCAGGCCCGCAACGACGGCGCATCCCGATGCACGCGGGCGAGAGCCGATCCGGCGGATTCGCGCGTGGCGAATTCGACGAAACAACCGCTGCCCGTGCCCGTCAGGCGTGGCGTGCCGACCTGCGCCAATGCAGCGAACGCGGCCTCGACGGCCCGTTCGCGGCGGCGCAGCACCGGCTCGAACGCATTGCCGAGCACCGCTTCCGAAACGAAGTCGCGCATTGTCGCGGGCGGGGAATCGCGCGTCAATTCAGGGATTTGGAACAAGGCGGCGGTGGGCACGTGTACGCCGGGGTCGGCGAGCACGTACCAGGCCGGCGGCAGGTCGATCGGCGTGAGGATTTCCCCCACGCCTTCGGCCCACGCATTGTCCCCGCGCACGAATACGGGAACGTCCGCGCCGAGTTCCAGCCCGATTTGCGCCAGTCGATCGACGCCGAGCCGCGTGCCCCACAGTTGGTCGAGGGCAAGCAGGACGGTCGCCGCATCCGACGAGCCGCCGCCGAATCCGCCACCCGCTGGAATACGCTTTTCGACGGCGATATCGGCGCCAAGCCGCGTTTTAGACGTAATTTGCAGCAATTTCGCGGCACGAACCATCAGGTCGTCGTCCTCCGCGACGCCCGCAGCCGAGTCGCCGATGCGCCGGATTTCGGCGTCCTCGCGCAGCCGCAGCCGCACCGTGTCTCCCCAATCTAGGAGACGGAAGACCGTTTGCAGCGTGTGGTAACCATCCGCCCGCCGGCCGGTGATGCGCAGGAACAGGTTGAGCTTGGCGGGTGCCGGCCAGGCCGACCAGCTCATGGGGTGGGCTCGAAGGTCCACTCATCGATGGCCAGGCGCACCCGCGCCTGGCCTTTCGTGGCCTCGAGGCGGGCGGGCATTGCGAGCGATGGATCGGACCGGGTCGGCGCCCATGCCGTGTACGCCACGGTCCAACCGTCCTGCGCCAGGCCCGCGAGGCGGCCATCGGCGCCGTAATCGACCTGCGCGCCGGGACCCGGAACGCCGCGAACCCACCCGGCGAGCGCGTCGACCGGGATGTCCCAGCGCGTCGCGTCGAGGATGAGATCGTGCGCATTCGCACCCCTGTGCGGACCACCTTCCAGGCCTTCGAGCACCGCCTGCCCTTCGCCGCCGGTCACGCGCCAGCTTTGTCGCGTCACGGGCGCGGCGAGCGCGACTTCGAAACGCGCGCCGGCCTGCTTCCATTCGATGCGCCCGCTGCCGCCGTCCTTGCCGTTCGACAGCGCGATCCGGCCCGACATCGACCAATCGCCCAAAGACGCAAGCTGCGCTTCGCGCGTCGCCTGGTACGCCGCCGGTTGCTCGACCGAAACCATCGCAGGCGCATTCGAACGCGTCGTCGCACACGCCGACAGCGCGATGGCGATCATCGCGATCCACGCCACCCGCATCGTCATGCCCCCGTCGTCTGCAGCGCGCGCTTGAGCGAGCGGTTTTCCGGATCGAGCTTCCTGGCCTCGTCGAAATAACGCCGCGCCTCGTCTTTCTGGCCGAGCATCCACAACACCTCGCCGAGGTGCGATGCGATTTCCGGATCCTTCTGCATCGAGAAGGCGCGGCGCAGTTCGACCAACGCCTCATCCTTGCGGCCCAGGCGATAGAGGACCCAACCGTAACTGTCGATGATCGCGGCGCTGTCGGGTTCCGAGGCGCGCGCGCGATCGATCAGTTCGAGTGCTTCGGCGAAGCGCGTCGTGCGATCGGCGAGCGTGTAGCCGAGCGCATTGAGTGCGGTGACGTTGTCGGGTTCGGCCACCAGGATGCGGCGGAAATCGGCCTCCGCGCGCGGGATGTCGTCGCGGCGTTCCCACGTCAGCGCGCGCGAATAGAGGATCGCCGAATCATCCGGATACGCAGCCAGGCCGCGCGCATACACGTCGAGCTCTTCCGTGGCCTGCGCGTCCTTGCCGCGCAATTCGGCCTCCAGCAGGTAGGCATCGCGGCGCGTGTCTTCGTCGACGGTCGCATCGCCCTGCAGGCCGCGCAGCGCCGTGTACGCTTCCGGGCCGCGCTCGAGTTCATGCAACACGTTGGCTTCGCGCAGGCGCGCGGTCCAGCGCGCTTCGCCACCGGGCACGCTGCGGTACCACTGAAGCGCCTCGGGATGGCGCTTGAGCATTTCGGCGACTTGCCCGAGCAACAGGCGACGGTCCGGATCGGGCTTCGACGATTCTGTCTTCAGTTCGTCGTAGAGCTTGCCCAGTGCCGCGTCGTCGCCGGCACGGGAGAGCAACGCGGCCCGCAAACCGTAGGTGCGATCGTCCTGCGGCCCGCGCGCGAGCACGTCGGCGGCCTGCGCCGAATCGCCCATCGAATCGTATTCGGCGGCGATGGACATGCGCATTTCTTCGTCGGCATACGCCGACTGCGCGATGCCGGCGAGCACCTGCCGCGCCTCGACGGTCTTCCCCGACTCGCGCAACTGGCTGGCGCGCAACAGCGCGACGCGGGGCTCGTTCGGGAATTGCGCGACGACCCGGTCGATGATGCGCTCGGCGAGCGCCGGTTGTTCCAGCCGCATGGCCAGGCCGCCGAAGGCGAGCCAGGCCTGCAGCTTGTTCGGAATGACCTGGTCGTCGACGAATTCGGCGAGCAGCTTGCCGGCGAGCTTCGGGTCCTTGCCCCCCGAACCGAGCGCGGCCAGCGCGTGGCGCCAGCCGATGTCGCCCTTGTCGGTGAGCAGCACGCGCAGTTCCTGCTTGGCCAGGCGTGCATCGTTGCGGCGCAGGGCGAGCGTCGCTTCGGCCGCATGCGCGGCCAGCGAGCCGGGCGCGCGTTGCTTCCATAGCGCCAGGCCCTCGGCCGCCTGCCTGTCGTTGTTCGCCAGCAGCGCGATGCGGGTGGCGCGTTCGGCCAGGCCGGCGTCGTCGGTGGCCCGTGCCGCCTCGAGGTAATACCCCGCGGCCTGGTCGAGCTGGCCTGCCTGGAGGGCGAATTCGCCGGCCATCGTCCCTTCGATCGGCGAACGCGCGGCCTGCACCGGCGTCCGTGCCACGGGCGTGTCGCGCGGCCCGGCGACGGTGCATCCGGCCGCCAGCCCCGCACCAAGCAACAAGAAGAAGGTGAACGCGGTGCGGGATTGCGGCATGGCGTGTTCCGGGGGCGGGGGGCGACCGGGGGCGCGCCCCCGGTAGAATGTGCGGCCATCGGGAGCTTAGCGCACGCGACCGAACGACCTCATGAGCAGCTTGATCGTCCTTGGCATCAACCACCAGACCGCACCCGTCGGCTTGCGCGAACGCGTTGCGTTCGGTGCCGACGCGATGCCGCGCGCGCTCGCGCAATTGCGCGCGATGCCGGCGGTGCGCGAGGTCGCACTCCTGTCGACCTGCAACCGCACCGAGTTGTACGCACTGGCCGACGACCGGGGCGATGCGCTGGCCGACTGGCTGGCCGCCCATCCCGACGCCGGCGACCTGCACGCCTACCTGTACAGACACCAGGACGCGGACGCAGTTCGCCATTTGTTTCGCGTGGCGACGGGATTGGACTCGCTCGTACTCGGCGAACCGCAGATCCTCGGCCAGGTGAAGGAAGCCTGGGCGTCGGCGCGCGCCGCCGGCACCTTGGGATCGCACCTGGACCGGCTGTTCCAGCATGCCTTCACCACCGCCAAGCGCGCACGAACCGACACGCGCATCGGCGCCAATCCCGTGTCCGTCGCATCGGCGGCCGTGCGGCTGGCGCAGGAATCCTTCGCGCGGCTGTCGGATTCCACCGTGCTGCTGATCGGCGCCGGCGAAACCATCGAACTCGCCGCGCGGCATCTGGTCGAGGGCAAGGCCAAACGCCTGCTCGTCGCCAACCGCACGCTCGCCCATGCGCAGGAACTCGCCACGCGCCATGGCGGCGTCGCACTGCCGCTGGGCGAAATCGAGCGCCATCTGTCCGAAGCCGACATCGTGTTGTCCGCAACCGCGAGCCGCGAACCGATCGTCACGCGCGCGCAGGTCGCCGCCGCGCTCGCGCAACGCAAGCACCGCCCGATGCTGTTGCTCGATCTCGCCGTGCCGCGCGACATCGATCCGGCCGTCGCGACGCTCGACGATGTCTTCCTCTACACCGTCGACGATCTCGAACGCGCCATCGAAGACAACCGCCGCAGCCGCCGTGAAGCCGCGCGCGAAGCCGAAGCAATCGTGGACCTGCAAACCGCGCGCTACGTCGAAGCGCTGCAGGCGAGCACGCGCCACGCACCGCTCAAACGGTTGCGCGCGCACGGCGAACGCTCGCGCGCCGAAGCGCTCGACAAGGCACGCGCGCAGCTCGCCGCCGGCCGGGATCCGCAGGAAGTGCTCGATCTGCTCGCACACACGCTCGTGAATCGCCTGCTGCATGCGCCGACCGCCGCCCTGCGCGAAGCCGCATTGAGCGGGGATGCCGAACTCGCGCGCGCCGCCGACAAGCTCTTCCCGCCGCTGCGGGAAGGCGACGAAACCGTCGACGGCGACGGCGACGCATGATCCCCAGCCTGCGCCGCAAACTCGAAGCCCTGATCGAGCGACGCGAGGAAGTCGAACGCCTGCTGGCCGATCCGGGCACGATTTCCGACGCCGAGCGCTTCCGCGATCTGTCGCGGGAATTCTCGCAACTCGAACCCGTCGCCACCGCGCTCGCGGCCGAAGCCCGCGCGCGTCGCGACCTCGCGAACGCCGAAGCGATGCGCGGCGATCCGGAAATGCGCGAACTTGCCGAAGAGGAAATCGCCGCCGCCACGCAGCGCCTGGCGCAACTCGACGTCGCATTGCTCGCCCAACTCGTCCCGAAGGACGCGCGCGACGAAGGCAACCTCTATCTCGAGGTGCGCGCCGGCACCGGCGGCGACGAAGCGGCGATCTTCGCCGGCGATCTGTATCGCATGTACGCGCGCTTCGCCGAACGACAGGGCTGGCGCGTGGAAGTCGAATCGGCCAATCCCGGCGAACACGGCGGCTTCCGCGAAATCGTCGCGCGCATCGAAGGCCGCGGTGCGTATTCGAAGCTGAAGTTCGAATCGGGTACGCATCGCGTGCAACGCGTGCCGGAAACCGAATCGCAGGGACGCATCCACACCTCGGCCGCGACGGTCGCGATCATCGCCGAAGAAGCGCCGGGCGTGCCGATCGAAGTGAATCCCGCCGACCTGAAGGTCGACACCTTCCGCTCCTCCGGCGCGGGCGGCCAGCACGTCAACAAGACCGAGTCGGCGATCCGCATCACGCACGTGCCGAGTGGCATCGTCGTCGAATCGCAGACCGAACGCTCGCAACACGCCAACCGCGACAAGGCGATGAAGCGCCTGAAGGCGATGCTCGTGGAAGCGGACAGTGCGCGCCGCGAAGCCGCGCAGGCGCAGGATCGCAAACTGCAGGTCGGCAGCGGCGACCGCAGCCAGCGGATCCGCACCTACAACTTCCCGCAGGGCCGCATCACCGACCATCGCGTGGAAGGCCTGACGCTGTACGACCTCCCGCACGTGCTCGAAGGCTACCTGGATCCGCTGGTGGAACGCCTGCAAAGCGAACACCAGGCCGACGAACTCGCGCGTCTCACGGACAATGCCTGATGTCATGGAGCATGCGATGACCGACACCCTGCTCCGCCGCGCGACCCTGGATGACCTGCATGCGATCGCGCCGCTGTTCGACGCGTATCGACGGTTCTATGCGCAGCCGGGCGATCTGCAGCGCGCACGCGATTATCTGCTCGAACGCATGTCGCGCGACGAATCGGTGGTGCTGCTCGCGCAACGCGACGGCGTGGTCGTCGGCTTTACGCAGCTGTATCCGATCTTCTCCTCGGTGCGCACCGCGCGGACGTGGTTGCTCAACGATCTGTTCGTTGCCGAAAGTGCACGCCGCCACGGCGTCGCGCGCGCCCTCCTCGATGCCGCGGCGTCATTCGCGCGCGAACAGGGCGCCGCGGGCCTGATGCTCGAAACCACGACGGACAATGCGCCCGCCCGCGCGCTCTATCGCGCCGCAGGCTGGCATGAAGACGACACGCAGTGGTATTCATTGCGCGTATGAAGCAGCCTGCAGACTTCGTTCCCCTCGCCCTGTGCGTGCTCACGGTCTCCGACTCGCGCACGCCGGAGAACGACACGTCGGGCGACTACCTTGTCCAGGCGTTGACGGACGAAGGCCATCGTTGCGCCGATCGCGCACTGCTCCCCGATGACCGGTACAAGCTCCGCGCGATCGTGTCGAAGTGGATCGCCGACGCCACCGTCGACGGCATCCTCGTCACCGGCGGCACCGGCTTCACCGGCCGTGATTCGACACCCGAGGCCCTGCTGCCCCTGCTCGACAAGCAGATGCCCGGCTTCGGCGAAATGTTCCGCGCGGTGAGCATCGCGGAGATCGGCACGTCGTCGTTGCAGTCGCGCGCGTTCGCGGGCATGGCGAACGGCACGTTCCTGTTCGCGCTGCCCGGTTCGACGTCCGCCTGCCGCACGGCGTGGGAAAAGATCGTGCGTGCGCAACTGGATGCGCGCACGCGCCCCTGCAACCTCGCCACCTTGCGTCCCCGCCTCAAGGAGTGAACACGATGCCGCTCGCAACGACCCTGCGGTTGCTCGTGAAAGCGCGCGGCATGAGCGCGACGGACCTTGCCACCGCGATCCCGCGCGCGGGCGTCAACACCGTGTCGGCGTGGCTGCGCGGCGAAAAGATGCCGGGCAAGGATCAACTCGACGCCCTCGCCCGCACGCTCGGCGTTCCTGTCGGCGCGTTGCTCGCGGAGTTGGCGAGCACGCTGGATCCTTCGCGCACGCAGGGCGAACACGACCTGCTCGCCGCGTATCGCGCGATGTCCACGCGGCAACAGGGCGCATTGCTCGAAATCGCGCGCGGCCTCGCGAACCAACCGGCGCCGCGCCGCCGCAAGGCAGCCGCGAAGTGAAGCAGATCAAGAAAAAGGAATACAAGGCGGCGCTTGCGCCCATGCAGGTGGAGCTCGTCTCGATGGCCCGCTGGGCACGCGAGACGGGCCAGCGCATCGTCGTGTTGTTCGAAGGCCGCGACACCGCCGGCAAGGGCGGCGCGATCGACACGATCCGCGAACACATGAACCCGCGCCAATGCCGTGTCGTCGCGCTCGGAAAGCCGAGCGAAGCCGAACAGGGCGCTTGGTACTTCGCGCATTACGTGCCCCATCTGCCCACCGCCGGCGAAATCGTGCTGTTCGATCGCAGCTGGTACAACCGCGCCGGCGTGGAACGGGTCATGGGGTTCGCCGAACCCGCGCAGGTGAACGCATTCCTCGAACAGGCACCGGCGTTCGAGAAACTCCTGGTCGACGACGGCATCCTGCTGTTCAAGTACTGGCTGTCGTGCGACCAGGCGCAACAGGAAGGGCGTTTCGCCGAACGTGGTGCCGATCCGCTCAAGCGCTGGAAGCTTTCGCCGATCGACCTCGAAGCGCGCACGCGTTACGACCAGTACAGCAAGGCGCGCGAAGACATGCTGCGTGCCACGCACACCGAACACGCGCCGTGGACGCTCGTGGATTTCAACGACCAGCGGCGCGGTCGGCTCACCCTGATCCGCGATCTGCTGGATCGCTTGCCCGACACGCATCTTCCCGAGCCGGACTTGGTGCTGGACCCTTTGTCCGACAAGCCGAAGAAGGAACGCTTCACGGTCGTGGCGCCGATCAAGTCGATCGACGTCTGACGGCTCAGGCCGTATCGAACTCCGGGCCCGCTTCGCCTTCGTCCGCCTCGATGCGTTCCAGGCGTTCGACGTGCGCCGCCGGCGGCCCGTGCTTCAACCACTGTTCCATCCGTTCGAGCGCCTGCACGTCGCCGACCGCGAGGACTTCCACGCGGCCGTCGTGCAGGTTGCGCGCGTAACCGCGCAGGCCGAGCGATTGCGCCTGTTCCCGCGCCGAGGCACGGAAGAACACGCCCTGTACGCGCCCTTCGACGAAGAAGCGCGCGGCGGTCATCTCACGCGCCCTTCGGCGGCTGCGGACCGCCGTTGGCGACGATCGCCGCCTCGATGTCGTGCGGTTCGACCGGGCCGATGAAACGCCTGGCGACCTTGCCGTCGGGCGCGATGAGATAGGTCATCGGCAAACCGGCGGGCGTTTCGAAATCCTTCGGCGGGTTGTACACATCGACCAGCGCGATCGGATAAGACACCGGGTGCTTCTCCAGGAACGCCTGCATTTGCGCCGGCGTGGTGTCTTCGTACGCCAGGCCGACGACTTCGATGTATTCGCGCATCGTGTCGAGCGCGGAGAGCGCGGGCATTTCCTTCAGGCACGGGCCGCACCACGTCGCCCAGAAATTCACGACGACCCACTTGCCGCGATGCGCCGACAGGTCGAACTGCTTGCCGTCGACGGTGGCGATGGTCAGCGTCGGCACGTCTTTCGTCGCGCGCACTTGCGCGGACGCGGGCGCAGCGGCGGTCGTCGGTGCCGCGGCGGTCGCGGGCTTCGCGGTGTCATTCGCAGGCGCAGAGGGCTGCTTGCATGCCGCGAGCATCGCGATCGCGACGGCGATCGCCACATATTCAATTCGGGGAGTCATAAATCGAGGACACCTTCTTTTTCAACAGGTCGCGCAGCGGGAGCCGCAGCTCGTCGAGCGTATGGTACGCGCGCTGGCCCAACGCATCCTCGCGCATCGGAACATGCGCTTCGGCCACGGGAATCCGCAGCTGGCAGGCCTCGTAAAGTTCGCCGAGGGTGAGATCGTCGAGGTCGCGTGCGAGCAACCACTCGCCGCTTTCGGCGCGACTGAGCAGGCCGATCTGACACAGCTGGCCCAGCATTTCCTGCACCATCGAATCGGTGAGCACCGGTTCGAGCAGCTGGATGTCCTGGCTGTGCAGGCCCTTGCCCAACGCGCGCGATTCGTGGAAACGGCCGAGCATGCGCAGCAGGCCGTACATCTCGTACCCGACCGGCAGCCGCATCGACGCCGGCTGGTAGCGGAACGACGACATCGACGCGGCGAACGAAGCGCCCAGCAGGATCGACGTCCACCCCAGGTAGATCCACACCAGGAAGATCGGCAGGAACGCGAGCGTGCCGTACACCTTGCCGTAGCTGCTGAAGTTGCCGATGAACACGCCGAGCCACAACTTCACGCCTTCGAACAACACCGCCGCGAGCAGCGCGCCAGCGAACGCATGCCGCCACAGCACCGTGCGATGCGGCACCACCTTGAACACCGCGGCGAAGGCCAGCAGTTCGATGACGAACGGCGTGAGGCGCACGATCAGTTGTTCGAGCCATTGCCCGGCTTGCGTCTCGAACATCGCCATCGCGAAGAAGCGCGAGGACAACGCCAGGCTCGTCGCCGCCACCAGCGCACCGAGCGTGAACACCGTCCAGTAGACGAGGAAGCGCGCGAACTTCGGCCTGGCCGTGGGCACGCGCCAGATCTGGTTGAACGTCATCTCCACGCTGTTCAACGTGATCAGCAGCGAGACGACCAACGCCACGATGCCCGCCGCCGTGAGCTGGCCTGCGTTCGCAGAGAACTGGCGCAGGTACGCTTCCACCGCGCGCGCCGAGCTCGGGACGAAGTTCGAGAAGATGTAATCGACCAGGCGATCGCGCCAGAGGTCGAACACCGGAAACGCGGACAACACGCCGAAGCCCACCACGAACAACGGCACCAGCGCGAACACCGTGGTGTACGACAAGGCGCCCGCGGCCTGGAACAGGTTGTCGCCCATGAACCGGTTCCAGAGGAAACGGAAGAACGTGCCCAGGCGATGGCGGTCGCGCAGGTATCCGGTCCAGCGATACAGAGTGTCCAGGGGCTCCATCGGCGGAAGCCTACCCCACCGCTCGGCTATCCTGCGCAACGGAGGTGGCCCCGTGCCCGAAGTCTTGGTGCTGTATTACAGCCGCGGCGGCTCCGTCGCGCGGCTTGCGCGACAGGTCGCGCGCGGGGTCGAGGAAGTCGACGGCATGGCCGCGCGGCTGCGTTGCGTGCCGCCCGTGGCGCCGGTGACCGAGGTCGCCGCGCCGCCGGAACCGGACGAGGGCGCGCCCTACGTCGATCGCCGCGACCTGGACGAATGCGCCGGATTGATCCTCGGCAGTCCCACGCGTTTCGGCATCATGGCCGCGCCCCTGAAGCATTTCATCGACGGCCTCGGCGCCGAATGGGCAAGTGGCACGCTGGTCGGAAAGCCCGCGGCGGTATTCACCTCGACGGCCACGTTGCATGGGGGACAGGAAGCCACGCTGCTCTCGATGATGTTGCCGCTGCTGCACCACGGTTGCGTGATCACCGGTTTGCCGTACACCGAGCCGGGCCTGAATTCCACGCGCACCGGCGGCACGCCCTACGGCGCGAGCCACCATGCGGGGATGCAGGACGATCCGCGCCCAAGCGACGAGGAAGCGCAACTCGCGCGCGCCCTGGGGCGGCGCGTCGCGGAACTGGCAGCGAAGTTGTCCGCCGGGAGCACGGCATGAGCTTTCCGACGCGCGTATTGCTGGCGGGCCTGTTCGGCCTGGTCGCGCTGTTCGTGTTCTGGTTCCTGCCCGAAGGCTGGCACGCGGTGGCGTGGTTCGCCGGTCCGCCGCTCATTCTCGCGGCGTGGAACTGGAACGGCGCGCAGAAGCCGGCGTTCTGGGCGGGGCTGTTCGCGCTCGGGTGGTTCTCGCACGGGGTGATGGTGGGCTGGTCGCGGCCCGACCACCGGGAACTGGCGCTGATCGAAATCGTGCTCGCGCTCGTGGTGTTCACCGGCGCCACGCTGCCGGGGCTGCAGGCGCGCTTCGGCCGGCGGCGCTAGGCACCTATAATCGCCGCCCATGGACCAGCTCTGCATCGTCACCACCGGCGGCACGATCGACAAGATCTACTTCGACGACAAGTCGGACTACCAGATCGGCGAGCCGCAGATCGGCGGCATCCTGCGTGAGCTGGGGGTCGCGTTCCAGTTCAACGTGATCCCGATCATCCGCAAGGATTCGCTGCACATCTCGGCCGAAGATCGCGAGCTGATCCGCGCGACCATCGCCGCGCAGCCCGCGAAACACGTGCTGGTCACGCACGGCACCGACACGATGGTCGAGACCGCGCAAGTCCTGGAATCGCTGACGGATCGCACCATCGTGCTGACTGGCGCGCTGAGCCCCGCGCGTTTCCGCGGCTCGGATGCGGAGTTCAACGTGGGCACCGCGGTGGGTGCGGTGCAATGTTTGCCGCCGGGCGTCTACATCGCGATGAACGGGCGCGTGTGGGACATCCACAAGGTGCGCAAGAACGTGGCTGCCAACAAGTTCGAAGAACTCTGACGGTCAGAGCATCCCCGTTTCGAGCCGCGCGGCTTCCGACATCATCATCCGGTTCCACGGCGGGTCGAACACCAGTTCGACGTCGGCTTCGGTGACCGTCGGGATCATTTCCAGCTTGCTGCGCACGTCGTCGACGAGGATGTCGCCCATGCCGCACGCCGGCGCCGTGAGCGTCATGCGGATCTCGACTTCCCGCGAACCATCCTCGCGCGGCTTCACGTTCGCTTCGTAGACCAGGCCCAGGTCGACGATGTTGATCGGAATCTCGGGGTCGAAGCACGTGCGCAACTGCTTCCAGACCAGCTTCTCGACTTCGTCGTCGGATGCGCCGGCGGCGAGCTCGAGCGGCTCGGGCGCCTCCTTGCCGATCGCGTCGGCATCCCGGCCCGCCACGCGGAACAGGTTGCCTTCGACGAACACGGTGTAACTGCCGCCGAGCGCCTGCGTGATGTAGCCGATGCTGCCCGCGGGCAAGGTGACTTCTTCACCTTGCGGCACGAGGACGACGGCGCAATCGCGCTCGAAGCGGACGGGTTCGCTGCTGCGGGAATACATGCGGAGAAGGTGGGGGCGTGCGGCGCGCGCCGCAAGGCCGTGCATTCTAGGCCCTGCGCGGCCGGTATGCTGTGCGATCACGCGGGGGAGCCAGATGGCGCAGCAGGAAACGCAACATTCGCCATGGATGGGCGCCGCGCTGGCCCTGGTCGGCAGCACCGGCATTGCGGCGGCGTGGGTCGCCGCGGCCATGTTCACGTCCTCGCAATGCGGCTGGATGGCGGTGATCGCGGCGCTCGACGCGGCGTGGTTGCTGCGCCTGGGGCGCGCACCGCGCGGGTGGGGGCGCATGGCCTTCGGTATCGCCGCCACCCTGTTGGCAACCGCGATCGCGCAGTGGGGCATCGTTTCGGCGCACCTGTCGGGGATGCTCGGGCTCGGGTTCGGCGAAACGATGACCAAGCTCGGGCCGTCGCTCGCGTGGACGCTCACGCATCTGGCGAACACACCCGCCGACTGGGCCTGGATGGGATTCGGCCTGATCGTGGCGGCGATCGCTTCGCGCTGACCTCACGCGCACGCGCGGTCGAGCACCTGTCCGAACAAGGGCATCGCTTCGCGGATCTGCGCGGGCGACAGGCCGCAATCCCCTTCGCGGGGGTCAGTGACCGCCGCCGTCCAGCGCCTTGAGTTCGCTCACCAGCGCGCTCGCCATCTCCGCGCCGTCGCCGTAGAGCATGCGCGTGTTGTCGGCGTAGAACAGCGCATTCTCGATGCCCGCGAACCCCGTGCCCTTGCCGCGCTTGATCACGACGGTGTGCTTGCTCTGGATCACGTCGAGGATCGGCATGCCGTAGATCGGCGAGGCGGGGTCGGTCTTCGCGACCGGGTTGACGACATCGTTCGCGCCGATGACCAGCGAGACGTCGGTGTTGGGGAATTCGGGGTTGATGTCGTCCATGTCCGCGATGAGGTCGTAGGGCACGCCGGCTTCGGCGAGCAGCACGTTCATGTGGCCCGGCATGCGGCCGGCGACGGGATGGATGGCGAACTTCACCTTGACGCCGCGCGCGATGAGGCGCTGCGTGAGTTCCCAGATCTTGTGCTGCGCCTGCGCGACGGCCATGCCGTAACCGGGCACGATCACAACGCGCTCTGCGTAAGCCATCATCGCCGCGACATCGCCGGCTTCGATCGGCTTCTGCGTGCCGTGGATCTCCTGCGCCTCACCCGTCGCGCCGAAGTTGGAGAACAGCACGTTGGTGATCTTGCGGTTCATGGCCTTCGCCATCAGGCGCGTAAGCAACATGCCGGCCGCGCCAACCATGGTGCCGGCGATGATCAAGGCCTGGTTGCCGAGGACATAACCTTCGAACGCGACGGCCAGGCCGGTGAACGCGTTGTAGAGCGAGATCACGACGGGCATGTCCGCGCCGCCGATGGGGAGCGTCATCAGGACGCCGAGGAGCAATGCGGCAGCGAAGAACGCGATGATCGCAAGCGTCGTCACCTGCAAGGTCTGCACGCCATCGAAGGCGAGCGCATAAACGACGAAGGCGCCGAGCAGCACAGCGGCGACGAACATCAGCGCGTTGAACGCCTGCTGCCCCGGGAACGTGTAACGCTTGTCCATCCGACCGTCGAGCTTCGCCCACGCGATGACCGAACCGGTCAGCGACACCGCACCGATCAACGCACCGACAACCGCAAGCGCGACATGCAGCGACGTCGCGTTTGCATCGCGCGGGCCGCCGGTCAGGCGCAACAGCTCCACCGCACCGATCGCCGCCGCCGATCCACCGCCCATGCCGTTGAACAAGGCCACCATCTGCGGCATGTCGGTAATCGCCACCCGTTTGCCCCACACCCACGCAACCACGGTGCCGAGCACGAGCGCGATCACGATCAGCGCCATGTTGTGCAACCCCGGCAACACGAACGTCGCCACGGTCGCGACCACCATGCCCACGCCGGCCCACTGGATGCCGCTGCGCGCGGTCACCGGCGAGGCCATGCGTTGCAGGCCGAGGAGGAAGAGCGTGGCGGCGACGAGATAGGCGG
The DNA here is from genome assembly GCF_054049695.1 of Lysobacter sp. P5_C4. NCBI lineage: Bacteria > Pseudomonadati > Pseudomonadota > Gammaproteobacteria > Lysobacterales > Lysobacteraceae > Lysobacter > Lysobacter sp. P5_C4. Next base: position 117,470 of record NZ_JBFULX010000007.1, on the reverse strand, counting down.
TCGCGGCGAGAAGCAACTGCCAGGACGCCATCACGGCTTGGCCCCCGGCTTCTTGCTCGCCTTGAACAACTCGAGCATGCGCTCGGTCACCACGTAACCGCCCGCCGCGTTGCCCGCGCCCAGCAGCACCGCGACGAAACCGATCGCCTTCTCCAGCGTGGTGTCGGCGTGGCCGAGGACCACCATCGCACCGATGAGCACGATGCCGTGGATGAAGTTCGAGCCCGACATCAGGGGCGTGTGGAGGATCACCGGGACCCGGGAAATGATCACGTGGCCCGCGATGGCGGCCAGCATGAAGATGTAGAGCACCACGAACCCGTCCGCCGCCATGCCGTCATCCCCGTCCTCGTGTGAGGGCCATCATAACGACAGGTGAACCCGGCGCGCGCGCGGTCAACGCCCTGGCCGCAGCCGCGTTCCCACCCCCGCAGGCGGTGCGGGCCTGGCCGACCGGCCGGATCCGTGGACCGCCACCACCAACCGGCTGCTATGTTCCTTCGAGTGACCGATGAATCCGACGATCCGATGACCGCCTTCACCGGCGTCGAGGCGCCCGTGGGCGATGCGCCGCTTCCGCGCACGCTCGACGCATTCCTGGATGCCGTCTCGGCGCGCGCATTCCGTTTCGCCGAAATGGGTTTGCGCCATCGCGAAGACGCGCTCGACGTCGTGCAGGACGCGATGCTCAGGATGCTCGGTTACGCCGACAAGCCGCCCGGGGAATGGACGCCGCTGTTCTGGAGCGTCCTGCGCAGCCGCATCGTCGATGCGCAGCGGCGACGCAGCTTCCGCCTGCGCTGGCTGCGGCCGCAGTCGACGCACGACGATGAAGACCCGATCGACTGGAGCGAGCGCGTGCCGACGCTCGACCCGGAGTCGGACCCTTCCCGCAAACACGACAACCGCGAGGCGTATGCCCGCATCGCGAAAGCGGTGCGCGCATTGCCCGCCCGCCAGCGCGAAGCGTTCACGCTGCGCGTGATCGAAGAACTCGATGTGGCGACCACTGCGCGCGTGATGAGGTGCAGCGAAGGATCGGTGAAAACGCATCTGTTCCGCGCCCGCGAAGCCTTGCAGGCGCAACTGGAGGAATTCGCATGAACATTGGCGAACACGACGACAAGCAAGGCGACGCGATCCGTGCATTGCATGCGCACGCGCTCGACCAACTTTCGCCTCGCGTGCGCGCGCAACTGCAGCAGCGTCGCCGTGCCGCGCTGCGGGGCGAAAGCGTGCAGGTGCCCGCGTCGAAATGGCGGCTGGCCGTCCCGCTCGCGGCCGCGGCCACGGTGGGCGCGCTGGTGATCGGCATGCAACTGCGTTCGCTCCCGCCGACGACGCACGCGCCGATGGTCGCGGCCGTGCCACCGGCTTCGACCAGCACGGTGACGGGCAACGAAGACGCCGCCATCACCTCGACGCTTGAGGAAAACCCCGATCTCTACGTATGGCTGGCGTCCGACGACGCCGTCCTGATGGCCATGGAGTAAGCCGATGACCCACCGCCGACCTTGGCCTGCCCTGCTCCTGCTGCTGCTGGCGGCGCCTGCGTTCGCGCAGCAGCCTCCCGCGGCCGTTGCGCCCGCGAAGTGGGAACAGCTGTCACCCGCCGAACGCGATCTCCTGATCGCCCCGATCCGCGACCGCTGGAACAACGCCGATGCCGACCAGCGGCAACGCATGCTCGACCACGCACGCCGCTGGACGACGATGACGCCCGAGCAGCGCGCGGCTGCGCACAAAGGCATGCGCCGCTGGGATCACCTCTCACCGGACCAACGCGACCAGGCGCGCGAATTGTTCGAACGCATGCAATCCATGACGCCGGAAGAGCGCCGCGCGCTGAAGGACAAATGGCACGGGATGACGGCGGAACAACGCAAGGCATGGCTGGACGCGAATCCGCCGAAGGATTAACGCTCCGGCCAAATCGTCTTCGCCAGCAACTCGTCGTCCCAATCGAACGCGAGCGCGCCGTCCTTCAACAACAGCGCGACGAAGTTGTAGGCGTTACGCGCGTACATCTCGCTCGCATGCAATGCCCCCATGCTCGCCAGGTTCAACGGACCCGCGACGACGACGCCGTTGCTGTCGATCGTTTCGCCTGGTTGCGTCAGTTCGCAGTTGCCGCCGGTTTCCGCGGCGAGATCCACGATCACGCTGCCCGGCCGCATGCCTGCAACCATCGCGGCCGTCACAATCTTCGGGGCGGGCCGGCCCGGCACCGCCGCCGTGCACACGACGACGTCGATGTTCTTCAGATGTTCCCCGAGGCGCCGTTGTTGTTCGGCGCGTTCTTCGTCGGTGAGCTGGCGTGCGTACCCCCCTTCGCCGGCGGCGCTTACGCCGAGGTCGAGGAACTTGCCGCCGAGCGATTCGATCTGTTCGCGCGTCTCCGGCCGCACGTCGAAGCCTTCGACCTGCGCGCCCAGGCGCTTGGCGGTCGCCACCGCCTGCAAGCCCGCGACGCCCGCGCCGACGATCAGCACGCGCGAGGGGCGGATCGTGCCCGCGGCGGTGGTCAGCATCGGGAAGAAGCGCGGCGTGAGCTGCGCGGCGATCAGCACCGCCTTGTACCCGGCCATGCCGGCCTGCGAACTCAGCACGTCCATCGCCTGCGCGCGCGTGGTGCGCGGCAAACGTTCGAGCGGGAAGGCAAGCAATTTGCGCGCCTGGATCTCGGCGCCGCGCGACGCATCGGCCTGCGGTTGCAGCAGACCGACGAGCACCGCGCCTTCCTTCAATTGCGAAAGTCGCACCGCATCGGGCGGCTGCACGCACAACACGACATCGGCGCCGCCGAGCGCGAGGTGGCCGTCGTCGACGACCTGCGCGCCCGCTTCGCTGTAATCAGCATCCGGAAATCCGGCGGACGCGCCTGCGTCGCGCTCGATGCGCACGTTCGCGCCGAGCTTCACGAGTTTCCTGCAGGTTTCGGGCGTCAGCGCGACGCGCCGTTCGCCGGGCGCGGTTTCCCGCGCGACTCCCACTTCGACCGTCATCGATCCGCCTCGGGTTCCAGGTGCGCCGCTGCATCCTAGCGCGACGCACCGGCCTTGCGCGGGATCAGTTCTGCCCGACGGCCCGGTTGAGGCGCGAGCGCATCTGGCGCATGGCCTCGTCGAAGGGGGCCTGTTCGGTGCCCACGACCAGGCGGCCTTCCGCCACGAGCGCGGCGAGCTGTTCGGCCGAAGCGACGAGCACGCGCGCGCCGCGGCGGTTCACGAGCAGGAAGCGCCCACTCAGCGGGCTGGCCCACGCGACCTTCGCGGCCACGTGTTCGCCCTGTTGGTCGAGCAGGCGCAGCCATTCGCCGGGCACCAGCTGCCGCATGCGTTGCGCGACCTCGGGATCGAAGTCCAGGCCGGCATGGCCACCGACCACGCGCAGCGCGCCCTGCTCCGAATCCTCGTCGGCGACGACCGGCGGCGGAAGATTGCGCACCATGCGCGGCAAGTCGGGCTGCGCGAGCGCGCGCACGACGCCGGCGAGCCAGTCGGTCGCGCCGTGTTCGTCGTGGCCGCACGCGACCAGGCACTCGACAATGGCCGGCTGCAGCGCGATCAGGCGATCGGCCACGACACCACCGCGCGCCTGCGCAGACAGGCCGTCGACGACGATCAGCGCATCGGCGAGCGCGAGGACGTCGGCGTGCTTCGGCGATTCGCGGCCTTCGCGCAGCAGGGTCTGCAGCAGATGGTGCTGCCAGTGTTCGACGAGGAATTCGGCGACCGCTTCGGTCAGCGGCGTGCGCAGGCGCTGGTTGAGCGCCGCACCGGCCTGGAGGCGCGCCTGCAGCAGGCGTTCCTTGCCGTGCACGGCTTCGGCCGCGCGCTTTTCGAGCATGTCCACGCGCTTGCGTTGTTGTTCGAGCAGCGCTTCGAGTTCCGCGCTGGCCAGCGCGAAGATCTCCAGGTCTTCGTTGTAGTCGGCGACGATGCGCTGCGCGATGCCCGCGGCGCGTTCGAGCAGTTCGCGATCCTGCGGCGTGGCGCCGTCGTTGCCTTCGCAGGCTTCGGTGATCGTGTCGAACAGGCGGCGTGCCGGATGGTCGCGACGCACGAACAGCCCGTCGTCGCTGAGCGCGACCTTCACATAGGGCAGCACCAGGCGCGCATAGACACGGCGTGCGCGGTCGAGCATCGCGTGGGTCTGGAACAGCGATTCGAACAGCAGGCCGACCAGGTCGATCGCGTCGTTCTCCTGTGCGCCGATCTGGGTCTGGTCCGGGTCCAGGCCGAGGCGCCGTGCGCCTTCGGTGAGTTGGTCGCGGATCGCGTCGGCCAGCGAACCGGCGCCCGCGAGCGCACGCGCATAGGGCTCCGGCCCGTCGCGTTGCAACAAGGAGGTGACGCTGATGACTTCCGCCGAGCGCAGGTCGCGACGCGGGGCGCCGGACGCCGACGCGCTGGCGCGCGTGCCCGTGCGGGCGGGGGACGACCCATCTCTCCAGGCATGCAACATGGCGCGCAGGTCTCCGAAGCGTTCCATTGCGTCGACATCGGGGGAATCCTGGCGGGCGTGGCCAGGCTGGGCGTGCGGAACCGCCGAAATGGAATCGATGCCCTCGGCCGCGGGCGCGGTGTTCGGCGCCCCGGTTTGCTTCAGCCCGTAACCGGCCGCCGCGAGCAGCGTGTTGATGCGGCCGTACAGGTCGCCCAGCACGCGCGAGAGTTCGTGTTCGTACTGGCGGAACAGCAGCGGGCGCAGCGTCTCGGGCAGGTCGGCGTCGTGGAAGGTCGCCAGGAACGCGCCGGCCAGGCGCGTGGCGCCGATCGGGTTGGACGAGGAGTTGGCCCCGAGTTCGTGGGCCAGCGATTCCAGGCGCTGGTCGAGCATCTCCAGCTGGCGCACGTAACGCTGCCCGATGGATTCGGCGAGCTTCTGGCCCGCGTAATGGAAACCGAGGTGGCGATCTTCGACCAGGCCGAGCGCCTGGCCGTTGCGCATGCGGTTGGGCAGCGCGCGGAAATCCTCGAACCCCTGCGCGATGAGCTGGCGGAATCGCATCACGTTGCCGGCGTTGCGCTGGCGCAGGTTCAGCAGTGCGATGTGGTCGCCGCGGCGGATCTGGATCAGGCCCGCGCGGCGGGCGGCATCGTCGAGGGCCTCGGCCACCGGCGCGTACAATGCGCTGGGCACGCCGCCGAGCTGCTCGACGGCCAGGCGCTTCATTTCTTCCAGCACGCCTGCCGGATTGGCCCGCTGCGTGGTGTCCAGTCCTGTTGCCTGCCCCGCCATGTCACTCTCCCTGACCGCGACACCATGTGACCAATTGCGACACTGAGGGGCAGGATAGTGTCGCGTTGTGTCAACTCACCTTCGAAATTCCGGTTCTGTGACCCATGTCCCCAGTTGACCCCAATCCGTCCGACGAACTGCATTTCCTGAACGCACGGCGGTCGGTCCCGGCCAAGCAATTGGGGGAACCAGGCCCTGACGCAGACACGTTTGCGCGGATCCTGGGCGCCGCGGTGCGCGTGCCCGACCACGGCAAGCGCGTTCCCTTCCGCTTCATTCGCGTCGCCGGGGATGCGCGCCATGCGCTGGGCGAACGCCTCGCCGCGCGCACGCTCGAGCGCGATCCACAGGCCGGGGACGGCGCCATCGAAAAGGATCGCAACCGATTCGCGCATGCGCCCGTCGTGTTGATCGTCGTCGCCAAGCAAGGCCCCGACGAAAAGATCCCCGCCTCCGAACGCTTCAGCACCGCGGCCTGCGTGTGCTTCGCGTTGCTGCAGGCGGCGCAGGCGACGGGCTTCGGCGCGCAATGGCTGACGGGTTGGCCGGCTTACGATCCAGCCATGGCGCGGGTGTTCGGCCTTGCCGAAGATGAACACGTCGCTGGCTTCATCCACATCGGAACGCCGAAGCTCGACGCCCCGGAGCGCGATCGCCCCGATCCGCAAGCACTGCTCACCGACTGGAGCCCCGCATGAACGCACCGGCCGCCATGCAGCCACCGCTCTACCTCGTCGACGCGAGCATGTACGTGTTCCGCGCCTGGCACTCGATGCCGAACGAATTCCACGACACCGAGGGCTGGCCGACCAACGCCGTGCACGGTTTTGCGCGCTTCCTCCTTGAGCTGCTCGAACGCGAGCGCCCGCACCACATCGCGATCGCCTTCGACGAAGCACTCGACAGTTGCTTCCGCAACGCGCTCTACCCGGCCTACAAGGCCAACCGCGAATCCGCGCCGGAAGAACTCCGCCGCCAGTTCGCGCATTGCAAGGCGTTGTGCAGCGCCCTTGGCCTGGCGGTGCTCGCGCACGCCGATTACGAGGCGGACGACCTGATCGGCACCGCGGTCCATCGCGGACGCGCAGGCGGGCATCGCGCGGTGATCGTCTCGGCCGACAAGGACCTCTCGCAGTTGCTCGCCGGCATGGACGAGCAATGGGACTATGCAAAGAACGTGCGCTGGACCATGGCGGGCGTGAAGGACCGGCACGGTGTCGAAGCGCACCAGATCGCGGACTATCTCGCGCTCACCGGCGATTCGGTCGACAACATTCCCGGCGTGCCCGGCGTGGGCCCGAAGACGGCGGCCATCCTGCTCGCGCATTTCGGCAGCCTCGATGCGTTGCTCGCGCGCCTGGACGAAGTGCCCTTCCTGCGGATCCGCGGCGCGGCGCAAGTCGCCGTGAAATTGCGCGCGAACAAGGAACAGGCACTGCTCTGGCGCCAACTGACGACCATCGCGCTCGATGCGCCGCTGTCGCACGAGGTCTTCCATCGTGGCCAGGCCGATGGCGCGGCATTGATCGGGCTGTGCGAATCGCTGCGCTTCGGCCCGCTGACCCGTCGCCGCCTGCAGGAAGCCTCCGGCGTAAAGACGACGGTCACCGTCGCGGGATAGCATCGGGGCATGGACCGCCCGACGAACGAAGAAAAGACCACCCTCTGCGAAGGCCAGTGGCTCCGCCTGGTGAAACGCGGCCATTGGGAATCGTGCGAGCGCACCCACGGCGACGGCATGGCGGTGATCATCGTCGCGGCCACGCCGCACGACGAGGTGTTGTTCGTCGAGCAATATCGCGTGCCGCTCGGTTCCAAGACGATCGAAATGCCGGCGGGCCTGGTGGGCGATCAGTCCGGCGACGACACCCTCGAACTGGCCGCGACGCGCGAACTCGAGGAAGAAACCGGTTGGCGTCCTTCACACGTGGAGGTGTTGCTGGTCGGTCCGACGTCGGCTGGCATGAGCAACGAGCGCATCGCGTTCGTGCGCGCAGAAGGCCTGGTACGCACGGGCGAGGGCGGTGGCGTCGATGGCGAAGACATCATCGTGCACGCCGTGCCGCGGGCGAATGCCGCGGCCTGGCTCATGCAGAAATCGCGCGAAGGCTTCGAGCTCGACCTGAAGTTGTGGGCCGGGCTCTGGATGCTGGAACGCAATCCGGATGGTTCACCGCACCAGCCTTAAGCGAACTTGTCCGTCGCGCGCACCAACGCATCGGTATTTTCGGGTTCGAACGCCGAATGGCCCGAGGTCGGCGTGATCACCAACTCCGCGCCCGGCCATGCGCGCTTGAGTTCCCACGCACTCTTGATCGGGCACACCACGTCGTAACGGCCGTGCACGATCACGCCGGGGATCGAGCCGATGCGGTGCACGTCGCGCAACAACTGGTCCTCTTCCTCGAAGAAGCCGCCGTTGACGAAGTAATGGTTCTCGATGCGTGCGAAGGCGAGCGCGAATTCCGCCTCGTCGTGGCCGCTGATGAAGTCCGGGTCCATGCGCAGGAAACTCGTCGCGCCTTCCCACACGCTCCACGCGCGCGCCGCGGCCAGCCGCGTCGCTTCGTCGTCGCTCGTCAGTCGACGGTGATACGCGCTCATCATGTCATGGCGTTCCACCGGGGGAATCGCGGCGAGGTAGTGTTCCCACACATCGGGGAACAGGCGCGACGCACCGTCCTGGTAGAACCACTCCAGTTCCCAGCGGCGCAGCATGAAGATGCCGCGCAGCACCAACTCGGTCACGCGCTCGGGATGCTTCTCCGCGTACGCAAGCGCGAGCGTCGAACCCCACGAACCACCGAAGACCTGCCAGCGGTCAATGCGCAACTTTTCGCGCAGCGTTTCGATGTCGGCGACCAGGTGCCACGTGGTGTTGTCGACGAGGTCCGCATGCGGCGTCGAACGCCCGCTGCCCCGCTGGTCGTACAGGATGATTCGATACTTCTTCGGATCGTGGAAGCGACGCATCTTGTCGCTGCAACCGCCGCCCGGGCCACCGTGCAGCATCACGACGGGCTTGCCATCGGGGTTGCCGCACTGCTCGTAGTACATCGTGTGGCGCGCGTCGAGCTTCAGCGTGCCGGTGTCGTACGGCTGGAGGTCGGGATAGAGTTCGCGCAACATGATCGGCCTCCGCCGTGATGCCAATGGACGCCGGGCAGTCTAGCCCAGCGACGGTCCACCCGGTTTGACGCCCGAGGTCACGCGTTCACGGCGTTCCATGTCCAGGCCCGTGTCGATGTCGATGAAACCGGCTTGCGTGAACAACGCGCGTACCGCCGCGCCCTGGTCGCGTCCGTGTTCGATGAGCAACGCGCCGCCGGGTTTGAGGTGCGCGGGCGCGGTGCGCACGATGTCGCGGATCGCATCGAGCCCGTCGTGTCCCGAGGACAAGGCCGATGCCGGTTCGTAACGCAGCGCATCCAGGTGCAGGTCGCCGAGCGCGATGTAGGGCGGGTTGCTCGCGATGGCGTCGAACAAACCTTCGCCCAGCGGTTCGCACCAATGACCGTTGCGGAACTCGACATTGGTCAGGCGCAGTGCGCGTGCGTTCGACTGCGCGACTTCGAGCGCGGCTGCACTGTCGTCGACGGCGATGATTTCAGCGCGCGGCCGTTCATAGGCGATCGCGAGCGCGATCGCGCCGCTGCCCGTGCCGAGATCGGCGACGCGGATGGGGGCTTCGCGCGAGAGATGCGCGAGCGCGAGTTCGACCAGCAGTTCGGTTTCCGGGCGCGGCACGAGCGTGTCGGGCGTGACCTGGAGTTCGAAACGCCAGAAGCCCTTGCGACCGGTGAGATAGGCGAGCGGCTCGCCGGCGATACGGCGCGCGAGCAGCGCGGCATAGCGTTGCGCGGCATCGTCGGCGACGGGATCGTCGCCGCGTGCGTACAACCAGCTTCGCGATTTGCCGAGCACGAAGGCGAGGAGCCATTCGGCGTCGGCGTGTTCGACCTTCGCGCGTGCGTCCTTCAGCAGGTCGTCGACGCGAACGGGGGAAGTCTCGGCCATGGGGCGCATCCTAACCGCGATGCGCCCCGGGCCGCGCGTGCCTGCGTTACTTCTTCTTCGGAACCTCGAAGGCCAGCGGCATGCCCTTGCGGGCCGTCTTCTGCGCCGAGCACAGGCGGATCGCTTCGACGGTCTGCTTGAGCTCCAGCGGGCCGCCTTCGATCGACTTCATGCGATCGGCGAAGCGCGACTCGACATCCGCCGCCTCCGGCTCGCTGCACATGCCCGCCGAATACAGGCCGACCAGCGCCGCACCGGCCGGCGCCAGGCGCGCCTCGAGTTCGCTGAAGTGCGAATCCACCCACTGGCGCAGCGCCGGACGCGTCTTCTCGTCGCCCGTCTGGCCGCCGACAATCGGGAAGATCTCGTTGCGGCGGAGCAGGCCCTTCTCGAAGACCAGGGCCCGCGCGCGTTCGGTCAGCCTGGCGTCCTGCGTCGAGCCCATGGCCGAGAGCATCTGCGAACGGATCGTCGGATCCTGGCTGGCGCGGAAATGCTTTTCAGCGGCATCGAACGCTGCACTGCCGCCTTCCTGGACCGCGACTTCCAGCGCGACCGCGCGCAAATCCTTCGGCACCGCATCGGCGTGCAACTGGCCATCACTCCCCAGGCCGAGGACCGCGCGGCCCTGCTTGCCCATTTCCGCACGGACCTGCGGGTCCTTCAGGGTATCGGCGAAGAAGTTCACGAGCGAAGCACGCAGCAAACGATCGTCGTCCGACTCGCCGTCCTTCGGCGACAGGCCGAGCCCCGCCAGGCGCGGGCGATAGATCTCGGCAGCCTTCGCGCGGAACGCGGTGCGCTCGGCTTCACTGGTGAGCAGTTGCTCGTCCATCCAGCCGATCGCGCCCATGCCGGCGGTGACCGTCTGGCGCACCTGCGCGGTGGTGAACTGCGGCAACGCGGCGAGCAGTTCCTTCGGCGAGAGTTGGCCTGCGCCATAAGCGGACGTCACCGAGTCGGCGTAGACGCGCTGTTCGCGCTCGTCGAGCCTGGCGAAGGCATCCGACAAGGACTTCTGGTACTTCGGCTCCAGCGCGAAACGGTAATAGCCCGCGCCGTGCGCGTTCGGCATGACCCACTGCGGGCACGACGTCGCGTCCTTGAGTTCGACGCGCGCCGACTGGCCCGTGACGATGCCCTTCTGTTCGCGGATCGTGCCGTTGTCCGCATAGCGCACACTCAGCGGGATGCCCCACGTCGCATTCGCGCTGGCCGACGAACCGAGCGGCAGGTAACGCTGCTGCGTCACGACCAGCGCCGGCTTGCCCGCGCCGCATTCGACGGCGACCTTCACGAAGGGCACGCCCGGCTGGTCGATGAAGCTCTTGAACGCCGCATCGACGGCGGCCGGATCGTCGCTCTGCTTCGCAACGGCTGCGATCAGGTCGGCGCTCGTCGCGTTACCGCGCGCGTGCTCGTGCAGGTAGTTGCGGATGCCGGTGCGGAACTGGTCCTCGCCGATGTAGCGCTCGAACATGCCGAGCACCGCGCCGCCCTTCTGGTAGGTGATGCCGTCGAAGGCCGACTGGATCTGCGTGAAGTCGTGGATCGGCTCGTGGATGCGGCGCGTGCTGGACAGGCTGTCGGCGCCCATCGCACCGATCGCGCCTTCGAGCAGGCCGCGGTCGGTGTGCGCCTCGGGGCGCAACTGGCCGTGGATCTTGTTGCCCATCCAGGTGGCGAAGGCTTCGTTGAGCCACAGGTCGTCCCACCAGCGCATGGTCACGAGGTCGCCGAACCACTGGTGCGCAAGTTCGTGGGCGCTAACGCCCCAGAACGACTGGCGCTGCGACACCGAGGACTTCTCGTCGGGGAACATCAGGCTGTCGCGGTACACGATCATGCCCGCGTTCTCCATCGCGCCGGCCCAGAAGTCGGGCGCCGCGACGTTGTCGAGCTTGTCGAACGGATACGGCGTGCCGAAATAGGTTTCGAGCGCCTGCACGATCACCGGCGTGTTCGCCAGCGAATACTGCATGCGACCGCCCTGCCCCTTCGCCGCGACGCCACGCAACTTGATCGGCGTGGTGCGCTCGCCATTCGGGCCGATGTCCGGGCCGGCCGGCACATCCCACGGGCCGACGGCGAACGAAATCAGATAGCTCGGCAATGCCTCCGTGCGATTGAAGGTGACCTTCTTCCAACCACCCGGCAGCTTTTCGGTCTTCGCTTCCGCGCTGTTGGCGATCGCGGCGTCGTTTTCCGGAACGATCAGCGTGATGTCCCAGGGCTGCTTGAACGAGGGTTCGTCGAACGACGGGAACGTATTGCGCGCGCCGATGGGTTCCATCTGCGTCACGACGTAATCGTTGCCATCGGGCTTGACGCGATAGGCGCCCTGCAATTCGCCGAACGGTGCCTCGTACGCGATTTCGATGACGACCTTGCCGGCCGGGATCTTTTGCGCGGCCTGCATCTTCAGCACGCCGGAAACATCGGCGGGCGTCGCGGTCAGCGCGATGCGCTGCTTGCCGACGATCGCCTCGGCCTTCGAAATCTTCAGGTCGCGGCCGTGCATCCAGAACGCATCGGTGGCCTCGGACACCTGCGCTTCGATGCGCGTGGTGCCGGTGAAGTTGGCCTGCTTCGGGTCGAGCTTGAGTTCGAGCGAGACCAGCGAGGGCACGACGGTGCGCGGGAGCGGACCTTGGGGCACGCCGCTGTTGTCGGCGGCATGCGCGATGCCGAGCGAGGCGACCAGCGCGGTGGCGAGGAGACTGCGGCGAAGCAAGGGCATCGAGGGTGGCTCCAGGGGCGAAGCCGCCGAGAGTACGTCGGGGGGACCGCAAGGGCCCATGACGAAAGTCCTAGTGAGCGGGGGTCACGTCTCGCCGGCGAATGGAGGACGGCCGCAGACGCGGCCGTCCTCCGACATCGTCAGAAGCGGTAACGGGCCACGAACTCCACCGAACGCGGCGTCTGGTAGTTCACATCGTTGAGGTAGTCCGGGCGCGTCGAAGCATCCAGGCGCGTGGCCTGCGATGTTTCATTCCACTCCGTCGCCGTCTGCGCATTCAGCACGTTCAGCACGGTCATCTGCAACGTTAGCTTCTGCTGTGCCCAGGTCGGCGTGTACGACACCCCCAGGTCCAGCGTCTGCGTCCACGGCGTGCGCCCCTGGTCACCGCGATTGCCGAGGCGATAGCGACGTTCGAAATCGTCCGCCGTGCCGACGACGCCGTCGGGGCCCGCGTCGGCGACCGCGAACTGGCCGTTCGCGTCGGGGCAATAGAAACTCGACGCACTGTACAGACCGAGCGTGTCCTCGTCGGGCGCGCCGACATTGAGGGCCTCGGTCGGGATGAACCCGTAACAGCTCACCGGGCGGCCCGATTGGATCAGCAGGTTCGCACTCACCACCCATTCGTCGCTCAGGTCGTAGGAACCGAACAACTTCAGCGAGTGCCGGCGATCGTTGGGCAAGTAGCCGTAGGCACCCTGCTCGAAGGCCGCGAAGTCGAAGTCCTGCGTCAGGCCTGCGTCTTCCTGCTCGAGCGTGGAATTGACGTAACCCTCGGCGTTGCCGCGGCTCTTCGCGAACGTGTAGGAGCCCTGCATGTACCAGTTATCGGCCTTCGAACGCTCCCAGAAGAATTCGACCGCGCTGTAGGTCCGCTGGTATTCCGGCAGGCCGAGGTAATGCGCTGGCACGGTGTAGAGCTGGAGCGCGCCCGAGTTCGTCGGATCCAGGGCAATCGTGACGTCCTTGCCCGGATTGGCGATGAAGCAGTTCGGCATGTCGATGCCCAATTCGTCCGCTGCGAAGGTCGGGTTGAAGCCGTTATCCGCCGCCCATTGGTTGAAGCCGTTTTTCGAGCAGATGTCGTCCATGCCCGCCTTCACGTCGCGGTGGATTGCGCGCATGCCCAACATCCAGTTCGGCGTGAGCTGCTTCTGGAAGCCGAGGATGTATTCGTCCTGGTACATCGGATCCAGGTTCGTCGCGGCCACGGTGCGCGGATCGGGTGGCAACAGCGAGCCGTTGGCGGCAGTGGGGTCGACGACGGCACCGAAGATCGGCGTGCCATCGGCGTTCACGCCGTCGAGCGCGTACCAGGTTTCGGTCGAGTACTCGGTCGCCGAGGCGCGGATGTTGGTGTTGCTCGCCACCGGGATGTAATACCGGCCCGCGTTGCCGAACACCTTGAAGCTCGAATCGCCGAATGCGTCCCAGGAAAAGCCCAGGCGCGGGGCAAACAGCGTGTCCGATTCGATGAACGTCTGCCCCTGCGCATTGTTGTTCTCGAACGTTTCCGCGCGCAGGCCGGCGTACACCATCCACTTGTCGTTGACCTGCCAGTTGTCTTCCACGTACGCCGCGTTGTTGACGACGTTGTACGCGCCGCTTTCCGAATACGTCGTACGGTGGCGGACGACGTCGCCCGCCGCCCCGGCGCCGAAAATGTCGGACGCGCGGAAATAGCGGTAGTAGTTGCCACCGCTGTACGTGGTGCCGGCGTGGGTCGACTCGAACTTTTCGTGGTCCACGCCGAAGCGCAGGCGATGGTCGCCCACCTGCCATTCTGCGTCGAGGCGCCAGGCATTGCGCGTGTCCTCGTCAGGCTGGCCACCGAAGGCGGCATCGCGAACCGTGAACTGCGCTTCCGTCCAGCAACCTACCTTCTTGAGCGGAAGTCCGGGTGCGCGGCTGTCGTAGATCGCCGGACAGTCGGCGCCCGGCAACTCCGACTGGAAGTTGTTGACGTTGTTGAGGTAACCGTACTGCGCGGAAACGGTGAACGAATCGGTGAGATAGCCGGTGTATTTCGCGATGTAGACCTCGCCGCCGTTTTCCAGCGTGGAGGTATTGAGGAAGGTGCCGTGCTGGCCCGAGTTGAGCACGCCGGTGGGATTGGCGTAGTGGCGCGTCTCCTGCTCGGACTTGTTGTAGATGCCGGTGAATTCGACGATGTGGCTGTCGGTGATGTTCCAGTCGAGTTTGAGCAACGCACTGGGCGAGTTGTTTTCGCGATGTTCGCTGATGTCCCTCGCGTAGATGTCATCGGTGTCGTCCTGGCCTTCCACCAGGCCGAACATGAACAGCTTGTCCTTGATCAGCGCGCCCCCGCCCCAGACGTTGTAGCTCAGGCGATCGGACGTGTTGTCGGAACGATAGACGTACAGCGGATCGTTTTTCGCGATGCGTGCCGGATCACGAGTCACCACGTCGGTCCCGTTCTCGGCGAGGGACCCCGGGCGCCAGTACATGCTTGCCCCGCTTTTCCATTCGTTCGTGCCGCGCTTGGTGACCAAGCCGATCACGCCACCGAGGGAACGACCGTACTCGGCGCCGTAGCCGCCTGTCTTGACCTGCTGTTCGGCGATCGCGTCGAACGGCAATTCGGCGAACGACAGGAAGTTGCGGATGTTGGTGACGTCGAACCCGTTGATGTAATACCCGTTCTCGGCAACCGACGCACCACCGAAGGACGCCAGGTTTCCGTTGCCCAGGCCCGTGTCGCCGCGCACGGTGCCGGGCGCCAGCAACGCCACGCTGGTCACGTTGCGCGAGATGGGCAGTTGCTCGAGCTGCTCGGCGGTGAAGACCGTCGTGGACTCCACCGACGAGACGTCCACGGGATTGAACGTGCCGGCGCCCTGCACGACGACGGTCGCCAGTTCGTTGGCCGCGCGCGTGAAGTCCACTTCACTGCCCGTGCCGACCTTGACCTGCACATCCTTGGTCGTGCCGCCGGACATGACGCGATAACGGCCCGGGGCCAACTGCGGGAAGGTGAAGCGGCCCTGCGCGTCGGCCGTGATTTCGCGGCTCGTGCCGGTGTCGATGTTCTGGATTTGAACGGGCGCGTTTGCGCTGGTGTCGCCGAAGATCGACCCCACCGAACTCTGTGCGTGGAGACCCGTCGCGAAGCAGAGGCCGAAGGCAGCGGCGAGCGCCGTGCGCTGGAGCTGGCGCGACACGGCGCGGCGGGAAGCGGGATGACGTTGGTTCATTCCTTGCGTACTCCGGTCGTAGATGAAACCGCGAGGGTTAAGGCCCTCTTAACGGTCACCGGACGTTACGTTTCGAAATGATTTGCAGGCAGCGGCGAACGCCTCGACGTTGCGCCGAGACTTCAACGGATCAAGGAGAAATTTCGGATGAGCGCGATCCTGTGGATCAGGCCTCGGACTGCTCCAACGTCACCGCCACCGCATGCACCACCGCCGCAATCTTCAGCGCGCTCTGCACGCCCTGCGCGTCGATGTCGTGCATGCGCAGCGTGCGTTCATGCGAATCCAGGCACGCGCCGCAGCCGTTGATGGCCGACACGGCGAGCGAGGCGAGTTCGAAGGTCATCTTGTCCACGCCCGGATTCGCCATGACGTTCATGCGCAGGCCCGCGCGCATCGTGCCGTATTCGTCGTTGTGGATCAGGTGCGTGGCGCGGTAGTAGATGTTGTTCATCGCCATGATCGCCGCGGCCGAGCGTGCGCCGTTCAATTCTTCGGGCGAGAGCTGCTCGGCGGCGAAGGCCTCGATGGCATCGACCAGCGGGCGGTGGCGCGCGGCGATCGCGCAGGCGAGCGCGATCACGCGGATGCGCTTGGCGTCAAGGCCGGCGGCGCCGGTTTCGCTCAGTACCGAATCGAGGTTGAGTTTCAGATCCTTGGCGTAATCGGGGATCGTGTTGCGCAAGTCCTGCAAATTCATGGTTTCGTGCTCCTGAAAAAACCGTGGCCGGGGGTCGCCCGGCCACGTTGGATCCGCATCGAGGGGGAGGCGGTACCTAAATCAAGCGACCTTCAGCGTCTCTTCGCCCTGCTTCCAGTTGCACGGGCAGAGTTCGTCGGTCTGCAGCGCGTCGAGCACGCGCAGCACTTCTTCCGGGTTGCGGCCGACCGAACCGGCGGTCACGTACACGAACTGGATCTCGCCGTTCGGGTCGACGATGAACGTCGCGCGCTGCGCCACGCCGTCGGACCCCAGGATGCCCAGCGACGAGGTGAGCTCGCGCTTGATGTCGGCCAGCATCGGGAACGGCAGGCTGTTGAGGTCCTTGTGGTGCGTGCGCCAGGCGTGGTGCACGAACTCGCTGTCGGTCGAACCGGTCAGCAGCTGCGCGTCACGGTCCTTGAACGCCTGGTCGAGCTTGGCGAAGCCGGTGATCTCGGTCGGGCACACGAAGGTGAAGTCCTTCGGGTAGAAGAACACGACCAGCCACTTGCCCTTGTACGTGTCGTTGGTGATGTCCACGAACGCGTTGTTCAGGTCGTTGGAAACAGTGGCCTTGAGGTTGAACTGGGGGAACTTGTCGCCGACGGTCAGCATGCAGTGGTGCTCCTGGTGGGGCAGGGGGAAAAGGCAGTCGTTGGGAGCCGCCGGATGTGGACCCCGGCGAAGAACAGGCAGTCTGCCGCTCGTCGRCCCATTCGGCAAGTCAATTGTTTGGATGCGGTCGATAGGTATAGGCTATCGCCAATGAACCTCCGCGATCTGCGCTACCTGGTGGCCCTTGCCGACCACAAGCACTTCGGCCGCGCGGCCGAAGCCAGCTTCGTCAGCCAACCCACGCTGTCCACGCAGATCCGCAAGCTGGAGGAGGAACTGGGCGTCTCGCTGGTCGAGCGTGCGCCGCGCAAGGTGATGCTCACGCCTGCGGGGCGCGATATCGCCGATCGCGCGCGCCGCATCGTCGCCGAGGTCGAACAGATGCGCGAAGCCGCGCGCCGCAGCCGCGACCCCGAAGCGGGCACCGTGCGGCTGGGCTTGTTTCCGACGCTCGGGCCTTACTTGCTGCCGCATGTCGTGCCGCGCATCCGCGCGCGGTTCCCCAAACTCGAATTGCTGCTGGTCGAAGAAAAGAGCGACGTCATCCTCTCGCGCCTGCGCGACGGCAGGCTCGATGCCGGCCTGCTCGCATTGCCGGTGCACGATGACCAGTTGCACGTGCAATTCCTGTTCGAGGAGCCCTTCCTGCTCGCCGTGCCCGAAACGCATCCGCTCGCCAAACGCCGCGACCTGGCGCTGGCCGATCTCGCCGACGAACGCCTGTTGCTGCTCGAAGATGGCCATTGCCTGCGCGACCAGGCGCTCGACGTTTGCCAACTCGCCGGCGCGGGCGAAATGCGCGACTTCCAGGCGACGAGCCTGGAAACGCTGCGGCAGATGGTCGCCGCGAATGTCGGCGTCACGCTGCTGCCCACGCTGGCGGTGAAGCCGCCCGTCGCGCGTTCCAACGACATCCACCTGATTCCCTTCCGCGACACGCAACCGAGCCGGCGCATCGCGATGGTGTGGCGCAAGAGTTCGGCCATGGGTGCATTCCTCGAACGCCTGGCCGAGATCTTCCGCACGCTGCCGCCCGAATTGTTCACGCCGACGTCGAATCTCGCGCCACCGCCGGCCAAGCGCTCGGCCGCTGCGAAAGGCAAGCGCGCATGAGCCTGCGCAAGTGGACGGTGGTGGTCCTCGTGGTCGCCATCGCCTGGTGGTGGTGGCATCGCACGCCCGCGGCGCCTGCGGCAGCGGCCGGCGCCTCCATCACCTGCCCGGCACCACCGCGCGTGCTCGACGGTGAGGCGCCGTTGCAGAGCCCGGTGCCGGACGGTTTCGGCGACATCCGCCTGCAGCCGGCGAAGTTGCAGCCGCTCGCAGGTTTCAGCATCGATGCACGCGTGCTTTCGCGCGAGGACTACGCGCTCGGCCGCGAAGCCGATCTCTCCCCCACCGATCTCGCACTCGGTTGGGGCCGCATGCGCGAAGACGCGGTGTTGTCGCACTTGTCCATCGACCAATCGAATCGGTGGTACCACTATCGGTGGCAGGGCGCGCCGCCGATTCCCACGCGCGAAATCATCCGTTCCAGCGCGAACATGCACATGATCCCGGCCAACGCGAATGCCGCGCGCGCCTTGTCGCAGGTGCGCGCAGGCGACAACGTCCGCATCGATGGCTGGCTCGTCCAGGCCGACGCGCCCGACGGATGGCATTGGCGCAGTTCGATGACGCGCGAAGACAGCGGCAACGGCGCGTGCGAAGTCGTCTACGTGTGTTCGATCGCGCGGGAGTGACCGATCACGCCGGTGCAGCGCGCGTGCCGCGCGTCAGGCCGAGGAAGATGCCCGCCAGCGACAAACCGAGCCCCGCCAGGCCCAACGCATCCAGTCGCGTGCCGAACAGCGCCGCATCCCACACGTAGGCCATCAGCGGCTGCAACAACAGGCACAGGCCCAGCACGCCGGCCGACAGTTTCGGCATCGCCTTGCCGATCACCAGCCAGCCGCACACCTGCGCGATGAATGCGTAGGCGAACAACGAACCCCAATCGCCAGCCTTGCGCGGCAACAGAGCCTCGCCACCGGCGAGCGTCATCGGCAGCAACAACAACGCCGTGCACAGGCACATCCACCACAGCAGGGATTCGTTCGAGGCCGCGCCACGCGTGCCCTGCGCCTTGCGGAATGCGATCAGGAATCCCGCATAGGCCGCCGCCGTCCCCAGGCCAAACCCCACGCCGAGGTGGAAGCGTGCGTCGAACCCCGCCCATCCGGGCACCAGCATCAGCGCCAGGCCCGCGATCGCGAGCGACAAGCCGGCCCACAGCCGCCAGCCGCCGTGTTCGCCGAGCACCAGTGCGCCATACGTGGCGAGCGCGAAGACCTGGAAGTTGCCGAGCAACGTCGCCATGCCGACGCCGACGTACAGGATGCTCCGGTGCCACATCCACAAATCCAGCGCGAAAAACACGGCCGCGATGGCGACCAGGCCGAGTACCCGCGGCGTCGGCGCGAACGCCGAACCATCGCGTCGCACGGCGATCGCGAGCAGCGGCAACAACATCCCCGCCGCGAGCGCCATGCGCCAGAACGCCGAGGCCGTCGGCCCCATTTCCACCCACCGCACGAACACCGCCGAGGTGCTGATCAGTACCGCGCCGAGCAGCATCGTCGCGAGCGCGCCGCGCGGTGCGGCAACGGTCATGCGCGGAACTTTTCGGTGTCTTCGAGATATTCGACTTCGGCCAAACCGGCCTCGCGCCATTCCTGCCACGCGGGCAACGACTGGATCGCATCGCTGAAGGCGCGCGCGGTCTCGTCCATCGCGACGCCATAGGACAGGAAACGCGAAACGACCGGCGCATACATCGCATCGACGATCGAAAACCCGCCGCACAGGAACGGACCACCCTGCCCGTGCGCCTGCTTCAACTCGCGCCACAACGCCTGGATGCGCTGGATTTCGCGCTCGGCTTCTTCGTTCCAGCGATAGTTGTCCGGCGTGCGCCGCATGTTCATCGGGCATTGCTTGCGCAACGCCGTGAACCCCGAGTGCATTTCGGCAGCCGCCGAACGCGCCTGCGCACGCGCCGCCACGTCGCGCGGCCAGCCCTTGCCGTCGAGGTAGCGCTCGTTGACGTATTCGCAGATCGCCAGCGAATCCCAGATCACCAGGCCGTCGTCGTGCAACGCCGGCACGCGGCGGTTGGGGGCCCATTTGGCGACGTCCTGCTGGAAGTGCGGCGTGTCGAGCAGGATCCGCACTTCATCGAACGCCACGCCGAAGGTGCGCAGCAACAGGAAGGGACGAAGCGACCACGAGGAGTAGTTCTTGTTGCCGATGACAAGCGTGAGCATTCGAAGGGGCCGTGACGCGGGAAGGCGCCTATCGTAGCTAGGTGAAGACGGCCGGCGCCACGCTCACGCGGTTGCGTCCACCGCGCTTGGCCGCATACAGCGCCTGGTCGGCGCGCGCGACGGCCGCCGCCGGTTCGTTTTCGCGCGGCAGGCGCGTGGCCACGCCGACGCTGACGGTGATGCGGATCGGCTTGCCGTCGTATTCCAGGCGCACCAGCTCGATCGCCGACCGGATGCGTTCGCCCAGTTGGCGCGCGTCGTCGCCGTTGCGCCCCGGCAACACGATGACGAATTCCTCGCCGCCGTAGCGGCCGAGCAGGTCGGTCGGTTGCAGTTCCTTGCGCAACACGTCGGAGACCTGGCGCAACACCGCGTCGCCCGCCGCATGGCCGTGCGAGTCGTTGATCGACTTGAAGTGGTCGATGTCGACGAACAACACCGACAGCAACTGGTCTTCGCGATGCGCTTCGGAGAAGGAGCGCGACAGCCACAGGTCGATCGTGCGGCGATTGAACGTCCCGGTCAGCGCGTCGAGCTCGGCCGAACGGCGCATGCTCAACGCCGCCGCCGCTTCGTCGGCGTGTTGCACGGCCAGGCGGCCGAAGTCGCTCGCGAGCGCGAGCTCCTCGTCGGTGAAGCTCGATCCGTCGCTACGCTGCAGCAGCAACACGCCCCACGACGGCGTGCGGATCGGCAGCGGCACGACACCGTGCAGCAGGTGCAGCGCATCGCCATTTCCGAGCTGCAACTGCACCGGCGCCTGCGTGCGCGCCAGGCCCTTCATCATGCCCATGCGCGTGGCGAGCAGGTCGGTGTAATGCGGTTTGCTGGAAATCGGCTCGGCGAGCAACAGGTCGAAGCCGTGGAAGCCGTAAGCGACGAGCGCCGCCGATTCCAATCGCAGCAGGGGCAGAAGGCGTTCGAACACGCTGCGGAACGCCGCCCATTCCAGGTCGCCCGCGGGCAACTCGCGGAGGCGGCGCTGCAGTTGCTGCACGAGGTCGACGCGCGCGGCCTCGCGTTCCAGGCGGCGTTCGCTGTCGCCGCGCGCGAGGCGCTCGCGATCGCGTTCGTCGCGTACGTGCGCGATCCGCCCGATCATGCCGACCGCCACCAACAGCACGCATACCGTCAGCGCGAGCTGCGGTCCGTAGCGCACCCAGAAGCCGTGGACGCCGAAGGGCATGAAAGCGCGCAACGCGAAGGCGCCGGCCACGACCAGCACGACCGTGAGGACCGACAGACTGTTCCAGATGCGGCGCCGCACGGCGACGACAGCGGTGGACACGATGAAGGCCAGGGTGGCGCCACCAATCAGGGCGGCGGCCCAGGCCATCGGCACCGACAGCAACTCCAGGCGCAACAGCGCGAGCGCGGCCAGCCCGAGCGCGACGTAACGCAGGAGATCGCCGGCGCGATCGAGCCTGCGCTGCGCCACTTCCAGTTCCGCATACCGCTGCGCGAGCCACGTCGCGGCCGCGCAATGCAACAACTGCAAGGCCCACACGCCCTGCGCGCCCCACAGCGCGAACCAGCGCACGCCGGGCCACGCGTACAGATGTCCGTTGGACGCGACGAACCAGGCGAAGGCCGTGGCCGACAAGGCCAACAACGCCAGGTAGATGCGATCGCGGACGGCTGCGAACAACGACAGCGCCATGAAGGCGAGCACTGCGAGGCTGGCGTAATTCGCGCCGGCCAGTGCGCTGCCGCGCTGTTGCATTTCCGCGACCGACGTGGCCGTCTGCGAGGTCGGCCGCAGGCGCACGGGCGCGTGCGTGGACACCATCAGGTCGACGTCTTCCTCGCCCGGCGGAAGTTCGAACACGAAACCGGTGGGAAACGAAGGCCCGTCATTTTCGGGGCGGAAGAACGACTGCACGGGCGAGCGCCACGTGCGATGCCCCGGTGCGCGGCGTTCCAGCCAGACCTCATCGACCATGGTCCGCTGGATCCACAGCCGGTCGATGTTCCCGTCCTCGCGGTCCAGGCGCAGCGGAATGCGGACCGGTGTTTCGGACGGGGGTACGCGCACGCTGTCGCCTTCGACCACGCGCGTGACGGCCGGACGATGGGCGACCGCGGCGGCATCGGTGGCGCAGATCGACAAGCCCCACGCCAACACCCAGGCGAACGCGCAGAACGCGGCCGCCCGCCCTTCGCCGAAGGCGTTTGCCCTGGCCGACCTTCCCCCGATGGTCGGCCGCGCGTTCAGGTGGCCAATCCCGGCAAGGGAAGTGGGGGCACCTCCGGCACGTCGCCGGGGGCCGCCGCCAGGGCGAGCCCTTCGACCACCGCCCGCGCCTGTGCCCAGGCCGCCTCCGGCACGCAGACCTGCACCAATCCGAAGATCCCGAGTTCCCCGAGCCCGCCGAGCAGTGCCTCGCCGCGCACGAAGACCGGCAGCCCCGCAGCTTCCAGTGCGTGGCGCACCAGGTGGGCATCGATCACGTGCGCTGCTTCATACACGACCCGCATATGCGGTCACCCCCGGTTGGAGAACTGTGTCGCAACTTTCATGCCATACAACGCGAACCGATGCCCGGACAGGCCGTCGGCTAAACTCGCTGCCCGTCACATTACGCCTGGTTCGCCGGGCCCGCCCCCAGAACCCATCGTGTCCACAGCCCCCGCCCCCCCGGCCGCCGAAGCCGCCGACGCCCCCCGCCCCACCGATTTCATCCGGCAGATCGTCCGCGAGGACATTGCCACCGGCCGCCATGGGTCGATCCGGACCCGCTTCCCGCCGGAGCCCAACGGGTTCCTGCACATCGGCCACGCGCGCGCCATCTGGACCGACTTCGGCATCGCGGCCGAATTCGGCGGCGCATGCAACCTGCGCCTGGACGACACCAACCCGGTGAAGGAAGACCCGGTGTACGTGGAGGCCATCAAGGACGACGTGCGCTGGCTGGGCTACGAATGGCACGACCTGCGCCACGCCTCGGACTACTTCGAAGTCCTGTACCTGGCCGGCGAAAAACTGATCGCGCAGGGCGATGCCTTCGTGTGTGATCTCACCGCCGAACAGGTGCGCGAATACCGCGGCTCGCTGACCGAGCCCGGCCGCAATTCCCCGTATCGCGACCGCAGCGTCGAAGAGAACCTCGACCTGTTCCGCCGCATGCGCGCCGGCGAATTCCCCGATGGCGCACGCACGCTGCGCGCGAAGATCGACATGTCGGCCGGCAACATCAACCTGCGCGACCCTGCGCTGTATCGCATCAAGCACGCCGAACACCACCAGACCGGCAACACCTGGCCGATCTACCCGATGTACGACTACGCGCACTCGCTCAGCGACGCCGTCGAAGGCATCACGCACTCGTTGTGCACGCTCGAGTTCGAAGACCATCGCCCGCTGTACGACTGGTGCGTGGACAAGGTCGATCTCGCGCACCATCCCGAACTCGTCGCGCCGCTGACCGGCAAGGGCCTGCCCTTCGAAGCAAGCAAACCGCGGCAGATCGAATTCTCGCGCCTCAACCTCAACTACACGGTCATGAGCAAGCGCAAGCTCATGGCGCTCGTGCAGGACGGGCTGGTCGAAAGCTGGGACGACCCGCGCATGCCGAGCCTGCAGGGCATCCGCCGTCGTGGTTACACCGCTTCGGCGCTGAAGCTGTTCGTTTCGCGCCTGGGCCTGTCGAAGCAGAACTCGCTGATCGATTTCTCGGTGCTCGAGAACACGCTGCGCGAAGACCTCGACGCGCATGCACCGCGCCGCATGGCGGTGCTCGCGCCGCTGAAGTTCGTGCTGGCCAACCTGCCGGAAGGCCACGAAGAGACGCTGCGTTTTTCGAATCACCCCAAGGATGCGTCGCAGGGCGAACGCGAGATTCCGTTCTCCCGCGCGTTGTGGATCGAACGGGACGACTTCGCCGAAGTCCCGCCGAAAGGTTGGAAGCGCCTGGTGCCCGGCGGTGAAATCCGCCTGCGTGGCGCGGGCATCGCGCGTGTCGATGAAGTGATCAAGGATGCCGACGGCAACATCGTCGAATTGCGCGGCTGGCTCGATCCCGAATCGCGCCCCGGCATGGCCGGCGCCGACCGCAAGGTGAAGGGCACCATCCACTGGGTCAGCGCACGGCACGCCATCGAAGCGGAAGTCCGGCTTTACGACCGCCTGTTCAACGTGCCCGATCCCGACGACGACACCGACGGCAAGACGTATCGCGATCACCTGAATCCCGAATCGCGCACCGTGGTGCGTGCCTACGTCGAGCCGGCCGCCGCACTCGCGACGCCGGAACAGAACTACCAGTTCGAACGCCTCGGTTATTTCGTCGCCGATCGCCGCGACCACCGCAGCGACGCGCCCGTGTTCAATCGCAGCGTCACGCTGCGCGATACCTGGACCACGAAGGCATGAACGCAATGCGCCTGCTCGTGATGTGCGCGTGCATGGCGCTCGCGGCATGCGCGGCACCCGCGGCGCAGGATCCGTCGCAACAGCAGGCGCCGGCCGCGGCCTCCACCGCCGTGCCGCGGCACAAGTCGATGCCGCGCACCGGTGGCCCGTTGCCGCCGCAGCAGAGAGTCGAGATGTCGTGCAAGGTCGATGCGGATTGCGATGCGAAACCCAAATGCGTCGGCACGCAATGCCGCTGCGTGCAGGACAAGTGCATCGCCAGGCGCGACGCGCTCGATCCGGTCATCGATCCGGCGCCCGCTTCCTCGGTGCGCTGATGCTGTACGCGCAGGTCCACCTCACGCTGCCGGCCTGGGTGCACGACGCGGTCGACACCACCCGCACCTATGCGCGCGATGAAGACAAGGTCGCGCTCGCGATCGAACTGTCGGGGCATAACGTCGATGCGCGCACCGGCGGGCCGTTCGGTGCCGCGGTCTTCGGGCCCGACGACCGCATCATCGCCGTCGGCGTGAATCGCGTGGAGCCGCACGCGTGTTCGGTCGCACATGCCGAAATCATGGCGTACATGCTCGCGCAGCAACGCCTGCAGCGCAGCCGCCTCAAGGAATCCGCGCCGGGCGAAGGCGCCGGCCCGATCGTGCTCGCGACCTCCGCGCAACCCTGCTGCCAGTGCTACGGCGCGACCTTCTGGGCCGGCATCGATGCCCTGCTGATCGGCGCGCGTTCGGAAGACGTCATGCGCCTGACCGAATTCGACGAAGGCCCGTTGCCGGCAGACTGGATCGGCGAACTCGAGCGCCGCGGCATCGCCGTCACCCGCGACCTGCATCGCGACGCCGCGTGCGACGTGCTGCGCCGCTACGGTGCCGCCGGCGGCGCGCTCTACTGAGCGTGGAAGCGCAACCCGCCAACGGCCTGCTCTGCTATTGCCGCCCCGGTTTCGAACCGGAGCTGGCGGCCGAACTCGGGGAACGCGCGGCACAAGCGGGCGATGCCGGCTGGGCCCGTGCCGAACGCAACACCGGTTTCGTGCAGTTCTTCAGCACGCAGGGCCACGCACTTGCGCAGGCGTTGCCCCTGCGCGACATCATCTTCGCGCGCCAGAAATTGCGCCTGCTCGCGGACCTGCGCGGGCTCGACCCGAAGGACCGCGTCACGCCCATCGTGGCGGCCCTGTTCGAACGCGCGGCCTTCGGCGATCTCATCGTCGAACATCCCGACGCCGACGAGGCGCGGCAACTCGCGGGCCTGGCGCGCAGCTTCGGCAATGCCTTGCGACCGGCCTTGCGCAAGGCGGGCCTGTTGACGGCGCAGGCCGATGCGGCGCTGCCGAGCCTCCACGTTTGCTTCCTCACCGGCGACCACGTGCTGCTTGCGAGCGGACATCCGCGCGATTCCTCGCCGTGGCCGCTGGGTATCCCCCGTTTGCGGACGCTGCAGGACGCGCCGTCGCGCTCGGCGTCGAAGCTCGACGAAGCCTTCTTCGTCCTGCTCGAACCCGACGAACGCGCGCGTTGGTTGCAATCGGGCATGCGCGCGGCCGATCTGGGCGCCGCACCGGGTGGCTGGACGTGGGTGCTCACGCGGCACGGCGTGCGTGTCACTGCCATCGACAACGGGCCGCTGCGTCAACACGTGCTCGACAGCGGCCTGGTCGAACACCTGCGCGCCGATGGATTCCAATGGCAACCGCCCAAGCCGCTGGACTGGATGGTGTGCGACATGGTCGAGTCGCCCAAGCGCGTCGCCGCGCGCATGGCGCAATGGTTCCGCGAAGGCTGGTGCAAGCACGCGGTGTTCAACCTGAAGTTGCCGATGAAGAAGCGCTGGGACGAAACGCGCGAATGCCTGGCCTTGTTCGAACAGCAGAGCCAACGCCCGTTGCGCATCCGCGCCAAACAGCTCTATCACGACCGCGAAGAGATCACGGTCTTCGCGATGGCGCGCGGCAGCTGAACGGCGGCGACAAGCGGCAGTGTGAATTGACGGGCGTTTGATCCCGGCGCTCCTACGGTCGCCGGGTCCAATGCAGGGAGTGCCCGCAATGACCCGGAAGACCCCGTTGTTCCTAGGTTTGCTTGCTGCGCTGGCGATCGCGCCGGCCTCCGCGCAGACCACCACGACGCCGACGCCGACGGATCCGCAGACGCAGCCGACGCCGCCGATGCCACCGACGCCACCCCCGCCGCCGACACCACCAATGCCCCCGATGCCGCCGACGGACCAACCGCCGATGCCGCCCGCGGCGCCCATGCCGCCGCCCGGCACGCCTGCACCRCCGACGCCGCCGCCGCCGCCGCCGGGCGCGCCGATGCCGCCCGCACCCGCACCGCCTGCGCCGGATGCACCGCCCCCGCCGCCCGGTGCGCCGGCCAGCGTGCATGCGCACGCGCCGGATTCGATCTCGTCGAACTACAAGGTCGACTTCGGTGCGCTCGACAAGAACGGCGATGGCAACGTCAGCCGTTCGGAAGTGCGCGCCAGCGGCAACGACGATTTGATGCGTGAATTCCACGTGGTCGACGGCAACCACAACGGACGCCTGTCCAAGCAAGAAATGAAGGGCTGGTTGCAGTAATCGCGTGTTGCGACCCGGGAACGAAAACGCCGGCGGAATGCCGGCGTTTTTGTGCGTTCAGACCCCCGCCGCGTGCCGCCACAGCGCGTGGGCCAGCGGGGGGACTTTCCCGGCCAGTCCCAACAAGGGGCCGCGTAGCAACGTGGTTGCCATGTCGTCGTTCGAAAACAGCGCATTGATCGCGCTGAACGCGTGCGCGTTGGTCGCGTTCTCGCTGCGACGCGCGCGCGCCCAGCGCGCGATGCGGTGCGGGGCGCTCCAGTGGGTGCCTCGCGCGTTGGCGTCCTGGATCGATTGCGCCAATGCCGTAACGTCGCGCAACCCCAGGTTCACGCCCTGGCCCGCCAGCGGATGCACGACGTGCGCGGCATCGCCCAGCAGCAGCACGCGTCCTTTCGCGTAGTCGTGCGCGAGTTGGCGGCGAAGCGGAAAGGCGGCGCGATTGCCGTGCAGCTTGAGTGCGCCGAGGCGATGTTCGAATGCGTTGGTGAGTTCGATGCCGAATGCCTCGGCATCCAGCGCGAGCAAACGTTCGGCGTCGGCGCTGGGCAAGGTCCACACGATCGAACTCAGGTGCTCGCCCTGTTCGCCGCGCGTGCAGGGCAGCAGCGCGAGCGGGCCGCCGGGCAG
This sequence comes from Lysobacter sp. P5_C4, assembly GCF_054049695.1. Lineage (NCBI taxonomy): Bacteria > Pseudomonadati > Pseudomonadota > Gammaproteobacteria > Lysobacterales > Lysobacteraceae > Lysobacter > Lysobacter sp. P5_C4. Next base: position 90,045 of record NZ_JBFULX010000007.1, on the reverse strand, counting down.
GAAACGTTGCCACGCGGTGTCTTCATGCGGGCGTTCACTCGCGACGTAGGCAACGACGCCCTTCTGCGCGTAGTCGTGGCGGTCGGTTTCGAAGCCGGCCATCGCACGCACGGCCGAATCCGCGCCGTCGGCGGCCAGCAACACGCGCGCGTCGAGCGTCACGCCATCGTCCAGGCGCACGCGCACGCCTTCGTCGTGCGATTCGATCGCTTCCGCGCGCGCCGGGGCAAGCACGCGCACGCCGGCTGCGGGCAACGCGTTCCACAAGCGGTCGACGAGGAGATTGTGTTCGACGATCCAGCCGAGCTCGGCGCGCGCAAGCGTGTCCGCATCGAATGCGAACGCGCCACCGCCCGCCGCGTCCCACACGCGCATGCGGCGATACGGTTGCAGGCGGGCTTCGCGCACCCCGCGCCACACGCCGAGCGTGTCGAGCAACGCGGCGTTGTCGGGCGCGAATGCGTACACCCGCAGGTCGCGCCTGGCCGACGACCAGGCGGAGGGCACGTGCGCTTCGAGCAATGCGACGTCGAGGCCCTGTTTCGCCAGTGCAAGCGCGGCGGCGCAACCCACGACGCCACCGCCGACGATGACCGCATCCAGGCGACCGCGACGGCTCATGCCTGCTCCCTGCACAAACGCGGCACGTCGCCGCGATAACCCAGCGCGCCTCCGATCAGTTGCGCGCGCAGCGCCGGCAGATGTTGCATCGCGCCGAACCCGAGGCTGCGCAGGGGACGCATCGCGGCGCCATCGTTGGACGTCAGGCGCGCCAGGCCACCGGAGAATTGCAGCGTTTGCGCGCGATCGTCCGCGCGGCGCCGCGCGTGCTCGGCGAGCAACGCAGCATCGCCCGGGTCGCCGCCTTCTTCGATCAATTCCGCGAGCGTCAGTGCGTCCCGCAGGCCCAGGTTGAACCCCTGCGCACCGATCGGATGCAGGGTCTGCGCCGCGTTGCCGACGATCACCGCGCACTGCGCGATCACCGCGCGCGCGACGACCTGCACGATCGGATACGCACTGCGCGGCCCGCTCGACAGCAATCGCCCGACCCGCCAGCCGAAGGCCGCTTGCAAGCGTTCGAGCCACGCCGATTCGGAGAGCGCCGCGACGGCATCGGCGTCATCGCGCGGCACGCCGTGGACGACGCCGAAATGGCCGTCGCCGCGCGGCAACAACGCCGTCGGCCCGTCCGGACCGAAGCGTTCGTACGCCGTGCCATCCGGCGCCTGCTCGGCGCGCACGCGCGCGACGAACAAGGTCTGCCGGAAATCATGTTCGTCCGCGCCGATGTGCAAGGCCTCGCGCACGCCGCTGCGCGTGCCGTCGGCGCCGACGAGCAAACGCGCCCGGATGGCATGCGCGCCGCCATCGCCGTCGCGCAACTGCAGGACGCGCGCGCCCTCGCCCATCGACGTGCCTTCGAACCGTATCGGCCGAAAACGGGTGACGTGCGTGCATGCGTTCAGTCGTGCTTCGAGCGCGAGGCCGAAGTCGCGGGCGACGACGACCTGGCCGAAGGCTTCGCGGCCGTGTTCCGCGGCATCGAGCACCACGCGGCCGAAGTCGCCGACGCGGGTGACGTGGATGCGGCGGATCAGGCCCGCGGGCGCACGCAGGTGTTGCAGTACGCCCAGCGCGCGCAGACCGTGGACGGTCGCCTCGGCGAAGCTCAGGTTGCGCTCGTCGAACACCGCCGGCGGCGCGCCGGGCGGCGCGGCCTCCACCAGCGCCACGCTGCGGCCGATGCGGTCCAGTGCAATGGCAAGGCTTGCGCCCACGAGTCCGCCGCCGACGATCGCCACATCGAAACCGGTGGTGGGCATGGGGGTGGGAGGTCCGTGGAGCGGGTGGAGTATGCTAACGGTCCATCCGCTCCATCGCCCGTCAACGCATGAATCGCGAGCCTTCGTCTTCCGCTGCCATCGCGCCCGGTCCCATCGCCCTGGCCGGCCTGATCCTGATCGCCGCGCTGACGCGCCTGTTGCCGCATCCGCCGAATTTCTCGCCGGTCGAGGCCATCGCCCTGTTCGGCGGTGCCTACTTCGCCGCGCGCAAATGGGCGCTGCTGGTGCCGCTGGCCGGCATGTTGGTGTCCGACCTGGTGCTCGCGCAGCGCATGGGCGGCTCCTACGCCGAATATTTCTCGACGCCCAGCTTCTGGATCGTCTACGCGTGCATCGCGCTGACCACGCTGATGGGCTTCGGCCTGCGTGGCAAGGTGAGCGGCGCGCGCGTGCTGGGCTATTCGCTGGCCGGCTCCGTGCTGTTCTTCCTGGTGAGCAACTTCGGCGTGTGGCTCACCGCGCAGATGGTGCCGGGCTACCCGGCGTGCACCACGGGCATCGTGCCCTGCTATGCGCAGGCGCTGCCGTTCTTCCAGTGGACCGTGCTCGGCACGCTGTTCTACTCGGCGGTCCTGTTCGGCGGCTTCGCACTGTTGCGCCGCCACGTGCCGGCGCTGCGCGCGCAGACGGTCTGATCGCCCCGCCGACGCGCGTCGATGGGCAATCGCCTCAGCAAGATCTACACGAAGACCGGCGACGACGGGACGACCGGTCTCGGCGACGGTACGCGCGTTGCCAAGGATTCGGCGCGCGTCGCGGCCTACGGCACCGTCGATGAAGCCAACTCCGCGATCGGCCTGCTGCTCGCCGCGCCCATGCCGGGCCCGCAGTGCGAGGCCATCGCCGCGTTGCTGACGACGGTCCAGCACCAGTTGTTCGACCTCGGCGGCGAGCTGTGCATCCCGGGGCACGCCGCGATCCAGGAAAGCGACATCGATGCGCTCGAACGCCACCTGGACGCCTTCAACGATCCGCTCCCGCCGCTGAAGGATTTCATCCTGCCCGGCGGCGGCGAGGCGGCGGCGCGCTGCCATCTGGCACGCACCATCGTGCGCCGCGCCGAACGCGAAACCGTCACCCTCGCGCGGCACGACGCCGTGCGCGGCGAGGCGATCCGCTACCTCAATCGCCTCTCCGACCTGCTGTTCGTGGTCGCGCGCGTGCTGGCGCGCGATTCGGGGCACGGCGAAGTGCTGTGGAAACACGAGCGCCGCACGTGATGCAGGCGTGGACGCACCCGGCGTGCCTGGCGCACGACACCGGCCCGGGTCACGCCGAACGCCCTGAACGCCTGCGTGCCGTGCTCGACGCGTTGCAGGCTGCATTTCCCACGCTCGATTGGCATCAAGCGCCGCGCGCCTCGCGCGGCCAGTTGCTGCGCGTGCATACACCGGAACTGATCGCGACCGTGCTCGACACGCAGCCGAAAGCGCGCGTGCACCTGGATCCCGACACCGTGCTTTCCCCGGCTTCGGCCGAAGCCGCATTGCGCGCGGCCGGTGCCGCCGTCGCCGCGACCGATGCGGTCCTGCAGGGTGATGCCACACGTGCGTTCTGCGCGGTGCGTCCGCCCGGCCATCACGCGACCGGCGAGGTCGCGATGGGCTTCTGCCTCTTCAACAGCGCGGCCGTCGCCGCCGCGCATGCGATCGAACACGGCAAGCTCGAACGCGTGGCGATCATCGATTTCGACGTGCACCACGGCAACGGCACGCAGGCGATCTTCGAGCGTGACCCGCGCGTGCTGTACCTGAGTTCCCATCAGTCGCCGCTGTATCCCGACACCGGCTACGTCGAAGAACGCGGCGAGGGGAACATCTTCAACGCGCCGCTGCCGCCGGGTTCGGGCGGCGAGGGCTTTCGTGCGGCGTGGCGCGAGCGCTTGTTGCCCGCGCTCGAGGATTTCCGGCCGCAGCTGGTGATCGTGTCGGCCGGCTTCGACGCCCATTGGCGCGACCCGCTGGCGCAACTGCAACTGCAGGCCGACGATTACGCCTGGCTCACCGTTGAACTGGCAGCCATTGCCGGCCGCCACGCGGGCGGCCGGATGGTCTCGATGCTCGAAGGCGGATACGACCTGCAGGCGCTCGCCGAATGCAGCGTCGCGCACGTGGCGGCGCTGTCGGGTCTTGCGCCCGCCTAACCGCCTCCGACCTCGGCGACGGGGTGGAAATCCAGCGCCGCCGAGTTAATGCAGTAGCGCAGGCCGGTCGGTGGCGGGCCGTCGGGGAAGACGTGGCCCAGGTGCGAATCGCAGCTCGCGCAGCGCACTTCGACGCGGCGCATGCCGTGGCCTTCGTCGACATGTTCGGTCACCGCGCTCGGCGAAACCGGTTCGAAATAGCTCGGCCATCCGCTGCCGGAGTCGTACTTGGCATCGGACAGGAACAAGGGCGTCCCGCAGGCCACGCAGGTATAGACGCCGTCGGCCTTGTGGTCCCAGTACTTGCCGGTGAAGGCGCGCTCGGTGCCCGAGCAACGGCACACGGCGTACTGCTCCGGCGTGAGCTGCTCGCGCCACTGCGCGTCGCTCAGGGTCGGGGTGTTGGGTTGCCGGGCGGTCTTGTCCATCTGGAGGCTCCTCGCAGGTACAGGGGCGGCTCGCGCAGAGTTTGGCGTCTGCGCGGTCGCGGGGTGTTCAGGGGAAGTGAAACGGTGCGGAGGCTTTTTTGGCCTGCAGGGAGAGATACGCACCGATGGCGCGAATGGATGCGTGCATTGCCCGTTCCCGAACCATGCGGCATCCTGCCCGCCGACTCTACGCAACGACCGGGATGTCCGTGCGACCCAGCCTCCGTCCGACCACCCTCGCCCTGTGCATCGGCCTCTCGCTCTCCGCGCAGGCCCGGGCGCAGTCGATGGAGGACATGCCGCTCGACTTCTCGCTCTGCCCGGTGCGCGATTCGATCGCGCCGTTCGACGACGTGCCCGCCACGGGCATCAACATCGGCACCCGCGCCACGCAGCCGACCCGCGTGGAGGGCGACACGCTCTCGGGCACCACGGTCATGCCGCAATTCGAAGGCAACGTCGCCTTGCGCCGTGGCGACCAATTCCTCGGCGCCGACCGCCTGCAATACGACACCGACACCGAGCGCTACATCGCCGAAGGCAACATCCGCTACCAGGACACCGCGATGCGGCTGACCGCGCAGCGCGCCGAAGGCAACCAGGCGACCGACGAACACAAGATCGAGGACCTGAAGTACCAGCTGGTCTCGCGCCGCGGCAACGGCGAATCCGCGGAGATCGACCTCCACGGCCAGCAGGCCGTCCTGCGCGACTCCACGTATTCGACCTGCGATCCCAACGACCGCCACTGGGAACTGCGCGCCAAGCGCATCGACGTCGATTCGGCCGAGGGCTTCGCCACCGCGCACAACGCGATCCTGCACGTGGGCAAGGTGCCGGTGCTGTACGTGCCGTGGTTCATGTTCCCGATCGACGACCGTCGCCGCACAGGCCTGCTGTTCCCGTCGCTGTCCAACTCCGACCGCAACGGCCTGGATTACAAGCAGCCGATCTACATCAACCTGGCGCCGAACTACGACATGACCTTGTACCCGCGGATCATGACCGACCGCGGGGCGATGTTGGGCGCGGAGTTCCGCTACCTGCACGAAGACGGCATGGCGACGATTTCCGGCGCCTACATGCCCAACGACAAACTGCGCGAAGACGAACCGGGCTTCGGTTCGCGCGGGTATTTCGCGGTCAACGGCTATCGCAACCTGTCGCTCAACTGGCAGACGCGCGCCAACATCATGCACATCAGCGATCCGCGCTATTTCGAGGATTTCAACAACTCGATCCAGGGCATCGCGGCCTACAACGCGCACAGCGACGTCGGCCTGTACGGCCGCGGCCGCAACTGGACGGCCGGCATCATGGCCGACCGTTACCAGCTCGCCGACTACACGCTGAGCGAATCCAGCCTGCCCTTCGATCGCCTCCCGCGCGCCTACGCGTCCTACCAGTGGCGCGACACGCTCTTCGACATCGGCGTCGACGCCGAAGCCGTGCGCTTCGAAAAGGACGCCGCCTTCGTCTCGCAGCCGGCACGCCCGGGCGTGCCGCGTGTCTTCGGTTCGGGCGGCGGCTCGCGCCTGGACATCAAGCCCTACATCTCGCTGCCGCTGGAAGGCGCGAGCTGGTTCTTCAAGCCCACGCTGGCGTGGCGCTACACGGCCTACCAGGTCGACGCCGACTACGCGCAGGCCACGCGCGTCGCGCAATCGCCCACGCGGAGCGTGCCGATCGGCAGCATCGATGCCGGGCTGTACTTCGACCGCGCCGCCACGCTCGACGGCAAGCCCTACCTGCAGACGCTCGAGCCGCGCCTGTACTACTTGAACGCGCCCTACCGCAACCAGGACGACCTGCCGGTCTTCGACACCGGCGCGCTCACCTTCAGCTGGGGCCAGCTGTTCCGCGACAACCGCTACTCCGGTGCCGACCGCCAGGCCGATGCGAACCAGCTCACGATCGCGCTCACCACGCGCTTGCTGCGCGAGTCCGACGGCAAGGAGCGGTTGTCGGCGAGCATCGGCCAGATCAAGTATTTCGACGACTCGCGCGTCGTGCTGCCCCGGGAGCTGCCGATCCAGAAGGGCCGCTCGGCGTGGGTCGCCGACGTGGGCTGGGCGCCGAGCGACCGCTGGAACCTCGGTGCGTCGTACCAGTGGAACCCGAAGGAAGGCCAGAAGGACCTGGTGAGCGTCCGCGGCCGCTACATGCTGCCCGACGACGGCATCGTCAACCTGTCCTACCGCTTCCGCCGCGACGTCTCCGAACAGGCGGACTTCTCCTTCCTGTACCCGATCAACCCCACCTGGAGCGTCGTGGGCCGCCACTACTACTCCATCGCCGACAGCAAGCCGCTGGAACAGATCCTCGGCGTCCAGTGGGACAGCTGTTGCATCGCCGTTCGGTTGGTCGGGCGGCGTTACGTGCACAATCGCGAAGGCGAGCTCAGCCGCGGCATCCTGCTGGAGATCGAACTGAAAGGCCTCGGCTCGGCCGGCCAGGACACACGTAAAACGCTGCGCAGGGCCATCCTTGGCTACAATCGCGGCGATCTGTACCTGGTCCCGCCGGAAACCGCCGTGGGCCAGCCCCCTGAGGACCCGGATCCCACGCCATGACCCAATCGTTTCGTTCCGCCGGCCGCCGTCTGGCGGGTGTCTTCGCCGTCGTTCTCGCGCTGGCGCCCATCGCTTACGCGCAATCGCTGGTCCCCATCGACCGCCCGGTCGCCGTCGTCGAGGAAGACGTCGTGCTGCGCAGCGAGCTCGACCACGCGGTGGCCAACATCAAGAGCCAGTACACCGAGCGCCCCGACCAGCTGCCGCCGCAGGACGTTCTCGAACGCCAGGTCCTGGAGCGCCTGATCCTCAACAAGCTGCAGACCAAGCGCGCGACGGACTCGGGCATCAAGGTGTCCGACCAGGACATCGACAGCGCCCTGGGCCGCATCGCCGAAGGCAACAACCTCACCGTCGACCAGCTGCGCGCGCAGGTGACGCAGGGGCAGACGTGGGAGGAGTTCCGCCGCTCCGTCCGCGACGAAATCATGATCCAGCAGTTGCGCCAGAGCTTCGCGCAGGGCCGCGTGTCGGTCAGCGAAGCCGAAGTCGACGCCGCGGTCGCCGCGCAGGCCAACAACACGCAGTACCACCTGGCCAACCTGCTGGTGGCGATCCCCGACGGCGCGACCGCCGAGCAGATCGCGACGGGGCAGAAAAAGATCGAAGGCATCAAGGCCCTGATCGACAAGGGCGAGATGGATTTCGCCGCGGCGACGGTGCGCTATTCCGACGCGCCCAACGCGCTGGAAGGCGGCGACCTGGGCTGGCGCGGGCTGGATGAAATCCCGCCGACCTTCGCCAACGTCATCCGCACGATGCAAGCCGGCCAGGTCATCGGCCCGGTCCGCGGCCCCAGCGGCTTCCAGCTCGTGAAGCTGGTCGAGCAGCGCGACGCGGCGGCCGCGGCAACGCCCGTCACCGAATTCCATGCGCGCCACATCCTCGCGCGCATCGACGACACGCATCCCGAATCCGCCGCACGCCAGAAGATCGAAACGCTGTCGGCGCGCCTGGTCGGTGGCGCGGACTTCGAAGCACTGGCCAAGAGCGATTCGGAAGACGAGACCACCCAGTCCCAAGGCGGCGACCTCGGCTGGTTCCCGTCCGATCGTTTCGGGGCGACCTTCGGCAGCCAGATCGCCGCGCTTGCCGATGGCGGCGTGTCCAAGCCGTTCCGCACCGATGCCGGTTACCACATCGTCCAGCGCATCGGCACGCGCCAGGGCACCACCAACCAGACACAGCGCTCGCAGATGCGCGAGGCCATCGGCCGCCGCAAGCTCGAGGACGAATACAACCGCTTCCTGCGCGAATTGCGCGGCGAAGCGTTCGTCGAGCTGCGCCTGTCCCCTGCGGCAGCCGGCGACCAGCCGGCGCAGCCGCCGGCGACGGGGACCGCGCCTGCGCAAGCGGCCCCTGTCGAAGCGACGCCCGCCCCGGCGCCGGCGATCCCGCCCGCCAACGGCGGTTGACGTGACGCTGCCGCGGCTGGCGCTGGTGCCGGGCGAGCCGGCCGGCATCGGCCCCGAACTCTGCGTGCGAGTCGCGCAGGGGCCGCGGACGGATTGCACGCTTGCCGTTTTCGCCGATCCGGCCGCCCTGCGGGCGGCCGCCGATGCACTCGATCTCCCGCTGCGCGTGCTCGCGCCTGGCGCGCGCGCCGAACAGCCCGGCGACGTGGTCGTCCACCCGGTCCCCAACCTCGCGCCCGTCGTTTTCGGCCACGCCGATCCACGCAACGCGCGCGCCGTGATCGAAGCGCTCCACGTGGCCGCGCAGCATTGCCTGGACGGGACCCTCGACGGCCTGGTCACCGGGCCGGTGCACAAGGCGACGATCAACGCCGGCGGCATCCCGTACACGGGCACGACCGAGCTGCTCGCGCGGCAAGCCGGTTGCGAAGTGGTGATGATGCTCGCCAACCCGACCGTGCGCGTCGCGCTCGCCACCACCCACCTGCCGTTGCGCGCGGTTCCCGGCGCGATCACGCGCGATGGCCTGGAACGCACGCTGCGCACCCTGCACCGCGCGATGCGCCGCGACTTCGGTATCGAACACCCGCGCATCGCCGTGCTCGGCCTGAATCCGCACGCGGGCGAAGACGGGCATCTGGGGCGCGAAGAAATCGACACGATCGCACCGGTCCTGGAAGCCTTGCGTGCGCAAGGCATGGCGCTCGACGGCCCGTTGCCTGCCGACACCGCGTTCCTGCCCGCGAAGCTGCGCGATTGCGACGCGGTGTTGGCGATGTATCACGACCAGGGATTGCCGGTGCTGAAATTCAGCGGCTTCGAACAGGCGGTGAACCTCACCCTCGGCCTGCCCTATCCGCGCGTGGCAGTCGACCACGGCACGGCCCTGGATCTCGCGGGCCGCGGCATCGCCGATCCGTCGAGTCTCCTCGCCGCGGTCGACACCTGTGCGCGCCTCGCGCGTGCGAAGGTGATTGCATGAGCGAGAAGCCGACGTTCCAGCGCGAGGCGAAGAAACACCTCGGGCAGCACTTCCTGCACGAGAAAGGGATCATCGCGAAGATCGTGCAGGCGGTGGATCCCAAACCCGGCGATCGCCTCGTCGAGATCGGCCCGGGCCAGGGGGCGATCACCTTCCCCTTGCTCGATCGCCACGGCACGCTGACCGTCATCGAATTCGATCGGGACCTCATCGCACCGCTGACCGAAGCGGCGCAGCCGCACGGCGCGTTGACCATCGTGCAGGGCGACGTGCTCACGGTGGATTTCACGGCGCTCGCGGGCGACTCGCAGATTCGATTGGTGGGCAACCTGCCCTACAACCTGTCCTCGCCGATCCTCTTCCACGCACTCGACCACGCCGCGGTCATCCGCGACATGCACTTCATGCTGCAGAAGGAAGTGGTCGACCGCATGGCCGCCGGGCCTGGGAGCAAGATCTACGGCCGCCTGAGCGTGATGCTCCAGGCGTACTGCCGTGTCACGCCGCTGTTCAAGGTGCCGCCGGGTGCGTTCAAGCCGCCGCCGAAGGTCGACTCGGCCGTCGTGCGGATGGTGCCGCTGCCGCGTGAAGACATCGCGGTGCACGATCGCAAGCGGTTCGCGAACGTGGTGCGCGCCGCCTTCGGCCAACGCCGCAAGACACTGCGCAATGCACTGAATGGCGTGGCGGATTCGGCGATGATCGAAGCGGCCGGGCTGCGCCCGGATGCACGCGCCGAACAAGTGGACGTGGCCGGCTTCGTCCGCCTGGCGAACCTGCCCGCCGCCTAGCATTCAGCACCGCTCGGGCTAAACTGTGGGCATGACGAGCACCACCGATTACGCCTTCGACATCGATGTCGCCACCCGATTCCTCGACGAGGAATCCGCTCCCGACGAGGGCCGCTTCGTTTTCGCGTACACCATCCACATCCGCAATCGCGGCAAGGTGCCCGCGCGGCTGCTCGGCCGTCATTGGGTGATCACCGATGCGAACGGCAAGATCGAGGAAGTGACGGGCGAAGGCGTGGTGGGCGAACAGCCCTGGCTGCGCCCCGGCGAAGATTTCGAATACACCTCCGGCGCGGTGCTGGAAACGAGCCTGGGCACGATGCGTGGCAGTTACGACATGCTGGCCGACGACGGGACGCGCTTCGCGGCGCCGATCCCCGTCTTCACGCTCACCACGCCGCGCACGCTGCACTGACGCGGACGCACGGATGCGACGCCAATGACGACCTGGGCCATCGGCGACCTGCAGGGGTGTTACGACCCGCTGCAACGCCTGCTCGAACGCATCAAGTTCGATCCCGCGGCCGATCGCCTGTGGTTCTGCGGCGATCTGGTGAACCGCGGCGGGCAATCGCTTGAAACCCTGCGACTGGTGCATTCGCTGCGCGCGCAGAGCGTCGTCGTACTCGGCAACCACGACCTGTCCTTGCTCGCGATCGGTGAGCGACGCCCGGAGGAACAGCGCAAGGTCAATGCGGATTTGCAGCGCGTGCTGTTCGCCGAAGACGCGCGCGAAATGCTCGACTGGTTGCGCATGCAACCGCTGGTGCACGCCGACCGCGACCTGGGCTGGATGATGGTGCACGCGGGCCTCGCGCCGAAATGGACGACGCAACTCGCGCAGAAGCACGCCAACGAAATCGAGCACAAACTGCGCGGCGACGAGTTCCGCAAATTGCTCAAGAACATGTACGGCGACCGCCCCGCCTGGTCGCCGCGCCTGACCGGCATGGAACGCGACCGCGCGATCATCAACGTGTTCACGCGCCTGCGCTATTGCTCGCCGCGCGGGCGCATCGCCTTCGAGGAAAAGGGCGCCCCGGGCACGCAGCAGCCCGGGTTGTATCCCTGGTACGAAGTGCCGGGCCGTGCGCAGCGCGACCTGAAGATCGTGTGCGGCCACTGGTCGACGCTTGGGTTGTTCATCGGCCACGGCGTGCATGCGATCGACACCGGTGCGGTGTGGGGCGGCAAACTTACGGCGTTGCAACTGGACACCGACGAACTGCGCCTGGCGCAGGTCGCCGGCCGCGATGTGCCCGCATCACCGCCGAATGCCAGGCCGCCGTATCACGCCGGCGATCGCCGCAAGGATCAGGCCCGCTCGTAGTCCACGAACTCGAATGCGAGCGCATGCTTGTCGTCGATCCGATGCCCTTCCCGCGACACGACGCGCCAATCGTTCGCATCGAACGCCGGAAAGAACGCATCCGCGCCTTCGACCACCGTGTCGACATGCGTCAGGTGCAGGTGCGTGGCCATCGGCAACGCCAGCGCATAGACCTCGCCTCCGCCGATTACGCACACCTCGTCCGCGGTGGCGATGGCCGCTTCGACCGATCCCACCGCTTCCATCCCGTCGAAGGGCACGCGCCCGCTGCGCGTGAGTACGAGGTTGCGTCGACCGGGCAACGCGCGACCGATCGACTCGGCCGTCTTGCGCCCCATCAGCACGGGCTTGCCGAGGGTGAGCGCCTTGAAACGTTTGAGGTCCGCGGGCAGGTGCCACGGCAAGGCATTGCCCCTGCCGATCGCGCGGCGATCGTCGAGTGCGGCGATGAGCGAGAGCTTCATGCCACCCAGTATGCCTGCTCAAAACGTGCGGCCGATCTCCAGGAACAACACGCCGTCGCCGCCTTCGCGCCAGCCGTAGCCGAAGAGCATCGGCCCGAACCAGGAGTCGAAGCCCAGGTAGGCGCTCGCGTTGAGGATGCCGTCGTTCCACGCCATGTCCGAACGGTTCTCCCAGGCGTTCCCGTATTCGATCGTGCCGCCCACCAGCGCCGAGCGCCCGAACACCTCCGCCAACTGGTACGTGTACCCGACGAACACCAGCGCGTAGTCCTGCCCGGTGAGTTCGTTCGTGCGGAAACCCGCGAGCTTGCCGCGCCCGCCGAGGCGATAGCGGTCCTGGATGGGCAGCTCGCCGTCGAGGGTGGCGTGGTAAGACGCGCCGAATTGCATCGCGTGTCGATCGAACGGCTTGGCCCCGATGACGTCGAAATCGATCGAGTCGTAGTCGGTGTCGCTGCCCAGGCCTTCGCGCGCGACGGTGTACGACAGATTCCCCCAGTAACCCTTGCGCGGGAAATACAGGCTGTCCGCGCGATCGACGCTGACGAATGCATAGGCGCGGCCGGAATCGAAATCGAAGCTCGGCGACGTCGGATCGCCGGTTTCCACTTCCGCGCGGCCCGTGCCGCGCTGGATGCCGAGACCGGCTGCACCGTAGTTGCCGAACTCGCGGCCGAACTGGAAGTCGACGAGGAAGGTGCGCACGTCGTACTCGGCGACGTCGTTCCCCTCGGCGTCGAAGACATGGTAGTTCGGGTTGAAGTAACCGGCGCGGGTGTAGGTCATCCACCGATTCGTCTTGCCGAAGGGATGGTAGTACTCGCCCATCAGCGACGGCTCGGTGCCCACCGTCGCGGTCACACGCCCTTCCGCGCCGTTTTCCGACAAGGGTGTGACGAGGATCGCAGCGCGCAGCGACGTTTCGAACGTGCCCTTGAAGTCGCTGCTCAGGGTGAAACCGAGCTGGAGGTAGTTCGGCCCCTGCGGCTTCTGCCGCGCATGCACGCGCAAGCCGGTCCTCCCGTCTTCGCGCACGACATCGTAGGTGATGCTCGCGAGCGTGCCGAGGCTGTAGACGCGGATCAGTTTGTCTTCCATGCGTTGCGTGTCGAGCGGCTTGCCGACGTCGATGTCGAGCTGCGAGAGCAGGAAGGCGTCGGAATACGGCGTCTCGTTGTCGAGCGTCACGAAAGCGATCACGGGCGGTGACGCCGCCGGCACGGGGCGGTGTTGCTGCCATGCGAGATACGCGTCCGGCGCGACGGAGAGATGCGCCAGTTGCGGGCGTGCGGCGATGGCCGCGTCGTCGCCGATTTCGAGCGCACGGGCCGCCTTTTCGAAGTCGCCGGTTTTCACGTCCGCGCCCAGCTTCGGCACGATCAGCACATCGCCATCGCCCAGCGTCGCGAGCATGCGCTGCGTGTTGCCGACCGTGAGCATGCCGCTCATCTGCGAGACCACCTGCAACAGGCTGGCGTTGCGGTCGAGTGTTTCCAGCGGCGTGCCGACGTCCACGGCGATGACGATGTCGGCGCCCATCGCGCGCACGATGTCGATCGGCACCTGGTTGGCGACGCCACCGTCGATGAGCACTTTTCCGTCGATCTGCATCGGCTGGAAGATGCCCGGCAACGACATGCTCGCGCGCATCGCCATCGGCAGGCTGCCCGAGTCCAGCACGACCGGCTGGCCGGTGTTGAGGTCGGTGCCCACGGCGCGGAAGGGAATCGGGAGTTTGTCGAAATCGTCGATCTCGCTCACGCCGAGCGTTTCGCGTTCGAACATCGACAGGATGCGTTCGCCCTGCAACAGGCCCGGCGAGACGCGCACGCGCCCGCCACTGATGCCGACGCCAACGGTGGCCAGCCCGTCGCGGTCGTCGTGCTTGCGGCGATACGAGCGTTCCTCGCGCGGCACGGTGTCGTCGAACAGGCGCTTCCAGTCGGTGGAGAGGATCAGTTGCTCCATGTCCTGCGTCGAGCGGCCCGATGCATACAGCCCGCCGACCAGGGCCCCCATGCTCGTGCCTGCGATGCAATCGACCGGGATGTGCAGTGCTTCGAGCTCTTTGAGCACGCTGATGTGCGCGACGCCGCGCGCCCCGCCGCCGCCGAGGGCCAGGCCGATGCGCGGCCGCGTGTCGCCGGGCTCGCGCGCGCCGCACGAGGCCTTGGCAGGCATCGCCGAAGTCGCCACCGGCACCGCCGGCTGCGCGGGCGTTTGCTGAGCGAATGCGGGACTTCCGACCGACCACGCCGCCAACAGCACTGCGATCCATCCCGCGCGCAGCATTTGCATCCGGCCTCCTTCGCCCAGGGCCCGCCGAGGTTGGGCCGATGGTATCGCCCGACCCGGTCGGCTTGTCGAGCGTACTTTTACTGGAGCCGGTGCAGGAGGATGCCCTGTGCCGATGCCCGCGGACGCGTGTCAGCTGACGGAATATCCCTTGCCCGACATGCACGCACCCCACGCGTTCCAATACTTGGCGGACGCGTCGGTCTGTGCCTGTTGCGCTTGCTGCGCGCCGCCTGGTTGCGGCGTGCGGCGCGGCCTCCGGCGACCACGCCCGCGGTCGCGCCGATCTTCGCCCCGTCGGAGGAGTCGCCGTTGTGCACTTCGCCGATCACCGCGCCCGCGGCGGCGCCGCGCACGGCGCCCCGCGCGCGCTCGCCCTGCGGGCCGGTGGCCGTGGTCGGCGTTGCTGCCGTGGCGGCGGGATCGATGCCCGTGTCCTGCTTCGCCCAAGACGCGCAGGCTGCATCGTCCTGCGATTTCTGGTCGGCCGACTGGCCCTTGGCGGGATAGGCCGAAGGTTTCTGCGCCGACGCCGGAAGGACGGCGACGGCGAACAACACGACGGTGAACGATGTCAGGAATGCGCGCATGGGAGACTCCTCAGAAGCGGAAGGCGTAACCAATCACGGGGCCGTCGAGCGTCACGCTCAGCGTGTCGCCCGCGTCCTCGAGGTCGACGTCGAGATAGCGGTAGCCCAAGGCCCAACTGCCGTGGCGGGTGCGGTACTGACCGAGCACGCTCGCGTTCCAGGTGCCCTCCGTGTCGCCCCACGATCCATCGCCGCGCAGCGTGAGGGACCAGTGGTCCGAAAACACCCACGTATAGCGTGCGCCGACCATGAAGTCGTAGAACGTCTCGCCCCGATCGATCACGTGCGGCGCGAAGGCTGGATTGTCCGGCAGGAATTGCAGCGTGTAATCCAGGTCGATCACGCGCGCGCCGGCGAAGCTCTCGAACCCGGTGAAACGCGTTTCACCCGGGCTCCACACCGCGGCGATTTCGAACAGCCGCATGTCGATGTCCGACTCGGTGCGCTGGAACCGACGCTGGTTTTCGTCGGCGAGCCCGAAGTAGGTGAAGTCCGCGAACGCGCCGAAGGCATCGCCCTGGCCTTCGCCGCGCACTTCGAACACGCCATCGAGGATGTCGACGACATCCGGGAACGCGGTGTCCGTGCTGGCCCCGGTCGGCGGCGCGTGCGTGCTGACGTCCGTGCCGATGCTCGCCGACCAGGCGTAGGGCGCGACGACCCAGTCCCACGCGCCATCGGGGGCCGCTGCGCTGGCTGCGAAGGGCGTGAAGCACAACAGCAGGCCTGCAACACGTGAGCGCAACAACCGGTCCATGCCGTGATTCCTGTCGGGTGGAAGCCGATTCTTTCGAACGCCGCCCATGCGCGACATTGGCCCAAAGGGCAACGAGCGGCCGAATCCGGCGCAATGGAGCGCGAGATTTCGCGCTTGCACTTTTGGCGCCGCGTGCCGCAATCGACGCGCCTATGCTCGGCGCATGCCAACCCTGCGCCATCGCCTCCGTCGCCAGCTCGACGCCGGCCTCGCCACGCCGCTGCTCATCTGCGCAATGGGCACCGCGCTCTGGTTCGTCTCGCACCATTGGCACGAGCGCGCGTTCACGCTGCTCGGCATGGGGGCGCTCGCCGTGCTGTCGGTCGCCGACCTTCGCCGGCGTCGTCGCCACAACGCGAACGAACGCACGCTGCAATCGATCCTGGACGCCGTGCCCGACATCCTGTTCTTCAAGGACACGACGCTGCGCTATCGCCGCGTGAACCGCGCCTTCGCAACCACGTTCGAACGCGACGTGGATGCCATCACCGGCCGCAACGACCGCGAGCTGTTCGGCAAGCGCCTGCACGATCGCTTCGTCTCGCAGGATCGGCAACTGCTGGCTTCCAGCGAGGCACGCAGCTTCGACGAGCGCATGCGCATCAACGGCGAATTGCGCGACGTGCGCGCGCGGAAGAAGCCGGTGTTCGATGCCCGGGGGCGCGCGATCGGCATCGTCGGCATCGCCATCGACCTCACCGAGGAGCGGCGCGTGCAGCAGCAACTCGCGCATGCCGTCGAAGAAGCGCGTGCGGCCGCGGCGGCGAAGAGCCGCTTCCTGGCGATGATGAGCCACGAGATCCGCACGCCGATGAACGGCGTCCTCGGCATGATCGACCTGCTCGGCGATACGCCCTTGCAGCCCGCGCAGCAACGCCTGCTCGACAGTTGCCGCGCGTCGTCCGTCGCCCTGCTCACCATCCTGGACGACATCCTGGACTTCTCGAAGATCGAAGCCGGCAAGCTCGATCTCGAACACGTGCCGGTGGCGCTGCGTCCGCTGATCGACGAAGTGTGCGCCTCCCTCGCGCCGCAGGCGAAGGCGCGCAAGGTGCGCATCGACGTGCAGCTGCACGCGGACGTCCCGCCGGCCATCGTCGGCGACCCCGTGCGCCTGCGGCAAATCCTGCTCAACCTTGCGGGAAACGCGGTCAAGTTCACCGCCGGCGGTCGCGTGACGGTGGAGGCGTGCGTCGACAGCAGCGCGCTGCAACTGTGCGTGCGCGACACCGGGATCGGCATGACGCCCGAGGCGATGGCGCAGTTGTTCCGGCCTTTCGAGCAAGCCGATGCGGCCACCACGCGGCGGTTCGGCGGGACCGGCCTGGGACTGAGCATCGTGAAGCGGCTGGCCGAATTGATGGGCGGCACGGTCACCTGCCAGAGCGCGCCCGGTGCGGGCAGTTGCTTCACGGTGACGCTGCCGCTGGTGGCCGCGGCCATGCCGGCGCGCAATGCGCCCGTGGCAATGGCGGTTCGTCCGCCGCGCGGCCTGCGCGCGCTGCTGGCGGAAGATCATCCGGTCAATCGCGAAGTGATCGCCGGGCAACTGGCCAAACTCGGCTGGGAATGCGACATGGCCGAAGATGGCGAAGCCGCGTGGGCCGTGTTGTCCGATGCGGGCCTCGCCGCACGCTATGCGGCGCTGATCACCGATTGCCACATGCCGCGCCTGGATGGTTACGGCCTGGTCGAACGCGTTCGCGCGCAGGAAGCAGCGCGCAAGCGCACGCGCCTCCCGATTCTCGCCCTCACTGCGAATGCCATGCAGGGCGAGCGGGAGCGCTGCCTCGCCGCCGGGATGGATGCGTACCTCGCCAAGCCCTTCCAGGTGGACAAACTGGCCGCGGCGCTCGCCGGGCTCGTGGTGCGCGTGGAATGACTAGTCGTGCGTCACGTGGTTCAGGCGCGCGAATGCGATCAATGCCGGCAGGTTGTCCAGGGCGAGCTTGCGCATCAGTTTGTTGCGGCACGCACTGACGCTCTTCGGTGTCAATGCGAGGTCGAAGGCGATCTCGCCGTTGGTGCGGCCTTCGGCGAGTCCCTTGAGGACGCCGTATTCGCGATCGCTCAGGCTGCCGAGCAAGGTGTCGTCATCCTGCGCGCCGTGGCTGGTGCCGGCCGTGACCACGGGTCGGAAGAAACGTTTGCCGCGCGCGACCAGATCGATGGCCAGCGAAAGATCGGCCAGCGAATCGGTCTTCGGAACGTAACCATCGGCGCCTGCGCGCAATGCACGCAGGCCGCCGGCGCGTTCCTCTTCGCCCGACAGCACCAGCACGCGCGCGGGCACCTGTTGCGCGCGCAGGCGTCGCAACACGGCGACGCCGCTACCGGGCAACTGCAGGTCCAGGACCAGCGTGACCGGATGCGTGGCGGTCGTATGCGCGTGCACCGCCGCGAATGCGGCTGCCGCATCGGTGCACTCGGCGACGATGCGGAATCCGCCGGACGGCAGCGCGTCGCGCACCGCGCGGAAGACGATGGGATGGTCGTCGGCGACGATGAGTCGGTGCATGGCCGTTCGGGGAAGCGCGCGCGGTCTTGCGCGCGAACCCAGCGTGCCAGCGGCGCGGGATGCGGAACAACCGACATGTGCGGCATCGCGTAACCGCGGTGAAACGAAAACGGCGCGAGTTCAGGCGGCGACTTCTGCGTCCGCTTCGATGTGGATGGCGATGCGCACCAACTCGGCCACCGAATGCGCCTGCAACTTCTGCATCATGTTGGCGCGATGCGCCTTCACCGTGCGCTCGCAGGTGCACAGGGTCGCTGCGATCTGCTTGTTCAGGCGCCCTGCGGTCACCTGTTCGAACACTGCGCGCTCGCGCACGGTGAGCGTCAGGAAGCGTTCCCGCATCGCGCGGCGGCGGCAGTCGAGCTCCCGCTGCGCCTGGCTGCGCTCGACCGCCTTGCCCACGGCGACGAGCAAGGCCTCGCGCTGGATCGGCTCGGCGACGAAATGCACCGTGCCGCGCTTGAGCGCGAGCACGCTCATCGGCAGGTCGCCGTAGGCGCCCATGAAGACCACCGGCAGCGCGTCGTGGCGATACGCCAGGGCCAGTTGCAGGTCGAACGCGTCCGGCCCCGGCATGCGCACGTCGAGCAGCACGCAGCCCGGCGCCGACGGCCACGCCGCAAGGAAACCGCCTGCGCTCGCATGGCAGCGCACCGCGAAACCATCCGCTTCCAGCATCCGCCGCAAGGTCTCGCGCACCGATGCATCCTCGTCCACCACGTGGACCAGCCCTTCGTTCATTGCCATCGCGTTGACGCTTTTTTCGAAATCCGCGAGCCCATTCATTGCCCTGTCTCCCTGCCGATTCGTCCCAGAGGTGACGACAGTTCCAAACTACGCGCGATTAGGTGGAAACAGCTATTGGGAAACTTCCCCGAATTCCCTGAGGTTTTCCCCGATGCACGATTCGGCCGCCTTGCAGGGACGTAAATCCGCCACGATGCTGGGCTCGCTGTTCCAGCAACCGGAGTTCGCATGCCGCATCGAATCCTCGTCGTCGACGCGCATCCGCTCAATCGCCTCGTCGTCGCCGAACAACTCGCCACCCTCGGCCATGCGCCGCTGTGCGTGGACGATGCGGAACAGGCGCTCGCACTGCTCGACGCCGCCCGGTTCGACCTCGTCGTCGCCGCGTGCCGCATGCCGGGCACCGATGGCTTCTCGCTCGCCGCGCGCATGAACGATCTCGCCATCGCGCGCGGCCTCGATGCCTGTCCCATCGTCGGCTACAGCAACGACGCCGCGCTCGATACACCGCTGTCGATGCAGACCGGCATGCGCGCCTGCCTGCCCATGCCGATTCCGCTGTCCACGCTCGACACGTTGCTTGGCACCTTGTTGCGCGCCCGCGCGCCGGCGCAGCCGACGCACGCACGCAACGTGGTGCAGTGGGATCTGTTCGTCGGCACCTCGCAGCAGGATCTTCGCGAGGCGCGTGCATCCTTGCGCGATGGCAACCTCGTGCGATTGCGCGCGATGTTCCATCGCATCAAGGGCGCGGCGATGATGCTCGGCGAGAACGACGTCGCGGCCGCGTGCGCGCGCGGCGAAGCCGGTTGCGAGGAGTGGAGCAACGCAGCACTCGAAGCCGCGCTCGACCTCGTCCAAGCCCAGCTCGACGCCGCATCATCGGCGCTTCAATGCGAGCCGAGCAGATAACCCAGTCCGATCTGCGAAAGGTAGTGCTTGAGATCGGTCTTGGAGTCGAGCTGCAGTTTGCGCAGCGCGTTGTACTTGTGCGCGGTGACCGTCTTGTAACTGCGGTCGCTGTCCAGCGCGATGCCGTGCAGATGGTGGCCGCTGGCGAGCGCGACGATGACCCCGCGTTCGCCCGGTGTCAGCATGTGCCAGGGATGTTTGCGCGCGACGTCCAGGTCGATACGCGGGTCGACGAACACGTGCCCGTCGAGCACGGCGCGGATCGCATCGAGCGCGACTTCCGGCCCGCTCGCCTTCGACACGAAGGCCCGCGCACCGGCGGACAGCGCCTGCTGCGCAAGCATCGGCTGGTTGGCGCCGGTGTAGGTCACCACGCGCAGGCCGGGCCGCAGCGCGACGACGTGTTCGAGCAACGGGATGCTGCCGACGGCGCCGGGCATGAACAGGTCGAGCACGAGCAAGGCACACGGCACGTCGCTGCCCAGGTGCGTGAGCAGCGCATCGCTGTCGACGACGATATCGACGCCCTCGAGCGTCGAGGGGAAGGCCACGCGCAACATTTCGCCGAGCGCGACACAGATGATGGGGTGATCGTCTGCAACCAGAATGCGCATGCGCGAGCCCTGAAACCCTGGCGCGGCGAGCATACGCCCGCCGGATGACGGGTCAAAGGCTCCCTTAAGGGCAAGGACGCTTCACACCGCGATCGGGGCCTTGATCGCCGCGTGCGGGGTGTAGTCGCGGATCTCGAAGTCGTCGAATACGTAGTCGAAGATCGACGCCGGTTTCCGCAGGATCGCCAGTTTCGGCAGCGGACGGGGCTCGCGCGTGAGTTGCAGGCGCGCTTGTTCGAGATGGTTGTTGTACAGGTGGACGTCGCCACCGACCCAGACGAATTCACCGACCTCCAGGTCGCACTGCTGCGCCACCATGTGCACCAGCAACGCATAGCTGGCGATGTTGAACGGCGTGCCGAGCAGGAAGTCCTGGCTGCGCGCCATCAACATGCACGACAGGCGCCCATCGGCGACGTAGAACTGGAACAGGGTGTGGCACGCGGCCAGCGCCATGCGTCCGTCGCGCACGTTGTCCTGCGGGCTGCGCGATTCGTCGGGAAGATATTCGACGTTCCAGGCGCTGACGATGTGGCGGCGGGAGTTCGGTTTCTTCCGGAGGCCGTCGATCAGCGCGGTGATCTGGTCGATCGTCCCGCCATCGCGCGTGGGCCAACTTCGCCATTGCGCGCCGTACAGCGGGCCCAGGCTGCCGTCCTCGGCCGCCCATTCGTCCCAGATCGTGACGCCGCGCTCCTGCAGGGAGCGCACGTTCGTGTCGCCCTGCAGGAACCACAGCAGCTCGTGGATCACGGATTTCAGATGCAGCTTCTTGGTCGTGACCAGCGGGAAGCCCTCGCGTAGGTCGAACCGCATCATCCGCCCGAACACGCTCAGCGTGCCCGTGCCCGTGCGATCGCCCTTGGGCGTGCCGTGTTCGAGGATTTCGCGCATCAGGTCGAGGTACTGGCGCATCTCAAGCTCCGGAAATCAGGCGACGCGCGGCTGCAGCGTCGGCGCGCGGCGCGACATCCACAACCACACCAGGCCGAGGACGATCAGCGGCAGGCTCAGCACCTGGCCCATCGTGACCCAGCCGAAGGCGAGGTATTGCAGTTGCGCATCGGGCACGCGCACGAATTCGACGAGGAAACGGAACACGCCGTACAGCAGCACGAACAGGCCGGCCACCGCATAACGGGGCCGCGGCTTGCGCGAATACACCCACAGCACGGTGAACAACACGAGCCCTTCGAGGAAGGCCTGGTACAGCTGCGAGGGATGGCGCGCAAAGGCATTCAGCGCGCCGCTGTCGAACAGCCCGCGCAATGCGTCGGGCGACAGGGCGCGGTACTTCGCTTCGAGCGAGGAAGGAAACACGACGCCCCAACCCGCGCCCGTTTCCTTGCCCCACAACTCACCGTTGATGAAGTTGCCCAGGCGCCCGAACCCCAGGCCGGGCGGCACCAGCGGCGCGACGAACTCCAGCGTGTCCACCACGTGCAACGCGTGCTTGCGCGACCACCACCACACCGCGACGACCACGCCCAGCAAACCGCCGTGGAAACTCATGCCGCCTTCCCACACCTTGAGCATCTGCAGGGGATGCGCGATGTACGTCTGGAGGTCGTAGAAGAGGATGTAACCCAGGCGCCCACCGAGCACGACGCCGACCATCGCGTAGAACATCAGGTCGCCGAAGCCCTGCGAATCCACGCCCGGCAGGCGGCCGGCGCGCACTCGGCGGTTGCCGAGCCACCAGGCGACGGCGAAACCGAGCAGGTACATCAAGCCGTACCAGTGGATCTTGAGCGGGCCGATCGCGAAGGCGATCGGATCGGCCTGGAGCAGGTACGTCAAGTCGTGCAAGGCGGGAAATCCGTCGGCGGGCGTCGCCCAATTGTGCAACATCGCGCGTTAGAGGAAGCGCGGTTTGTTGGGGAGCTCGTCGCGGTCTTCGCGCCCGGCGATGCGCGGCGCATGTTCGGCCAACAGGCCGGAGATGGCCTGGATCCCGCGCACGATCGCAGTGGCCGGATCGTCGGAGCGCAGCCCTGCTTCGATCGTGGCGCAGACCGCGCGCCACGCCGCCGGATCGACGCCGCGCAACCCGCGGTCGGCGACGATCTCCAGCCGGTGGTCGGCCAGCAGGACGTAGAGCAGGACGCCGGTGTTGGCCTCGGTATCCCACACGCGCAGCTTGGCGAAGGCCTGCTCGGCGCGTTCGCGCGGATCGGTGCCGCGCAACACGTGGCGCCAGTGCAGCGCCGGTTCGACTGCGAAGCAGATTTCGCCCGAATGTTGCAGCTCGCTGGCGTCGATGGCCGCGGTGATGCGCGCCATCGCGTCGGCCGGCAGCCAGGCCTGGGCGGAGGGTGCGAACAGATGACGAAGCAGGCGCATGGCGATCACCAGCTCCCGGAGGCGCCGCCGCCCCCGCTCATGCCGCCGCCGCCCGACCAGCCACCGCCGCCACCGCCGAAGCCGCCACCGCCGAAGCCGCCGCCGCCCATGCCGCCCCAACCGCCGTGGCGCGCGAAGCGGCCGCGCGGACCATTGCCGGCGAGCCCGATGAACAAGCCGATGACGCCGCCGAGGCCACCGGCGACCAGGCTGGCCGCGATCAGCCAGGCGATGCCGCCCGCCACCCCGCCGCCGACGATCCCGCGAATGCCCGCCGGCAGGAAGCCGAATATCCCGCGGGCCACCTGGGCAACGAGGAATGCGGCGAACAAGGCGAACAGGAAGTTGTGGCCGCCGCCGCCATCGCGCGCGGGGGCGTTGTCCGCCATCGGCGCGGGCAGGGGTTCGCCGTCGATCAGTTTCACCAGCGCCGCGCTCCCGTCGATCAATCCGCCGCCGTAGTCGTTGGCGCGGAATTTCGGCACGAAGTATTCCTGGATCACGCGGTTGGCGATCGCATCGGGAATCGCGCCCTCGAGCCCGTAGCCCGGTTCGATGCGCACGCGGCGGTCTTCCTTCGCCACGACGATCAGCACGCCATCGTCCACGCCCTTGCGCCCGAGCTTGAACTGCTCGAACGCGCGCACGGTGTACTGCTCGATGGTTTCCGGCTGCGTGGTCGGCACCAGCAGGATCTGCAGTTGCGACCCCTTGCGCTGCCGCAGCGCGCGCGCCTGCGCATCCAGCGCGGATACCTGCGTGGAATCGAGCGTGCCCGTCGTGTCGATCACCGGCTTGTCGAGCGCGGGGATCGCGGCGAGCTGCTGCGCGAAGGCCGGCGCGCATGCGAACAGCAGGCACGCCAGCCACGTGGCGAGGAAACGACGCATCAGCACGAAGGCATCAACGCGTCGACGCGGCCGGCGGCGCAGGGTTCGCCGCGCCGAAGTCGACGCTGGGCGCATTGGAGATCGCCGCTTCGTTCTCGACGGTGAAGTTCGGCTTTTCCTTGTGCCCGAACATCTTCGCCGTGAAGTTCTGCGGGAACTGCCGGATGTAGGTGTTGTAGTCCTGCACGGACGAAATGTAGCGGCCGCGCGCGACCGTGATGCGGTTTTCCGTGCCTTCCAGTTGCGCCTGCAGGTCGCGGAAGGACTGGTCGGACTTGAGGTTCGGGTAGTTCTCGGTCACCACCATCAGGCGGGAGAGCGCCTGGGACAGATCGCCCTGCGCCTTCTGGAATGCCGCCAGCGAAGCGGCGTCCTCGGCGTTGACGTTGATCTGGCCGACTTTCGCGCGCGCTTCGGTCACGCGGATGAGGACCTCGCGCTCTTGCGCGGCATAGCCCTTCACGGTGTTGACCAGGTTGGGGATGAGGTCGGCGCGGCGCTTGTACTGGTTCAGCACTTCAGACCAGGCGGCCTTGGTCGCCTCGTCCTTCGACTGGATCTGGTTGTAGCCGCAGCCCGAGAGGAGCGTCAGCACGAACACGAGCATCAGGGCGCGCAGGCCCGTCGAAACGTTCGACGTGGGGCGCAGGGACATCGATCGCATGGCAGGGAGCTCCGCGTGGGGGACGCGGCATTCCATCACCGGCGGTGTGTCGCCGCAATCAAGACGGCGCCGCACCCCGTCGGGGGTGCGGGCCGGTCAGGGCGCCAGGCTCCGCCGGGCGGATCGGTGCCGGGCCCAGAGGTTCAGGCATTCGACCAGGGCCGAGAAGCCCATCGCGCCGTAGAGGTAGCCCTTCGGGATGTGCATTTCGAAGCCGTCGAGGACCAGGTACGCACCCACCAGCACGATGAAGGCGAGCGCCAGCATCTTGATCGTCGGGTGGCGCTCGATGAAGTGGCCCAGCGGCGTGGCCGCCAGCAGCATCACGGCGACCGCCAGCAGGATCGCGCCGACCATGATCGTCGTGTGGTTGGCCATGCCGACCGCGGCGATGACCGAGTCGAGCGAGAAGACGATGTCGATGATCGCGATCTGCGCGATCACCATGCCGAAGGACGCCAATGGCTTGGTGTGGATGTCTTCCGCTTCGTCCTCGCCGGCCACGAGGTCGCGGATCTCCATGATGCCCTTCACCACCAGGAACACGCCGCCGAGGATCAGCACCAGGTCGCGCATCGAAATGCCCTGGCCGAACAGCGAGAACAGGTCGGACGTGAGGCCCGCGAGCCACGCAAGCGTGAGCAGCAGCAGGATGCGGGTGATGCACGCGACCGCGATGCCGAACTTGCGCGCCTTCTCGCGCTTCTCGTGCGGCAGCTTGCTGACTGCGATCGAAATGAACACGAGATTGTCGATGCCGAGCACGATCTCGATCGCACTCAGGGTGAACAAGGTGAGCCAGGCCTGTGGGTCGGCCAACCAATCGAACATCGGATTCCTCTACGTATTCGGTTACAGCGTCGTCAGAAGTACCGCGGACCCAGGATCAGGCCCCACACCAGCAGGAAGTTGAGCATCAGCACGAACACCGCCGCCGAGCCCATGTCCTTCGCGCGCCCGGCCAGTTCATGGAACTCCGGGCCATAACGTTCGATCACCGCTTCGATGGACGAGTTCAACAATTCCACGCCCATCACCAGCAACCCGCTGCCGACCAGCAGCGCGCGCTCGACGCCCGACTGCCCGAGCCAAAGCCCGAGCGGGCCGAGCACGGCGAAGAGGCAGACCTCGAGCCGGAACGACGACTCGTGGAGCCACGCCGCCCGCAGGCCCTGCATCGACCACGTCGCCGCCTTCAGGATCCTTCCGGGACCGCGGGGCATATGCCCGAATTGGTCGGCCATGACGATCATCGGACGCGGCGAACCGCAAGAAGCCGGGATTCTGCCACGTCGACGCGGGCCACGGCGACCGCGAAAGGTCCCGGTCACCGACCCGTAACGTTTGCCGGCGCACGGTGCGCGCTTCCCAGCCGGAGGTGCCGCCATGGCCGTCAGCCCCATTCCCGAGGGCTATCACACCGTGAATGCCTACCTCATCGTGGATGACGCGGCGCGGGCCATCGATTTCTACACGGCCGCATTCGGGGCGAAGGAACTCTACCGACTGCCCGTCCCAGGCCCCGACGGCGCCGAACGAATCGGCCACGCCGAGATCCGCATCGGCGACACCAACCTGATGCTCTGCGACGAGTGGCCGGACATGGGTGCGCTCGGCCCGAAACGCCGCGGCGGCGCGACGACGAGCTTCGTCATCTACGGGCCGGACTGCGACGCGGCCTACGACCAGGCGGTCAAGGCCGGTGCCTCGATGGACAAACCGCTCGCCGATCAGTTCTGGGGCGACCGCATGGGCACGGTGATCGACCCCTTCGGCCACAAGTGGACGCTGGGCACGCACAAGGAAGATGTCTCCCCCGAGGAACTCGCTTCGCGCATGAAGGAATGGTCGAAGGCGCAATCCGCGCAGGCCGACATTCCCTGACGCATGCGCTTGATCAGTGCTTCGAAGCTTCGTCGCGATAGATCGCGACGCCGCGCGAACCATCCGGCTTGATCCACGCGCGATACATGCCCGCAGTGTTGAACGGCATCGCGATGTTGCCCTGCGCATCGAGTGCGATCGCGCCGCCGTCGCCGCCCATCGCGGGCACGATCTTGTCGACCACTTCTTCGGCGGCCACCGCCAGCGAATCGCCTTTGTAGGCCACGCGCGCGCAGATGTCGTGCGCGACCGCCGCGCGGATGTAGAACTCGCCCCAGCCCGTGCCCGATACGCCGCAGCGTGCATCGGCCCACGTGCCCGCGCCGATGATCGGCGAATCGCCCACGCGACCGTAGCGCTTGTTGGTCATGCCACCGGTGCTCGTGCCCGCGGCGATGTGGCCCTGTGCGTCCAGCGCCACTGCCCCAACGGTGCCGAAATGCGTGCCCGGAAAATCGACACCGGCTTGCTTGTTGGCTTTCTCAGCGGCCTGCGCGTCTTCGAGTTGCTTGCGCCGGTTGTCGGTGTCGAACCAGGCGTTCGGCACGCGTTCGATGTCCGGCTGCGAATCGGCGAACTTTTCCGCGCCCGCGCCCGCGAGCATCACGTGACTGGAATGTTCCATCACCGCGCGCGCGAGATTGATCGGGCTGCGCACCGTCGTCACACCTGCGACCGCACCGGCGCGCTGCGTATGCCCTTCCATCAGCGAGGCGTCGAGTTCGTGCTTCCCGTCGGCGTTGAACACCGCGCCCTTGCCCGCGTTGAAGTGCGGGTCTTCCTCGAGCACGCGGATGGTGGCGACGACCGCATCGAGCGCGCTGCCGCCCCCGGAGAGGACCGCGTTGCCCGCGTCGAGCGCCTTGCCGAGCGCGGCACGGACCTGCGCTTCTTCTTCCTTCGACATCGAGCCGCGTTCGATCACGCCCGCGCCGCCGTGGATGACGAGTGCGGTCTTCGGTTTGGCGGACGCTTCAGCGTGCACGGTCGTCGCGAAGGCGCAGGACAGCAGGGCCAGGGCAAGCAGTGAGTGGCGGCGCATGTCGTTCTCCGGAAGGCATGCGCCGGAGCATAGCGCTACTGTTGTCGCAGCGCTTCGATGGGATCCAGCAGCGAGGCCTTGCGCGCCGGGTAGTAGCCGAAGAACAACCCGGTCGCGATCGAAAACGCCGCCGCCAGGCCCACGACGTTCGCGTTCACCTGCACCGGCAGGTCGCTGAACTTGCCCACCAGCAGTGCGCCTGCAATCCCGATGGCGATGCCGATGACGCCGCCGATCATCGAGATCAGCATCGCTTCGGCGAGGAACTGCCTGCGCACATCGCGCGGTCCCGCGCCGACCGCCATGCGCAAACCGATTTCGCGGATACGCTCGGTCACCGACACCAGCATGATGTTCATGATCCCGATGCCGCCGATGACCAGGCAGATCGTCGCCACCGCACCGAGCAGCTTCGACATCAGATTGGTGGTGGCCGTGCGCGTGCTGATGATCTCGGCGATGTTGCGCACGTTGAAGTCGTCGTCGGCGCCCGGCTGGATCTTGTGCCGCTGCCGCAACAAGCCTTCCACTTCGCCCTGCACGTAATCCAGGTCGTTCGCATTCGCCACGCCGAGGGCGATCTGCATCACCGCGCCGGGCGGCAGGCCGTTCGCGCCCATCAGGCGGCGGCGCGCGGTTTGCAGCGGCACGACCACGACATCGTCCTGGTCCTGCCCGAAGCCTCCCTGTCCCTTCGGCTTCAAGGTGCCGACCACGGTGAACGGCACGCGCCCGATGCGGATCGTCTGCCCGAGCGGATCGTCTTCGCCGAACAATTGGCGCCGCACCGTTTCGCCGAGGATCACGTCCTTCGCCGCACCCGTGTACGCGCGCGCATCGAACCCGGCTCCACTGGCGATCTTCCACCCGTTGATGTCGAACCAGTCGGCTTCCACGCCCTGCCAACTGCTCGACCAGTTGTTCTCCGCGTACACCAGCTGGCTGCTGCCGCGCAGGCTGCCGGCGACGTACTGCACTTCGGGAATCTCGCTGCGGATCGCGTGCGCATCGTCTTCGGTGAGCGTGAACGTGTTGCCGCTGCCGATGCGCACGCCACCGAACCCGCGGCCCGAACCGGCGCTGATGTCCAGGCGATTGGAACCGAGCCCCGCCACCATCTTGTCGATCTCCGCCTGCGTCCCCTGCCCCACCGACACCATGACGATCACCGCCGCGATGCCGATGATCACGCCGAGCGAAGTGAGCGCGCTGCGCATCCAGTTGCCGCGCAATGCGTAGAACGCGGTGCGCAGGATTTCCATCGGATTCATGCGCGCGCCTCTTCGGTCAACAGGCCGTCGCGCATCGTGAAGATGCGGTCGCAATGGTGCGCGACATCCGGATCGTGCGTGATCAGCACCACCGTGTGGTCTTCCTGTTGCAGGCGTTTGAAGAGCGCGAGGATTTCCTCGCCGGTTTTCGAATCGAGCGCGCCGGTGGGTTCATCGGCCAGCAGGATCGGCGGACGATTGATCAGCGCGCGTGCGATCGCGACGCGTTGCTGCTGGCCGCCCGACATCTCGCTCGGGCGGTGATGCTCGCGATTGCCGAGTCCGACCGCTTCGAGCGCTTCATGCGCGCGCTGCAGTCGCTCGTCGCGATGCACGTTCGCGTAGCCCATCGGCATCGCGACGTTTTCCAGCGCATCCATCCGTGGCAACAGGTTGAAGCCCTGGAAGACGAAACCGATCTTCTCCAGCCGCAGTCGCGCGCGCCCTTCGGCATCCAGTGATGCGACATCCACGCCGGCGCACCGGTAGGTGCCGTTGCTCGGCGTGTCCAGGCAACCGAGCAGGTTCATCAAGGTCGATTTGCCCGAACCCGACGGCCCCATGATCGCGACGAATTCGCCGCGCCCGATGCGCAGGTCCACGTCGCGCAGCGCGACGACTTCCGCTTCGCTGCCTTCGGCGTAGACCTTGCCGAGCGCCCGGGTTTCGATCACCGACGCATCGCGCTCCGGATCACGGAGGAGGGACTTCATTGCGCGGACTTCTGCGGAGCACGTTCGGCGCCGACGATGATCGTGTCGCCCGCGGCGATGTCGCCCGAGACTTCGGTGTTCGACCCATCCGACACGCCAACGCGCACCATCGCCATCTGCGGCTTGCCGTCGACGAGCTTGTAGATCGGCGCGCGACGCGCACCGACCAGGCCCGCGACACCCGCATCCCACTGCGTGCGCTGCTGGTCGCGGAGCGTCGCGCGGAACGTGGCGAACTGCTGGTTGAAGCGCTCCAGCATCTTCTGCCGCATCGCCGGGTTCGCGCCACCACCGTTGTTGTTGCCGCCCGCGGTGCCGCCGCCCGGCCCGCGACCGAACAGCGCACTGCCGCCGCCCTGCTGCGTTGCCGCGGGCGCCTGGCGCGCGGCCATGCGAGCGCGCATCTGCTCGAGCGCTCCGTCGAAGGCCGCTTGTTGCGCGGGATCCAGCCGCAACGACGCGGCGAGTTTCGGCAGTTCGCCGGCCAGCGCGCCGCGCGATTGGCCGGGGGTGGCATCGCTGGACGTCGCATCGTCCGCAGGCTTGAAGCGCAATGCCGCGTTCGGGAGTTTCAGCACGTCGTCGCGGCGGCTGACTTCGATCTCCGCGTTCGCGGTCATGCCGGGCAGCAGCACTTCGTCGCGGTTGTCCACCGACACGACCACCGGATAGGTGATCACGTTGCTCGTGTTGGTCGCCGACAGGCGCACCTGCTGCACCGTGCCACGGAAGGCGCGATCGGGGAACGCATCGACGGTGAAGTTCACGCCCTGGCCCGACTTCACCTGGCCGATGTCGGCCTCGTCGATCTGCAGCACGATCTCCATCTTCGAGAGGTCTTCGGCGATTTGGAACAACACCGGCGCCTGCAGGCTCGCAGCGACGGTCTGGCCCGGTTCGATCGAACGCGTCAGCACCACGCCGTCGACCGGCGAGCGGATCACCGTGCGCTGCAGGTTGAGTTGCGAGGTCTGCGTGGAGGCTTGCTGCTGCGTGATCTGCGCCTGCGCGGCGGCGACCTGGGCGCGTGCCTGGTCGCGCGCGGATTTGGCGAGGTCCAGATCGCTGCGCGCGATGAGCTGATCCTTCGACAGGCCGGCCTTGCGCGTGTAATCGGCTTCGGCGTTGGCGAGCGAAGCGCGCGCGGTTTCGAGATTGGCGCGAGCGCTGGACACCGACGCCGCGCCCTGCGCGATCTGCGCCTGGTACGTGCTCGGGTCGATGCGCGCGAGCACCTGGTCCTTCCTGACGCGATCGTTGTAATCGACCAGCACGTCGGTCACCTGGCCGGAGATCTGGCTGCCGACATCGACCGTGGAGATCGCACTGAGCGTGCCCGTTGCGGAGATCGCCACGCGGATGTCGCCGCGCTCCACGGCAGCCGTGCGGAACGCGCCTTGCGCGGCCTGCGCGTTGCGCTGGGTCCACCACCAACCAACGGTGATGAGCGCAACGAGGACCAGGACCACCGCCACGGAGCGCGGCGGGAGGGCGAAACGCTTCTTGCGGGCGGGCGCGGGACGGGAAGCAGGCATGCGGAAAGCTTGGATCCGGGGGGAGGGGTGTCGACGGCGGGAACGCACGGTAGCGCGGCGCGTTGACCACGCGCCACGCGCAAGGTTCCGCGGTTCAGGGAACGAACTGGATCGTCGCCAACGTGCCGCTGCCGGGCACGCTCTCGAGCACCACCGGCCAGCCGAAGCGTTCGCCAAGGCGACGCACGACCGACAACCCCAGCCCCATGCCGCCCGTGTCCTGGTCGGCGCGATAGAACGGATCGAAAGCACGCTGCAGCGTTTCGCGCGTCATGCCGATGCCCGTGTCGCGCACGGTCACGCGGTCCTTGCCGATGCGCACTTCGATGTCGCCCTGGTCGGTGTACTGGCAGGCATTGCTGAGCAGGTTGCCGACCATCACCGCGAGCACGCGCGAGGGCGCGTGCAATTCCGGGCTGGCGTCCTTGATCACTTTCAGCGCCACCGGCTTGCCGTGGAGCAGCGGCTGCACCTTCTCGACTTCCTCGTCGATGATGTCCGACACCACGAAATGCTCCGACTGCGGTTCGATGTCGGCTTCGCGCGCGAGGATCAGGAAGGCGTCGATGACCGCTTCCATGTCGCGGCTCGCGCGCTGGATGCGACGGAGCGATCGCTCGCCGCGTGCGCTGAGATCGCGCTCGGCTTCGAGAAGATCCGCAGCCACGCGGATCACCGTCAGCGGCGTGCGCAGCTCATGGCTTGCATCCCTGGTGAAGTTTCTTTCGCGCGCGACGAAGGATTCGACGCGTTCGCCCAGCGTGTGCAGGGCCTTCGCGAGTTGTCGCGCCTCGCCGCTCCCGATGTCCGCCGGCAGGCGATGCGGTGCGAGCGCATCGATGTTCGGTTGTCGTGGATCCCAGGCCGCCACTTCGCGCGCGAGCCAGTTGACCGGCGTGACCAACCGTTTGGACACGCGATAGGTCAGTAGCGACACCGCGAACACGGCGGCCAGCCCCAAAGCGACCGGCAGCACCGCGTAGGCATACATCAGCCGGTCGATGCGGTCCTGGTCGTACACGATGTAGAGCGTGCCGCCCCCGCCCTTCGCCACGCGGACCTGGAGGTCGCGCGTGCGCAGGTCGTGGTGGCCGACGGGCAACTGCGCGATGCCTGCGGGCAACCCGACCGGCATGTCGCCGTCGGGCA
Organism: Lysobacter sp. P5_C4; assembly: GCF_054049695.1. Lineage (NCBI taxonomy): Bacteria > Pseudomonadati > Pseudomonadota > Gammaproteobacteria > Lysobacterales > Lysobacteraceae > Lysobacter > Lysobacter sp. P5_C4. The sequence goes on along the minus strand of NZ_JBFULX010000007.1, from coordinate 58,148 downwards.
CGAACCAGCTTTTGAAGTTGCGCCCGTGCGGCAACGCGTACGCCGAGTTGTTCGCCTTTTGCGCAAAGAAGTCCGCCGCCTCGGCTTCCGAGGCGGAGCGGACGAATCCGACCCGTATCACCAGCGACACCAGCCAGCCCGCGATCACGACCGCGAGGCTGACCAGCACCACCTGGAGAAGAAAGGCGATCCGGATCTTGCGTGGCAACCCTTGGGGCACTGGAACCTCAGGCCGGGGGCTGTTCGATATCCGCGATCCTGTACCCGGCGCTCTGCACGGTGTGCAGCAGGGGCTTCTCGAACGGCTTGTCGATGGTCTTGCGGAGGTTGTACAGATGGCTGCGGAGCGTGTCGGAATCGGGCAGGCCATTGCCCCAGATTTCGCGCTCGATTTCCTGGCGGCTCACCACGCGCGGCGATTCGCGCATCAGGATGGTCAGCAGCTTCAGCCCGATCGGCGAGAGTTGCAGTTCGCTGCCGGCGCGCGTGGCGCGCAGCGAGGCCGGGTCGAGCACGAGGTCGGCGACCTTGAGCACTTCGGCGCCGACCTGGCGGCGCTCGCGGCGGATCAGGGCGCGCAGGCGCGCTTCCAGTTCCTGGATCGCAAAGGGTTTGGTGAGGTAGTCGTCGGCGCCGACGCCGAGGCCCGTGAGCTTCTCGTCGAGGGTGTCGCGGGCGGTCAGCATCAGGACCGGCGTCGACTTGCGCGCTTCCTCGCGGAGGCGCTTGCACACTTCCAGGCCGTCCAGGCGCGGAAGCATCAGGTCGAGGACGATCACGTCGTAACTGTTCTCGGCCGCGAGGCGATAGCCGTCGAGCCCGTCGGAGGCATAGTCGACTTCGAAACCCCGGCCTTCGAGGTACTCGCCGACCATTTCCGAAATGTTGCGGTTGTCTTCGACAATGAGGACGAGGCCAGCGGGTTCTTCACTGCTGCGCATGGGAGGGGCTCCTGGGTGGGTCTTCAGGTTCGTGAAGGTGCCCGCCCCGGGGTCGAGACTCCGTGAAGAAGCTCATCGGCGTCAATATCCGTGCCATTTCCGCCCCTTCGAGGAGCCCCCGCTCATGAGTTTTGACCGCCTGGTCCCGATCCTGTTGCTCCTGGGGTCCAACGTTTTCATGACCTTCGCCTGGTACGGGCACCTGAAATACAAGTCCGCGCCCCTGGCCCTGGCGATCTTCGCCAGTTGGGGGATCGCGTTGTTCGAGTACTCGCTGATGGTGCCGGCCAACCGCTGGGGCAGTGCGGTGTACTCGGCGCCGCAGCTCAAGGGGATGCAGGAGGTGATCACGCTGGTCGTGTTCGCCGGGTTCTCCGCCTGGTATCTCGGGCAGCCGTTGCGGTGGAATCACTGGGCGGGGTTTGCGTTGATTGCGGTGGCGGCGTGGTTGATCTTCCTGGAGCCTTGAAGCGCGCACAAAAAAAGCGACGACACCTTGCGATGTCGTCGCTTCGATTTCGACCCCCGCCTTCGCGGGGATGACGCGCGCGGTTACTTCTTCAACCGCTTCGCGATCGCGGCACCCAGGTCGCCCGGCGACTTCACCGTGGTGACCCCGGCCTTCTCCATCGCTTCGAACTTGCCTTCGGCCGTGCCCTTGCCGCCGGAGGCGATCGCGCCGGCGTGGCCCATGCGCTTGCCCTTTGGCGCGGAGGCACCGGCGATGAAGCCGACGACCGGCTTGGTCACGTATTGCGAGATGAACTCGGCGGCTTCTTCCTCGGCGCTGCCGCCGATTTCGCCGACCATGATGATGCCCTGCGTCTGCGGGTCGTCCTGGAACCAGCGCAGCGCGTCGATGAAGTTCGTGCCGTTGATCGGGTCGCCGCCGATGCCGATGCAGGTCGACTGGCCGAGGCCGACATCCGTCGTCTGCTTCACCGCCTCATACGTCAGCGTGCCCGAACGCGACACGATGCCCACCACGCCCGGCTTGTGGATGTGGCCGGGCATGATGCCGATCTTGCACTCGCCCGGCGTGATCACGCCCGGGCAGTTCGGGCCGACGAGCACGACGTCTTCGTAACCGTTGAGCGCGTTCTTGACGCGCAGCATGTCGAGCACCGGGATGCCTTCGGTGATGCAGACGATGACCTTGATGCCCGCGTCGGCGGCTTCCATGATCGCGTCGGCCGCGAACGGCGGCGGCACGTAGATGACGGAGGCGTCGGCGTCGGTGGCTTCCACCGCTTCGCGCACGGTGTTGAAGACCGGCAGGTCCAGGTGCTGCGTGCCGCCCTTGCCGGGCGTGACGCCGCCGACGACCTGGGTGCCGTAGTCGATCATCTGTTCGGCGTGGAAGGTGCCCTGCGAGCCGGTGAAGCCCTGCACGATCACCTTGGTGTTCTTGTCGATCAAAACGCTCATGGTTTCGTGGTGTCCTTACTTGCCGGCCGCGGCCGCAACGGCCTTCTTCGCGCCGTCGTTGATGTCGTCGGCTGCGATGATCGCCAGGCCCGAATTCTTGAGGATCTCTTTGCCGGCTTCGACGTTGGTGCCTTCCAGGCGCACGATCACCGGCACCTTGACGTCGACTTCCTTGACCGCCGCGATGATGCCCTCGGCGATCATGTCGCAGCGGACGATGCCGCCGAAGATGTTCACGAAGATCGCCTTGATGTGCGCGTCGCGCAGGATCAGCTTGAAGGCTTCGGTGACGCGTTCCTTCGTGGCGCCGCCGCCGACGTCGAGGAAGTTCGCCGGCTCGCCGCCATTGAGCTTGATGACGTCCATCGTCGCCATCGCAAGACCGGCGCCGTTGACCATGCAACCGATGTTGCCGTCCATCGTGACGTAGTTGAGATCGTGCTGGCTCGCCAGCACTTCGGTCTCGTCTTCCTGGCGGATGTCGCGCATCGCGGCCAGTTCCGGATGGCGGAAGGTCGCGTTGTCGTCGGAATTGATCTTGCCGTCGAGGACCGCGAGGTTGCCGTCGGTCATGATCGCCAACGGGTTGAGTTCGACGAGCGCCAGGTCCTTCTCGTTGAACAGCTTCGCCAGGCCCAGCATGATCTTCGTCAGCTGGTTCACCTGCTTCGCGTCCAGGCCCAGGCCGAAGCCCATCTCGCGGCACTGGTAGGGCTGCAGGCCCTGCACGTAGTTCACGTGCAGCGTCTTGATCGCGTCGGGGTTCTCTTCGGCGGTCTTTTCGATTTCAACGCCGCCTTCGGCCGAGGCGATGAAGGTGATGGCCTTGCTCGAACGGTCGACCAGCACCGAGAGGTAGAGCTCCTTGGCGATGTCGGTGGCCTGCGTGACCAGCACGCAGTCGACGGGCAGTGCGACGCCGGCGGACTGGTAGGTCTCCATCTTCGTGCCGAGCATGCCCTTGGCATATTCGCGCACCTGGTCGAAGGTCTTGGCGAGCTTGACGCCACCGGCCTTGCCGCGGCCGCCTGCATGGATCTGGGCCTTGACGACCCAGAAGTCGCCGCCGATGGCCTTGGCGGCGTCGACCGCTTCTTCAGGCGTTCGGGCGACGCGCCCTGCCGGGACCGCGATGCCGTAATCGGCAAACAACTGCTTCGCCTGGTATTCGTGGAAGTTCATGGGGGGTTGCGCGCGAAAAGGGGCGGTATTGTCGCCGAAGCGGGACCCCCGGGGCAAAGCCGCCTCCCCCTATACTCCGGCCAACCTCATCGGGGACCCCCGCTTGCCGCGCACGCCCGCCCCCGCCACCACGCAGAGCGCGCTTCGCCGCGAGCTCTATCTATTCACCCTTTACCGTGCGCTGGAAGCCGGCCTCCTCGCCCTGGTCGTCTTCAGCCCGTTCGGCGATTACTTCGCCGAACCGGCGCTGCCGATGCTCGGGCGCATGGCGGCCACCGGTTACCTCGTCGCCGCGATCGTGCTGCTCTATACCGGTCGCAGGGGCACGCTGAAGGTGCAGGCGCTGGCCGGCGTGCTGGTCGACATCGCGGCCGCGACCCTGGCGATGCATGCCCTGCCCAACGCCGCCTCGGGCGTGGCGCTGATGCTGTTGTTCAACGTGGGCGCGGCGGCGCTGTTCCTGTCGATGCGCACGGGCATCGCGATCGCGGCGTTCGCCGGCGTGGCGCTGATCCTCGAATACCTGTGGAGCGGAGCCGAAGGCGTGGCCTCCGCGCGGCAGCCTGCCGAGCTGTTGATGTACACAATCAGCTTCGTCGCCGTGGGCACGCTGACCAACCTGCTCGGGCGGCAGATGCGCGCGAGCGTCGCGCTCGCCGAGCACCGCGGCGCGCAGGCCGCGAACATGGCGGAAGTCAGCGAGTTGATCATCCGCCGCATGCGCACCGGCGTGCTGCTCGTCGATGGGCAAGGCGCGGTGCGCCTGGCGAACGAAGCGGCATTGCTGGTGATCGCCGGCTCGCAGGGCGATGCGCTGCATGCGCTCTCGCCGGACCTGGACCGTCGCCTGCGTCGCTGGCGCCACGACGGCGTGGCCGACGAAACGCCGATGCAATTCGGCCCCGATTTGCCGGAAATCGTGCCGCGCTTCACGCGCCTGCTGGCCGACAGCGACCAGTCGCTGGTCTTCCTGGACGACACCTCCCTGCTTTCGCGCCGCGCCGAATCACTGACGCTCGCGACGCTGGGCCGTTTCTCCGCAAGCCTCGCGCACGAGATCCGCAATCCGCTCGCGGCGATCAGCTACGCGACGCAATTGCTGGAAGAGTCGAAGGAAATCCTCGACGCCGATCGACGCCTGCTGGAGATCATCCACCAGCAGACGCAGCGCATGAACGGGATCGTCGAGAACGTGCTCGGCCTGGCGCGGCGCGAACGTGCGCAGCCCGAATACGTGGAACTGGTCGGCTTCGCGCGACGCTTCATCGAGGAGTACCGCACCAACCATCCGCTCGAAGGCGACACGCTGCAGGTCAGCGCCGACCAGGCGGCCGTGCCCGCGCTGGCCGACCCGCGCCAGTTGCACCAGGTGTTCGTCGCGCTGGTCCACAACGCGCTGACCTACGGCCGCATGCCGGGCGAACCTGCGCGCGTGCACCTGCACGTCTCCAATGCGCACGGCCCGCAGGTCGACGTGCAGGATCGCGGGCCGGGCATCCCCGAAATGGTGGCCTCGCAGTTGTTCCGCCCCTTCTTCACCACCTCCGGCCATGGCACGGGCCTGGGGCTCTACATCGCGCGCGAGTTGTGCCGGGCGAACCAGGCCACGCTGGAATACGTGGCGTTGCCGGGCGGCGGCTGCTGCTTCCGGATCCGCCTGGCCGGGCCGCATTCATTGCTGCCGGCGTGACGGGGCGCGCTTCCGCCGCACCCGCGTCGCGGGGTAATGTGTCGCGAGGGGGGAAGGGGAGCCGATGAACGACCAACGCAGCGCATTGATCGTCGACGACGAGCGCGACATCCGGGAACTGCTCGTGCTCACGCTGGGCCGCATGGGCCTTCGCACCGAGACCGCGTCGAGCCTCAATGAAGCGCGCGCGCTGCTCGCGACGCATCGTTTCGACCTGTGCCTGACCGACATGCGCCTGCCCGACGGCTCGGGCATCGACCTGATTTCCGAAATCTCCGCGCAATACCCGCACACGCCCGTGGCGATGATCACCGCCTTCGGCAACATGGAAGCCGCGGTGGAAGCGCTGAAGGCCGGCGCCTTCGACTTCGTCGCAAAGCCGGTGGATCTCTCGGTGCTGCGCGGGCTGGTGAAGCACGCGCTCGATCTTCCGCAGAAGGGCGCCCGCCGCCCCGCGGGGAGCGCACCGGCCAGTGATGCGCTCGCCACGCGCCTGTACGGCGACTCGCCGGCGATCGTCGCGTTGAAGCAGACGCTGGGCAAAGTGGCGCGCAGCCAGGCGCCGGTGTACATCGCCGGTGAATCGGGCACGGGCAAGGAACTCGTCGCGCGCACGATCCATGAGCAGGGTGCGCGTGCGAGCGGGCCGTTCGTGCCGGTGAACTGCGGCGCGATCCCCGCCGAGCTGATGGAAAGCGAGTTCTTCGGCCACAAGAAAGGCAGCTTCACCGGTGCGCACATCGACAAGCCCGGCCTGTTCCAGGCGGCCGACGGCGGCACGCTGTTCCTCGACGAAGTCGCCGAGTTGCCGCTGCCGATGCAGGTCAAGCTGCTGCGCGCGATCCAGGAGAAGTCGATCCGCCCGGTCGGCGCGAACATCGAAGTGGCGGTCGACGTGCGCATCCTGTCGGCCACGCACAAGGATCTCGCCGGGCAGATCGAGGACGGGCGCTTCCGCCACGATTTGTACTACCGCATCAACGTCATCGAGTTGCGCGTGCCGCCGTTGCGCGAACGCCTCGACGATCTGCCGGGCCTGTCGGCCGCCATCCTGCAACGCCTCTCCGGCCAGCAGGGCCGCCCCTTGCCCGCGCTGACGCCGGACGCGGTGGAAGCGCTGCGCGCCTATCCGTTCCCCGGCAACGTGCGCGAACTGGAAAACATCCTCGAACGCGCGCTCGCGCTCGCCGAAGACGACCGCATCGAAGCCAGCGACCTGCGCCTGCCGGTCTATGGCCCGTCCTCGCCGTCGCCCTCGGCGCAGCGCCCGTCCACGCCGCCACGCGAGCCCGCGCTCCGCGACCCGCGCCAGGCCGACCCGCGCGACAGCATGACCAGCGCCTTGCCCAGCTACATCGAGGAAATCGAGCGCAACGCGATCCAGCAGGCGCTCGAGGACAACCGCTACAACAAGACGAAGGCCGCCGCGCAACTCGGCATCACCTTCCGCGCGCTGCGTTACAAGCTGAAAAAGCTCGGCATCGATTGATGCGCGCGGGCGCGGTGGATGCGGGCGTCGAACGGGCGCCCCGATTCGGCGTGATGCTCGCACTGCTGGCATTGGTGGCCTTCGCGTTGCGCGAGCACTACGTATTGTCGACGATTGTCGATGCGCCGATCCGCGGCGACATCCGCGAGTACGTCGCCTACGCATGGAACCTCGCCGAGCACGGTGTGTTCGGCAAGACGATGCCGCCCGGCGTTCCCGTGCCCGACGACTATCGCGCGCCCGGCTATCCGTGGGTCATCGCCGCGGCGATGAAGGTGTTCGGGCAGGCGCCCGCGTGGGATGCGGCAGGCCCCTGGTATCCGTGGGTCGTGCAATTGCAGGTGCTGCTCGGCACCGCGACCGTCGTGTCCACGGCGCTGCTCGCGCGCCATTGGTTGAGCGCGACATGGGCGATCCTCGCGGGCCTGTTGCTTGCGTGCTGGCCGCACCACGTCGCGGCGACGAATACGTTGTTGACGGAAGTCCTGTTCGGGTGCGTGCTGATGGCGGGGCTGCTTGCCTTCGCACGTGCGTGGACGTCCCGGCGCATTGGGTGGTTCGTCGCGACCGCCGCGCTGTTCGGATTCGCGACCCTCGTCAATCCGGTTGCACTGTTTTTCGTTCCCGGCCTCGCGGCGCTCGTGGCATGGCATGGGCGGAAACGTTCGGCCGTCGTGCTGCTCGCCGTGCTCCTGGTGCCGGTGTTCGCGCTGGGCGTGCGTAACGCGCGCATCGCGAGCCCCGACCAGGCCAGCGGCGGCGACCGCGTGTCGCTGAACTTCGTGCAGGGCTCGTGGCCCGATTACCACGCCGCCGCCCAACGGCTGCGCAGCGGTGATCCGATGGCCATCGCCATCACCCGCGAGATCGACGCCGAACAGCGGACCTTGCACCAGGATGCGTTCGCAGGGCTGGCGCGCATCGGCGCACGGATGTCGGACGCGCCCGTCGCCTACGCGAAGTGGTACGCAAGCAAACCGTGGCGATTGTGGGGGTGGGGCCTGGTCTTCGGCGGGAGCGACATCTCCTTCCTGGAAGTGCGTCGCTCCCCGTTCGATCGCATGGGCGTCTTGCGCGCGCTGCGCGCGGCGTATGCGACGGTCAATCCCCTGCTGACCACGCTTGCGCTGGCGACCGCGCTGGTCCTCGCATGGCGCGGCATGCGACGCGCGGACGCGCTCCCGGCCGCGGCGACGGGCGTCCTCGCCCTGTACCTCACCGCGGTGCACGTCCTCCTGCAGGCCGAACCGCGCTATGCCATCGCCTATCGCGGCATCGAGGCGGTCCTGGTCATGACCGCGCTGGGCTGGGGCGTCGATCGTTTGCGCAAGCGACGGCACCCTTTTGCGCGGTGAACTCGGCCGGCCACGAATGGGTGTGACAAGGCGTGTCACTTTCTGACGCGATGGTTCCGACCAGCGGCAAAAAACCTCGCAAAATCAGTGAATTCGTGATGTTCGACACCCTTCGTTCGGAACGCGTCGGCGTGTCCCCTTTGGCACACAACCTGCGTATCCTTACGAGCACGTGCACCGTTGCACGGCTGCCCGACGGATCCGGAAAAGCCGGGCCTGAACGAGGCACGTGACGTTTAAACACTCCTAGGGGATACACACATGAAGAAGCAACAGGGCTTTACGCTGATCGAACTGATGATCGTGGTCGCCATCATCGCGATCCTGGCCGCCATCGCCATCAGCCAGTACCAGGACTACGTGATCCGTTCGCAGGTGTCGGAAGGCTCGTCGCTCGCCGACGGCACGAAGACCGCGGTCGCCGAGTTCTACAACAACTACGGTCGCTTCCCGGCCGACAACGACTCGTATGGCCTCGCCCCTCCGGGCTCGATCTCCGGCAAGTACGTCTCGCAGGTCGACGCCGCTGGCGGCAAGATCGAAGTGACCTTTGCCAACCAGGCGCACACGGCCATCCAGGCTCAAGGCACCAACACGCTCGTGTTCTCGCCGATCGTCCACGGTGGTTCGATCGAGTGGTCCTGCGACGACAGCGCCGGCACGAGCATTCTGAACAAGTACCGCCCGACCCCCTGCCGCCAGCAGTAATTGCGGTTCAGGTGAAGTCATCGAAGGGCCGCGCAAGCGGCCCTTCTCTTTTGTGAGGGAGGGCACACTCCCTGATGCCGGTCTGGCACGCTGTTTGCGTCATATCCGGTCAGATACCTTACGCATTCATGCCCGAGGGGGGCGCCGCATGAAATCCGACGAGTCCGGTTTCACCTTGATCGAACTGATGATCGTCGTGGCGATCATCGCGATCCTGGCGGCGATCGCCATCGCGCAGTACAAGGACTACGCCATCCGCGCGCAGATCTCCGAAGGCGCGACACTGGCCGACGGCGTCAAGTCGTCCATCGCCGAGTTCTACCAGAACATGGGGCGCTTCGGGGCCGACAACGACTCCTTCGGGCTTGCGCCCCCGGCATCCATCGCGGGTCGCTACGTGGCGCAAGTCGACGCGGCGGGCGGCGTCATCGACGTGACGTTCGGCGGAACCTCCCACGCGGAGATCCAGGGCCGGCACCTGACTTTCTCGCCGATCGTCCACCAGGGCAGCATCGAGTGGGTCTGCAATCGCTCCAACACGCTCGACGAAAAGTACGTGCCGCCGGTCTGCCGCGACAACAACTGATTTCCTGATTCCCGCCCACCCCGTCGCCGACCGCGACGGGGTTTCGCTACGATGCGCCTGCGCCGAAAGCGGCGTTCCGCAGGCGCCGCATGACCCCTCGTTCGTTCCGACCGCAGGACCACCTGGCCCCGCTGGCTTTCGCTGGCGTGCTGTTGCTTGCCTTCCTCGCCTATCGGCCGGGGCTTTCGGGCGGATTCCTGTTCGACGACCTGGTCAACCTGCCGGCGCTCGGCAGGTACGGGCCGATCGATGATGCGCCTGCCTTCTGGCGCTACATCACCTCGGGTGTCGCCGATCCCACGGGGCGGCCGTTTTCGCTGCTGACCTTCCTGCTCGATGCGCGCGACTGGCCCGCGGATGCCGCGCCCTTCCTGCGCACCAACCTGATGCTGCACTTGTTGAACGGCGCGCTGCTGTTCGTGTTGTTGCGCGTGCTGGGCGCGCGCCTGGGCGACGACCGGCGCCCGCGCGACGGCGCGGCGCTGATCGGCGCAGGTCTCTGGGTGCTGCACCCGTTGTTCGTGTCGACGACGCTGTACATCGTGCAGCGCGAAGCGATGTTGCCCGCGACGTTCACGCTGCTCGGGCTGCTGGCGTGGGTGCACGGGCGCGCACGCCTGGCGACGTCGCCGCGCATCGCGTTGGTCTGGATGGTGGGCGCTTTCGGCGCATGCACCGTGCTCGCCGTGGCCAGCAAGGCGAACGGCGCGCTGCTGCCGGTGTTGGCCTGGGTGGTCGACGCGGTGGTGTTGCGTCGAAACGATCCGCCGCAAACCGGTCGTCGCCTGCGCGCGCTGCGCGGCGTGATGCTGATCGTGCCGAGCGTGCTGCTGTTCGCGTGGCTGCTGTCGAAGCTGCCGGCGATGCACGCGCAACTCGCATCGCGCCCGTGGACCGTGGCGCAGCGCCTGCTCACCGAACCCCGCGTGCTGGTCGACTATCTGCAGTTGCTCGCGGTCCCGCGCGTGTTGTCGACCGGGCTGTACAACGATGCCTACGTGGCATCGACGGGGTTTGCGTCGCCCGCGTCGACGTGGCTCGCGATGCTGTTCGTGCTCGGGCTTGTCGCGGCCGCATTCGCGCTGCGTCGCCGCACGCCGGTCCTGGCGTGCGCCGTGCTGTTCTTCTTCGCCGGGCACCTGCTCGAATCGACCGTGCTCGCGCTGGAGTTGTACTACGAGCATCGCAACTACCTGCCGGCCCTGCTGCTCGGCTGGCCGATCGGCCGCGCACTGATGGCGTGGTCGATCCCGGATCGCGCGCGCATTGCGCTGGTGGTGCTGCTCTTCGGCGGGCTGGCGACGATCACCTGGCAACGCGCGTCCCTCTGGGCCCAACAGGAGGAGATGGCGCAGGTGTGGGCGCGCACGAATCCCGCCTCGTCGCGCGCGCAGGCCACGGCGGCGATCTTCGAGAAGGACAGCGGCCACCCCGAGCTTGCCGTCGCCCGCCTGCAGCCTTTGTCGGAACGCGATCCGGCCGACCTCCAGTTGGCGGTGAACCTGGCCGACGCGCGCTGTGCGATGCGCGGCGTCACGCATCGCAACGTCGCTGCCGTCGCGTACGCGTTGCGCAACACCACCGAAAGCAATGCGCTGATGTACCGCTGGTTGACCGATGCGCTCCACACGGCGCGGTCCAACGGCTGCCGCGGCATGAATCTCGAGGCAATGGACGCATGGATCGCCGCCGCCCGCGACAATCCGCATTACGCCGCCCGGCCGCGCCAGCAGGAACTGCATTCGATCGCCGGTGAACTCGCGCTCACGCGCGGGCAACCGGATGCCGCGCGCATCGAGTTCGACCAGGCCCTCGACGCCTGGCCGTCGCCGCAGGCCGCGTTGCAACAAGCCGCGCTGCTCGCCTCCGCCGGTTGCTTCGCGCAGGCGCGCGACCACCTCGATCGTTTCGCCGCGCTGGAAAGCCAGGGAAGCGTGCCGCACCTCGCCCGCCCGAATGGCGCCATGCCCATGCTTCACGAAACGGTGCTGCAAAAGCAGCGCTACTGGACCAACGCACTCGTGCGCATGCGCGCCACCCTCGAAGACGACCTGCGCCAGCACGGCGCCAAGCGATGCCGATGACACACATGCGTTTCCCCGCTTTCAACCGTAAGTGGCTCGTGCTGATCGCGCTGCCCCTCCTCGTGCTCGCCCTTTACTGGCCCGGCCTGTTCGGCGGCTTCGTGTTCGACGATTACCCGAACATCGTGGAGAACCCGACGCTCAAGCTCGACACGCTGGACGGGCCCGCGTGGCGCGCGGCGGCGTTCTCCTCGGATGCCGGCAGCCTGCAGCGTCCGATCTCGATGCTCAGCTTCGCGGTCAACACGTATTTCGCGGGCATGGATTCGGTCGCGATGAAGGCGACCAACGTCGTCATTCACGGCATCAATGCGCTGCTGGTGCTGGGCCTGGTGCAACTGTTGTTCGCGCTCGCCGCGCCCGGCGTCGACGCGCGGCGCCGCACGTGGGCCGCGGCCTTCGTCGCCGTCGCATGGGCGGTGCATCCGATCAACACGATGGGCGTGCTGTACGTCGTGCAGCGCATGGAAAGCCTGGCGCATACGTTCGTGTTCGCGGGCTTGTGGCTGTACCTGGTCGGGCGCCAGCGGCAACTGGTGGGCGAAAGCGGGCGCTGGTGGATCGCGGCCGGCCTGTTCGGCTGCACCGCGCTGGGCATCCTGTGCAAGGAGTCGGCGGTGTTGTTGCCGCTCTACGCGTGGCTCGCCGAAGCGTGCATCCCGGCGCTGCGCAATTCGCCGCAGAAGGGCGACGTGCGCAAGTTGTTCGCGGCCGTGTTGTGGCTGCCGATGATCGCCGGCCTGGTCTGGCTGTTTCCGCGGGTGACCTCGCCGCGCGCGTTCATCACCCGCGATTTCAGCCTCGCCGAGCGGCTGCTGACCGAAGGTCGCGTCCTCGTCGATTACCTCCGCTGGACGGTGGCGCCGCCACTGCGTGAGTTGACGCTCTACCACGACGATTACATCGTCTCGCGCGGCTGGATGTCGCCACCCTCGACGTTGTATGCGCTGCTGGCGCTCGCCGCGCTTGCAGGGTTCGCATGGTGGTTGCGTGCGCGCCGGCCGCTCATGGCGCTCGGCATCCTGTGGTTCTTCGCCGCGCAGGCGTTGACGGCCACCGTCGTGCCGCTGGAACTGGTGTACGAACATCGCAACTACTTCGCCTCGATGGGCGTGCTGCTGGCGATCGCCGACCTGTTGCTGCTCCTGCCGCGCGAGAACATGCGGCGCATCGGCGCCCTCGTCGCAATCCTGCTCACGCTGGGGTACGGCGGCACGACGCACCTGCGCGCGCGGGAATGGTCCGATCCCCTGCGCTTCGCCGCGAGCGAAGCCAACAAGCGCCCGGCGTCGCCGCGTTCGACCTACGGCTACGGCCGCATGCTGGTGATCGCTTCGAAGTACCAGCCCGACTCGCCGTACGTCGAACCTGCCGTCAAGGAACTCGAACGCGCGATCGCCCTGCCCAAGAGCGGCATCCTCCCGCACAGCGCGCTGCTGCTGCTGGCCGCGCATGCGCAGCTGCCGCAGAAGGACGCGTGGTGGACCGATTTGACCGAGCGCTTGCGCAAGGGCCCCATCGGCCCGCAGGAAGTGAACGCCGTGGGCAGCATCATGCGTTGCGCGCGCAACGGGGAATGCAGCTTCTCGCAACCGCACATGGTCGCGATGTTCGAGGCCGCGCTCACGCGCCCGAATGCCGACATGCAGACGATGTACGCCGACTACACCCTCAACGTGCTGCATGACTCCGAACGGGCGTTGGCATTGTTCGAAGGCGTGATCCCGATGCGGCCGAACGAATCGCAGTACCGGATCAACCTGGCCAAGGTCCAGATTTCGCTGGGCAAGCGCGAAGCGGCGCTCAAGGAAATCGCGACGCTGCGCGAACTCGGCAAGTTCGGCGAGAACGAGGCGGCCGCCCAGGACCTCGAACGTCGCCTCGGCCTTCCGCCCGGCGGTCCCGCGCAATGATCCGAGCGCCCCGCCATGGGTTGTGGTCCGGTTCGGCGATCTACCTGGTCTCGAACATCTGCAATGCCGCGATCCCGTTCCTGCTGCTGCCGATCCTGACGCGCTGGCTCGGCACGACGGCCTACGGGCAGGTCGCGATGTTCCAGACGCTGCTCGGTGCGCTCGCGGCGGTCGTGGGCCTCAACGTGGTCGGCGCGGCGAGTCGCAAGGCGTTCGACAAACACGTCTCGCACGAAGCACTGGCCGGTTTCCTCGGCGCTTGCGTGCACATCGTGGTGTTGTCCACGCTCGCGGTGCTGGCGCTGATCGTGATGGTGCGCGAACCGCTCGCGCAGTGGTTGGGCCTGGAAACGCGCTGGGTGTTCGCCGCCGTGCTCGTGTCCGCGGGCCTTGTGATCGTGAACCTGCGCCTGGGCCAGTGGCAGGTCGCAGGACAGGCGAAGCAATACGGGGCGATGCAGGTCGGGCAGACGCTGGCGAACATGGTGTTCTCGCTGCTGTTCGTCGTCGTATTCATGCTCGGGGCGGCCGGTCGCATCGGCGCGCAGGTCCTGGTCGTGCCCGCGTGCGCGGTGATCGCGCTGGTGCTCCTGCGCAGGGACCGCCTGCTCTCGCTGCGCTGGCGCCGCGAAGACGTTCGCGAAGCCCTCGCTTTCGGCATACCGCTGGTGCCGCACGTCGCGGGCCTGTTCGTCCTCAACGCGGCCGACCGCCTGGTCATCAACAAGGACCTCGGCCTCGCGCAGGCGGGCATCTACATGGTCGCCGTGCAGATCACGATGGCGATGGCGATCGTGTTCGACGCGATCAATCGCGCCTACGTGCCGTGGTTGTTCGCCCGCCTCGCCGAAGACGACCCCGCCGACAAGCGCACCATCGTGCGCGGTACGTATGCGGGTTTCGCGGGTGCGCTGGCGCTGGCGGGGCTCGCGTTCCTCGTCGGCCCGCCCGTCACGCGCTGGCTGGCGGGCGATGCATTCGAAGGCGCGGGCGCCGTGGTGGGCTGGCTCGCGCTCGGGCAGGCCTTCGCGGGGATGTACCTGCTGGTCACCAATTACCTGTTCTTCGCCCGCCGCACCGGCCTGCTCTCGATGGCCACCGTGGCGGCCGGCGCCCTGCACATCACGTTGCTGCTCGTGCTGGTGCCGCGCCACGGCTTGCAGGGCGCCGCGTGGTCCTTCGCCACCGCCATGGGGGTCCGATTCCTCCTGACGTGGGTCGTGGCGCAGAAATCGCACCCGATGCCGTGGTTCAATGCGCGCAAAGTCGGAAGCGCCCCGGGGAGCGCGGAATGAAGATCCTGGTTACCGGGGCGGACGGATTCATCGGTTCGCACCTCACCGAACGCCTCGTCGGCCTCGGCCACGACGTACGGGCGCTCGCGCAATACAACTCGTTCAACAGCTGGGGCTGGCTGGACGACGTGCCGTGCCGCGACGCCATCGACGTGGTCACCGGCGACATCCGCGACCCGCATTTCTGCCGGCGCATCGTCGAGGGCGTGGACACGGTCTACCACCTCGCCGCGCTGATCGCGATCCCGTATTCGTACGTCGCGCCCGCCAGCTACGTCGACACCAACATCACCGGCACGCTCAACATCTGCCAGGCGGCGATGGACAAGGGCGTCTCGCGCGTGGTGGCCACTTCCACCAGCGAGGTCTACGGCACCGCGCAATACGTGCCGATCGACGAAGCGCATCCGCTGCAACCGCAATCGCCCTACAGCGCGTCGAAGATCGCGGCCGATGCGCTCGCGATGAGCTTCCACAACGCGTTCGAACTGCCGTTGACGATCGCGCGTCCGTTCAACACCTTCGGCCCGCGCCAATCCGCGCGCGCGGTGATCCCCACGATCATCGGCCAGATCGCCGCTGGCGAGCGCGTCATCCGCCTAGGCGATGTGTCGCCGACGCGCGATTTCAATTACGTCGCCGATACGTGCGACGGCTTGATCGCGCTGGCGAACAGCGACCGAACGATCGGCGAAACGGTCAACATCGGTTCCAACCGCGAGATCTCGATTGCCGACACGCTGGCGCTCGTGCGCGAACTGATGAACAGCGACGTCGAATTCGTGAGCGAAGCCGAACGCCTGCGCCCGGCCAACTCCGAAGTCTTCCGCCTGTGGTGCGACAACACCAAGATCGCCGCGCTCACGGGCTGGGCGCCGGCATGGAGCCTGCGCGACGGCCTGCAGGCGACGATCGACTGGTTCGTGCAGCCGGCCAACCTCGCGCGCTACAAGACGGGAATCTACAACCTGTGAACGGCGGATCGCTCCAGCGCCTCATCGACTTCGTGCAGCACGAATACGGCACGCACGACGCCATCCCGCTGCACGGCCCGACCTTCGGTGGGCGCGAGCGCGAATACGTCGTCGATTGCATCGATTCGACCTTCGTTTCGAGCGTCGGCCAATACGTGGGCCGCTTCGAACGCGAGATCGGCGCCTACACCGGCAGCACGGGCGCCATCGCGACGGTCAACGGCACCGCCGCGCTGCACATCGCGCTGCTGCTCGCCGGCGTGCAACGCGGCGATCGCGTGATCACGCAGCCGCTCACCTTCATCGGCACCGTCAACGCGATCGCGTATTGCGACGCGCAGCCGGTGTTCGTCGACGTCGACCGCCGCACGCTCGGCATGTCGCCCCAGGCCTTGTCCGAATGGCTCGACGCGAATGCGTTCGTCGACGACACGGGCACGTGCCGCATGCGCGATGGCGACGATGCGATCCGCGCGTGCCTGCCGATGCATACCTTCGGCCATCCCTGCGACGTCGATGCGCTGATCGCGGTCTGCGAACGCTGGAAGATCACGCTCGTCGAAGACGCGGCCGAATCGATGGGCAGCTTCTACAAGCAACGGCACACCGGCACGTTCGGCCCGATCGGCACGCTGAGCTTCAACGGCAACAAGGTGCTCACCACCGGCGGCGGCGGCATGATCCTGTGCCGCGACCCCGACCTGGCTGCGCACGCCAAGCACCTGACGACGACGGCCAAGCGCCCGCATGCCTTCGAGTTCGTGCACGACGAGCTCGGCTACAACTACCGCATGCCGAACATTAACGCCGCGCTCGGTTGCGCGCAGCTGGAACAACTCGAAGGCTTCATCGCCGCCAAGCGCGCGCTCGCCGCGGGCTACGCCGAACTGCTGGCGGGCAGCGAATGGCAGTTCTTCGTCGAGGCCGCGGATCGTCGTTCGAACTATTGGCTCAACGCCGTGATCTGCGAAGACCGCGACGCGCGCGATGCGCTGCTGAAGCAGACCAACGACCGCGGCGTGGGCACGCGCCCGGTGTGGACGCTGATGCACCACATGCCGATGTACGCCAACTGCGTGCGCGGCGACGTGTCGAACGCCGAGTTCCTGGAATCCCGCATCGTGAACCTCCCCAGCAGCGTGACGGTGGGGGAGGCGGAGGCGGCCTGATGACGGACTTCGGTATCTTCGGTACGTCGGGATTCGCGCGTGAAACGGGCGACATTGCCCACGCGCTCGGATTGCGTCCGATCTATATCGCGCGCGACGCCGACGAGCGCAATGCATGGACCGCGCCGGACGAGGTCATCCTGCAAAGCGAAGTGCAGCGTTTTGGTCATCTCACGTGCGCCATCGGCATCGGCGACAACAAGGTCCGGCAACGGCTCGCTTCCGAACTCACCGGCATGGTCGCGTTCGGAAGCCTGATCCATCCGTCCGCCACCTTCGGTCACCGCCAACGCGAAGTCGTCGAGGCCGGCACGGGTGTCATCGTGTGCGCCGGCGTTCGGATGACGAACAACATCGCCGTCGGCGATTTCACGATCTTCAACTTGAATGCGACGGTCGGCCACGATGTGGCGATCGATGACTTCGTCAACGTGGCACCCGGCGCCTGCATCTCCGGCAATGTGCACCTGGGGGCCCGCTGCTGGATCGGCACGGGCGCTGCCATCAACCAGGGCACGCCTGCCGAGCCGCTGCGCATCGGTGCCGATACCGTGATCGGCTCCGGGGCCGTGGTCGTCGCGAACTGCGAAGCCGGCGCCACGTACGTGGGCGTTCCGGCGAGGAAGATCCGATGAGGACGCTGATCATCGCCGAGGCCGGCGTGAACCATAACGGCGACCTCGCACTGGCGCGAAAGCTCGTGGCCGCGGCGGCGGCTGCAGGTGCCGACCTGGTCAAGTTCCAGACCTTCGTCGCTGGCCGCAGCATCGCCGCCTCCGCGCCGAAGGCCCGCTACCAGGAAGACGGCAGCGGCGAAAGCCAGTACGAGATGGTGCGCAAGCTCGAGCTCTCGCGCAGCGACCATGAAGCGCTCATCGACGAATGTCGCGCGCACGGCATCGGGTTCTTCTCCACGGCATTCGATGTCGACAGCTTCGCGCTGCTCGAAGACCTCGGCCTGACCCTGGTCAAGATTCCTTCCGGCGAGATCACCAACTTGCCGTTGATGCAGCGGATGGCCCGGAGCGGCCACCCCATCCTGCTGTCGACAGGCATGTCGACCCTGGGCGAGATCGACGCGGCGCTCGACGTCATCGAACAGGCCGGAACGCCGCGTGCACGGGTGACGCTGCTTCACTGCAACACCGCCTACCCGACGCCGGCGGACGACGTGAACCTTCGCGCCATGGCCTCGCTGAAGGCCGCCTTCGGCCTCGAGGTCGGCTACTCGGACCACACCATCGGCATCGAAATGCCGATCGCCGCCGTCGCGCTCGGCGCCACGGTGATCGAAAAGCACTTCACGCTCGACCGCGGCCTGCCGGGCCCCGACCATCGAGCGAGCCTGGAGCCCGCCGAATTCGAAGCCATGGTGCGTGCGATACGCAACGTCGAGCGCGCGCTCGGCGACGGCGTGAAACGCCCCACCGCCAGTGAATTCGAGAATCGCGCGATCGCGCGCAAGTCGCTCGTGGCCAGCCGCGCGATCCAGGCCGGCGAACGCTTCAGCGCCGACAACCTCACCGCGAAGCGGCCGGGGACCGGGATTTCGCCGATGCACTGGGACGACGTCATCGGCCGCGCGGCACCGCGCGATTTCGCACCGGATGAGTTGATCGAGCTTTGAACCGCAGGATCTGCATCGTCACCGGTACGCGCGCCGACTTCGGCCTGCTGCTCGGCGTGATCCAGGGCGTCGCGCGCGATCCGTCGCTGACCTTGCAGCTCGTCGCCTCCGGCACGCATTTGTCCGATGCGCACGGCCGCACGCTGCGCGAGATCATCGATGCCGGCTACACGCCCGATGCGCTCGTCGATCTCGCGCTGGGCGACGACACGCCCGTCGACATCGCGCACGCGATGGCAAACGCCACCGCGGGCATGGCGGATGCATTCGCGCGGCTGTCCCCCGACGTGATCGTGCTGCTCGGCGATCGCTACGAGATCCTCGCAGCCGCGTCCGCCGCGCTGGTCGCCTGCATTCCCGTGATGCACCTGCACGGGGGCGAAGTAACCGAGGGCGCGGTCGACGACGCGATCCGCCATGCGGTGACGAAGCTCTCGCACCTGCATTGCGTCGCGACCGACGATGCGCACGCGCGCGTGCTGCAACTGGGCGAAGCGCCGGATCGCGTGTTCCTCGTCGGTGGCCTTGGCGCCGATGCGATCAAGCGCCTGCCGCTGCTGTCGCGCGCGGATCTCGAAGCGAGCCTCGGCTTCCCGCTGCTGGATCGCAATCTGTTGGTGACCTTCCATCCGGTGACGCTCGAGGCCGAGGCGTCGCTTTCGCAACTCGATGCATTGCTCGATGCACTCGCGCCGCTGCAGGACACGCGCCTGATCTTCACGCTGCCGAACGCCGATGCCGGCAATCGCGCGATCGCCGATCGCATCGCCCCCTTCGTCGCCGCGCATTCGAATGCCCGTGCCGTCGCGTCGCTCGGGCAGTTGCGTTACCTGTCCTGCGCCCGCCAGGTCGACGCGGTGGTCGGAAATTCGTCGAGCGGCGTCGCCGAAGCGCCGAGCCTGGGCGTGGCGACCATCGACATCGGCGACCGCCAGGCCGGGCGACCGCGCGCGAGCAGCGTGGTGCATTGCGAGCCCACACGCGACGCCATCGAGGGCGCTCTGCGCACGGTCTACGACCCGGCGTTCCGCGCAAGCCTGCAAGACACGCGCAATCCCTACGGCGACGGTGGCGCCGCCGAACGCATCGTGCGCGTGCTCGCGACGCATCCGCTGGAGGGCCTGGCGCGCAAGCGGTTCCGCGACCTCGACTGCGCGCCCGTGCATGGAGACAAGCGATGAAGGATTGGCAACAGGTCCTCGTCGCACCCGACGACACCATCGAGTCGGCCGTGCGCGTGCTGGACAAGGGCGCGCTGCGCATCGCGCTGGTCGTCGACGGCGATCGACGCTTGCTCGGTACGATCACCGACGGCGACGTGCGCCGCGGTTTGCTGCGCCGCTTGTCGCTCGATGGCGCGGTGTCGCAGATCATGTGCGAAACCCCGACCGTCGCCGAGCCGGGCACGCCGCGCGCCGATTGCCTGTCGCTGATGGAGCGCAGCCAACTGCTGCACCTGCCGATCGTCGACGACGCCGGCGTGCTCGTTGGCCTGGAAACACTCGACGGCCTGCTGCAGCCGCCGCGTCGCGACAATCCGGTGTTCCTGATGGCCGGCGGCTTCGGCACACGTTTGCATCCGATGACGCAGCACGTGCCCAAGCCCTTGCTGAAGGTCGGCAAGAAGCCGCTGCTCGAGCACATCCTCGACAGCCTGATCGGCCAGGGCTTCCATCGCTTTTACATCTCGCTGCATTACATGCCGGAGATGATCCGCGCGCATTTCGGCGACGGCAGCCAGTGGGGCGTGCAGATCCAGTACGTGCAGGAAGAGACACCGTTGGGCACCGCGGGTGCGCTGGGCTTGCTGCCGCATGCGGAGATCGATGCGCCGCTGCTGATGTTGAACGGCGATCTGCTGACGACGCTCGACTACGGCGAGCTCCTCGAATTCCACGCATCGCACGCCGGTGCCGCGACCTTGTGCGTCTCGCGCTACGAGCATCG
This sequence comes from Lysobacter sp. P5_C4, assembly GCF_054049695.1. Classification (NCBI taxonomy): domain Bacteria; kingdom Pseudomonadati; phylum Pseudomonadota; class Gammaproteobacteria; order Lysobacterales; family Lysobacteraceae; genus Lysobacter; species Lysobacter sp. P5_C4. The sequence continues at coordinate 37,760 of NZ_JBFULX010000007.1, read as the reverse complement.
CGTGCCTTACGGCGTCGTCGTCAGCGACGATCACGTGGTGCGTTCGATCGAAGAGAAGCCGGCGCACGCCTGGTTCATCAATGCCGGCATCTACGTGCTCTCGCCTGCACTCGTTCGTCGCGTTCCCGCGGGCCAGCGCCTCGACATGCCGGAGCTGATCTCGCGCGAGATCGCCGAAGGCGGCGGCGTGACGGCGTTCCCGCTGCGCGAGTACTGGCTCGACGTCGGGCGCATGGCCGAGTTCGAGAAGGCGCAGCAGGACGTGGGAGCGTTGTTCGGTGAGTGACGGCACCGGCACGCTCGCGATCATTCCCGCGCGCGCGGGCAGCGTGCGTTTGCCCGGCAAGAACCTGCGCCTGCTCGGCGGCAAGCCGATGATCGCGTGGACGATCGAAGCGGCGCTCGCGAGTGCGTCGATCGATGCGGTCCTGGTCACCTCCGACTCCGACGCCGTGCTTGCGCTTGCGCGCGAAATGGGCGCGCACCATGTGATGCGTCGTCCCGAAGCGCTCGCGACGAGCACCGCGACGTCGGCCGATGTCGTCGCGCATGCCCTCGACACGGGCACCGGTCACGCCAGCTTCTGCCTGCTCCAACCCACATCGCCGTTGCGCGCCGTCGAAGACATCGAGGGCGCGCTCGCCTTGCATCGCAGCGCGATGCGGCCCGTCGTCTCCGTGTGCGAAACGCCCCATCCACTGGCGTGGTGCGTGGGCGTGGGCGACGACGGCGTCGTCGAGCCGATCGATGCGTCGTTCCCGGCGCTCGCGTACACGTTCAACGGGGCGATCTATGCGCTGGCGGTCGCGGGCTTCCGCGCCGATGCGCGCTTCACGCCGCCGGGCACGCTGGCGTACCGCATGCCACGGGATCGCTCGGTCGACGTCGACACGCTCCAGGACTTCCTGCTGTGCGAAGCGCTCCTGCAGGCCGGGAGTCGTTCGGTTTGAACCTCGTCCTCGTTTCGACGCCGTTCCAGGCCTTGGTCGCAGCCAGTGTGCTGCAGGCCGAAGGCGTCGCCGATTACGACCTCGTCTATTCCGCGCGCACGGACGTGCCCGCGCATCGCCACTATTTCGCGAAGCTCGCCGCGCATGCACGCCATGCGGTGTACGCGGCGGATGTCCGCGCGCCGACGGCACTGCTGCGCCACGCGTTGCGCCGTGTGCGCCTGCGGCGCTTCCGCGCCGCCGCGTACGACACGATTTTCCTGGCTAACATCGACAGCCTGCTCTTCCGCGACCTCGTCGGCCGCCATCCGCGCGCGCGCATCGTCACCTTCGACGATGGCGCCGCGAACGTGTTCACGTCGAGCCAGTTGCACCGCGCCGCTTCGCCCGCCGAGCGGCGCGTGGGCGTCGTGCTGGGCATTCCGACGATCGACGCGTTGCGCGCCCGCATCGGTGTCCATCGCACGGTCTATCCCGGCTTCGACAACATCGTCGAGGCGGGCCGGATTCGACCGCTTGCGCTGTTCGAAACAGGCCAGGCGCGCAAGCAGCAGGGCCAGGCCACCTTCTTCCTCGGGCAGCCGTACGAAGAGGCGCAGACCGCTGGAACGCTGGACGCCTCGGGTGTGGAGAAGCTGCGCGCGTGGCTGGCGGCCAACCCCGTCGATTATTATCTTGCGCACCCCCGGGAAACCGCGCCGCTCGCGACGCACGCCCGGGTGGAGCGTTCGCAGGATGTCGCCGAAGAACAGATCTTCGTGCTGGCGGGCGATGCGCGGCCCAGGCTGTTCGGTTGGTTCACTTCGGTGCTGCTCAACGTGCCCGCCGGGCAGGCCGACAAGGTTTATCTCTCGGTCGGCGATGGGCCCACCGAGGCAGAAAGGATCCGTTTGATGCAACGCGCCGGCTGTTCGATCCACCATGTCTGAAACCCTCATCGTCGGCGCCGGCTACGCCGGCAGCGTCGTCGCCCGCGAACTCGCCGATGCCGGCAAGCGCGTGCGCGTCATCGACAAGCGGCCGCACATCGCGGGCAATGCATTCGACGAGCTCGACGCGCACGGCGTCCTCGTGCATCGCTACGGGCCGCACATCTTCCACACCAACGCCGAGCGCATCTCGGAGTGGTTGTCGCGGTTCACGCAATGGCGCGCCTACGAACACCGCGTGCGTGGTGTCGTCGACGGGCGCGAGTATCCCTTCCCGATCAATCGCGACACGCTCAACGCGTTGTACGGACTGGAGCTCGACGAAGCCGGCGCGGAGGCCTTCTTCGAACGCGTGCGCGAGCCGCGCGAACCGGTGCGCACCAGCGAAGACGTCGTGCTCAACAGCGTCGGCCGCGACCTGTACGAGAAATTCTTCCTGCACTACACGCGCAAGCAGTGGGGCCTGGACCCGTCCGAATTGAAGGCCGGCGTCGCCGCGCGCATCCCGGTGCGCACCAACACCGACGATCGGTATTTCACCGATACCTTCCAGGCGATGCCGAAGTTCGGGTACGCGAAGATGTTCGAGGCGATCCTCGATCATCCGAACATCCGCGTCGAGCTCGACGTCGACTTCGAGGACGTGCGCCGGCGCGGCGGATTCGCGCACACGGTGTACACCGGCCCGATCGACGCCTATTTCCATCATTGCCACGGCCGGCTGCCGTATCGTTCGCTGCGCTTCGCGCACGAGCATCTGCCGGACGTCGCGCAGTATCAATCGGTCGGCACGGTCAACTATCCGAACGACCACGCCTATACGCGCATCACCGAGTTCAAGCACCTGACGGGCCAGCAGCACGCGGGCACGTCGATCGTGCGCGAGTATCCGCAGGCCGACGGCGACCCGTACTACCCGATCCCGCGCACCGAAAACGAACTGTTGTTCAAGCGTTACGAGGCGATGGGCGCGGACGAACGCGACGTCACCTTCGTGGGCCGCCTTGCGCAATACCGCTACTACAACATGGACCAGGTGGTCGGCGCGGCGCTCGCCGCGGTCCGCCGCCTGCTGGACTGATCCGACGATGCGCATCGCGTACCTTTGCAAGCGCCGCTACATGAGCAAGGACGTGGTCCTGGACCGCTACGCGCGCGTGTACGAAATCCCCGCGAAACTCGCCGCACACGGCCACCAGGTCGAAGCCTGGTGCCTGAGCTATCGCAAGGAGCGCGAAGAAGGCACGTGGACGCACGATGCCGCACCAGGCACGTTGCGGTGGCATTCGGAACCGGCGATGCCGGGGCTGCCGACGTATCCGTGGCGCTTGCTGCACGCACTGCGCGAATTCAAACCCGACCTGATCATCGCCGGTACCGACATTCCGCATGTCGCCCTCGGCGCATGGCTGAAGGGAAAGTTGCGCGTGCCGCTGGTGGTCGACCTGTACGACAACTTCGAAGGCTTCGGCCAGGCGAAGATCCCGGGCTTCGTTTCCTTGTTGCGCCGGGCGACGCGCAAGGCCGATCTCGTGCTGACGACCAGCGAGCCCTTGCGCGCGCTGGTCGTCGACGACTATCGCGCGAAGGGCGAGGTCATCGCGATGCCGAGCACCATCGACCGCGCGGTGTTCCATCCGCGCGATCGCGCCGCATGCCGCGCGGCGTTGGGCCTGCCGCAGGATGCGTTGCTGGTCGGCACGGCGGGCGGCCTCAATCGCGAGAAGGGCATCGAAGCCTTGTATGCCGCATGGGCGGTCCTCGAAAAGCGCATGCCGAACCTGCACCTCGTGCTCGCAGGGCCGCACGGCTTCCCGCCGCCGACGGGCGACCGCGTGCATTCGCTGGGGCCGTTGCCGCACGAACGTGTCGCGCAGGTCTTCGGCGCGCTCGACGTCGGAGCGATCTGCATCCTCGACACCGAGTTCGGGCGTTACTGCTTCCCGCAGAAGGCTTACGAAATGCTTGCGTGCGACCTGCCGGTGGTCGTGGGCGATGTCGGTGCGATGCACCACCTGTTCGCCGACACGCCCGAATTCCTCTACCAGGCCGGCAACGCGGAAGACCTTGCAGACAAGCTCGAAACGCAGCTGTGCAATCCGCGCAAGGCCGCCGTGCCGATCCGCGACTGGAGCGAGGTGATCGCCGCCATCGAACCTAGGATGCGGCGCCTGGTCAGCGGTTGAAGCGGTAGATCAGCGTCGGGATCCACGGCGACAGCGCGCGCCACACGCCATCGGGAACCGCGGCCACGCACTTGCGCAACACGCCGCGCGTGCCTTCGATGGACAGCGTCGCGCGCAGGGCTTCGACACCCACGTTGCGCGCCTGCAATCCCGATTCGGCGAACAGCGCTTCGATGCCGGGCAGTGTAAGCAGCTCGCAATCGTAGACATCGCCCTTTCTCATCCTGCGCACGTAGGGGCTGCGCCACGCACGCGGCAGCCAGCTGAGGAACGGCAGGTGGAAGTGCGGTTCGACCACGCCCCAGCGATTGGGGACCGCGAGATACCCGCGCCCGCCGGGTGCGAGGACGCGCCGGCATTCGCACAGGTGGTGCAGCTGTTGCGCGTGTTCGCCGACGTGTTCGATCACGTGGTTGGTGATGACCACGTCGAACGCAGCGTCGGCGAATGGCAACGCCGTCCCTTCGACCTGCTGCCATGCGAAACCGTCGGACACCATGCGCAGGTCGACGACATCGACCGACGTGACATCGCAACGGATCTGCGGATGCGTGCCCAGGAAATGCGCGATGCCGCCGCTGCCGGTGCCGACTTCCAGGACGCGATACGGCGTAGCGCGTGGCTGCAGGTCGAGCAGGCGCAGGATCTTTTCCGCCTTCGGCTTGCGCGAAGCGAGGTCCGGCGCGATGTGCGGTTGGCGCACGGCGGTGTTCACGCGCGGCGTCCGTCGATGCAATGCGCGATGAGGTGGCCGTAGGCGGCCGCGATGTGTTCCCAGTCCACGCGCGAGGCGGCGAGCGCGCGGATGGCCTGCGCACGGTGCGCGAGCGCGGCCGGATCGGCAAGCGCGGTGATGACGGCGTTCGCGAGTTGTCCGGTGTCGCGCGGGTCCACGCAGACTTCCGACTTCATTTCGCCGAGCAGGTCGTCGACGCCCGCGACATCACCGACGACGACCGGACAGCCGCAGCCGATGGCTTCCATCAGCACGACGGGCAAGCCTTCCTGGTCGCCCGCGGCGTCGCGCACGAATGGCGCGACGAGCAGCGTCGAAGCCCGATACAACGCGGGCAACTTGCCCTGCGGCATCGCGCCGAGGAAACGCACGTGGTGGGTGACGCCCAGGCGCTCGGCCTGTGCGCGCAACGCGGCTTCCTCTGGGCCGAAGCCGGCGATGTCCAGGCGCACGTTCGGGCGCGCGCGCACGATCGCGGGCAGTGCATCGAGCAGGAAATTGAAGCCCTTCTTCGGAACGAGGCGGCCGACGGCGAGCAGGACGTCGGATTCGCGCGGCACGTTGGCGTCGGGCACGAAGCGTTCGCGCAGGTCCACGCCCATCGGCAGGATGTCCAGGCGGGGCGGCGCCAGGCCGATGCGGCGCGCTTCGTTGGCCATCGCCGAACTGACCACGGTCATCGCGGCGCTCGCCTTCGCGACGTCGCGCTTCATCGACTCGAGGAACTTGCCGCGCAGGCCGAACAGATCGCCGCCATGCGAGGTCACCAGGAAGGGCACGGCGCGCGTGGCCTTGCTGGCGACCCACCCCTGCGGGATCAGCCAGTGCGCATGGACCGCATCGATGCGCCGCGTGCGCAACAAGCGCTTCACCGCGAGCCACTGCATGCCGACGAACGTGGGCAGCAGCAAGTGTTTCCACTTCGAACGCCGCAGGTTCGCGGCGATGCCGCCGCCGTAGACCAGCGTTTCCAATTGCGCAGGCGCGTAGCGGTAACGCACGACTTCCACGCCATCGATGTCGCCCGATTCCGCGCCTTCGGCATGCGGCACCAGGGCGATCACGTTGAAGCGCGCCGTCAATCGTTTGCACAGCTCGTGCACGAACCCGGGTTCGACGTCGCCCGCCCACCGCGGGTAGGTGGACGCAAGGACGAGGACGGTGGGCCGGGCGGAGGTGCGGCGCGGATCAGTCATCGCGGCGATAGGTCAGCGCCGTGATCTGCTCCGACACCAGGCCGATCAGGAACACCACCACCGAGGCGCTGATCAGCAGCGCGCTCATGTTGGTGAAACGGCCGTACTTCGCGAAGCTCCACGCGTAATACAGCGCGCCGAGCACGGCGAAGCCCAGCGCCGTGGGCGCGAAGAGCTTGAGCGGCGAATACAGCGTGGCGATGCGGAAGATGATGATCAGGAAGCGCGCGCCATCGCGCAGCGGCCGGATGTGCGAGCGGCCGATGCGGCGCGCGACGTCGATCGGCACGTAGGCCACCGGGTAGGCGCTGCGGAAGAAGGCCATCGTGCTGGTGGTCGGGTAGCTGAAGCCGTTGGGCAACAGGTGCAGGAACTCGCGGAAGCGCTCGGCGCGCACCGCGCGGAAGCCCGAGGTGAGGTCGGCGATGCGGTGGCCGGTCATCCAGCTCGCCAGCCGGTTGTACAGCGCGTTGGCCGCACCCCGGCCGACGTTGGCCTGGCCGCCGGCGTTGCGCGCGCCCACGGCCATGTCGTAGCCGGCCTCCAGGCGCTCGAGCAGCTTGGCGATGTCCCCGGCGTTGTGCTGGCCGTCGGCATCCATGAAGACGAGGATCTCGCCCGAGGCCGCGCGGGCCCCGCGCTTGATCGCCGCGCCGTTGCCCATCGAATAGGGCGAGGACAGGACCCGCACGCCGTTTTCGATGGCCACGGCCGCTGTATCGTCGGTCGAACCGTCGTCCACGACGATGACTTCGGCCTCCGGATAGGCGGCCTTGAGCCCGGGCAGGGTCTGCCGAAGCCCGTTGGCTTCGTTCTTGGCCGGAAGGATGATCGAGATGCGCATGGCCACTCCACTGACCTGTACAGGTTAACAAGTCCGTCAACGACCGGAATAGCGACGGGCATCCGTTGTGTGACGTGGGGTTTGCGGTATCTTCGGCACACGTATTGGGGGAAAGAACATGGCGACCGTTGCGACCGCCAACCTGGTGGGCATCACGGGCATTGCCCGGCGACTGGTGATGGACGGCGTTCTGGACGAGGCCCGCGCCCGCGAGGCGATGGACCAGGCCACCCGCGAGCGTAAGCCGCTCGCCTTGTTCATGGCCGAAAAGAAGATGGTCACCTCCGGCCAGCTGGCCGCGGCCAACTCGGCCGAATTCGGCATGCCCATCTTCGACGTGAGCGCGCTGGACCCCAACCAGTCGGCGATCAAGCTGGTGAGCGAGGAACTCGTCCGCAAGCATGGCGTGTTGCCGCTGTTCAAGCGTGGCGGCCGCCTGTTCGTGGGCCTGTCCGATCCCACCAACAGCCACGCGCTGGACGAGATCAAGTTCCACACCAACCTGGCGGTCGAGCCCATCCTCGTCGACGACGACAAGATCCGTCGCACGATCGACCACTGGCTCGAGAACGCCGACGCCCTGGCCAGCGAGATGGGCGACAGCGAGGGCCTGGACAACCTCGAGACCACCGGCGGCGACGAAGACCTCTCGAACGATTCGGGCGTCGACGCCAAGGGCGACGACACGCCGGTCGTGAAGTTCATCAACAAGGTGCTGGTGGACGCGATCCGCCGCGGCGCGTCGGACATCCACTTCGAACCCTACGAAACCGAATACCGCGTGCGCCTGCGCATCGACGGCCTGCTCAAGCAGGTCGCCAAGGTGCCGGTGAAGCTGCACTCGCGCATCGCCGCGCGCCTGAAGGTCATGTCGCAGCTGGACATCGCCGAAAAGCGCGTCCCGCAGGACGGCCGCATCAAGCTCAACCTGTCGAAGTCCAAGCAGATCGACTTCCGCGTGAGCACCCTGCCCTCCCTGTTCGGCGAGAAGGTGGTGCTGCGTATTCTCGACGGCGGCGCCGCCAAGCTGGGCATCGACAAGCTGGGTTACGAGGAAGACCAGAAGGAGCTCTTCGTCAACGCGGTGCTCAAGCCCTACGGCATGGTGCTCGTCACCGGCCCCACCGGCTCGGGCAAGACCGTGTCACTGTACACCGCGCTCAACATCCTCAACGACGAGACGCGCAACATCTCCACCGTCGAGGACCCGGTCGAAATCCGCGTGCCCGGCATCAACCAGGTGCAGATGAACGTCAAGCGCGGCATGACCTTCGCCGCGGCGCTGCGCTCGTTCCTGCGCCAGGACCCGGACGTGATCATGGTCGGCGAGATCCGCGACCTGGAGACCGCCGAGATCGGCATCAAGGCCGCGCAGACCGGCCACATGGTGCTCTCCACGCTGCATACCAACGATGCGCCGCAGACCATCGCGCGCCTGATGAACATGGGCGTGGCGCCCTACAACATCACCTCGTCGGTGACGCTCGTCATCGCCCAGCGCCTGGCGCGCCGGCTGCACGACTGCAAGCGCGAAGTGCACCTGCCCGACCACGCGCTGCTGGCCGAAGGCTTCACCGCCGACGAGATCCATGCCGGCTTCAAGATGTACGAGGCGGTCGGCTGCCAGGACTGCACCGAGGGCTACAAGGGGCGTACCGGCATCTACCAGGTCATGCCGATGACCGAAGAGATCCAGGAAATCATCCTGTCGGGCGGCAACGTCATGCAGATCGGTGAAGCCGCGCAACGTTCCAACGTGCGGGATTTGCGTCAATCCGCCCTGATGAAAGTGCGCAAGGGCGTGACCAGCCTCGCGGAAATCAACCGCGTGACGAAAGACTAACGAGACAGGGATTGGGGGAACGCCGCATGGCCGTGACCAAGAACGCAGCACGTACCGCCGCCAAGCAACCCGCCGTGCGGCGCGCGGAGGCCATGCCCATCTTCGTGTGGGAAGGCAACGACAAGCGCGGCGTGAAGATGAAGGGCGAGTCGGCCGCGCGCAACGCCAACCTGGTGCGCGCCGAGTTGCGCAAGCAGGGCATCACCCCGACGGTGGTGAAGGTGAAGACCAAGCCGCTCTTCGGCGGCAGCGGCAAGCGCATCACGCCGAAGGACATCGCGGTGTTCTCGCGCCAGATCGCGACCATGCTCAAGTCGGGCGTGCCGATCGTGACCTCGATGGAAATCATCTCGGGCGGGCAGAAGAACCCCAAGATGCGCGACCTGGTCAACAACATCCGGACCGACATCGAAAGCGGTTCGTCGCTGTCGGAGTCGCTCAGCAAGCACCCGGTGCAGTTCGACGAGCTCTATCGCAACCTGGTCAAGGCGGGCGAATCGGCGGGCGTGCTCGACACCGTGCTCGACACGGTCGCCACGTACAAGGAAAACATCGAAGCGCTGAAGGGCAAGATCAAGAAGGCGATGTTCTACCCGGCGATGGTCGTCGCGGTGGCGTTGCTGGTCAGCGCGATCCTGCTGGTGTTCGTGGTGCCGCAGTTCAAGGAAGTCTTCGCCAACTTCGGCGCCGAGCTGCCGGCCTTCACCATGCTGGTGATCAACCTGTCGGAGTTCATGGTCAAGTGGTGGTGGGCGATCTTCGGCGTGATCGCCGGCGCCATCGTCGGCTTCATCATGATGAAGAAACGTTCGACGGCCTTCGCACACTTCCTCGACCGCCTGATCCTCAAGTTGCCGATCATCGGCAAGATCATGCACGAGGCGGCGCTGGCGCGATTCGCACGCACCCTGGCGGTGACCTTCGCCGCCGGCGTGCCGCTGGTGGAAGCGCTGGACACCGTCGCCGGCGCCACCGGCAACACGGTGTACGAACAGGCGGTGCTGCGGGTCCGCGACGACGTCGCCGTCGGTTACCAGGTCAACCTGGCGATGAAGCAGACCAACCTGTTCCCGCACATGGTGGTGCAGATGACCGCGATCGGCGAAGAAGCCGGCGCGCTCGACACGATGTTGTACAAGGTGGCCGAGTTCTACGAGATGGAGGTCAACAACGCGGTCGACGCGCTGGCCTCGCTGCTCGAACCCATCATCGTCGTCATGCTCGGCGTGATCGTGGGCTCCATGGTGGTCGCCATGTACCTGCCGATCTTCAAGCTCGCCTCGGTCGTCTGACCTGAATGGCGTTCCTTGACCAGAACCCCGGCCTCGGCTTTCCCGCCGCGGCCGCATTCGGGCTCGCGCTCGGCAGCTTCCTCAACGTCGTCATCCTGCGCCTGCCGCGCCGGCTGGAATGGCAGTGGCGGCGCGACAGCCGCGAAGTGCTCGGCGAGCCGGAGGAATACGATCCGCCGCCGCCCGGCATCGTCGTGGAGCCCTCGCACTGCCCGCACTGCAAGCATCGCCTCAGCTGGTACGAGAACATCCCGCTCGTCAGTTGGCTGATCCAGGGCGGCAAGTGCCGCCATTGCCACGCGCCCGTTTCGGTGCAATACCCTTTCGTCGAAGCACTGACGATGCTGCTCGTGCTCGCGTGTGTATGGCAGTTCGGCTTCGGGTGGCGCGGGTTCGGGGCGGTGCTGTTCTCCTGTTTCCTCCTGTCGCTGGCGGGCATCGACCTGCGCACGCGCCTGCTGCCCGACCAGCTCACGCTGCCGCTGTTGTGGCTCGGGTTGATCGCGAGCGTCGAGAACCTCTACATCGGGCAGAAGGCCGCGTTGCTGGGCGTGATGGCCGGTTACTTCTCGCTCTGGTCGGTGTACTGGGTGTTCAAACAGCTCACCGGCAAGGAAGGCATGGGCCACGGCGACTTCAAGTTGCTCGCGGCCATCGGCGCCTGGGTGGGCCTCAAGGGCATCCTGCCGACGATCCTGCTCTCCTCGGTCGTCGGGGCCATCATCGGTTCGGCCTGGCTCGCCATGAAGGGCCGCGATCGCGCGACGCCGATTCCGTTCGGCCCGTATCTGGCGATCGCCGGGTGGATCGCGTTCTTCTGGAGCGATCGCATGGTCGATGCCTACCTGTCCCTCTTCGGCCTGAAGTAAGGCGATGGCCGCGGCCGGCCCGTTGTTCGCGATCGGCCTGACCGGCGGGGTGGCTTCGGGCAAGAGTGCAGTGGCCGCGGCGTTCGCCGAACGCGGCGTTGCCGTCATCGACGCGGATGTCGCCGCGCGCGAAGTCGTCGCGCCGGGGCAGCCGGCGTTGGCCGAGATCGCGCAGACCTTCGGTGGGGATGTGCTGCAGGCGGATGGACAGTTGGATCGCGCTGCGTTGCGTCACCACGTGTTCGGCGACGACGCCGCGCGCCGGCGCCTGGAAGCCATCCTGCATCCCCGCATCCGCGTGATGCTGCACGACGATGCACGGCGCGCGCCCGGGCCCTACTGCATCGTCGCGATCCCGCTGCTCGCCGAAAGCGGCGGGCGGGGGGTGTATCCGTGGCTCGCGCGCATCCTGGTGGTCGACGTGCATCGCGACATCCAGGTCGAACGCGTCATGCGACGCGATGGCATCGATGCGGTGCTGGCGCAACGGATGCTGGCGGCGCAGGCGAGCCGGCAGGCGCGCCTGGCGATCGCGGACGACGTGGTGGTGAACGACGGGGCGATCGAGGAACTCGATGCGCATGTCGCTGCGTTGGATGCGCGCTATCGGGCGCTGTGTCCGCTCAGCCGCTGACCCACAGGCCCCGGATCGCGGCGATCCCCTGCGCGCCATGCGTGCGTGCAGTCGCGATGTCTTCGACACGCATCCCGCCGATCGCATAGATCGGAAGCGCGACTTCTTCACGCAACGCGGCGAACCCCGTCCAACCGAGCGGCGCGCCCTCCGGATGCGTCGGCGTTGCCGCGATCGGGCCCAGCACCGCGAAGTCGCAACCAATCGCTTCGGCGCGCCGCAGGTCCTCGAGGGTGTGGCACGACGCACCGACGCGGCGGTCCTTCGGCAAGGGCCGCGCATCGAGCGTCGCCAACTGCGACGAACGCAGGTGCACGCCGACGTCCATCGCCTGCGCGAGCGCGATGTCGCCGTTCACCAGCACGTCGGCGCCGTGCCGGCGACACGCATCGACGGCGGCGTCGACCAGTGATGCCCAGCGCGCAGGCGGGCAATGCGGCGCGCGCAATTGCACACGACGAATGCCCGCGGCGAGTGCGGCTTCGAGCGATTCGAGCCAGGCGGCATCCGATGCATCCGGCGCGGGCGTCACCAGATAGCGATCGGGTTGCAACAACGCGGCGACGACAGGAATGTCCCCCGGCGGCATCGCGTACGCATTGAGCGTATGCGGCGGCGCCCACACGAGCGCCTGCCCTTCATGGCCTTTCACCGTGCCGCGCCAGCTGGCGACAGCGCGCACGTCCAGGCGCAAACGCTTGTGCGGATAGCGCTGCGGCACTGCGATCACCGGCGGGCCGCAGGTGATGTCGATGCCGAGTTCTTCGTGGAGTTCGCGGGCGAGCGCCGCTTCGGGCGACTCGCCGGGTTCGCGTTTGCCGCCGGGGAATTCCCACAGGCCGGCGAGATCGCGGCCTTCGGTGCGGCGGGCGAGCAGGATGCGGCCGGCCTTGTCGCGGATGACGCCCGCGACGACCTCGACCGGCGCGTGCATGTCAGGCGAGCTGGCCGTGGCAGTGCTTGTACTTCTTGCCGCTGCCGCAGGGGCAGGGATCGTTGCGGCCGACGCGTTCGCTGCGGCCGGGCGGCAGCATCTCGAGCGTGGGCATCCCGCCCTGCGCCAGTTGCTGCGCGGCTTCCTCGTCGGCGCCCAACCCGCCCATGTCGGGGTGCTGGAACTGCATCTGGCGGGCCATCGCCTCGGCGCGCGCGCGTTCGGCGGCTTCGGCCTGCGCGATCTCCGCCTCGTCGCGGATGCGCACGCGGGCGAGCAGCGAGACCACTTCGCGCTTCACCTTCTCGAGCATCTCGCCGAACAGCTCGAACGCTTCCTTCTTGTATTCCTGCTTCGGCTGCTTCTGCGCGTAGCCGCGCAGGTGGATGCCCTGGCGCAGGTAATCCATGCGGCCCAGGTGTTCCTTCCAGTTCTGGTCGAGCACGTTGAGCATGATGTGCTTTTCCAGCATGCGCATGTTTTCCGGGCCGATCTGCGATTCCTTGTCGGCGAACATCCGGGCCACGTGCTGTTGCACTTCGGCCGCGATGCCTTCGGCGTCGATTTCCTTGCGCTCGGCGATCACCTGGCCGATGGGCTCTGCGTTGAACTCGTTCGCCAGTTCCGCGTCCAGGCCCTGCAGGTCCCACTGTTCGTCGATGGAGTTGATCGGCACGAAGCGCGCGACCAGCTCGGCGACGACGTCCTCGCGGATGCCGGCCACGTTTTCTTCGACGCTCTGCGCATCGAGCAACTCATCGCGCTGCTGGTAGATGACCTTGCGCTGGTCGTTGTTGACGTCGTCGAAGTCGAGCAGGTTCTTGCGGATGTCGAAGTTGTGGGCCTCGACCTTGCGCTGGGCGTTGGCGATCTGCTTGGTCACCAGCGGGCTTTCGATGATGTCGTCTTCCTTCAGGCCCATGCGCGCCATGACGCGCTGCACCCAGTCGGCCGCGAAGATGCGCATCAGGTTGTCTTCGAGCGAGAGGTAGAAGCGCGAGGAACCCGGGTCGCCCTGGCGGCCCGAACGACCGCGCAGCTGGTTGTCGATGCGGCGCGATTCGTGGCGTTCGGTGCCCACGATATGCAGGCCGCCGGCGGCCTTCACCGCGTCATGGCGCTGCTGCCAGGCTTCGCGCACGCGGGCCTTGTCGGCTTCCGGCGCGTCTTCGCCCAGCGCGGTGAGTTCGGCTTCCAGCGAACCGCCGAGCACGATGTCGGTACCGCGGCCGGCCATGTTGGTCGCGATGGTCACCGCACCGGGGCGACCGGCGTTGGCGACGATGTGCGCCTCGCGTTCGTGTTGCTTGGCGTTGAGCACCTCGTGGACGACGCCGGCTTCCTGCAACTGCTCGGACAACAGTTCGGACACTTCGATCGAGGTCGTGCCGACCAGGACCGGCTGGCCCTTCGCGTGGCACTCCTGGATTTCCTTGACCACCGCGCGGTACTTGCCGGGGCGATTGAGGAACACCAGGTCGGACAGGTCCTTGCGGACCATCGGGCGGTGCGTGGGAATGACGATGACTTCCAGGCCGTAGATGTTCTGGAATTCGTAGGCTTCGGTATCCGCCGTGCCGGTCATGCCCGAAAGCTTGCCGTACATGCGGAACAGGTTCTGGAAGGTGATCGAGGCGAGCGTCTGGTTCTCGCGCTGCACCTGCACGCGTTCCTTCGCTTCCACCGCCTGGTGCAGGCCGTCGGACCAGCGGCGGCCCGGCAGCGTGCGGCCGGTGAATTCGTCGACGATGATCACTTCCCCATCGCGCACGATGTAGTCGACGTCGCGCTGGTAGATCGCATGCGCGCGCAGCGCGGCATTGAGATGGTGCACGACGTGGATGTTCTGCGCGCCGTACAGCGCGTCGTCGTCGCCCTTCAGCACGCCGGCCTGGCGCAGCAGGTCTTCGACGTGTTCCATGCCCGCTTCGGACAGGTGGACCTGCTTGCCCTTCTCGTCGACGAAGTAATCGCCTTCGCCTTCCTCTTCCTTCTGGCGCGTCAGTGCGGGGACGATGGCGTCGACGACGGCGTAGAGATCCTGCGATTCGTCGGCGGGGCCGGAGATGATCAGCGGGGTGCGCGCTTCGTCGATCAGGATCGAGTCGACTTCGTCGACGATCGCGTAATGCAGGCCGCGCTGGTAACGGTCTTCCTTCGCCAGCGCCATGTTGTCGCGCAGGTAGTCGAAGCCGAACTCGTTGTTGGTGCCGTAGGTGATGTCGGCGCCGTACGCACCGTGCTTGTCCGAGTGCGGCATGCCCGGATACACCACGCCGACGGTAAGGCCGAGCCAGTTGTACAACTTGCCCATCCACGCCGAGTCGCGGCGCGCGAGGTAGTCGTTGACCGTCACCACGTGCACGCCCTTGCCTTCGAGCGCGTTGAGGTAGGTCGGCAGCGTGGCGACGAGCGTCTTGCCTTCGCCCGTGCGCATTTCCGCGATCTTGCCCAGGTGCAACACCATGCCGCCGATCAGCTGCACGTCGTAATGGCGCATGCCCATCACGCGGCGCGAGGCTTCGCGGCAGACGGCGAAGGCTTCGGGCAACACCTTGTCGAGCGATTCGCCCTTCGCGATGCGTTCCTTGAACTCCGGCGTCTTCGCCTGGAGCTCGGTATCGGACAACGCCTGCATCTGCGGTTCGAGCGCGTTGATCTTTTTGACGATGCCCCCGAGCTGGCCGAGCAGGCGTTCGTTACGGCTGCCGAAAACGCGGGTGAGCAAGCTGTTGAGCATCGTGGGACACCAATTCCGGGAAGTGGGCCGGGCCTCGCAGGGGAGGCGTCCGGCAACAAAAAAGGGCGCGGGGCGCCCTTTGTACGGCAACGCGGCATTGTAGCTGGGGTCCGACGCTGCGCCTATCAAGCCCGCATGTGACCGGGCGCAGCGTTCGGAGTTCCCGCCCGGATCAGCCCCGCGTGGCGGAGCGGTTGCCGTTCTGCCCCAGGAACTTGCGCGGATTCACGACGCGGCCGTCGTCCCACACTTCGAAATGCACGTGGGCGCCGGTGGAACGGCCGGTGGAGCCGGCCTTTGCGATCTGCTGCCCGGCGCGGACCAGGTCGCCGACGCGACCCAGCAGGCGCGAGTTGTGCGCGTAACGGGTGACGTAGCCGTTGCCGTGGTCGATCTCGACGACATTGCCGTAGCCCGAGCGCACGCCGGAGAAGGAAACCACGCCATCGGCGACGGCGAGCACGGGGTCGCCCACGTTCGCCTTGAAGTCGATGCCCTTGTGGAACTGGTGGCCGCCGACGATGGGATCGGCGCGGCCGCCGAAGCCGGAGGTGATGTAGCTGTTGGCGATCGGATCGCGCGAGGGAACCGCGTTGCGGTCGAGCTCGCGGTTGAACAGCAGCGATTCCATTACGGAGAGCTGCTGGCCCGAAGCGGCATATTCTTGCTCCAGCGAGGTCAGCTCGCGGTGCAGTTCGTCGCGCGGCATGTCACGCACGGGGCCCGGACCACCGGTCGGCACCGGCTGTTCGAAATCGAACTCGCCGTCTTCGAGCTGGCCGGCGCGGGTAAGGCGCTCGCCGAGTGCGTTGAGGCGGTTGGCCTGGGCCTGGAGTTCACCCAGGCGCGCGGCCAGCGCGTTGATCTCGCGTTGCGAGTTCGCGCGCGTGGCGGCGAGCTCGGTGCCCTGCTGTTCGACCTTGGCCTGCAGGTGCGCGTTGTACGCGCCTGCAACGCCGACGGAAGCGACAAGGCCCAATACGAGGCCCGAAGCGAGGAGAATGCCGGCGGCGACACCCGGACGGCGCTGCGCGCTGTCGGAAAGGCGGCCCACCAGGCCCGTCGGCTGTCGGTGGCGATTGTTCAGTACGATCTTGAAGCTCATGTCGATATCGGATCCCAAGTCCAGCAAGCCAAAGCCTGCACGCGCAAATCGAAATGCGGGTCCGCAAGCGCCCATGGAGGCGTTGCTCGCGGACGTCGCCTTCGATCCCCTGCGCCGTGCCTTATGGCTTGACGCGCTGGATCAGCGGTTGCGCCCTTCCCTGCCACCCGGGCTCGCCCCGCATGCACGGGTTGCGAACGTCGACTGCGGCAGGCTCGTCTACGTCGTGGATGCACCTGTATGGCGGGCCAAACTGCGGCTCGTCGCACAGGACCTCCTTGACGCGGCCCGATCCCTCGGGCTCGATGCGACCGAGCTGGTCGTCAAAACGACGACCCACCCGTTCCAACCGCCTGAGCGGCCGGAACCGAAAGTCACACCGATGTCGGCGGCTGCGAAAGAAGCATTGCAGTCCGCGCTGGCGTCCCTCGTGGATCCCAAGGACACGGGTTCCAAAGACTCCTGACTCTGGCCGATCGATCTCCCCGAGTACGTTTGCACGGGAGGCCGGATTCGGCTTGGAGGGATGCTACCCCGCCCTTTGCCCCTGATTCGCTAACGAATCATTCCGAATTCGTTAAAGAGGCGTTAAGGCGACCGATCCGATTCACAGATCGATCACGGAGATGACCGCGCCGTCGGATTGGCATGAGGCTTGCTGCACTGCAGCACCGCCGGTCAGGCGATGGCAGGGTTGCCGTAGACGACGGGCGCGGCGGCCGGGTCGTCGAAAGTCACTTCGTCCCACGCCGAGGCATCGGCCAGGAGGGCGCGGACCAGCTTGTTGTTGAGCGCGTGGCCGGACTTGAAGCCTTCGAACGCCCCGATGATCGGGCGGCCGGCCAGGTACAGGTCGCCGACCGCGTCGAGGATCTTGTGGCGAACGAATTCGTCGGCGTAGCGCAGCCCGTCGTCGTTGAGGACGCGGAACTCGTCGAGCACGATCGCGTTGTCCATCGAGCCGCCCAGGCCGAGGTTGCGCTCGCGCATGAACTCCAGGTCGCGCATGAACCCGAAGGTGCGCGCGCGGCTCACTTCCTTGACGTAGGAGGTGGTGGAGAAGTCGACCTCCGCGCGCGACTGCGCGGCGGGAATGGCCGGATGGTCGAAGACCACGGTGAAGCCGATGCGGAACCCGTCGTAGGGTTCAAAGCGGGCGACCTTGTCGCCGTCGCGCACTTCGACCGTCTTGCGGATGCGCATGAAGCGCTTGGGCGCCGACTGTTCGGAAATCCCCGCCGATTGCAGCAGGAACACGAACGGACCGGCCGAGCCGTCCATGATCGGCACTTCCGGCGCCGACAGGTCGACATACGCATTGTCGATGCCCAGGCCTGCGAAGGCGGACATCAGGTGTTCAATGGTCATGACCTTGCCGCCGTTGGACGACAGGCCGGTGCACAACATCGTCTCGGTGACCAGGCCGGCGTCAGCCGGAATCTCGACGACCGGGTCCAGGTCCACGCGCCGGAAACGGATGCCCGTATCGACGGCGGCCGGACGCAGCGTGAGATAGACCTTCTCTCCGCTGTGCAGGCCAACGCCGGTCGCGCGGATCACGTTCTTGAGGGTGCGTTGGGGCAGCATCGTGTGCGTGCGGTCTGGACTCTTCGCACCTCGGACCGAGGCGGGGGATTCGAACGGACTGCGCCGGTGGCGCAGCGGCCGCAAAGGGTACCACGCTGCCTGCTGAACACTTTGGCAAATGGCGGATGGAGCGTCCCGTGGACGTGCCTTGTGGGTGCGTCCCTAGGGTGCGCCGGGTTCGACGGAGGCGTGCCCCAAAGAGGCCGGCCGGTAGGGTCCGGCCGACCGAAGGACACGGCGCGGGGCCTGGCGCAGCCCCGCGCTTCTCAGCCGTTGTATTGCTCAGTCGGCCTGGCGGCGCAGGAACGCCGGAATGTCCAGGTAGCTGCTGTCGCCACCGAAGTCCGCCGCGGCCGGCTCGCTGCGATTACCGCGCAGGTTGCCCGACGTCGCGTTGGAGAAGTTCGGCACGACCGGTTCGTTGAGGTTGGCCATCGCATCGAAGTCCGGCTGGCCGGTCGTCGCGTTGCGCACCAGCTTGATCGGCGAACGCACCATCGACTCGCGGCCCTGGTAGGCCATGCCGCTCTCGCGCGTCGGCAAGGCCTGGCGCGAGACGGCACGATTCAGGCCGGTGGCGACGACCGTGACGCGCACTTCGTCCTGCATTTCCGGATCGAGCACGGTGCCGATCACGACCGTCGCGTCTTCCGAAGCGAAGTTCTCGATCGTGCGGCCGACTTCGTCGAACTCCGCCATCGTGAAGTCCGGGCCGGCGGTGATGTTGACGAGGATGCCGTTGGCGCCGGAGAGATTGACGTCGTCGAGCAGCGGGTTCTGGATCGCCGATTCGGCCGCGGCCTGCGCGCGATCGTCGCCGCGCGCCGCACCCGTGCCCATCATCGCCAGGCCCATTTCGGACATGACGGTGCGCACGTCGGCGAAGTCGACGTTGATCAGGCCCGGACGCACGATCAGGTCGGCGATGCCCTGCACGGCGCCGAGCAGCACGTCGTTGGCGGCGCGGAAGGCCTGGATCATCGTGGCGTTGCGGCCGAGGACGGTGATCAGCTTTTCGTTGGGGATCGTGATCAGCGAATCGCAATGCTGGCCGAGTTCGTCGATGCCCTTGAGCGCCACCTGCATGCGGCGACGGCCTTCGAACGGGAACGGTTTGGTGACCACCGCGACCGTGAGAATGCCCATCTCCTTGGCGAGCTGCGCGACGACGGGCGCCGCGCCCGTGCCGGTGCCGCCGCCCATGCCGGCGGTGATGAACACCATGTCCGAGCCCTGCAGCGCATCCATGATGCGTTCGCGATCTTCCAGCGCCGCCTGGCGGCCGACCTCCGGATTCGCGCCGGCGCCCAGGCCCTTGGTGACGTTGGAGCCGAGTTGGAGTTGCAGCTTCGCGCCGCAGTTCTTGATCGCCTGCGAGTCGGTGTTCGCCGTGATGAATTCCACGCCGTCCACGCTGCTGTTGACCATGTGGGCGACCGCGTTGCCGCCGCCGCCACCGACGCCGACGACCTTGATCACCGCGTTCGGGGCCATCTTTTCAACCAGTTCGAAGTGCGCCATGTCCGTGTCCTCTTATAGGTGTTTTATGAACTACGTATTCGTGTTGCAAAAGTGTTCCGCCGTCCCTTCCGCCCTGCCCGCCTTCCTCAGAACTCGCCGCGATACCAGTTCTTCAACTTGTTGAAGAACGAGCCTGCGCGGCCCGCCGAGATCGACGGCCTGCGCGGGTTTTCGATCTGGCTACCCATCAGCAGCAGCCCGACCCCCGTGGCGTGCACGGGATTGCCGACGACCTCGCCCAGGCCGGTGACGTGCTGCGGGATGCCCACGCGCACCGGCATCTGCAACATTTCCTCGGCGAGTTCGACGACGCCTTCCATCTTCGAAGCACCGCCCGTGAGCACCATCCCGGCGCGCACGTGCTGTTCGAAACCGCTGCGGCGAAGCTCCGCCTGCACCATTTCGAAGATTTCCTCGTAACGCGCCTGCACCGCCTGCGCGAGCGAATGACGCGGCAGGCGGCGCGGCGGACGATCGCCGACGCTGGGCACCTGGATGCTCTCCTCGGCCGTCGCCAACTGCGCGAGCGCGCAGGCGTAACGCACCTTGATCTGCTCGGCTTCCGGCGTCGGCGTGCGCAACATGTGCGCAATGTCTTCGGTGACCTTGTCGCCGGCGATGGGCAGCGAGGCCGAATGCGCGATCGCGCCCTGCACGTGCACCGCGATGTCGGTGGTGCCCGCGCCGAGGTCGACCAGCACGACGCCGAGTTCGCGTTCATCGGGCGTGAGCACCGCGGTGCTCGATGCGAGCGAGGCGAGGATCAGGTCGTCGACCTGCAACCCGCAACGCTGCACGCACTTGCTGATGTTGGCCGCCGCGGACTGCGCGCACACCACCAGGTGGGCGTGCACTTCCAGCCGCACGCCGGTCATGCCGACCGGATTGCGGATGCCTTCCTGCGAATCGTCGAGCACGTAGTCGCGCGGGATCGCATGCAGGATGCGCTGGTCTGCCGGAATCGCCACGGCCTTCGCCGCTTCGAGCACGCGGTCGAGGTCGGCATAGGTGACTTCGCCGTCGCGGATCGGTGCGATGCCCTGCGAATTGCGGCACTGCACGTGGTTGCCGGAGATCGAAGCGTAGACCGAGCGCACCTCGCAGCCGGCCATCAGTTCGGCTTCCTCCACCGCGCGCTGGATCGATTGCACCGTGGATTCGATGTCGACGACCACGCCGCGCTTGAGCCCGCGCGATTCGTGCGAGCCGATGCCGATCACCTCGATCGGGCTGCCCGGCGAGTATTCGCCCACCAGCGCCGTGACCTTCGACGTGCCGATGTCGAGGCCCACGATCAAGGATTTGTCGCCTTTGCGGTTCATGTATTTCCCTGCGAATTCGTGACAGGTGCGACCGCGGCGGCCGGTGCGTCGGCCCACTGCAGTGCGAACCCGTTGGTGTAGCGGAGGTCGGCGCGACGCAAGATCCGTTGCGGCTGCGCCGTCAGTTGCGGAAGCAAGCGCGCGAAGCGGCCCAGGCGCGGCCGCGCATCGCTGCGCCCGACGATCACTTCGGTACCGTCGTCGAGCATGAGCGACCAACTGCCGCGTGCATCGAGCTTCAGCGAGCGCACGTCGGTGCCCGTGCTCGCGAACAGGACGCGCGATTCGTTGTAGAGCGCGACCACGTCCTGCACGCGTGCGTCGGGCCCGGCGAGCTCCGGCAGCTTCGCCGGCACGCGAATGCCCTCCACCGGGAACAGGCGACCGTGTTCGCTGAGCAAACGGTCGGTGCCCCAGCGTGCGAACGGGCGATGCTCGATCACCTGTACTTCCAGCACGTCGGGCCAGTGCTTGCGCACTTCGGCGCGCTCGACCCACGGCAGGCGCGCGACGGCGGTCTGCGCCGATTCCAGGTCGACGGCGAAGAAGCCGCGCTTCGCATACGGCAGCACGGTGGAGCGCAGCAGTGCTTCGTCGACGTTGTGGAGCGATCCCTGCACACGCAGCGTCCGCAGCGGCCAGCGCTCCGACGCGACCCAGCCGTTGAGCAACGCAACGACCGGCAGCACGACCAGTGCCACCGCGAGGGTCCACGCCAGGATGCGCAGCAGTGCGTTCACTTGCGCGCACCTCCGTCGCGGTCGAGCGAGGTTTCGAGGATCCGCCAGCACAGCTCGTCGAATTCGATGCCGACCTGGCGCGCGGCCTTGGGCACCAGCGAATGCGAGGTCATGCCCGGCGCGGTGTTCACTTCGAGCAAGTAGAACTGGCCGCTCGCGCGATCGCGCATCACGTCCACGCGCGACCAGCCACTGCAATCCACGGCCTTGAACGCTGCGACCGCGAGGCGGCGGATCTCGTCTTCGGCCTCGCCCTCCAGCCCCGGGCACAGGTACTGCGTGTCTTCGGCGACGTACTTGGCGTGGTAGTCGTACCACTGTCCCTTCGGCACGATGCGGATCGAGGGCAGTGCGGTCTCGCCGAGCACGGCGACGGTCAGCTCGTCGCCTTCGACCAGCTGCTCCATCAGCAACTCGCCGCGCGCTTCTTCGTCGATGTAGCGCTTCGCGAGTTCGACCGCCGCGTCTAGGTCCTTCTCTTCGTACACGCGCGAGACACCGACGCTGGAGCCTTCGGCGGCAGGCTTCACGATGACCGGAAGGCCGAGCGACATTGCGGCGGCGTGGATGTCCGCACCCTTGCCGAGCTGCACGTATTTCGGCGTCGGCAGGCCGAGCGACAACCACACCTGCTTGGTGCGGATCTTGTCCATGCTCAGCGCCGAGCCCAGCACGCCAGAACCGGTGTAGGGCACGTTCAAGGCATCGAGCAACCCTTGCAGCACGCCGTCTTCGCCGCCGCCGGCATGGCCGTGGAGGATGTTGAACACGCGCGTGAAATGCTTGTCCTGCAATTCGCGGATCAGGTTCGGAATGCCGTCGACCGCGTCGGCGGCGACGCCGCGCGCGCGCAGCGCGTCGAGCACGTTGCGGCCCGAATCCAGCGAAACCTCGCGCTCGGAACTGGTGCCGCCCATCAGCACCGCGACGCGGCCGAACACGGCCGGGTCGGTCACGCGCAGCGGGGGGAAATTCTGCTTGCCACTCACTTCATTGCTCCTTCGAAACCTTGCGTGGCGATTTGCTGTGCCGCGGCGCCGATGTCGCCGGCGCCCATCAGCAGCAGCAAGTCACCGTCCTGCAACACATCCGGCAACACGCTCGACAAGTCACTCGCACCGCCGACGACGATCGGATCGACGCGACCGCGCGTGCGGATCGCGCGGGCCAGCGCCTTCGCATCGGCGCCCGCGATCGGCGCTTCGCCGGCCGGATAGACCTCGGTCAACACCAGCGCATCGACGGTCGACAACACCGCGGCGAATTCGTCGAACAGATCGCGCGTGCGGCTGTAACGATGTGGCTGAAACGCAACGACCAGGCGCTTGTCCGGCCAGCCGCCACGCGCGGCGGCGAACACCGCCTCCAGTTCCTTCGGGTGGTGGCCGTAGTCGTCGACCAGCTGCACGGTCGCGCCCTTCTCCGTGCGCAATTGACCCAGCAGGTTGAAACGACGGCCGATGCCTTCGAACTTCTTCAGCGCGAAGGCGATCGCTTCGGGCGCCACGCCGAGCTGCCAACCGATCGCGGCCGCGGCCAACGCGTTCTGCACGTTGTGGCGGCCCGGGAGCGCGAGTTCGACCGGCGTGCGCGAACCATCGGGCAGGTGCAGCGTGAAGTGCATGCACGCGCCGATCTGGCCGACGTCTTCGGCACGCACGTCGGCCTCCGGCGCGAAGCCGTAGGTCATCACGTGACGCGGCGTGTTCTTCGCCAGCGTGGCGACTTCCGGATCGTCGATGCACAGCACCGCAAGCCCGTAGAACGGCAAGCGATGCAGGAACTCGGCGAAGGCTTCCTGCACCTTCGCGAAGTCGCCGCCGTAATTCTCCAGGTGGTCGGCGTCGATGTTGGTGATCACCGCGACCGCGGGATTCAGGCGCAGGAACGAGCCGTCGCTTTCGTCGGCTTCGGCGACCAGCCACTGGCCACCGCCGAGGCGCGCGTTCGCGCCCGCGGCGAGCAACTTGCCGCCGATGACGAAGGTCGGGTCCAGCCCGCCTTCGCCCAGCACGCTTGCGGCCAGCGAGGTGGTCGTCGTCTTGCCGTGCGTGCCCGCCACGGCGATGCCGCGGCGGAAGCGCATCAGTTCGGCGAGCATCTCGGCGCGCGGCACGATCGGAATGCGTTGCGCGCGCGCTTCCACCAGTTCCGGATTGTCCTTGCGGATCGCGCTGGAGACGACGATGCAATCGGTGTCGCGCACGTTCTCCGCGCCGTGGCCGCGATACACCTTTGCGCCCAGTTCCGTGAGACGACGCGTGACCATGTTGTCCGCGTTGTCGGAACCCGAGACCTGGTAACCGAGCGTGCACAGCACTTCGGCGATGCCGCTCATGCCGACGCCGCCGATGCCGATGAAATGCACGCGCGGGTAGGCTTTCGCGAGATCGCCGGTGGCCTGCAGGCGGCGCTGGATGTTGGCCATCACGCCGCCTCCCTGTGTGTCCGGTCGAAGCGTGCGATCTCCTCGAGCACGATCTGCGCCACGCGCGCGGCCGCATCGGGGCGCGCGATGGCGCGCGCGGCTTCCGCCATCGCGCTGCGCTTGACGGGGTTGCCGCGCAACTCGATCAAGGCATTGCGCAACTGATCGGCGAGTGCGTCGTTCTGCGGCAGCAGCACGGCGGCATGCCGCTCGACGAGATACTCGGCATTGCGCGTCTGGTGATCGTCGACCGCCTGCGGGAACGGGACGAGAACGCTGCCCACGCCCGCGGCGCAGAGTTCGGCGAGCGTCAGCGCGCCGGCGCGGCACACGACGATGTCGGCCCACGCATAGGCATCGGCCATGTCGGCGATGAAGGGCTCCACGCGCGCAACGATGCCGGCCTGCGCGTACGCGGCATCGGCATCGGCGCGCAGCTTTTCGCCGCATTGGTGGCGGACTTGGATCGTCGGGTCGTTCAACGCCTGCAGCGCCTTGGGCACTGCCATGTTCAGGGCACGCGCCCCCTGGCTGCCGCCGAGGACGAGCAGGCGCATGCGGTCGTTGCCGCGCGCCATGCGCAATTGTGGCGGCTGCACGGCCGCGATCTCATCGCGCACCGGATTGCCGACCACTTCGGCGATCACGCTGCTGGCGAACGTCTGCGGGAAGCCTGTCAACACACGACGCGCCATGCGCGCAAGCACGCGATTGGTGAAGCCGGGCGCGCGGTTCTGTTCGTGCACGATCAGCGGAATGCCCGCCAGGCGGGCGGCGACGCCGCCCGGGCCCGCGGCGTAACCACCAAAGCTGATCACCGCCCGTGGACGACGCTGCGCGATCACACGCGCCGCCGAACGCACGGCGTTGAGCACGCGCACCGGTGCGCCGATCAACGTCGCGATGCCTTTGCCGCGCAGGCCCTTCACCGCGATGGTGTCGATCGGCACGTCGTGTTGCGGCACCAGGCGCGTTTCCATCTGGCCGTCGGCGCCGAGCCACGTGACCTGCGCGCCGCGCGCACGCAATGCACGCGCCACCGCCAGGCCCGGGAAGATGTGGCCGCCCGTGCCGCCGGCGAGGATCATCACGCGCGCGGGAGCGGTCATGCCGTCTTCCCCAGCGTGGGTTCGACGCGCTGGCGCAGGCGGCTGGTGCCGCGCACGCTCGCGCTCGCCGCGGTCGTGACCGGCGGCTGCGTCGTCGCCGGCACGTGGCCCGGCGCCGGTTGCTGCGCTTCGCCACGCAGGCGCGCGACCTGGCGTTCGGCGCGATCCAGTTCGTAGGACACGCGCAGCAGCAGGCCGATCGCCATGCTCGTCATCAGAACACTGGAACCGCCGGAGGAAATCAGCGGCAGCGTCAGGCCCTTGGTCGGCAGCAATCCGAGGTTCACGCCGATCGACACGAAGCTTTGCAGGCTCATCCACAGCGCGACGCCGAAGGCGCAATAGCCCGCGAAGTGGCGGCGCATCTCGACGCACTTCAGACCGACCCAGAACGCGCGGCCCGCGAGCAGCGCATACAGGCCGATCACCAGCGCCACGCCGACCAGGCCGAGTTCCTCGGCGATCACCGCGAGGATGAAGTCGGTGTGCGCTTCGGGCAGGTAGGACAACTTCTGCACCGACGCGCCCAGGCCCACGCCGAAGATTTCGCCACGGCCCACCGCCATCAATGCGTTCGTCAGCTGATAACCGCTGTCGAACGGATCGGCCCACGGATCCATGAACGACGTGAAGCGGCGCACGCGATACGGTTCGGCGATCGCGATCGCCGCGAGGATCGGCAGGCCGACCAGCACCGGGCCGAACATGCGCGGCATGTTGACGCCGCCGAGCACGAGCATGCCGGCGGTGATGGCCAGGATCAGCGAGAGCGAACCGAAGTCCGGCTGCAGGATCAGCAGGCCCACCAGCAGTGCCGCGACACCGAGCGGCTTGAGCATCGCCATCCAGGTTGCATTGACTTCATCGCGGAAGCGCACGAGATAGCTGGCGAGCCACACGATGTAGAGCAGCTTCACCGCTTCGACGGCCTGGAAGTTCGACACGCCGAAGTTCAGCCAGCGGCGCGCGCCGTTCACCGTGCGGCCGATGCCAGGCACGAACACGGCGAGCAGCAGCACGAAGCACGCCAGCAGCAACAGGTGGTTCTTCGCTTCGATCGTCTTGAGCTCGGTGCGCATCATCCAGACCGCGAGCGCGCAACCGCCGGCCAGGAACACCAGGTGGCGGATCAGGAAATAGAACGGCCCCACGTGCATCCCCTCGCCGATGGCGATGGAGCTCGATGCGACCATGACCACGCCCAGCGAGGCGAGCGCGATCGCCGCGCCCATCAGCCACGGATCGAAGCGGCCTTCGATCGCGTCGAGCCGCGTCGCCTGGTGCCGGCCGTTGCTGCCGTCGCTCATCAGCGCACCTTCAACGTGGCGAGGCCGACCAGGACGAGGATCACCGAGATGATCCAGAAGCGCACGATCACGCGCGGCTCCGGCCAACCCTTGAGCTCGAAGTGGTGGTGGATGGGGGCCATGCGGAACACGCGCTTGCCCGTGAGCTTGAACGAGGCGACCTGGATCATCACCGAGAGCGTCTCGACGACGAAGATGCCGCCCATGATCACGAGCACCAATTCCTGGCGCACGATCACCGCGACCGTGCCGAGCACCGCACCGAGCGCAAGCGCGCCGATGTCGCCCATGAACACCATTGCCGGATAGGTGTTGAACCACAGGAAGCCGAGCCCTGCGCCGGCGATCGCCGCGCAGATGATCACGAGTTCGCCCGCCCCGGGCACCGGCGGGATCTGCAGGTAATCGGAGAACACCGCATTACCCGATGCGTACGCGAACACGCCGAGCGCGCACGCCACCAGCACACTCGGCATGATCGCCAGGCCGTCGAGGCCGTCGGTGAGGTTCACCGCGTTGGAGAAACCGACGATCCAGAAGTACGCGAGCGCGACGAAGGTGATCGACGCGAGCGGCAAGGCGACGGTCTTGAAGAACGGGATGTAGAACGTGGTCGCCGCCGGTGTATCGGCGGTGTACCAGAGGAACAGGCCGGCGCCCAGGCCGAACAAGGATTGCAGCAGGTACTTCCAGCGCGACTTCATCCCGTTGGGATCGCGCTTGACGATCTTGATCCAGTCGTCCCACCAGCCGATCGCGCCGAAGGCGATCATCACGCCGAGCACGAGCCACACGTAGCGGTTGCGCAGGTCGCCCCACAGCAGCACCGATGCGGCGATCGTGAGCAGGATCAGCGCGCCGCCCATCGTCGGCGTGCCCGCCTTGGAGAAGTGCGACTGCGGGCCGTCCTTGCGGATCGGCTGGCCGCCCTTGAGCAGCGCCAGGCGGCGAATGATCGCCGGCCCCCACCACAGCGACAGCGCGAGCGCGGTGAGCGCGCTGAGGATGCCGCGGAACGTGAGGTACCCGAAGAGCCCGAAGACGCTCTGGAGTTGTTCCAGCCAGCGGAAGAGTTCAAGCAGCATGCGGTGCGTTCCCCTCGTCGCGCAGCAACGCCGTCACGATCTTGTCCATCGCGCTTCCGCGCGAGCCCTTGACCAATACGCGCACGCCGGCGTGCAGGCCGCTTGCCACCGCCTGCGCCAATGCGGCATGCGTATCGAAGTGATGTCCGCCGTCGCCGAAGGCGTCGACGGCGTGTTGGCTCAACGGACCGAGCGCATACAGGCGCGCGATGCCGGCGCTCTTCGCGCGTCGGCCGGCTTCGGCGTGCAGCACTTCGGCGTCCGCGCCGAGTTCGCGCATGTCGCCGAGCACGAGCCACGCGGCGTCGCCACTGGAAGCAAGCGTGTCGATCGCGGCGTTCAGCGAACCGGGGTTTGCGTTGTAGCTGTCGTCGATCAGGACCGCGCCGTTGCGCAGGCGATGCGTGACCAGGCGGCCGGCGACCGAGCGCGCCTGCGCGAGGCCATCGGCGATCACCTCGGGTTCGATGCCCGCGCCGAGCGCGATCGATGCGGCGGCGAGCGCGTTCAACACATTGTGGCGGCCGGGCAGCGACAGGCCGACCTCGACCTCGCCGATGGGCGTGACCAGCGTGAAGTGCGCGCTGTCGGGCAGCAGGTCGATCGCATGCGCGGTGACGTCGGCGGTGGCTTCCAGCCCGTAGCGGATGAGGCGGCGGCCGTGCGCGCGTTCGGCGAAGTACGGCGCGAACGCGTCGTCGGCGTTGATCACCGCGACGCCATCGGCCGGCAGCGCATCGTAGATCGCGCCCTTGGTATCGGCCACGCCGAGCAGGCTGCCCATGCGCTCCAGGTGCGCGGGGGCGATGTTGTTGACGACGCTGATGTCCGGACGCGCGATCGCGGTGAGATACGCGATGTCGCCGGGCTTGCCCGCGCCCATCTCGTACACGGCGAAGTGGGCCTGCTCGGGGGCATCGAGCACCGCGAGCGGCAAGCCGATCTCGTTGTTGCGATTGCCCGGGTTGGCGTAGACCGCCCCTTCTTCGGGGAACGCTGCGCGCAGGATCGCGAGCACCAGCGTCTTCACGCTGGTCTTGCCGTTGCTGCCGGTGATCGCGATGACCTTGGTCTTGCGCTCGCGTTGCACGCCCGCGGCGAACGCGGCGAGCGCGCGCTCGGTGTCGGCGACGATCAGTTGCGGCAGCGGGCTTTGCACCTGGCGCGCGACCAACACGGCGACGGCACCGTTGCGTGCGGCCATCGACAAGTGATCGTGGCCGTCGAAACGTTCGCCCTTGAGCGCGATGAACAGCGGATGGCCCTGCGGCATCGCGCGCGTGTCGGTGGCGACGACATCGACCAGGACGTCATCGCCAACGACACGGCCCCCGACGAGATTCGCGATACGGGAGAGCGGCATGGCGATCATGGGCGCGCCTCCAATGCGCGGGAAGCAACTTCCGTGTCGTCGAACGGGTGCCGCACGCCGTCGATTTCCTGGTACGGCTCGTGGCCCTTGCCCGCGATGAGCACGATGTCGTTCGGCCCGGCTTCGCCGACCGCGCGCGCGATGGCCTTCGCACGGTCGCGTTCGATCGCCAGGCGCGGGTCGACGCGCATCCCATCGCTGAAGCCGGCGAGGATGTCGTCGACGATGTGGTCGCCGTTTTCGCCGCGCGGGTTGTCGTCGGTCACAAACACGCGGTCGGCCAGGCGCTCGGCGATCGCGGCCATCTGCGGGCGCTTGCCGGTGTCGCGTTCGCCGCCGCAACCGAACACGCAGGCGAGCGATGCCGCGGCATGCGCGCGCAGCGAGGTCAGCGCCTGTTCCAGTGCATCCGGCGTGTGGGCGTAATCGACGACGACCAGTGGCGCATCGCCCTCGCCACCCAAGCGATTCATGCGGCCGTGGATCGGCTGCAGGCGCGACAACACCTCGGCGACCTGCGCCGGTGCATGGCCGAGCGCGACCAGCGTGCCGGCGACCGCCAGCAGGTTGTCGACGTTGAAGCGGCCGAGCAAGGGCGAGCGAACTGCATGGCGTTCGTCGCCGACGATCAGGTCGAACCCGACGCCGCGATTGTCCAGCGTGATGTTTTCCGCGCGCACCGTCGCGCTGCGATCACCGCGCGCACTGGTGCCCACGTGGCGCACCGTCTTCGGCAGCGCATCGAACATCGCGCGCCCGTAGTCGTCGTCCAGGTTGATCACCGCCGCGCGCAACCCGGGCCAACCGAACAGCTTGGCCTTCGCGGCGCCGTAGCTGGCCATGTCGCCGTGGTAATCCAGGTGGTCGCGCGTGAGGTTGGTGAACACGCCCACGTCGAAGTGCACGCCGGCGACGCGGCCCTGGTCGAGCGCGTGCGAACTGACCTCCATCGACAGCGCCTGCGCGCCTTCGTCGCGCAATTCCGCGATCAACTGGTGCACCTGCAGCACCAGCGGCGTCGTGAATCCGGTCGGCACCACCCGGCCGTAAAGGCCTGCACCGAGCGTGCCGATCGACGCTGCGCGCGTGCCGAGCAGCGTCCACGCCTGCGCGAGCAACTGCACGGTCGAGGTTTTGCCGTTCGTACCGGTGACGCCAACGGTGGTCAGCGCATGCGACGGGAAATCGTGGAAGCGATCGGCGAGTTCGCCCAGGCGCGCGCGCAACCCCGGCACCGGGATCGCATCGGCGGGCGCAGGCGCGTTTTCGGGCGCCGGCGGTTCGAACAAGACAGCGCGGGCGCCGCTGGCTTTCGCCTGTTCGGCGAACAACAGGCCGTGCGCGCCGAAGCCGGCGATCGCGACGAATGCATCGCCCGGCTTCACGGCGCGGCTATCCATCACCAGGCCAGTGATTTCCAGACCGGCGGGCACGGCCGCGACATCGGGCAGCAGTTCGGACAGGCGCATCGCGCGCGTCATTGGCGCGCTCCCGGCGTGGGCGCGACCGGCAGCGCCACCGGCGCCACGGGCGCGGGCGTCGCACCAGGCGCATTCGCCGTCTTCGGTGCGCGCTTGGCCTCGGCCGCGGCCTGCACGGCGAGCCACGCATCCAGATCGTCCGGCGCGACATCCATCAGGCGCAACGCACCATCCATCACGTGTTGGAACACCGGCGCCGACACCAATCCGCCGACGTACGCCAGTTCCGGCGCGGGATCGTTGATCACCACGACCATCGAAAAGCGCGGGTTGCTCGCCGGCACCAGGCCTGCGAAGAAGGCGACGTAACGGCGCGAATAGCCGCCCGCGCTCGCCTTGCGCGCGGTGCCGGTCTTGCCGGCGACGCGATAGCCGAGCACGCGCGCCTGCGTCGCGGTGCCGCCGGGCATCGTCACCGTTTCCATCATCCGCAGCACTTCGTTGGCGACCACCGGATCCATCACCTGGTGGGCCTGGTTACGCTGGCCTTTCACGAATGTCGGCGCAACCAACTTGCCACCGTTGCCGATCGCAGCGTACGCCTGGGCGATCTGCAGCGGCGTCACGCTCAGGCCGTAACCGTAGGCCATCGTCTGCTTGCTGGTGCCACTCCACCGGTCCGGCGCCGGCAACAGGCCCGCCGCTTCGCCCGGGAATCCGCTTTCGGTCGTGTGCCCGTAGCCGAGCTTGCGCATGTAGTCGTAGAAAATGCGGTCCGGCACGCGATGCACGATCAGCGCCGCACCGACGTTGGAGCTCTTGGTGATCACGCCCGTGGTGTCGAGCACCCCGTAGTTGTGCGTGTCGGTCGTGCGGAAGCGGCCATTCGGGATCCAGCCCGGGTTCGTGTCGAAGCGCGTGGCGGGCGTGATGAAGTGGTTTTCCAGCGCCGCGGCGACAGTGATCGGCTTCATCGTCGAACCGGGCTCGATGAGGTCGGTCACCGCGCGGTTGCGGTGCGCTTCGCGGTTCGCGCTTTCCACCGCGTTCGGGTTGAACGAAGGCAGGTTCGCCATCGCCAGCACCTCGCCGGTGGCGACGTCGAGCACCACCGCCGAACCGCTGCTCGCGCCTTTTTCCAGCAGCGCGTTGCGCAGTTCGCGATAGGCGAGGAACTGGATGCGGCGGTCGATCGACAGCGTGAGGTCCTTGCCCGGCAGCGCGGCGCGGACCAGGTCGACGTTCTCGACGATGCGGCCGCGGCGATCGCGGATCACCTTCTCGGCGCCGGGCGTGCCCCGCAGCCATTCGTCGAACGCCAGTTCCAGTCCTTCCTGGCCGCTGTCGTCGATGTCGGTGAAACCGAGCACGTGCGCGACCGCGTCGCCCTGCGGGTAGAAGCGGCGGTATTCGCGCTGCGAGAACACGCCGGGGATGCCGAGCTTGACGATCGCCTCCGCCGTTTCCGGGCGCATGCGGCGTTGCAGGTAGACGAATTCCTTCGTCGAACGCTGCGAGAGCTTGCGCGCGAGGTGGTCGGCCGGTACGCCGAGGGCCTTGGCGAGTTCCGGGATGCGCTCGGGCGACTTGAGCAGCAGTTGCGGATTCGCCCAGATCGATTCGACCGGCGTGGACACCGCGAGCGGCTCGCCGTTGCGGTCGGTGATCATGCCGCGCGAGGTGGCGATCGGGATCTCGCGCAGGAAGCGCGCGTCGCCCTGGGCCTGGTAGAACTTCTGGTGCACGACCTGGAGATCGAAGGCGCGGCCGAGCAACGCGGTCGAACACAGCGCGAGCGTGCCGGCGACGATTGCCAGGCGCCCGCGCAGGTTGAACTGCGCGCGGCCGCGCGGCTTTTGCCGCTGCGCACCGAACAGTGCGCGCAGGCGGCCGACACCGTTCGGGCCGCGTTTTTCGTTCGGCGGCATCGGCCTCATGGACGCACCACCACGGTGTCTTCGGCCGACGGGAAGGCCATGCCCAATTTGTTGCGCGCGACCTGGTCGATGCGATTGGCTTCGGCCCACGTCGCCTGTTCCAACTGCAAGCGACCGAAATCGATGTTGAGCTCGTCGCGCTGGCGCTCCAGGCGCTTGAAGGCGACGAACAGCTGTCGGTGCTCATGGCGCGCATACACCACGCCGATGGCCGAGGCCACGTTCGCCACGACCAGCAGGAACATCAGGCTGCGCAGGAACATCATGCAGCCTCCCCGAGTTTTTCGGCGACACGCAACACGGCGCTGCGCGCGCGGGGATTGGCAGCGAGTTCGGCGGTATCGGCCTTGGTCGCGTCACTGATCACGCGTAGCGTCGGCACGAAGTGGGGCACCACCGGCATGCGGCGGTTCGTCGGCGGCGCCTTGGCGTGGCGGGCAATGAACTGCTTGACGATGCGGTCTTCGAGCGAATGGAATGAAATCACCGCCAGGCGGCCGCCGGGCTTGAGGCACGCGAGCGCGGCGTCCAGGCCGGTTTCGAGGTCCGCCAGTTCGCGGTTGATGAAGATGCGGATCGCCTGGAACGAACGCGTGGCGGGATGGATCTTCGAATCCCCGCGCGGCATCACCGACGCGATGAGTTCGGCCAGCTGCGCGGTGCGCTCCAGCGGCTGCGTTTCCCGACGCGCAACGATGGCGCGCGCGATGCGGCGCGACTGGCGTTCTTCGCCATACTTGAAAAGCACATCCGCGATCTCGCGATCGTCGGCGCGCGCGAGCCACTGCGCGGCGCTTTCGCCCGAATCGGGATCCATGCGCATGTCGAGCGGGCCGTCCTTGCCGAAGGAGAACCCACGTTCGGCGACATCCAGCTGCGGCGAGGAGACACCGAGGTCGAGCAACACGCCGTCGAGGCCTTCGCGGACGAGATCCCAGGTGGCGAGGTCGGCGAAGCTGCCGCGGCGGATCGCCACGCGCGCATCCGTTCCGAACTTGCGCTCGGCTTCGGCGATCGCCTCGGGATCCTTGTCCATCAGCAGCAAGCGCCCTCCTGCGCCCAACCGGTCCAACACGCCGGCGGCATGGCCGCCGCGGCCGAAAGTGCCATCGAGGTACCGTCCGTCGGTGCGCACACGCAGGCCTTCCATGACCTGCGCGAACAAGACCGGAAGGTGGGCGGACCGGGCATCCGCGCCACCGCCGGTCACAACTGCAATTCCAGCAACCCGTCGCCCAGGTCGTCGTCCGACAAGGTCTGCCGGATCTGCGCCAGGTGCGACTGCTCGCTCCACAGCTCGAATTTGTCGCCCATGCCCAACAGCACGGCTTTCTTTTCAAGGCCCGTCGCGTTGCGATGACTGGCGGGCAGCGAGATGCGGCCGCTCGCGTCGGGTTCGACGAAGGTGGCGGCGCCGACCAGCTTCAGCTGCAGGTTGCGGCTGACGCTCTTGGTGCGCGGCAAGGCGTTGACCTGGTCGCGGACGCGTTCCCAGGCCGGCATCGGGTAGATATAAAGGCAACCGGCGTCGAAGGGGCTGTAGGTAACGACCAACTGGTTCCCGCATTCGCGCGCGACGACCTCCCGGTAGCTGGTCGGGATGGCCAGCCGGCCCTTGTCGTCAATTGTGATGGCGGTCTCACCCTGGAACATCGCCCTGCCCGGTTTTGCCCGTCTGCCGCGGGCTCGTTAGGATGGGTCTCCACGGATTTCCCGGAATCCCCACAAGTCGCCACGTTAGGCCCCACCCACAGGGTTGTCAACAGGCTTGGGGACAACATTTCGCTTTTGCCATCAATGGCTTGCGGCGAACTTCAGAGTCTGGTTCAAGAGTTATCCACTAAGCGCTGATCCGTCTCAAATTTTGAGATTTGGCCTCTCCGGCCCCGCCCCCGTGGCCACCCGCCGGGCGCCGGTTCTGACACAATCCCCGGCGGCGGAGTCGGCCAGGCAACCGCGTCGCGCGCAAGCGCGCCGAGGAAAGTCCGGGCTCCACAGGGCACGGTGCCAGGTAACGCCTGGGCGGCGCGAGCCGACGGAAAGTGCAGCAGAAAGAAACCGCCGATGGCCCCTCGGGGATCAGGCAAGGGTGAAATGGTGCGGTAAGAGCGCACCGCGAGTCCGGTAACGGACCGGCACGGCAAACCCCACCGGGAGCAAGGCCAAATAGGGACCTCATGACGTTGCCCGCGTCGGGTCCGGGTAGGCTGCTTGAGGCGCATCGGCGACGATGCGTCCAGAGGAATGGTTGTCCACGACAGAACCCGGCTTATCGGCCGGCTTCGCCACCTGATCCAGCGGCATCGCAAGGGGCATCGCGCCCCTTGCGGCGCCACGCTGGGCGCGCGACCGCAGATCAGGCGGCGCAGGCGGCCGCGACCGAATGCGCGAGGGCGCGCCCCGCTTCGCTCGTCGCGGCAAAGTACAGCGTCGCCTCGCCGTAAGCGCCCAGCGGCACGGCTTCGAGCATGACCGGCAACGCGGCAAGCGACGCGCGCAAGGGTTCGTGGAAATACGTGATCGGCGTGGAAAGCGACGGCTCGGCGTCGTAGCCCGCCACCACCATGCCCAGGCAGGCGAGCGAAGCAACGCGATGCAGCAAGCGCACGTAATCGGCGCGCGTGCGTTGATGGGCCAGGACGTCGAGGCACAACACGAGATCGCGCGGTCGCCCATCGATCGCGTCGAATTGCATCGGCGTCAGGAAGTGCCAATCCGGGCGTTTCGCGCGCGCCAACCGCAGCGCTTCGACGGCGATATCCACGCCGGTGCCGTCCTCGCACGGCAACCCACGCGCGACTTCCAGGTCGCCGCAGCCCCAGTCGAGCAACGAGGCCTGCGGTGCGCGCGCGACCAGCGCCGACAACCACGCGCGCTTGTTCGCCAACGATTCGCCGCGCGACTCCGGGCCGCTGCCGAGCATCGGATGCGTCACATACCGGTGGTTCCAGAACGTGCGGTTGTCGAACCGCTGGCGCTGGAATTGATCGATCGCGGCGTTCACGCGCAGGGTCGCTTCCAAGGCAGCGGATCCCACTTCCAGCCGCATGTCCGGATCCAGGCGCCCCTGGTGGAGCAGCGTCGGCGCATCGAGCACGTCGGCCTCGATCCGGACATCGGCGAGTGCAAGGCAGAACGCAACCTGCTCGACATGCGCGCGCCACCGTTCGAGCAAGCCCACGCGGTCCAGCAGCCAGCGTGTCCAGTGCGCCCAGCGCGGGCCGAGCGCTTCGCGAAGCAAGCCGGCATCGATGATGTACAAGCCGCCATCGAAGTTGCCGAGCAGCGTGTCGGACGCACCCGCCGCATCGCGCCACGCGCTCGTGCGCGTGGCAGGCATGCCAACGCCCGCCGACCGGAAAACGCGTTGCAGGATGTGCAGCGGCGGACCCGCCGCATCGACGAGCGTGCCGGCCACGGGTGCGCGGATCTGCGCGATCGGTATCGGCGCGGCGAACGCCATGTCGACGTCCATCAGCACGACGCGTTGCGCATCTTCGAAATCGGTCTGCACCTGGCGCAGCTTGTCGCAACGCGGGGAACGCGGATCGAACGGCGACACCGCCACCGTGCGCAGGCCCAGCGTGGCGCAAAGCTCGGCGATGTCCGGCCGCAGCGGGGCGGCGTGATGCACGACGACGTCGCAGGTATCGATACCACCGGGACCCAGTGCGCTTGCGATCCACGGCACGAACGCGGACCAGATCGCGGGTGTGTCCTCGAGCATGCACGCGTACGCCGTGCGGGAATCAGTGGGCGCTTCGGGCGGGCCCATCGGGCGATCCAGGGGAAAATCCGTGCACACGCTAACAACTGCCGCGGCCGTTACCCATTGTCATTTCGGGCATGGCGCGCCGGCGCAAGCGCAGCCTCATCCACTGCCGTACAGCGCCTTTCGCGGTGCGCCACTGAGTTCCGCGGCCAGCTTCGCGGCGGTCGAAGGCGGCAAGTGTTCGCCGAGTTTCGCGTACAGGCGGCGGCCCTCCAGGATGCGCGCGTCCTCGTCGGCTTCAGCACCGGTGACCAGCACGACGAACTCGCCCTTGCGCTGGTTCGGATCGGCGGCGACGCGCGCGCGCAAGTCTTCCAGCGTGCCGTCCAGGACGGTTTCGAACAATTTGGTCAGCTCGCGCGCGACCACCGCGCGGCGTTGCGCGCCGAAGATCGCCGCCATGTCGGCCAACGTTTCCTCGATGCGGTGCGCCGATTCGTAGAAGGCGAGCGTGCGCGTTTCCGCGGCGAGCGGCAGGAGGCGTTCGCGGCGCGCGTTGCCCTTCGCGGGCAGGAAGCCTTCGAACACGAGGCGATCGCTCGGCAGGCCCGCGACGCTCAACGCGGCCACGAACGCGCACGCACCCGGCACCGGGCTCACCGCGATCCCCGCCGCACGCGCAGCGCGCACGAGGCGAAAGCCCGGGTCGCTGACAAGCGGCGTCCCCGCGTCCGAAACCAGGCCCAGCGATTCGCCGGCCTGCAGGCGTGCCACGAGCTTGTCGGCGAGTTGTTCTTCGTTGTGTTCGTGCAGCGCCACCAGCGGCCGTTCGAGCCCGTAGTGCGCGAGCAGTTGGCGCGTGTGGCGCGTGTCCTCGGCGCAGATCGCCGCGACTGCGCGCAGTGTTTCCAGCGCGCGCGGCGAAAGGTCGCCCAGGTTTCCGATGGGCGTCGCAATCACGTGGAGCGTGCCGGGTCGAACTGGGGAGGACATCGGGAACCCTTCGGCGAAATGCGCACGTCAACGATGGCATCGACGGGCGGACAGGTAGAATCCTAGCCGCTTCCCCCCATGCCGCGCCCGCGGCCGAGGTATCGATGCATTCCATCAGGACCAGGACCGGCACCTTCACCCGCGGCACGTGGCTGCGCGCGCTGTTGCTGGGCATTCTCGCGATCGGCATGGCCGGTTGCGCCACCGTGAAGGTGTCCGGGCCCTCGACCGCGGGCCACGTGTTTTCGCCGGCCTTCGCGCAGGCGCGCGACCTGGCGCGCAACGCCGCCACGCTTCCCGCGGCGCAGCGTGCGGAGAACGACCGTGCGATCGAAAAGCTGCTCGCCGGCCTCGACGACGGCGCGCTGTCCGCCGACGCCGCTGCATTGCCTTCCGGCGATCCGCTGTACCCCTACGCTGGCCACGCGTTGCAGCGTCGCGGTCTGCCCTTGCCGCGGCCGTTCGATCGCGGCGCGTGGAAATTCGACGCAGGCGATCGCCCGCCGGCCGAACGCGATGGCTATCGCCCACCCATGAAGCTCGCCGTGCTGCTGCCCTTGTCGGGCAGCCTCGCACCCGCCGCGGCGCCGGTGCGCGATGGTTTCCTCACCGGTTACTACGGTGAATCCCGCCGTCGCCCCGAAGTGGCGTTCTACGACACCGCAGGGACGCCGGGCGGCGCCGTGGCCGCCTACCAGAAGGCCGTTGCCGAAGGGAACGACTTCGTGGTCGGTCCGCTCGGCCGTGATGAAGTCGCCGCGGTGTTCCGCGATGCGAAGGGCACCGTGCCGATGCTCGCGCTCAACCGCGCCGCGGTCCCGCCGCCGGCGGGCAACGCGAGCTTCTCGCTGTCGCCGGAAGACGACGGCATCGCCGCTGCCGAATTCCTGCGCGCGCACAACGCCAAGCGCGTTTTGGTGATCACCGGCGTCGACGAAGGCATGCACCGTGCGGCGTCCGCGTTGCGC
>NZ_JBFULX010000006.1:0-172568 GCF_054049695.1 Lysobacter sp. P5_C4 | reverse complement strand
ACAGTGCACCACGTATGCCGCGATGCCCTCGACGGGCGAGGTGCCGACCGCCTGGTGTGCTGGCTGTCGGCGCGCGTGCACGACGCGCGACGAAAGGTTTTCAACGCGTTGTGTCGCGCAACAACCAGGTGTGGTGCGCAGCGGTGCGTCGTGTTGAAGGTCCTTTTGCGGAGTGTTTGCTTTTCACGGAGTCAAAAGGACCTTCAACACGGCGTGCCGATGCGCCCAACTGGAGCCGACGAACATCCCTAAGCGCTGAAGCCCCTTCGAACCAAGTTCTCATCTTCTGAGACAACACACGCCTACAACATCGCCCGTCGCAAGGAGACGCATCGATGTCGGCACTGACGCTGTTCGAACACCCCGCACCGCCTGCCCCGCAACTCCGCGACGGCGGCCTGCTCGCCACCAAACTCGCCGGCAAACATGCCGCACTGATCACCGGCCACTTCCTGATCCCCGCACGCGAAGGCCGCTACGCAGACCTCCCCGACACACTCCCCGAAAAACTGGCGAACGCCCTGCGCACCCGCGGCGTCACCACCCTCTATGCACACCAACGCGACGCCTGGGATGCCGCACAACGCGGCGAACACCTCGTCGTCGCCACCCCGACGGCGTCCGGCAAATCCCTTTGCTACACCCTCCCCGTCGTCGCCGCGGCGATGACGAAACAAGCCAAAGCCCTCTACCTCTTCCCGACTAAGGCCCTCGCCCAAGACCAGGTCGCCGAACTCATCGAGCTCAATCGCGCAGGCGACCTCGGCCTGCGCACCGCGACCTTCGACGGCGACACCCCCGGCGACCAACGCCAGGCCATCCGGCTCAACGGCGACATCGTCGTCAGCAACCCCGACATGCTCCACCAGGGCATCCTCCCCCACCACACCAAGTGGGCGCAGTTCTTCGAAGGCCTGCAGTACGTCGTCATCGACGAAATCCACAGCTACCGCGGCGTTTTCGGATCACACCTCGCCAACGTCCTGCGCCGCCTCCGCCGCGTGTGCGCCTTTTACGGCGCCAACCCGCAATTCATCCTGTGCTCGGCGACCATCGGCAACCCGAAAGACCACGCCGAAACCCTGATCGAACACGATGTCACCGCGATTACCGACTCCGGCGCACCGAGCGGCGACAAACACGTGCTGCTCTGGAACCCACCGGTGGTGAATCCCGACCTCGGCCTGCGCGCCTCCGCGCGCTCGCAGAGCAACAAGATCGCGCGCACCGCGATCCGCGCGGGCCTCAAGACCCTCGTGTTCGCGCAATCGCGCACGATGGTCGAAGTGCTGACGAAATACCTGAAGGACGTCTTCGACCACGACCCCCGCAAACCCGCGCGCATCCGCGCCTATCGCGGCGGATATCTGCCGACCGAACGCCGCGAAGCCGAACGCGCCATGCGCGAAGGGCGCATCGACGGCATCGTGTCGACCTCCGCGCTGGAACTCGGCGTCGACATCGGCAGCCTCGACGTCGTCGTGCTCAACGGATACCCCGGCTCCGTCGCCGCGACATGGCAACGCTTCGGCCGCGCCGGTCGTCGACAACAAGCTTCGGTCGGCGTGCTGGTGGCGAGCTCCGATCCACTGGACCAATACGTCGTGCGCCATCCGGAATTCTTCTCCGCCTCCACGCCGGAACATGCGCGCATCGCGCCCGACCAACCGGTGATCCTGCTCGACCACATCCGCTGCGCCGCGTTCGAATTGCCGTTCCTGGAAGGCGAACGCTTCGGCCCGATCGACCCTGCGGTCTATCTCGAATTGCTCGCGCAGGATGGCGTGGTGCACGCCGAAGGCGGCCGCTGGGAGTGGATCGCCGACAGCTATCCCGCCAACGCCGTGAGTTTGCGTTCGGTGGCCGACGGCAACTTCGTCGTCGTGGATCGCACCGATGGCCGCCAGGTGATCATCGCCGAAGTCGACTACTCCTCCGCGCCGCTGATGCTCTACGAAGGCGCGATCCACATGGTGCAGTCCACGCCCTACCAGGTCGAACGCCTCGACTGGGAAGGCCGCAAGGCCTACGTCACGCGCACCCACGTGGACTATTACACCGACGCCATCGACTACACCAAGCTCAAGGTGCTCGAACGCTTCGATGGTTGCATCGCGGGCGCGGGCACGTCCCACCACGGTGAAGTGCACGTCGTGCGTCGCGTCGCCGGTTACAAGAAGATCCGCTATTACACGCACGAGAACATCGGCTACGGCCCGGTGACCTTGCCCGACCAGGAAATGCACACGAGTTCGCTGTGGTGGCAGTTGCCGCAGGAGACGCTCGATGCGCGGTTCGCGTCGCGGCAGGATGCGCTCGATGGCTTCCTCGGTGCGGCGTATGCATTGCACGTGGTCGCGAAGGTCGCCGTGATGGCCGATGCGGCCGACCTGCAGAAGGCGGTCGGCAGCGGCGACGGTGCGTGGTTCGCCACCGCCGACGGCCGCGGGCGCGGGCAGTTGCGCGGCACCGATGGCAGCGTCGGCGATCCCAACGTGCACGATCGCTTCGTGCCGACCGTCTACCTCTACGACAACTATCCCGGTGGCGTCGGTCAAAGCGAGCCGCTGTGGCGTCGCCAGCACGAGCTCGTCGTCCTTGCACGCGAACTCATCGAGCGTTGCGATTGCAAGGCCGGTTGCCCCGCGTGCGTCGGGCCCGTG
Source organism: Lysobacter sp. P5_C4 (assembly GCF_054049695.1). Classification (NCBI taxonomy): domain Bacteria; kingdom Pseudomonadati; phylum Pseudomonadota; class Gammaproteobacteria; order Lysobacterales; family Lysobacteraceae; genus Lysobacter; species Lysobacter sp. P5_C4. Next base: position 169,905 of record NZ_JBFULX010000006.1, on the reverse strand, counting down.
CTCGAAATGCAGGAGTCCACCGTCGATTCGCCGCGCGCCCTCGCATTGCGTGTGCTCGGTGCGTTGGAGGCGGCATGAGCCTCACGCTCGACAAGTTGCAACAACTCAAGCGCCAAGCCGGTGGCGATATCGCACAGCGCGAGCCGGCACTAACTTCGCAGGCCCCGCGCGATGCGGGAAGAGGCGCGCTCGCGATCGAGCAACTGCGACAACTGTTGCGCGTGCGTGCGCCGACACCGATCGGCCCAGCGCCCTCCGTCGACCGCACATTGCCCGGCGTCGAAATCGCCCCCGGCCTGCACCTGCGCGAAGCGCTCGTCCCCGACGATGCGCTGCCCGAAACCTTCTGCGGCGCCTTCGACCGCAAGGACGCGCTCGACCCCGCGCGCATGCTGTTCTTCGATACCGAAACCACCGGCCTGGCCGGCGGCACGGGCACGCGCGCCTTCATGATCGGCGCGGCCGACTGGCACGGCGGCGCGCTGCGCATCCGCCAACTCACGATGCGCACGATGTCCGCGGAAACCGCGATGCTTGATGCATTCCGAACATGGGTCTCGCCCGACACGGTGCTCGTCAGCTACAACGGCAAGTGCTACGACGCGCCCTTGCTCGCCACGCGGTATCGACTCGCGCGCCAAACCAATCCCCTCCTCGGGTTACCCCACGTCGATTTGCTCTACCCGACGCGCCGACGCTACCGCGGCGTTTACGAGAACTGCCGCTTGGCGACCATCGAACGCCAGGTGCTTCGCATCGTGCGTGAAGACGACCTGCCCGGTTCCGAAGCGCCGGCCGCCTGGTTGTCGTTCCTGCGCGGCGGAAGCGCGCAGACGCTGCGCCGCGTACTCGCGCACAATCACCAGGATGTCGTGTCGCTCTCGCGATTGCTGCGTCACCTGAGTCTCGCACGCGTGCAAAGCTGAGGCTTGCCCCCATTCACCGAAAGCCGCGACGGACGGTCGTCCGTCGCGTGGCGATCGCGCCGTTCGACTGGCTGCGACTCCCGTCGCGATCACTCTGTAGGGGCACGACCATGGCAACCGATCCGCACCGCACGCGAAAGCGTGCCGCAGCCTTCCTCCTATCCGCCTTCCTCGCACCATCGGCCTTCGCAGCTGCGATCAGCGGCGCGATCTTCACCACGGACACCGACGGCAACGTCAACGTCAACCAGTACGAGGCCAAGGAAGACGTCTACCTCAACGGTGGGCCGACCAATGCGAACTGCGATGCCGCCGCGATCCCGGACGGCACGTATGTCTTCCAGGTCACCAATCCCTCGGGCAGCGTGATACTGAGCAGCGACACGATCGACCATCGCGAATTTACGGTCGTGGGGGGCGTGGCCCAGTCCGCGGTGGACCACCTTGTCGACACCGTCGACCCGCCTTGCGCGGGTGTACGGGTGCAACTGGCGCCTTATGACAACACGCCCAACAACGGCGGCGTCTACAAGGTCTGGATCACGCGCAAGTCGGATTACGAGGCCAACGGGAACACGTTCAAGAACAGCGACAGCAAGACCGACAACTTCCACGTCAAGCTGCCCGCCGAACAACCCGAAACGGCCGACCTGAGCATCTACAAGTTCTACGACGCCAACGCCAACGGCGAGTGGGATTCGGATGAAATCCCGCTGTTCGGCTGGCTGATGACGCTCGGCGACGGTGGCGCGGGTTCGGCACTGACGCAATCGCCCGACGGCATCGTGAGCATTACCGGGCTGGATCCCACGCTCACTTACTCGGTCACCGAAGGCCTGGGCGGCGGGACGTGGCATCAGTCCGCCTCCGTCGTCAACGGTACGCCGACGGCCACGCCGACCAATCCGGTCACGGGCCTGACGCTGACCGTGGGCCAGACGACGACCGTGGAGTTCGGCAACTACTGCGACTGCAAGAGCGGCGGCAAGCCGAAGTCCTGGTGGATTACCGCAACCGGACAGACGAAGGTCAACGACGGCGGCACGATGAACCCCGAGTTCAACGCGCTCAACCAGTTGAACCTGCGTTCCTCCAGCGGTAGCAACTGGAACCTGACCACCACGCTGGCCACGCCCACGCAGGCGCAGAACTGGGCGACGTTCGTCACCTGGGTCAACAACGCAAGCACTACGAACATGGCGTACGCGTTGTCCCGCCAGTTGGCGATCCTGCGGCTCAACATCGACGCCGGTTACGTTGGCGGGGCGAACTTCTACAAGCCCGCGAACGAGTCGATCACGGCCCTGCTGAACGAAGCGAATGCTGCGCTCCTCGCCGATGGCAACACGCCCCTCGGCGATCCCAACCGGGCGCCGCAGGAGCAATTGCTCGCGTGGATCACGCAGATCAACAGCGGCACGGTCACGGTGATCAAGCCCACGCCCTGCCCGTTCAAGTTCTACCTGCCACCGCCGACCTGATTTCCAGCCAGGCGCAAGGCTCCACCCCGCGGCCCCGGATGACACCCGGGGCCGCGACTTTATGCAGGGGGCGAATACAGGCATCCTGCATGCACTCCCGCAGGGGCTTGCCATGACCGGACACGACGCGCGCGACGACGGCGCCTCCACGCTGCCCCGCCACACCACGCCCACGTGGGAAGTCGAGCTGCTGATCTCCGGCGTCGCCGTGTTCGCGATGCTGCAACTGCCCGAATTGCTCGATGGCTACATCCTCGACTGGACACCGCGCCTGGTCGACCGCTGGGCGAAGTTGCTCTTCGTCATCTACGTCTACGCCAAGAGTGCGGCGATCATCCTGGCCGTCACCTTCGTCATCCACCTGCTGCTGCGCGCGCGCTGGATCGCGCTGGTGGGCATGTTGTCGATCTATCCGAAGGGCGTGGACTGGGACAACTTCCGCCTCGGCCCCAACGCGCGCGAGTTCGAAAGCAAGCGCCTGGGCCGGATGGAGGACGCGATCGACCGCGCGGACAACAGCGCGACGATGGTCTTCGCGATGGGCGTGGTGCTGGCCTCGATCCTGTGCGTGGTGACGCTGATCGTCGGTTCCGTGATCGCGGTGTCGTGGATGCTGGAAACCCGCCTGGGCCTGCACGCCAAGACGCAATGGATCATGTGGACGGCGGCGTTCGCGATGATTCCCTACGGCCTCGCGGTCGGCGTCGACCGGCGCTACGGCGACCGGATGCAGCCCGGCAGTTTCGGAACGCGTGCACTGCGCGGCGTGCTGGGCTTCTATTCGAAGATCGGCGTGGGAATGGCGAACAACCCGGCGCTCGCGCTGTTGTCGAGCCATCGCGGGCGGCGCAAGACGATCCTGTTGATCGCGACGATCTTCATGTTCGCCACGCTCGCGGCTTCGACGAGTTACTACATCGCGCGCAACCCCGATGCCTACGGCAGTTACGACGCCTTCCCCGACGAAGACGAACTGCCGTCGCGTTCGGTGGACCCGGCGCACTACGACGACCGCCGCGACCCGACCCGCAGCCCGATCGCACCGTTCATCCAATCGGCCGTCATCATCGGACCGTACGTGCAATTGATCGTGCCGTGGGTGCCCGACCGCGACGGCCCCGCCCTGGATGCACGCTGCGGCACGCTGCCGGCGGATGCGCAATTGAAGTGCTATGCCGAACGCGTGCGCCCGGTCACGCTGGACGGCAAGCCGATCGCACCGGTATTCGACATCGGCGAAGACGCACGCACCAACCGCCCCGCCCTCGTCGCCATGATCGACGTGCGCCAGCTGCCGCAGGGGCGCCACGTCCTGGGGATCACGCTGCCGCAGCGCGGCCCRCACGACGCCGCGCCCGACGCCGATTTCATTCCGTTCTGGCGGTGAGCGAAGCGACGCCACAGCGCAAGATCCTGCACGTCGACRTGGACGCGTTCTATGCGTCCGTCGAGCAACGCGACGATCCCGCACTGCGCGGTCGCCCGGTGGTCGTGGCGTGGCGCGGTGCGCGCTCGGTGGTGTGCGCGGCGAGTTACGAGGCGCGCAAGTTCGGCGTTCGCTCGGCGATGCCCGCGATGCGCGCCGAACGCCTGTGCCCGCAGGCGGTGTTCGTGCCGCCGGATTTCGTGCGCTACAAGGCGGTCTCGAAACAGGTGCGCGAAATCTTCGGTCGCCATACCGACCTGATCGAACCGCTGTCGCTCGACGAAGCCTATCTGGATGTGACGCACACCTTTACCGGCTTGCCGAGCGCGACCGCCACCGCGCAGGCCATCCGCGCGCAGATCCGCGAAGAAACCGAACTCACCGCGTCGGCCGGGGTTGCGCCGAACAAGTTCCTCGCGAAGATCGCGTCGGACTGGAACAAGCCCGATGGGTGTTTCGTCATCCGTCCGCACCAGGTCGAAGCGTTCCTCGCGCCCTTGCCGGTCGGGCGCCTTCCGGGCGTGGGCAAGGTGATGGAAGGCAAGCTCGCCGAACTCGGGGTGACGACGGTAACGGACTTGCGCACGCTCGGCGTCGCTGCGCTGGAGCAACGCTTCGGCCGATGGGGACGCCGCCTGCACGAACTGGCGCACGGCATCGACGATCATCCCGTGCAATCCGAACGCCCGACGATGCAGATCAGCGCCGAAGACACGTTCGAACGCGACCTGCGTTTGCCGGAAATGGAAGAACACATTCGCCGCCTGGCGGAAAAGGCATGGCGTGGATACGAGCGTGAACGCGCGCAACCCCACGGCCGCATTGCGCGCACCGTCGTGCTGAAATTGAAAACCGACGACTTCCGCGTCCTGACGCGCAGCCTCACGCCACCTGAACCGCCGAACGCCCTGGAGGCCGTCGCGGATATCGCGTGCGCCCTGCGCGAACGCGTCGATTTGCCTTCACGTACGCGTTATCGCCTCGTCGGCGTGGGATTGTCGGGCTTCATCGATGCCGACCGGCTGGCCACCGTGCAGACCGACCTGTTCGGCTGACCCGCCCGTCACGGGCGCGGCCCACACAATCAGGCCTCTCCTGAGCCCCTCCCCGTGCCGGCCGTCACCGTCCTCACCCTCAATTGCCACATGGGCTTCGACTTGTTCGGGCGCCGCTTCGTGCTGCCCGAGTTGCGCGAAGCCGTGCGCGAAGTGGGCGCCGACCTGGTGTTCCTGCAGGAAGTGCTCGGCGAGCATGAACTGCACAAGCGCCGGCAGGCGGAGTGGCCGGAGAAGCCGCAGTACGAATTCCTCGCCGATTCGATCTGGTCGCATGCAGCCTATGGCCGCAATGCGGTGTACCCGCATGGCCACCACGGCAACGCGTTGTTGTCGAAGTATGCGATCCGCGCGTACCGCAATTGCGACGTCACGATCACCGGCCACGAGGAACGGGGGCTGCTGCATTGCCAGTTGCACGTCGACGACGGCCCGTACTCGCTGCATGCGATCTGCGTGCACCTGGGCCTGCGCGAATCGCATCGCCAGAAGCAACTGCGGCTGTTGTGCGAGATCGTGCACGATGCGATCCCGCGTGCGGCGCCGCTGGTGGTCGCCGGCGATTTCAACGATTGGCGCGGTCGCGGCCATCCGATCCTCGACAGTTGCGGGCTCACCGAAGTGTTCCTCGCTTCGCAGGGCAAGCATGCGCGGACCTTTCCCGCACGCTGGCCGCTCTTGCCGGTCGATCGCCTGTATGTACGTAACGCACGCGCCACGGAGATGAAGGTGCTCACGCGCAAACCCTGGACGCACTTGTCCGACCACGTGCCGCTGATGGCCAAGGTGGCGTGGTGAGCATCGGCTGGCGACGGCCGCGCGCCCCGGGGCCGTGGCGTCCCGGCAATCGCGTGCAGCTGCTGGAAAACGGCGAGGAATTCTTTCCGCGCGCGTTCGCCGCGATTGCCGGCGCGCAGCGCGAGGTGATCATCGAGACTTTCATCCTGTTCGAGGATCCCGTCGGCCGCGACTTGCAACGCGCGCTGATCCAGGCGGCGAATCGCGGCGTGCAGGTCGATCTCACCGTCGACGGCTATGGCTCGCCGGATTTCTCGCCCACCTTCGTTTCCGAACTCGTGGCCGCCGGCGTGCGCGTGCATGTCTTCGATCCGCATCCGGGCTGGGCCGGGATCCGCGTCAACGTGTTCCGGCGACTGCATCGCAAGCTGTTGATCGTCGATGGCACGCGCGCGTTCATCGGCGGCATCAACTATTCGGTCGACCATCTGGCGGAAGTGGATCCGAAGGGGAAGCAGGACTACGCGGTGGAAATCGAAGGGCCGGTGGTGGGCGACATCCTGGCGTTCGCGCGAGCGGCGCTTGCGGGCGACGGGACGGGCCAGCGCTGGAAACATCCGGCGATCGAGCAGGCGCGCGCGCACGCAGGCGACGCGCAGGTCCTGTTCGAACTCCGCGACAACCGCCGTCGGCGCACCTCCATCGAGCGCGAGTACCGCCGCGCGATCCGCGAGGCCAAGCGCGAAATCCTCATCGCCAACGCGTACTTCTTCCCCGGCTGGGCGTTCCTGCGCGAACTGCGCCGTGCCGCGCGCCGCGGCGTGCGCGTCACCTTGCTCGTCGCCGCCGAATCCGACACGCCCATCGCGCACCCCGCCACGCGGACGCTCTACCGCCACCTGCTGCGCGCGCACGTGGACATCGTCGAGTATTGCGAGCGGCCCTTCCACGGCAAGGTCGCGTTGATCGACGGCGAGTGGGCGACCATCGGGTCGAGCAACCTCGATCCATTGAGCCTGGCGTTGAACCTCGAAGCCAACGTGTTCGTACGCGATGCGGCATTTGCGGCGCAACTCCGCGCCAGCCTGGATGCGCTGCGCCAACGGCAATGCCACACCGTCGACGCGGCCTCCCTCGGCAAACGCGGATGGTGGACCGGGCTCACGCGGCCGCTGTTGTTCCATGTGCTGCGGCGGTTCCCGCGTTGGGCGGGGTTGTTGCCCGCGCATACACCGCAACTGGTGCGCGTCACCGCGCCGGCGGACGCACCATGACACATCGGCGCACCTGGGTTGCGCCCGCGAAGCGCGCGCTCTTCGGCGTTTTCCTTTGCGGCGTCGGCTATTTGCTGTGGCACGCGGCAAAGGCGATCGACTGGCCTGCGGTGGGCGATGTGCTGCGGCATCTCGACGCCCGCACGCTCGCTGTCGCACTCGCGCTCACGGCCGCGAGCTTCCTGCTCTACACCGGCTACGACCTGGCCGCACGCCAGTACGCCGGGCACGACGTCCCCACCCCGCGCGTCATGCTCATTTCCTTCATCGCCTACACCTTCGCGCTGAATATCGGCGCGGCCGTCGGCGGCGCCGGATTCCGGCTGCGCATGTATGCGCGCGAAGGCGTGCCCATCGGGCGCATCACGCGCGTGATCGCGTTCTGCGTCGCGACCAACTGGGCCGGCTACTTCGTGCTCGCCGGTGCGTTGTTCACCAGTGGCGCGATCGTGCCCCCGGCCGATTTCCCCGTCCACGTCTTCGGCCTGGGGCCCGGCGCCGGCATGCGCGCGCTCGGCGTGGTGATGCTCGGCATCGGCGTTGCGTACGTCGTCGCCTGCCACACCACCCACGGGCGCGTCTTCCATGTGCGCGGTCATCACTTCCGCTTCCCCACCGCCCGCCTTGCGTTGCTGCAAATCGCGATGGCGACGACCAACTGGACCCTGATGGGCCTGACCGTGGGCTGCTTCCTCCCCCATGTGGGGGATGCCCAGGTCATCGGCGCATTGCTGCTGGCGGCGGTCGCCACCGCGATCGCACACATCCCCGCCGGGATCGGCGTTGCCGAAGCGGTCTTCATCGCCCTGCTCGGGGACCGGGTGCCGGCGCCGCAGTTGATCGGCGCACTGATCGCGTATCGCGCGTGCTACTTCCTTACGCCGCTGGTGGTGGCCACCCTCGCCTACGCGGGCCTCGAACTCGTCAGGCGGCCGTCTTCCACACCCGCGTCCGTTGCGAAGCAGTAGGGTCTGCGAAACGACAAGGAATCCGCGATTCACCGTCGAACCCGATGGACACGCATGGACCAGATGCCGAGCGACCCGCCGGGGAAGGCAACTGGCTGCGGCGCGTGCACGCGTTCGATTGGGCTGCCACTCCGCTCGGCCCGTTGACCAACTGGCCCCACGCGCTGCGCACCGCGCTGCAGTTGCACGAGACCGAGATCGACCACCTGCGCCGCCTGCAGAAACTGAGCACGCGCCTGGTGCGCGACGATGAGGATGAAGACCAACTGCTGGAAGATGTCCTCGGCGTGGCGGTGATCGTCGCCGGCGCGCAGAGCGGCGAGTTGCGATTGGTGCGCGAGGACGGCAGCCTCGATCTGATCGCCAGCCGCGGCTTCGAACACGGCCTCCCCGCTGCATCCGATGCGCATGACCACAGTGCGAGCGAAACCAGCGCGCTCGCCGAGGAATGCGCGACCAGCGCGCGCCGGTTGATGGTGGACGACGTCGTGCTGTCGCACTTCTTCGATCCGGACACGCGCAACGCCCTGGCGACGAGCGGCATCCGCTCGATCCAGGCCGCGCCGCTGCTCGCACGCGATGGGCGCGTGCTCGGCGTGCTGACCACGCACCACCGCGACGGCGTACCGGGCGAACGCGACCTGCTGCTGCTGGATCTGCTTTCGCGCCAGGCCGCCGACTGGATCGAACGCGCGCACGCCGCCGACAGACTCGAAGACAGCGAGCGCCGCATGCGTACGATCCTGCACCAGAGCGTCGTCGGCATGCTCGTCGCCGATGGCGAGGGCCGCATGACCTACGTCAATCGCTGTTGGTGCCGCATGCTCGGCTATCGCGAGGACGAGCTGGTCGGCAGGCACCTGGTGGAGGTGACCGAGCCCGAATCGCTCGACGGCACGATCGAAGCGCTGCGTCGCCTGGAAGGCGGCATGCCGAACCTCACGCTCGAAAAATGCTATCGCCGCAAGGACGGGACGACGCTGTGGGGCAGCGCGAGCGTGAGTGCACTGCGCGGGCCGGATGGGCGCTACGAAGGATTGGTGGCCGTCGTCATCGACATCGGCGAACACAAACGGCTGGAGCATTCGTTGCGCGACCAGGCCGATCGCCTGGAACTCGCGCTGCAGACGGGACGCCTCGGCACCTGGCACCTCGACCTGACCACGCTGGAAACGCAAGCGTCGGATCAATGCAAGGCGAACTTCGGCCTGCAGGCGCATGAAAACCTGGACTTCCATCGCGCCTTCGAAGAGCTGATCCATCCCGAGGATCGCGATGCAATGCGCGCCGCCCTGACGCAGACCATCGCCGCGCATGGCGACTACGACGCCGATTTCCGCGTCGTCTGGCCCGACGGCAGCGTGCACTGGATCGTTTCGCGTGGTCGTGCGGTCTACAACGCCGAAGGGCGCGCGGTCGCGATGACCGGCGTGAACTTCGACGACACCGAGCGCCGCGGCGCGATGGATCGCCTGCGCGAAAACGAAGCGCAGTTGCGGCGCACCGTCGAAGACGCGCCACTCGCGCTGTGCCTGCACGCGGACGATGGCGAAATCCTCAACCTCAGCCGCCACTGGACCGAACTGACCGGCTACACGAAGAACGATCCCGCCGTCCTGCAGGATTGGTTGCGACGCGCCTACGGCATCCGCGACGGCGAATTCCATGAAGCGATCGAACGCATCTTCGGCGTCGACCATGCGATGGTGCAGACCGACATCGAGATCGTGACCCGCAACGGCCAGCCGCGCACGTGGAGCCTCAATGCCTCTTCGCCCGGCCTGCTGAAGGACGGGCGGCGCTACGTGGTGGCGATGGCGCTGGACATCACCGAGCGCAAGCGCGCCGAAGCACTGATGCGCCGGTCGGCCGCGCGTGCCGCGTTCCGCGTGTCGTTGAGCGACCTGTTGCGGCCGCTGTCGGATCCGGCCGCGATCCAGTGCACGGCGGCGACCGCACTGTGCGAACACTTGGGCGCCGATCGCACGCTGTACGCGCAGATGTCGGACGACGGGCACGCGGTCAAGGTCCACACCGACCATTGCCGCGACGACGCATCGACCGCCGAAGCCGGCCATGAATTGGCGGCGTTCGGCGATGAAATCGGCCAACGCCTGCGCGCGGGGCGCACGGTGGTGCTCGACGACGCGAACGCCTCCAGCACGCTCGGGCAACCGCAGCGCGAGGCTTACGAGCGCGTCCAGGTGCGTGCACACGTCAGCGTTCCCCAAGTGAAGCGCGGCCGACTGGCTGCGTTGTTGAGCGTGCACCAGGCGACGCCGCGGCTCTGGGCCGGCGACGAGATCGCATTGATCGAAGAAACGGCGGAGCGTACTTGGGCTGCGATCGCGCGCGCCCGCGCCGAGGCCGCGGTGCGCGAAAGCGAGGCGCGCCTGAACGAAGAACTCGCCGATGCCACGCTGCTGCAAAGCATCAGCGCCGAACTCGTGCACGAGGAAAGCGAGGATGCGCTGTACGAAAATATCGTCGCTGCAGCGATGGCGATCATGCGGTCGCAATTCGCCGTGCTGCAGCGGCTGCATCCCGAACGCGGCAACGGTGGTGAACTGGAATTGCTGGCTTCGCGCGGCTTCACGCCGCAGTCGGCCACCGAATGGACGTGGATCGACGCCGGCCCTGCTTCGCAGAGTTGCAGCGCACAGGCGATGCGCGCCGGGCACCGCATGATCCTGGACGACCTCGGCCACCAGGTGTCGATGGAAGGATCGGCCGACCTGGATCGTTATCGCCGGACCGGCATCGCGGCCGTGCAGAGCACGCCCCTGTTCGCGCGCGATGGGCAGATCGTCGGCATGATTTCGACGCACTGGACGCGTCCGCACATGCCGGCCGATCGCGACCTGCGATTGCTCGACATCCTCGCGCGCCAAGCCGCCGACCTGATCGAACGCCGCCAGGCATTGGAAGACCTGCGCGCCGCCGATCGCCGCAAGGACGAGTTCCTCGCAACGCTCGCCCACGAGCTGCGCAATCCGCTCGCGCCGCTGCGCAACTGCCTGCACATCCTGCGCGCGACCGAAGGCGAGGACGCGCAACTGCACAAGCTGCACGGGATGATGGAACGCCAGGTCTCGCACATGATCCGACTGGTCGACGACCTGATGGAAGTCTCGCGCATCACGCGCGGCGAGATCGAGTTGCGCAAGCAACGCGTGACGATGCGCGACGTGCTCGATAGCGCCATCGAAACGAGCCGGCCGTTGCTCGAGCAGGCGAATCATCATTTCCATGTCGAGGCGACGGCCGAGTCCTTGCCGCTCGAGGCCGATCCGATGCGGCTTGCGCAGGTGTTCACCAACCTGCTCAACAATGCGGCGAAATACACGCCCGCAGGTGGGAACATCACCTTGCACGCCGTGCGGGACGGCGAGATGGTCGAAGTGCGCGTGCGCGACGACGGGATCGGGCTGGCGGCGGAGATGTTGACGCAGGTGTTCGACATGTTCACGCAGAGCGAGCATGGGCGCGCGCATTCGCAGGGCGGGCTGGGCATCGGGCTGACGTTGGTGAAGAGTCTGGTCGAGCAGCATGGCGGGACGGTGGAGGCGCGCAGTGGGGGGCTCGGGCAAGGCAGCGAGTTCGTCGTGCGTTTGCCATTGGCGCCGGGGGCGCGCATCGAAGAAACGGGCGAGTGGCCGGTCGTGCGGCATCGGCATGCGATGTCGATCCTGGTCGCCGACGACAATCATGAGAGTGCCGATTCGATGGCCTTGTTCCTGCAGATGCGGGGGCACGATGTGCGCACCGTTTACGACGGGCGGGCGGCATTGGATGCGATCGCGGAGCGGCGGCCGGATGTGGTGTTGTTGGATCTGGGGATGCCGACGTTGGATGGGTACGAGACGTGCCAGCAGATTCGCGCGATGCCGGATGGGGACAAGATCGCGGTGATGGCGACGACGGGTTGGGGGTCGGATGCGGATCGGGTGCGGTCGGCTGCTTGTGGGTTCGATGCGCATTTGGTGAAGCCGGTGGATCCGGGGATGTTGTTGGCTCGGCTGGATGCTTTGCATTGACTGCGCGAAAGCGCGCTCGGAAACCGATTTGCGCGTCGCCCGAACGTGATTAGTTCCAGATTTTTTTTGGAAAAAAATCTGAAACTACTCACGCTGGGGCATTACCTTGCGGGTCGCTTCGATCAGGGGCTTTCGCCCGAGCGTTCTTTGGGGGCTGCAAAGCAAGCTTTGCAGGAGACCGATCGTTGTTGGGCGTGCGCGTTCGATAGACTTCGGACATGGCCGCCCGCCCTCCCCTGGATCCCGAGCTTCTGCGCCGCTTGCTGCGCGCAAAAGATCGGATGGATGCCTCCTCGCACGAGGAGTGGCCCGTGCAGCGTCTATCGCAGGTGAGTGCGGTGTCCGAGGCGCATTTCGCGCGGTCGTTCAAGGAAGCCTTCGGTGTGCCGCCGCATCGTTACCTGCTCACGCGGCGCATCGAGCGTGCGACGTCGCTACTGCGGGACACCGATTTGCCGATCACCGACATCGCGTTCCAGACGGGCTGGAGCAGCCTGGGGACATTCGGGCGCACGTTTCGCGATATCACCGGCGAGAGTCCGGGTGCGCTGCGTGCGCGGGAGCGCGCAGCGTCGCATGCGCCGGAGGCCGTGCCGGTGTGTCATCTCAAGGCTGCGCAGCGGCCGAAGCTCACCATCGCAGTTTCGGAGAAGCGCCGACGTGAGGCGGGACGTAGGATCGCCGCACCTACCAAGGAGGTCACATGAGCCAGGGCGTCGGAGTTGTTGGAGTGTATGTGCGCGATCAGGAAGAAGCGCTGCAGTTCTATGTCGACAAGCTCGGTTTCCAGGTGCACACGGATGCGCGCAACGGGGACTATCGCTGGTTGACGGTGCAACACCCGGAGCAGCCGTCGTTCCAGTTGGGCCTGTTCGCGCCGCAAGCGTCGGTGCTGGATGAGGCGACAGCGCAGAGCGCGCGCGAGCTCGTCGCCAAGGGCGCGATGCCGCCGTTGGTGTTGATCGTCGACGACTGTCGCAAGGCGTACGCACGCATGCGCGACAAGGGTGTCGAGTTCACGCAAGAACCGACGGAGCGCTACGGCGCCGTGGACGCAGGCTTTCGCGATCCTTCGGGCAACGGCTGGAAGATGATCGAAGCGCGCAAGTAGGCGCGTTAACGAAAACGATCGGCTTCCTGCAAAGCTAGCTTTGCAGCCCCCAACAAGCGCCCGGGCGAAAGCCCCCTGATCGAAGCGACCCGCAAGGTAATGCCCCAGCGTGGGGAGTTTCAAATTTTTTTCCCAAAAAAATTTGGAACTTCACACGTTCGGGCGGCGCGCCAATAAGTTTCGAACGCGCTCTAATTCCGCCACACACGCACATAGAAAAAGCGGGCCGAAGCCCGCTTTCTCGTATTGCGAAACTGGCGCGCGGCGATTACTCGGCCGTGACGCCCTCGCCTTCTTCGACGGCCTTCATCGACAGGCGGATGCGGCCCTGCTTGTCGACCTCGAGGACCTTGACCTTCACCACGTCGCCTTCCTTGAGCTTGTCGCTGACCTTCTCGACGCGCTCGTTGGAAATCTGCGAAACGTGGACCAGACCGTCCTTGCCCGGGAGGATCGTCACGAACGCACCGAAGTCCATCAGCTTGACGACCTTGCCCTCGTAGATGCGGCCCGGCTCGACGTCGGACGTGATCTGCTCGATGCGCGCCTTCGCCGCCTGGGCTGCGGCGGCGTTGACCGACGCGATGACGATCGTGCCGTCATCCTGGATGTCGATCTGCGTGCCGGTTTCCTTCGTGATCGCCTGGATCGTCGAACCGCCCTTGCCGATGACTTCGCGGATCTTGTCCGGATGGATCTTCATCGTGAGCAGGCGCGGCGCGAACTCGGACAACTCCCCACGCGGCGTGGTGATGGCGTTGGCCATCTCGCCGAGGATGTGGAGGCGGCCGGCCTTCGCCTGCTGCAGCGCGACCTTCATGATCTCTTCGGTGATGCCCTGGATCTTGATGTCCATCTGCAGCGCGGAGATACCCTTCTGCGTACCCGCGACCTTGAAGTCCATGTCGCCGAGGTGGTCTTCGTCACCGAGGATGTCGGAGAGGACGACGTACTGCTCGCCTTCCTTCACCAGGCCCATCGCGATACCCGCGACCGGCGCCTTCACCGGCACGCCGGCGTCCATCAGCGCGAGCGAGGAACCGCAGACCGAAGCCATCGACGAGGAACCGTTGGATTCGGTGATTTCCGACACGATGCGGATCGTGTACGGGAACTCTTCCATCGACGGCATCACGGCGAGCACGCCGCGCTTGGCGAGGCGGCCGTGGCCGATTTCGCGACGCTTCGGGCCCATCATGCGGCCGGCTTCACCGACCGAATAAGGCGGGAAGTTGTAATGGAACAGGAAGTGTTCCTTGTACTCGCCGCCGACGGCGTCGATGATCTGGCCATCGCGCGCGGTGCCGAGCGTGGCGACCACGATCGCCTGCGTCTCGCCACGCGTGAACAGCGAGGAGCCGTGCGTGCGCGGCAGGATGCCGACCTGCGAGTTGATCGGGCGGACGGTGTCGAGCGCGCGGCCGTCGATGCGGACCTTCGAGGACAGCACCGAGTTGCGCATGGTGTTGTATTCGAGTTCGCCGAATTCCTTCGCGAAGTCGGCCTGCGTCCAGCCTTCGGCTTCGGCACGGCCCGTCAGCGTGGACCAGGTGTCCTTCTTGATCGCCGAGATGGCGTCCTTGCGCTCGCCCTTGTGGCGGATCTGGTAGGCCTGCGAGAGCTGCGTGCCGCACGCTTCCTGGATCGCGGAGATCAGCGCGGCGTTCTTGGCCGGCGCGGTCCACGTCGAGGGCTTGGTGCCGGCTTCGACGGTGAGTTCATTGATCGCGTTGATGACCTTCTGCAGCTCGCGATGACCGAACATCACGGCGCCGAGCATCACGTCTTCGGACAGTTCCTTCGCTTCGGACTCGACCATCAGCACGGCGTTGGACGTGCCGGCAACGACGAGTTCGAGTTCGCTGTCGACCAGTTCGCTCGTCGAGGGATTGAGGATGTACTGGCCGTTCTTGTAACCGACCTTGGCGGCGCCGATCGGGCCCTGGAACGGCGTGCCGCCCAGCGACAGCGCGGCCGATGCGCCGATGAGCGCGGCGATGTCGCCGTCGACTTCTGGATTCAGCGACATCACCGTCGCGATGATCTGGACTTCGTTCTTGTATTCCTCGGGGAACAGCGGGCGGATCGGGCGATCGATCAGGCGCGAGATCAGCGTTTCCTTCTCCGTCTGGCGGCCTTCGCGCTTGAAGAAGCCACCGGGGATGCGGCCGCCGGCGTAGAACTTTTCCTGGTAGTCGACGGTGAGCGGGAAGAAGTCCTGCCCCTCGCGCGCCGACTTGGCGGCGACGGCGGTGACCAGCAGTACGGTGCCATCGATCTTGACGACGACGGCGCCGGAGGCCTGGCGCGCGATCTCGCCGGTTTCGAGGGTGACCTCGTGCTTGCCGTACTGGAAGGTCTTGGTGATTTTCGCCACGGGTGTATTCCTTGGATGTTGCTAGCGGATGGACCTCAACCGACCCTTGCCGGCTGCGGCTGGCGCCATTGGCGACGCCAAAAACAAAACCGCGGCGCATCGCTGCGCCGCGGTTCGGGGATCGCTTATCGGCGCAGGCCGAGCTTCTCGATCAGGGCCTTGTAGCGCTCGTTGTCCTTGCGCTTGAGGTAGTCGAGGAGGCTGCGTCGACGGTTGACCATCATCAGCAGGCCACGACGGCTGTGGTGATCCTGCTTGTGCGTCTTGAAGTGGCCCGTGAGCTGCTCGATGCGGGCCGTGAGCAGGGCGACCTGGACTTCCGGCGAACCGGTGTCGTTGTCGCCGCGCTTGTGTTCGCTGATGACTTTCGCGGAATCGATGGACATTGCTTGCTAACTCCTGGATGCGAGGCTTGCAGGAACGACCGGAATGTCGCGACCGGTGCGCACCGCGTGCCCGCCTGTTGAGGGGACGACATAAGTGTTGCGATTGGAACAAATAGCCGCGGGATTGTAAGCCTCGCAGGCCTTTCAGGACAAGGGTTTAGACACGTTCGCCGCGGGTTGCCCGAGGGCCGCGGCCCACGTGAACAGGCGCTGCGGACGCAGCCGCCCTTCCCCGTCGACTTCGCCCAGGCCCAGTGCCCGCCCAGCTTCGTCGTACAGGGCGACGCTGCCGGGCTTGGTGCGGAATCCTTCGACCGCCTGCCCGCGCGCCAGCCGATGGGCCTGCGCGTCGCTGACATGCAGGCCCGGCCATGCGGCCATGCCGGTTTCGATCGGCAGCAGGCAGGCGTCGAGCATGCGTTCGCCGCGCTCGGCCAGTTCCTGCAGGGCTTCGAGGGTCCACATCCGCGGGTCGCGGAAGGGATCGACCCAGAGCCGACGCAGCTGCGCGACGTGGGCGCCGCACCCCAGCGCTTCGCCCAGGTCGCGCACGAGGCTGCGTACGTAGGTGCCCGACCCACATTCGACGCGCAGGCGCAGCAGCGGCATCTGGCCGTGCAGCAGGTCGGCGGAGGAAATGAGGTCGAAGGCGTGGACGTCGACCGGGCGCGGTTCAACTTCGACGATCTCGCCGCGGCGCGCGCGCGCGTACAGCGGTTCGCCGCCGCGCTTGAGCGCCGAATAGATCGGCGGGCGCTGCATCTGCGCCAGGCCGGTGAGCGTGCGCAGCGCGGTGTCGAGCTGCGCGATCGTGAGGTGTGGGACCGGGCGTTCGCGCAAGGGTTGGCCCTCGGCGTCGTCGGTGTCGGTGGTGATGCCCAGGTGCGCGACGGTTTCGTACGCCTTGCGCGCGCCCAGCAGGCCGCCGGCGATCTTGGTCGCTTCACCGAAACACACCGGCAGCAGGCCGGTGGCGAGCGGATCCAGGCTGCCGGTGTGGCCGGCCTTGTCCGCGCGGAACAGATGCCGCACGCGCTGCAGGGCCTGGTTGGAACTCAGGCCCTGGGGCTTGTCGAGCAAAAGGATTCCGTCGAGCTTCCGAAAGGATGTCTTCGGACCCGGCGACTTCAAGCGGCTCAGGCCTCGTCGCCCGGAGTCGGGGCGTCGCGCAGCAGCTGCTCGATGCGCTCGCCCTTGTCGACCGAATCGTCGTAATGGAAATGCAGCTCCGGCACGTGGCGCAGTTTCATTGCCTGTGCGAGCCGGTAGCGGATCTCGGGCGCGAGCGCGCTCAGCGCCTTCACCGTTTCCTTGGCCTTTTTGGGCTGCAGGACGGTGACGAACACCTTGGCGTGCGCCATGTCGCGCGTGACTTCGACGTCGGACACACTGGTCGACCCCAGGCCGTGCTCGCGCACGGCCGCGTGGACCAGCATGCCCAGCTCGCGACGGAGCTGGGCAGCGACGCGGTCGGTGCGATGGAAGCTTTTCTGCGCCATGGACACTGCACGCACGCCTTACAGCGTGCGCTGCACCTCGATGCGTTCGAAGCATTCGATCTGGTCGCCGGCCTTGACGTCGTTGTACGCCTTGACGCCGATGCCGCACTCGGTGCCGTTGCGCACTTCGTCGACGTTTTCCTTGAAGCGGCGCAGCGATTCGAGTTCGCCTTCGAAGACCACGGTGTTGTCGCGCAACACGCGGATCGGCTTGGTGCGCTTGACCACGCCCTCGATGACCATGCAACCGGCCACCGCGCCGAACTTCGAGCTGCGGAACACATCGCGCACCTGCGCGATGCCGATGATCTCTTCGCGGATCTCCTTGCCGAGCACGCCCGAGGCGATCTGCTTCACCTGGTCGATGACGTCGTAGATGATCGAGAAGTAACGCAGGTCGACGCCGTTGGATTCGATCACCTTGCGCGCCGAGGCATCGGCACGGACGTTGAAGCCGATGACCGTCGCCTTCGACGTGGCCGCAAGCGTTGCATCGGACTCGGTGATGCCGCCCACGCCGCCGCCGATCACGTTGATGCGGATCTGCGTGTTCGACAAACCGGTCAGCGCTTCGCGCAGGGCCTGCACCGAACCCTGTACGTCGGCCTTGACCAGCAGGTTGAGCGTCTGCTGCGCAGCGCCCTCGCCCATCTGCGCCATGATGTCTTCCATGCGGTTACCCGCCTGGCTGACGAGGCGCGTTTCGCGGCGCTTGGCATCGCGCTGCTGCGCGACGTCCTTCGCCAGGCGTTCGTCTTCGACCACGGTGAAGTCGTCGCCGGCATCGGGCACGCCCGACAGGCCGAGCACCTGCACCGGGATCGACGGCGCCGCTTCCGGCACCTGCTTGCCCGTTTCGTCGAACAGCGCGCGCACGCGGCCGTACTGGATGCCGCAGACCAGGTAATCGCCCTTGCGGAGCGTGCCCTGCTGCACGAGCACCGTCGCGACCGGGCCGCGGCCCTTGTCGAGCGAGGACTCGATCACCGTGCCGCTGGCGCGGCCTTCGCGGACGGCCGTGAGCTGGAGCACTTCGGCCTGCAGCGAGATCGCATCGAGCAGGTTGTCGACGCCCGAGCCGGTCTTGGCGGAGAGCTCGACCATCTGCGTATCGCCGCCGAACTCTTCGGCCACGATGCCCTGCGCGAGCAGGTCGTTCTTGATGCGCAGCGGATCGGCGCCCGGCTTGTCGATCTTGTTGACCGCGACGATCAACGGAACGCCCGCCGCCTTCGCGTGCTGCACCGCTTCGATCGTCTGCGGCATGACGCCGTCGTCGGCCGCGACCACCAGCACCACGATGTCGGTGATCTTCGCGCCGCGCGCACGCATCTGCGTGAACGCCGCGTGGCCCGGCGTGTCGAGGAAGCTGATCGTGCCGCGGTTGGTCTCGACGTGGTACGCGCCGATGTGCTGCGTGATGCCGCCGGCTTCGCCCGCGGCCACTTTCGTGGTGCGGATGTAGTCGAGCAGCGAGGTCTTGCCGTGGTCGACGTGGCCCATGATGGTGACCACCGGCGGACGCGATTCGCGCAGGCCCTGCTGGTCTTCGGTGTGCGCGAGCAAGACGTCTTCGACGTCGCCGGCATCCTCGTGCACGGCGCGGTGGCCGAGCTCTTCGGTCACGAGCACCGCGGTGTCGTGGTCGATGGACTGCGTGATCGTCGCCATGACGCCCATCTTGAACAGCTGCTTCACCACCTCGCCGCCCTTGAGCGCGAGCTTCTGGGCGAGATCGCCCACGGTGATGGCATCGCCGATGGCGATTTCGCGCACGATCGGCGCGGTCGGACGGGTGAAGCCCGTGCCGGTGCGCGACTGGTCGAGCGAACGACGCTGCTTCGGACGGCCGCGCGAGGCACCGCGGCGCGCACGTTCCTGCGCGCTCAGGTGCAACTGGCCCGCGAAGCGCGCGGCGTTGTCGTCGTCTTCGATCGAAGTGACCATCGCGTGCGAGCCGCGATTGGGTGCGCCGGCATTGCCCTTGCCCTTGTGCGCGGCGGCCTTGTCGTCCACGCGCGGCGCGGCCGGCTTCGGATGATGGCTGCCATGGTGGCCGGCCTTCGGCTTGGCGGACTCTTCGGCGACGACGGCTTCCGCGGCGGCGGCGGCAGCGGCGGCGGCCGCCTGGCGTTCGCGCTCGGCGGCTTCCTCTTCGAGGCGGCGGCGTTCATCGATGTCGGCCTTGCGCTTGGCGTCGGTCTCGGCGAGGCGCTGCTGTTCGCTGAGGTTGCGCTGGCGCGATTCCTCGAGCTTGCGCAGGATCTCGGCGCGCTCGGGATCGGCCTGGGCGATGGCGGCCTGCGCGGCGGGCGAGCTGTCGACTGCCGGGGCGCCGTCCGCGGGCCTTGCGTACGTGCGCTTCTGGCGGACCTCGACGGCCACGGTGCTCTTGGTGCGGCCGGAGGCGACCGTCACTTCCTGCACCTTGCGGCGGTTGAGCGTGATCTTCTTCGACGCGTCGCTTTCCTCGGCAGGGGCCTCGCCCTTGCCGTGCGTGCGCCGGAGGAAACCGAGGAGCTTCATCTTCTCGGTGCTGGTCACGACCTGGTCGGGACCGCTGAAGGCCATGCCCGCTTCGGACAGCTGCTCCAGCAGTTTCTCGACCGGCGTGTTCACCAGTTCGGCCAACTTGCGGATGGTGGTTTGCTGCGACATTCGGTGTCCGTTGGTGGCCCGGGGAGACATGCCCCGGGCTGGAAAGGGGGCGATTCTAGCGCGTGGGCCCGCAAGGGCCCGCCGCCGTCATTCGAACCAGTGCTTGCGCGCTTCCATGATCAGGGCGGCCGCGCGCTCGGCGTCCATGTCCTCGATGTCGGTGATCTCGTCGACCGCCATCTCGGCCAGGTCCTCGCGCGTGCGAACACCGCGGGCGGCGAGCAGGTAGGCGGTGGCTTCGTCCATGCCCGCCAGCGTGAGCAGGTCTTCGGCCGGCTGGTGCTCGTCGAGTTCCTCTTCGACGGCGAGCGCTTCGTTGAGCAGCGCATCGCGCGCACGGGCCCGCAGCTCTTCGACGATGTCCTCGTCGAAGCCCTCGACCGCGAGCAGTTCGCCGACCGGCACGTACGCGATTTCCTCGACCGTGGTGAAGCCTTCGGACACGAGGATGCCGGCGATTTCTTCGTCGACCTCGAGCTTCTCCATGAACAGCTGGCGCGCATTGGCCTGTTCGGCTTCGCTCTTGGCCTGCACCTGGTCGGCTGTCATTACGTTGAGCTGCCAGCCCGTGAGGCGGCTGGCGAGGCGCACGTTCTGCCCGCCCTTGCCGATGGCCTGCGCGAGGCGGTCTTCGGCCACCGCCAGGTCCATCGAATGCTTTTCTTCATCGACGATGATCGACTGGACTTCGGCAGGCGCCATCGCGTTGATGACGAACTGCGCGCTGTTGTCGCTCCACAGGATGATGTCCACGCGCTCGCCGTTGAGTTCGTTCGACACGGCCTGCACGCGCGAACCGCGCATGCCGATGCACGCGCCGATCGGATCGGTGCGGTGGTCGTGCGCGAGCACGGCGATCTTGGCGCGGTCACCCGGGTCGCGGGCGCAGGCCTTGATTTCCACCAGGCCCTGGCCGACTTCCGGCACTTCGAGCTTGAACAGCTCGATCATGAATTCCGGCGCGGCGCGGCTGATGAACAGCTGCGGGCCGCGGGGCTCGCTGCGCACGTCGTAGAGATAGCCGCGGACGCGGTCGCCGGCGCGCAGCACGTCGCGCGGGATGCCCTTGTCCTTCGGGATGAAGGCTTCGGCGTTGCCGCCGAGGTCGACGAAGATGTTGCCGCGCTCGGCGCGCTTGACGATGCCGGTGACGAGCTCGCCGACGCGATCCTTCCACGCATCCACGACCTGCGCACGCTCGGCTTCGCGCACGCGCTGCACGATGACTTGCTTGGCAGCCTGCGCGGCGATGCGGCCGAAGTCCGGGTTTTCGATCTGCTCTTCGATGTAGTCGCCGACTTCGGCGCCTTCGCTCTCGTCGACGGCATCCATCAGGCGGACCTGGCGATCGGGCGATTCCATGACCACGTCGTCGGCCACGACTTCCCAACGACGATAGGTTTCGTAGTTGCCGTCCTTCGGGTCGATCTGCACGCGCACGAGCACGTCCTGGTCGTGGTAGCGCTTCTTCGCGGCGGACGCCAGCGCGGCCTCGATGGCCTCGAAGATCACCGATTCCGGCACGCCCTTTTCGTTGGCGACGGCGTCGACGACAAGCAGGAGTTCTTTCGACATGTTGGTGTGTCTCTATGCGTCAATGTTGAATGTGGTTCGCGCCTGCGGCGCGCGTTACTTCTTGTTCGCTTGTTTCTTGCCGGGTTTCTTCGGCGCCATGCCCAGTGCTTCCCAATCCGGCACGAGCTTGGCTTTGTCGATGTTGTCGAAGGCCACTTCGAAGGGCTGGCCGTCCACGTCGAAGACGATCGCGTCGCCTTCGATCTTGTCGATGCGCCCCTGCAGGCGACGGCGGCCGTCCTGCGGAAGCTTCAGCCCGACCTTCGCCGACTGCCCCGCGAAGCGCACGAAATGCGAGAGCGCGAACAGCGGGCGGTCGATGCCGGGCGAGGACACTTCGAGCGTGTAGTTGCCGCTGATCGGGTCTTCGACATCGAGCTGCGCGGATACCTCGCGGCTCACCGCTTCGCATTCCTCGATGCCGATGTTGCGTTCGGCGGACTCGGCCTGCGGCACGTCGATGTACAGGCGCAACACCGCCCCGCCGGGGGACGGCAGGTATTCGGCGCCCAGCAACTCCAGGCCCATCGACGTTACGGTCGGGGCGAGCAGCGCCGAGATTTCATTCGCCTTGTCGGTCATCAGGTGCGGCCATCCTCGCGGCAATCCAATTGCCCTGGGTCCGGCCGGAGCCGGAAAACAACAAGGGGCCCGTCGGGCCCCTTGTCAGCAGCGGGAACGTGCATCGAAATGCAGCCCCACTGGATGTCGGCGCGGCGCGCCCGCAATGCGGGGCAGCCAGCGAGCCCGGCGGTCTCCCTGAAAGAAAAAAGGCTCCGAGGAGCCCTTGATCGCCAGCGGAGACGCTGGTTGCGGAAGACGAGGTCTACCGCCTGGAACGCCGCACAGTGTAGGCCCGAACGCCGGGGGTGGCAAGCGCAAGCGGCCGTGGCGCCGTTGCCGCCGGCCGGGGCGGTTCAGCCGGCAGCGTGCGGCTTCAGAAGAAGGTCGATTCGACGGCGAACAAGGCCATCACCAGCAGCGCGAGCATTGCGATCGCCCAGAGCGTGCCCGAAGTCGCGCTGCGGAAATCCGCATCGCGCTCCTCCTCCTGCTCGGCGCGCAGGGAGCGCCAGAGCCCGCCATGGCGACGGAGGACCACCTCCTGCCAGTTCGGGATCTCCTGCCGGCACGAGCCCAGCAAGGCATAGCGGCCGGTGATCGGCCCGCTGGTCCAGGAGCGCGTGTGGGCGTCGGCGACGGGGCAATGCTGGAACGCCCACACCATGCCGTCGAAATCGCATCCGACGTATTCCGCCCACGGGGGCGCATGGAAACCGAAGGGGCGCGCGCCGGCATGCCGGGCGTTGGCGGGGACGGTGGCGGTGCTGGCATCGATTCGCATGCCACAGATGTATCGAGTGCGATGTGCCGCGTGCATCGTCCTGAAGGGCAGCGGGATGCACGCCCGGACGACTGCGCTTCGCGTGCTGGCCGCACGGGGACGCCGTCAGCGCCTTTCCGCGGGGGGCAACGCCGGCGTATTCGCAATAATTTGTAGGCGAAACCCCAGCGTGTCGAGCACGCGCGCGAGCGTATCGAACGCCGGGTTGCCGTCTTCCGCGAGCGCCTTGTAAAGGCTCGCCCGCGTGAGGCCCGTGCGCGTGGCGAGTTCGCTCATGCCCCGTGCGCGCGCGACTTCGCCGATCGCCTTGAGGAAGAGCGCGGTGCCGCCTTCGTCGAAACAATCGGTGAGGTAGTTGGCCATGACGCCGTCACCGGCGAGAGGGCGGCCAGCGGCAAAACGATTGGCGTGGAACGTTTCCCTGTTGTTGCTCAATGCATCCATCCTCGTGCCGTGAATGCGTGCGGCGATGCCGGCGCACGCGATGTGCATGCAGCGTGCATGAGGCGTGAGATTCGTATCGCGAACTGGTTCGGAAACTGCTCGAAGGACGCGTCTGCCACGCGCGCTGCCATTTCTTCACGCTGCACATTCCACGCGCGCGCTTGAATCCAGGCATGGGCCGCATGGGACCGAAATACGCACACGCCGTCGAAACCGGCAGACGCGCCGCGCGCGCCCTGCCCCACTTCGCATGGCGCGATGCATGGCCGCTCATCGCCGAAGCGTGGGTCCTCGACGAGACCGCATCGCTGGATGAATCGATGCCCGCGATCCGCACAGGCTGGTGGGACGACCGCAGCCAGCGCGCGTGCAAGCAGGCGCGCACGTTGCTCGATGCAACCCGCGTTGACTGACGCGAAAACAAAAACGGCGACCCGTTTCCGGATCGCCGTCGTTGTTTGGTAGCGGGGGCAGGATTTGAACCTGCGACCTTCGGGTTATGAGCCCGACGAGCTGCCAGACTGCTCCACCCCGCATCAGGCCGCGCATTATGGTGAAGCCCTGCGGGGAATGCAACCCGCGCTTCTCCACGATTTGTTTCGGTTCAGCCGAATGCCGCCAGGCACCACGCCATGAGCGGGTTCCAGAAGATGCCCAGCACGAGGAGCAGCAGTGCATTCGCGCCGAAAACCACGCGCAGCGGGCGGTCTTCGCGCTCGCGCACGCCCTCGCCCACCGGCGCATCGAAATACATCACCTTGATCACGCGGATGTAATAGAACGCGCCGACCACTGCGAACACGATGCCCACGATCGCCAGCCACAGCATGTCGCCCTGGATGGCGGCGCGCAGCACCGCGAGCTTCGACCAGAAGCCGAGGAACGGCGGCACGCCCGCGAGCGAGGCCATCACGCACAGCACCAACCCGGCCATCCACGGATTGCGCGCATTGAGTCCCTTGAAGTCGTCGATCTCGTCGGCTTCGAAGCCCTTGCGCGACAACACCACGATCGCGCCGAACGCCGCGGCCGACATGATCGCGTAGGTGATCGCGTAGAACATCGCCGAAGCGAAGCCCTGCGGGCCGCCGCCGGCGATGCCGAGGAACAGGAAGCCCACGTGCGAGATCGTCGAATAGGCGAGCATGCGCTTGAGGTTGCTTTGCGCGAGCGCGATGAGATTCCCGATGGCGAGCGATGCGACCGCGAGGCCAGCGATCAGCAAACGCCATTGCGCATCGAGCGGGCCCGCGCCGAGTTCCAGCAGGCGATAGGCCATGCCGAACGCGGCGATCTTCGGCGCCGAACCGATGAACAGCGTGATCGGCGTCGGCGCACCGTGGTACACGTCCGGCAGCCACATGTGGAATGGCGCGGCACCGAACTTGAAGGCGATGCCCGCGACCATGAACACCAGGCCCGTCAGCAGCAGCCCGGGCGATGCCGAGCCCATCGCTTCGCGAATGCCGATCAGATCGAGCGTACCGGTCGCGCCGTACATCAGCGACATGCCGTACAGCAGCATGCCCGAGGCGAGCGAACCGAGGACGAAATACTTCATCGCCGCTTCCGACGCGAGCGGGCTGTCGCGGTCGGTCGCGACCAATGCGTACTGGCACAGCGCCAGCATTTCCAGGCCGAGGTACACCATCACCAGGCTGCCCGCCGACACCATCAGCATCATGCCGGCGGTGGCGAACAGCACGAGGATCGGGATTTCGCCCTTGTACAGGCCGCGCTCGCGCAGGAACGGCCAGATGTACACCAGCGACAAGGCCGCCACGATGCAGGTAAAGAACTTCATGACGTCCGCCGCGATGTCGCGGATGAACATCCCGTTGAGCACCGTGCCCTGCCCGCCCGTGCCGAAACCGATCATCGTGGCGACGATGGCCAGCACGGCGATGCTCGCCACATGCGTGATCCAGCGTTGGCGTTCGTCGAGGAACAGGTCGAGCATCAGCAACGCGAACGCAGCGCCGACCAGCACCAGTTCGGGCAGCAGCGGCAACAGTTCGGCGGCGGTGGGCATATTCGGGGTCATGCTGGCTCTCTGATCACAGCTTGCTGGCCGCGAGCTGGCTCGCGAGCTGGGCGATGGAGGGCTCCATCAGGTCGGTCAGCGGCTTGGGGTACACGCCGAGCAGCAGCACGCCGGCGGCGAAGGTGCCCAGCACGATCCACTCGCGCATGTTGATGTCTTCCAACTCGGCGACGTGCGCATTCGCCACTTCGCCGAAGATCACGCGCTTGATCAGCCACAGCGTGTACGCCGCACCGGTGATCAGCGTGGTCGCCGCGCCGAAGGCGAGCAGCGGATGCTGCTGGAAGCTGGCCAGGATCACCATGAACTCGCCGATGAAGCCCGACGTGCCCGGCAAACCCGAGTTCGCCATGCCGAACAACACCATGAACATCGCGAACCACGGCATCGTATTCGCCACGCCACCGTAGTCGCGGATCATGCGCGTGTGCATGCGGTCGTACAGCACGCCGACGCAGGAGAACATCGCGCCGGAGATGAAGCCGTGCGAAATCATCTGCACCATGCCGCCCTGCAGGCCCAGGCGCGCGGCGTCGAGGTTGCCGGTGTCGCGCACGAGCGAGAAGGCAATGAACGTACCGAGGGTGACGAAGCCCATGTGCGAAATCGACGAGTAGGCGATCAGCTTCTTCATGTCGTCCTGCACCAGGGCGACAAGGCCGATGTAGATGATGGCGATCAACGACAACGCGATCACCACCCACGCGAATTCATGGCCGGCGTCGGGCACGATCGGCAGCGTGAAGCGCAGGAAGCCGTATCCGCCGATCTTCAGCATGATCGCGGCCAGGATCACCGAGCCGCCGGTCGGCGCTTCCACGTGCGCATCGGGCAACCACGTGTGCACCGGGAACATCGGCACCTTCACCGAGAACGCGGCCAGGAACGCGAAGAACAACCAGGTCTGCTCGCGCATGGTCAGCGGCACCGCGGCCATGTCCGCGAGCTGCCAGCTGCCCCCCTTCAGATACAGATAGATGATGCCGACCAGCATGAACACCGACCCGAGGAAGGTGTACAGGAAGAACTTGATCGACGCGTACACGCGCCGCGGGCCGCCCCACACGCCGATGATGATGAACATCGGGATGAGCATCGCCTCGAAGAACACGTAGAACAGCATGCCGTCGAGCGCGGAGAACACGCCGATCATCAGGCCTTCGAGGATCAGGAACGCGGCGACGTACTGGTTCACGCGATCGTCGATCGAACCCCATGCGCCGATCAGCACCAGCACGGTGGTCAGCGTCGTCAGCCCGATCAACGCGACCGAAATGCCGTCGGCGCCGAGTGCGTAACGGATGTCGTAGGCCGGGATCCACGCATGCTGTTCGACGAACTGCATGCTCGCGTTGGACATGTCGAAACCGCTGAACAGCGGGATCGACAGGCCCAGGCACAGCAACGCCGTGCCGATCGCCAGCCAGCGCGCGGCTTGCGCGCGTTGCTGCCCGAGCATCAGCGCGAGCGCGCCGCCGAGGATCGGCAGCCAGATCAACAGACTCAGCAGGGGCGCGTTCGCCACGTGTTCGATTCCATGCAAGGTGGGCGCGGGGTCTTCAGACCCAGAGCTTTTGGATCACTGCCAACAGCACGATCAATCCGACGATCATCGCGAAGGCGTAGTGGTACAGGTAACCGGACTGGACCTGGCGCACGATGCCCGACACCAGCCCGACCACGCGGGCGCTGCCGTTCACCACGACGCCATCGATCAGGTTCGAATCGACCGCGCGCGACGCCTGTCCGAGGGCGAGTCCGCCGCCGGCGAAGCCGTCGATCCACAGGTCGTCCATGAAGTACTTGCGCTCCAGCACGCGCACCGGCCAGCGCAGCGCGTGCGCGATCTTGCCCGGCAGGTCGGGGCGGAACACGTACAGGATCGTGGCGAGCACGAAACCGGCGAAGGCGAGCCAGAAGGCCGGCGCCATGAAGCCGTGCAGCGCGAACGCCAGCGGCCCGTGCCATTCCTCGGCCAGCTTCGACAACACATCGTGTTCCGGCAGCACTTCGATCGCACCGGTGAAGTACGACGCGATCTTCTCGTGGCCGAGCCAATCGGTGCCGAACAACATCGGACCCGCGGTGAAGTAGCCGATGACGATCGACGGGATCGCGAGCAGGATCAGCGGCAGCGTCACCACCCACGGTGATTCGTGCGGCGTGTGCGCATGGTCGTCGTGTCCATGTGCAGCGTCGTGCGCGTCGTGCGAATGCGAAATCGCGTCTTCGTGCTCGGTCGAATCCGCTTCCGGCGCAATGTAATGGTCGGGCGCCGGATCGTTCCAGCGCTCCCTGCCGTGGAAGGTCAGGTACAGCAGGCGGAAGCTGTAGAACGAAGTGACGAACGCGCCGAGCAGCACGGCCCAGTAGGCGTACGTCGCAACCCAGTGATGCGCCTCGTGCGCATGCTCGGCCGCCGCTTCGATGATCGTGTCCTTCGAATAGAAGCCGCTGAAGAACGGCGTGCCGACCAGGGCCAGCGTGCCGATGACCATCGTCCAGTAGGTGATGGGCATGTACTTCTTCAGGCCGCCCATCCGGCGCATGTCCTGCTCGTGGTGCATGCCGATGATCACCGAGCCGGCACCGAGGAACAGCAGCGCCTTGAAGAATGCGTGCGTCATCAGGTGGTACACGCCGGCCGAATACGCCGACACGCCGAGCGCGACCGTCATGTAGCCGAGCTGCGAGAGCGTGGAATACGCCACCACGCGCTTGATGTCGTTCTGCACCATGCCGATCAGGCCGGTCCAGAACGCGGTGGTCGCGCCGATGAACAGCACGAAGCCCAGCGCCGCCGGCGAGAGTTCGAACAGCGGCGACATGCGCGCCACCATGAAGATGCCCGCGGTCACCATCGTCGCTGCGTGGATCAGCGCGGAGATCGGCGTCGGGCCTTCCATCGAATCGGGCAGCCACACGTGCAGCGGCACCTGCGCCGACTTGCCCATCGCACCGATGAACAGGCACACGCAGATGACGGTCGCGACCGACCAGGCATGGCCCGGCAGGAATTCGAACACTTCGCCTGCGCCGATGGTCGAAGCCGCATTCGCGAACACCGTTGCGTAATCCAGCGTGCCGAACCAATACAGCACGCCCGCGATGCCCAGCAGGAAGCCGAAGTCGCCGACGCGGTTGACCAGGAAGGCCTTGAGGTTGGCGAAGATCGCCGTGGGGCGCTTGAACCAGAAACCGATCAGCAGGTACGAAACCAGGCCCACCGCTTCCCAGCCGAAGAACAGCTGCAGGAAGTTGTTGCTCATCACCAGCATGAGCATCGAGAAGGTGAACAGCGAGATGTAGCTGAAGAACCGCTGGTAACCCGGGTCTTCCTCCATGTAGCCGATCGTGTAGACGTGCACGAGCAGCGAGACGAAGGTGACCACGACCATCATCATCGCGGTGAGCTTGTCGATCATGAAGCCGACGTGCGCGTTGTAGCCGCCGATCTCGAACCAGGTGTAGAGGTTCTGGTTGAACGGCGCGGCGCCCTGCCACGCCAGTTGCCACAGCACGTACATCGACAGCGCGCAGCTCAGCGCCACGCCCGCGATGGTCACGGTGTGGGCGCCGACGCGGCCGATGCGGCGGCCGAACAGGCCGGCGAGGATCGCGCCGATCAGCGGCGCGAGCACGATCGCGACGAGCATCGACTTGGAGAGGGTGAATTCAACGGGCGGCATCGGTCAGCCCTTCAAGGAGTCGATTTCGGCGACGTTGATCGAGCGCCGGTTGCGGAACAGCGTGACGAGGATGGCCAGGCCAATCGCGGCTTCCGCCGCGGCCACCGTCAGGATGAAGAACACGAACACCTGCCCGGAGGCATCGCCCAGCTCGCGCGAAAACGCGACGAAGTTGATGTTGACCGCGAGCAGCATCAGCTCGATGGACATCAGCAGGACGATGATGTTCTTCCGGTTGAGGAAGATGCCCGCCACGGCGATGCAGAACAGCGCGGCGCCGAGGAAGAGGAAATGCCCGAGCGAAAGGGTCCCGATCATGGCGTGCCCTCCTCCGGCGTCGCGGACGGTTTGGTGGCTTCCATTTTCACCATGCGCAGGCGGTCCGAAGCGCGCACGCGCGCCTGGTCGGCCGGGTTCTGGTGCTTGACGCCGCCACGGCGGCGCAGCGTGAGCATGACCGCGGCGACGACCGCGATGGTCAGGATCACCGCGGCCACTTCGAAGGGCAGCAGGAACTGCGTGAACAACGCACGCGCCAGCCACGTCGTGTTGGGGATGTCGGCGGCGGCCGCGGCGTCGGGCGCGAGCGGCGTCTGCACGAGCACCTTCACCCCGATCAACAGGCAGATCTCGACCAGCATCACGATCGCGACGACCAGGCCGATCGGCAGGTAGCGCACGAAGCCTTCGCGCAAGGGTTCGACGTCGATGTCGAGCATCATCACGACGAACAGGAACAACACCATCACCGCGCCGACGTACACCAGGATGAGCGCGATCCCGAGGAACTCGGCACCGGCCAGCAACCACGTGCAGGCAACGGAGAAGAAGGTCAGCACCAGCAACAGCGCGGCCTGCACCGTATTTCGGACGCTGATGACACCGATGGCCGAAGCGATGGCCAGGGTGGCGAAGGCATAGAACGTGAGGGTCGTGAAATCCATGCGTGCCTCAGCGATACGGTGCGTCGGCCGCGCGGCGCGCGGCGATCTCGGCTTCGAGGCGGTCGCCGATCGCCAGCAACTGCGGCTTGGTCACGATGTTCTGTCCGCGCTTGTCGAAGTGGTATTCGTGGATGTGCGTCTCGACGATCGAATCCACCGGGCACGATTCCTCGCAGAACCCGCAGTAGATGCACTTGAACAGGTCGATGTCGTAACGCGTGGTGCGGCGCGTGCCGTCCTCGCGCTGCTCGGAGTCGATGGTGATCGCCAGCGCCGGGCACACCGCCTCGCACAGCTTGCACGCGATGCAGCGCTCTTCCCCGTTGGGATAGCGGCGCAGCGCATGCAGGCCACGGAAGCGCGGCGACTGCGGCGTCTTTTCCATCGGGTACATCAGCGTGTACTTCGGACGGAACAGATACTTGCCGGTGAGAAGCAGGCCCTGGGCCAGCTCGATCAGCAGCAAACTCTTGAGAAAGCCGATCACTCTTGAAGTCTGGATGCGAGTCATGCCCGTCACTGCCCCGGCGTGAAGACGTTGAAGTACGCCAGCAGCGCCGTGACGAAGATCCAGGCGATGGTGATCGGAATGAAGACCTTCCAACC
Source organism: Lysobacter sp. P5_C4 (assembly GCF_054049695.1). Lineage (NCBI taxonomy): Bacteria > Pseudomonadati > Pseudomonadota > Gammaproteobacteria > Lysobacterales > Lysobacteraceae > Lysobacter > Lysobacter sp. P5_C4. The sequence continues at coordinate 139,322 of NZ_JBFULX010000006.1, read as the reverse complement.
CAGTCGCATGATCTGGTCGTAGCGGTAGCGCGGGAACGAAGCGCGGAACCAGATGAAGCAGCTCGCGAAGAAGAACACCTTCGCCAGCAGCCACCACCAGCCGTCCACGGAGAGCAGCGGGATGTTCAAGCCATGCAACGGGCTGAGCCAGCCGCCGAGGAAGAAGATCGACGTCGTGAAGCTGACGAGGATCATGTTCGCGTACTCGGCCAGGAAGAACAGCGCGAACTGCGAGCCGGAGTATTCGACCATGTGCCCGGCGACGATTTCCGATTCGCCTTCCACCACGTCGAACGGCGCACGGTTGGTTTCCGCCACGCCCGAGACGAAATACACCACGAACAGCGGCAGCAGCGGCCACATGAACCACTCGAACAGGCCTGCATTGCCCGCCTGCGCCATGACGATGTCCGTCAGGTTCAGGCTGCCGGCGGCGATCAGCACGCCGACCAGCGCGAAGCCCATCGCGATTTCGTAGGAGACGACCTGCGCCGCCGCACGCATCGCGCCGAGGAAGGCGTACTTCGAATTCGACGCCCAGCCCGCGAGGATGATGCCGTACACGCCGAGCGAGGTCATCGCCAGCAGGTACAGCAAGCCGGCGTTCGCATTGGACAGCACGACCTTCGCATCGAAGGGCACCACCGCCCACGCGGCGAACGCCGGCACGAGCGTGATCAGCGGCGCGATGCGATACAGGAACGGCTGCGCCACTGTGGGCTGCACCACTTCCTTGAACAACAGCTTGAACACGTCGGCGAAGGCCTGGAGGATGCCCTTGCCCACGTACATCGGCCCGTGGCGCACATGCATCCAGCCGATCAGCTTGCGTTCCCACACCACGTAGAAGGCAACGCTGATGATCACCGGCACGGCGATCAGCAGGATCTTCAGCACGATCCACGCGAGCAGGCCCAGCGGCCCGAAGGCGACGAGCCAATCGCGGAAGGCGTCGACGTACATCATGCGCGGCTGACCTCCACGTTGCCCGAGAGCAGCGCGGCGGTCGCGCCATAACCCGATTCCACCCATGCACAACCGCGCGCCACCTTGTCGCTGGTCGCGACCGGCAGCGTCGCCGTGCCCATGGGGTTCTTCACTTTCGCCACGCCGTCGGCGTGCACGCCTGCCTCGCCCGCGTCCATCGGATGCAGCACGATGCGTGCGCCGAGGGTGAGCGGATGCGCCTGCAGTGCAGCCGCGCGACGCACGGTGGCGTCGCTGCGATAGATCGCCTGCGAAGCGACGATGGCCAGGCCCGCGCCATGCACGGCAGCGTGCGCGGGGGCGGCGGCCTTCGCGACGTCGACGGTGCGCAGCGACAATCCCTTGCGCATGCCCGCGTAATCGGTGAAGTCGAAACCCGCGACGCCGAGATCGGCTGCGACCGCACGCAACACGCGCCAGCCGGCACGTGCTTCACCCGGTGCCTTGCCGCCCGCGGTGAAGTGCTGCACGCGGCCTTCGAGATTGGTCAGCGAGCCTTCGTTTTCCGGCAACGCGGCGATCGGCAGGATCACGTCCGCCACCGCGCGCGTGGATTCGCATGCGTAGTGACTGAAGGCGACGACCTGCGCACCCGACAGTGCCTTGAGCGCGAGCGCCTGGTCGGCGAAGTCCAGGCCCGGTTCGATGCCGTAGATCATGTACGCGCTGCGTGCCTGTTCGAGCATCGCCTGCGTGCCGCGCGTCGCCGGCAGCACGCCGTGCTGCGCCAGGCCCAGCGCATTCGCGCCCTGCGGGATGCGGCACAGCTTCGCGTTGTTCGCCGTAGCGAAACCGCGCGCCGCGGCGCGGATCGCGCTGGCGTGTCCGGAGGTTTCCGCAACGCCGCCGAGGATCACGACGGCGCGCTGCGCGCCCGCGATGTCGACACCGGCGAGCGCGGTGGCGAGTTCGGCCATCGGCACGATGGTTTTGGAGGCGACATCGAAGGCCACGTCGAAATCGACCGGATTGACCATGTGCACGCGCGCGCCCTTCAACTGCGCCTTTCGCACGCGCTGGTGCACGAGCGGCAACTCGTGGCGCAGGTGCGAACCGATGATCACGATGGCATCGGCGTTCTCGATGTCGGCCACCGGCATCGCGAAGGCTTCGGCCACCACGCCGTCGGACACGTCGCGCTGCGCGAGGCGATGATCCAGATTGCCGGTGCCCAGGCCTTCGGCCAGACGCGCAAGCAACGCGCCCTCCTCGTTCGACGTGGCCGGATGCACGAGGATGCCGAGCTGGTCGCCGCCGTTGTCGCGCAGGATCTTCGCGGCCTTGGCGAGCGCTTCTTCCCAGCTGGTTTCGCGCCAATCGTTGCCGTCGCGCACCATCGGCTTCACCGCGCGGTCCTGCGAATACAGGCCTTGGTGCGCGTAGCGGTCGCGATCCGACAGCCAGCATTCGTTGACCGCTTCGTTGTCGCGCGGGACCGAGCGCAGCACTTCGCCACGACGCACGTGGTGGAACAGGTTGCTGCCCAGCGCATCGGAAAAGCCGAGCGATTCGCGCGCAACCAGTTCCCACGGACGCGCGCGGAAGCGGAAGACCTTGTTGGTCAGCGCGCCGACCGGGCACACGTCGATGACATTGCCGGAAAGCTCCGTCGTCAGCGGCTTGCCGTCGTAGGTGCCGATTTGCAGGTTCTCGCCGCGCATCATGCCGCCGAGCTCGTAGGTGCCGGCGATTTCCGCGGTGAAGCGCACGCAACGCGTGCACTGGATGCAGCGCGTCATGTCGCTGGCGACCAGCGGCCCGAAATCTTCGTCGGCGATCACGCGCTTGCGTTCGGAGAAACGGGAGACCGATCGGCCGTAACCCAGCGAGAGGTCCTGCAGCTCGCACTCGCCGCCCTGGTCGCAGATCGGGCAATCGAGCGGATGGTTGATGAGCAGGAACTCCATCACGTTGCGCTGCGACTTCAAGGCCTTGTCGCTGCGCGTGATCACCTTCATGCCGTCCATCACCGGCGTCGCGCACGCGGGCGCCGGCTTGGGCATCTTCTCGACTTCGACCAGGCACATGCGGCAGTTGGCCGCGATGCTCAGCTTGTCGTGATAGCAAAAACGCGGGATCGGAATGCCGGCCTTGTCGGCGGCGGCGATGATCATCGAGCCCTTGGGCGCGGTCATCGCGACGCCGTCGATCTCGATGGCGACGTGGCCCTCGGGCACGACCGGCTTCACATCGGTTCCGACAGCGCTCATGCGGCCACACTCTGCTTGGCGACCACGGTCCCGGCGCGCTGGTCGTCGACCAGGAAGCGCCCGTTGACGATCGCGTATTCGAATTCGTCCCAGAAATGGTGCAGGAAGCCCTGCACCGGCCACGCGGCGGCTTCGCCGAACGCGCAGATGGTGTGGCCCTCGATCTGCCCCGCGGCGGCACGCAACATCTGGAGATCGTCCAGCGTCGCCTGCTTTTCCACGATGCGCGTCAGCATCCGATACATCCAGCCCGTGCCTTCGCGGCACGGCGTGCACTGGCCGCAGCTTTCCTTGAAGTAGAAGCGCGCGATGCGCTGGCACGCGCGCACCATGCAGGTGGTTTCGTCCATCACGATGACCGCGCCCGAGCCCAGGCCGGAACCGGCCTTCTGGATCGAGTCGTAATCCATCGTGCAGGCCATCATCGCCTCGGCAGGCAACACCTTCATCGACGAACCGCCGGGAATCACGGCCTTGAGCTTGTGGCCGCTGCGGATGCCGCCGGCGAGCTGCAGCAGATCGGCGAACGAGGTGCCCAGGCGAATCTCGTAGTTGCCCGGCTTCGCAACGTGGCCCGACACCGAGAACACCTTCGGGCCGCCATTGTTCGGCTTGCCGAGGTTGAGGAACCACTCCGCGCCGTTGCGGATGATCGCCGGCACCGAAGCATAGGTTTCGGTGTTGTTGATCGTGGTCGGCTTGCCGTACAGGCCGAAGTTGGCCGGGAACGGCGGCTTGTAGCGCGGCTGCCCCTTCTTGCCTTCGAGCGATTCCATCAGCGCGGTTTCTTCGCCGCAGATGTAGGCGCCGGCGCCGAGCACGTTGTACAGATCGATGTCGATGCCGCTGCCGAGCAGGTTCTTGCCGAGCCAGCCGTTGGCGTAGGCCTCGCGCGTGGCCTCTTCCAGGTGTTCGAAGGGCTCGTGGTGGAATTCACCGCGCAGGTAGTTGTACGCCGCCGGCGAACCGGTCGCGTAACACGCGATCGCCATGCCCTCGATCACCGCATGCGGGTTGTAGCGCAGGATGTCGCGATCCTTCGCCGTGCCCGGTTCGGATTCGTCGGAGTTGCACAGGATGTACTTGACGCCCGGGCCCTTCGGCATGAAGGACCACTTCAGGCCGGTCGGGAAACCCGCGCCGCCGCGGCCGCGCAGGCCCGAGGCCTTGACCATTTCGATCACGGCAGCCGGCTCGATCTTCTCTTCGAGGATCTTGCGCAGCGCTGCGTAACCGCCGGTCTTCAGATAGTTTTCGTAACTCCACGGCTTGTCGAAGTGCAGCGTCGTGTAGACGACGTTGTGCTCCTGCGGCGCGGGGCCGACGGGACCGGTGGGTTCAGCGTAGTGACCATGCCCTGCCATGCGTTACTCCAGGCCGTCCAGGAGCTCGTCGACTTTCTGGGTCGAAAGCTTCTCGTGGTAGTGGCCGTTGATCACCATCATCGGCGCGCCGCAGCACGCGGCCAGGCATTCCTCTTCGCGCTTGAGGAAGATGCGGCCATCGGCCGTGCTTTCGCCGAGCTTGCAACCGAGCTTCTGCTCGGCGTGCGCGACCAGGTCTTCGGCGCCGTTGAGCCAGCAACTGATGTTCGTGCAGAAGGCGACGTTGTTGCGGCCGACCTTTTGGGTCTCGAACATCGAATAGAACGTGGCGACTTCGTACGCCCACACCGGCGGGATCGACAGGTACTTGGCGACCGCGGCGATGAGCTCGTCGGTCAGCCAGCCGCCGTTCTGTTCCTGCGCGGCATGCAGCCCCTGCAGCACCGCCGACCGCTTGCGGTCGACCGGAAACTTGGTGAGCCAGTGGTCGATGTGCGCACGCGTGGCGTCCGACAGCACCTGCTGCGGATCGACGTTGCGCGCGTTCTCGAAGTTGCCGGTCGCTCTCATCGGTTCTGCCTTGCTCGCATCTGTGTGGCCGATCGCGACGCGATCAGCGGTCGATCTCGCCGAACACCACGTCGTAGGTTCCGATCATCGCGACGACGTCGGCCAGCATGTGGCCACGGACGATCGCGTCCATCGACGAGAGGTGGGCGAAGCCCGGCGCGCGCAGCTTGCAGCGGAACGGCTTGTTGGCGCCGTCGCTGACCAGGTACACGCCGAATTCGCCCTTCGGCGCTTCCACCGCGCAGTACGTCTCCCCTGCCGGGACGCAATACCCTTCGGTGAACAGCTTGAAGTGGTGGATCAGGGCTTCCATGTCGTCCTTCATCTCCTCGCGGGAGGGAGGCGCGACCTTGTAGTTGTCCAGCATCACCGGGCCGGGGTTGGCCTTCAGCCATTGCACGCACTGGGCGATGATGCGATTGGCCTGGCGCATTTCGGCGACGCGCACGAGATAACGGTCGTAGCAATCGCCGTTGGTGCCGAGCGGAATGTCGAAGTCGACTTCGGCGTACTTCGCGTAGGGCTGCTTCTTGCGCAGGTCCCACGCCAGGCCCGAACCACGGACCATCGGGCCGCTCATGCCCCACGCGAGCGCATCTTCCGGCGACACCACGCCGATGCCGACGGTGCGCTGCTTCCAGATGCGGTTCTCGGTGAGCAGCGTCTCGTATTCGTCGACGCGATTCGGGAAGTCCTGCGTGAAGCGTTCCAGGTAGTCCAGCAACGAGCCTTCGCGCCATTCGTTGAAGCGCTTGAGCTTCTGGCCCTTGCGCCACGGCGACTCGCGGTATTTCGGCATGTGGTCGGGCAGGTCGCGATAGACGCCGCCCGGGCGGTAGTACGTGGCGTGCATGCGCGCGCCCGACACCGCCTCGTAGACGTCCATCAGTTCCTCGCGTTCGCGGAACGCGTAGAGGAACACCGCCATCGCGCCCAGGTCCAGCGCGCTGGAACCGATCCACATCAGGTGGTTCAGGATGCGCGTGATCTCGTCGAACATCGTCCGGATCCACTGCGCGCGTTCCGGTGCCTCAATGCCGAGCAAGGTCTCGATGGCGCGCACGTAGGCGTGCTCGTTGCACATCATCGAGACGTAATCCAGGCGATCCATGTAGCCGATCGACTGGTTGAAGGGCTTGGATTCGGTGAGCTTCTCGGTGCCGCGATGCAGCAGGCCGATGTGCGGATCGGCGCGCTGCACGATTTCGCCGTCCATCTCGAGGATGAGGCGCAGCACGCCGTGCGCGGCCGGGTGCTGCGGGCCGAAGTTGAGCGTGTAGTTGCGGATCTCGGCGTTGTGCAGGCCCGAGGTTTTCGCGACGGACGGCAGGATCTGGGCGCTCACTTGCGCGCCTCCTTTTCTTCGCCGGCGGCGGTGGCGTAGCGCGCATCGTCGCGGATCACGCGCGGCACGCCCACGCGCGGCTCGACGGACGTGACGGGCTCGTACACCACGCGCTGGCGCTCGTTGTCGTACCGGACCTCGACGTTGCCGATCAGCGGGAAATCCTTGCGGAAGGGATGGCCGACGAAACCGTAGTCGGTGAGGATGCGGCGCAGGTCCGGATGCCCTTCGAACAGGATGCCGAACATGTCGAAGGCTTCGCGTTCGAACCAGTTCACGCCCGGCCACAGGTCGACGATGGACGGCACAACCGGCAGTGCATCGTCGGCGGCGAACGTGCGCACGCGCACGCGTTGGTTGTGCTGCATCGACATCAGGTGCGCGGCGACTGCGAAACGGCGGTTTGGCGCGGGTTCTTCCTGCAGGCCGCTGGGTTGTTCGCCCCACTTGAAGCGGCCGGGGCCGCGGCCTTCGACGCCGCGGCTGAAGCCTTCGGACGACACGTCGGTGGTGTCCCACTCGTCGTTGCCGTAACCGAGGTAGTCCACGCCGCAGACGTCCATGCACAGTTCGAAACCGAAGGTATCGCGCAGGTCGGCGCACGCGGCGTGCCACGCCGAGGGCGGCACTTCGAGCGTGACTTCGTTGCGCGGCACGGCGACGGTGACGACCGCGCCATCGAAGCGTGCATCGGCGAAGTGCGCGCGCAGGCGCTCGACGAAGGCGGTGCTCATGCGGTGGCGCCCTGCTTGCCGGACGGATCGCGCGGTGCTTCTTGCTTGGTCGAGAACGGCGAAGACTCGTTGCGGCGGATCTTCTTCTGCAACTGCAGGATGCCGTAGACCAGCGCTTCGGCCGTCGGCGGGCAGCCAGGCACGTAGATGTCGACCGGGACGATGCGATCGCAACCACGCACGACCGCGTAGGAATAGTGGTAGTAACCGCCGCCGTTGGCGCAGCTGCCCATCGAGATGACCCACTTCGGGTCGGGCATCTGGTCGTAGACCTTGCGCAGCGCCGGCGCCATCTTGTTGACCAGCGTGCCGGCCACGATCATCACGTCGGACTGGCGCGGCGAGGGACGGAACACGACGCCGTAGCGGTCCAGGTCCAGGCGCGCGGCACCGGCGTGCATCATTTCCACCGCGCAGCACGCCAGGCCGAAGGTCATCGGCCACATCGAACCGGTGCGCGCCCAATTCCACAGCGCGTCGAAGCTCGTGGTGACGAAGCCCTGCTCGAGCAGCGGATTCTCGCCTTCGGGCCGCAGGATGTCGCCGACGCGATCTTCCGGCAGCGGGTTGTGCATCAACCCCGAGACAGTTTGGATCACTCCCATTCGAGTGCACCCTTCTTCCAGACGTAGACGAAACCGATCACGAGCAGCGCGAGGAACACGCCCATCTCCACCAGGCCGAACAGGCCGAGCTCGCGGAACACCAGGGCCCACGGGAAGACGAACGCGATTTCCAGGTCGAAGACGATGAACAGGATCGCGATGAGGTAATAGCGCACGTCGAACTGCATGCGCGCGTCTTCGAATGCGTTGAAGCCGCACTCGTAAGGCGAGAGTTTTTCCGCACTGGGGCGCTTGGGCCCGAGCACGTTGCCCACGACGATCAGGGCGACACCGATGCCGAGGGCGACGATCAGGAACAGCAGGGTCGGCAGATATTCAGCCAGCACGCTCGCACCTCTTGATTCGCTCGTGGGCAGGGGGCTCGCACGAGCCGGCTATTGTAACGGGCCGTGCACGAAGACAACCAGCCTTGGTGGACTTTCGAGTACAAAAAAACCCGCGCAAGGCGGGTTGTTTTGTTTGGTGCCCAAGGGGGGACTCGAACCCCCACGACCTAAGCCGCTACCACCTCAAGGTAGTGCGTCTACCAATTCCGCCACCTGGGCAATCAGGTCCCGCATCGCGCATCGCGCGCTGCGGAGTTCGACATTGTATGTCGTAACAATCCGTGTGCGAAGGCTTGCGCCGTTATTTCGTCGTCGCCGGGGCCGGTGCCACGGGCACCGCGCCGTTGGCCGCGGGGGCTGCCGTGTTGGCGGCGGGCGCCGCAGGCACGGCCGCGTTGGCCGGCGGCTGCGCGGCCGGGGCCGAGGGCACGCCCGACATCAGGCCGAGATCGGTCTGCGCCTTCTGCGCTTCGGCCGGCGCCCGCATGGCGTGCGTGAAGTGCCAGCCCATGAACAGGGCGATGCAGAAAAAGGTGATCGCGAGCCACTTGGTGCTCTTCGACAGGAAGTTGCCTGCGCCGCGCGAACCGAACACGGTCGCCGACGCACCCGCGCCGAAACCGGAACCGGCCTGCGCACCCGCGCCGCGCTGCATGAGGATGAGCACGATCATCGCGATCGCGATGAGCACGTACAGCACGTTGAGGATCGTCATCAACATCGGGAAGGAACTCTGCCTTTGGCTCAGGCCGCCGCGTCTGCGATGGCCAGGAAATCACGGGCGACGAGGGAGGCGCCACCCACCAGCCCGCCGTCGACGTCGGGCTGCGAGAACAGCGCCTTCGCGTTGTCGGGCTTCACGCTGCCGCCGTAGAGTATGGGCAGCAAGCCGGCAATGTTAGCAGAGCGCGAAGCGACCTCGCCACGAATGAACGCATGGACCGCCTGGGCCTGCTCCGGGGTGGCCGTACGGCCGGTTCCGATCGCCCAGACCGGCTCGTAGGCGATGACCGCGCCGTCCAGGGCCTCGGGGCCGCCGAGCACGAAGATCGGCTCCAGCTGTTCCTCGATGCGCCATTCGGTCTGGCCCGCTTCCCGCTCGCGGAGGGATTCGCCGACGCACAGGATCGGGATGAGCCCTGCCCGCTTGGCCGCGAAGAACTTCTGCGCGACCAGCCGGCTGTTCTCGCCGTGGTATTGGCGCCGCTCGGAATGGCCCACCAGGCCGTACTTCGCGCCGACGTCGAGCAGCATCGCGGCCGACACCTCGCCGGTGTAGGCGCCCTTCTCGTTCACGCTGACGTCCTGCGCCCCGAAGGACACCCCGCGCGCGTCGAAATGTTCGGCCAGCTCGCCCAGGTAGGGCAGCGGCGGCAGCACCACCCGTTCGACGCCCGCCACCGGCGCGACGCACGCGATCTCTTCCACCAGCGCGCACGCGAAGTTGCGATCGCCATGCAGTTTCCAGTTGCCCGCCACGATCCTGCGCCGCATGTGCTGCCTTCCGGGAACGACCCTCGAAGCGCGGAAGTCTATCGCAGCGGCGCGCCCGGAGGCCGCCCGTTATGATCGGCCCATGTCGACGCTCCTCCCGCCCGCACGCCCATCGCTTCCCGTCCTGCCTTATCGCAAGCCCACCGAGGGACGCGACTACTGGGTGTTCGACGATGTCCTCCCCGACCCCGACGCCGTGCGCGCACGCACGCTCGCGCGCACCGACTGGATCGAGGGTTACCCGCACAAACCCGAATCCTGGCCGGGCATGCGCGTGATGCCGGGCCTGCTGGCCGGCGAACTGGACATCGTCGATACGCTGGTGCGCAAGGCCACGGGCGTCGAAAAGCTCTGGGTGGAAACCGCGCCGGATGGCGCGCACCTCAACCACAACTGCATCCAGGTCGTCGGCGCCGACGAATGCGAGGCACGGCCCCACACCGATTCGCGCGCATTGTGCCGGTTCGCCGCGGTGCTCTATCTCAACCCGTCGGTGCCGGACGACTGCGGCACGACGTTCTTCCGCCAGCGTCTCCCGGGCGGGCAACGTGGCGGCAACAGCGTCATGCCGCCGCATCAAACCCTGGTCGAAGCGCTACGCACCCGTTTTGTCGCGCCCGATTCCTTCGTCGAGGACGTGAGCGTCGCCCACCGATTCAATCGATTGCTGCTCTATCGCGCGAACCTGCTGCACAGCGCGACGGCGTACCACGGACGCGACCTCGCGGAAAAACGCATGGCCGCGGTGTTTTTCTGGATGGCCAAGGCATGACCGCCACGATCAAGTACGAGTCGGCCATCGATCTTGCCGCACGCAACAACTCGCATACCCTGCTCCACGAGCTCGCCATCGCCGATGGGCGCGCACACCTGGACATGCTCGAAGTCGGTTGCTCATCGGGCTATCTCGGCGCCTCGCTCGTCGCGCGCGGCCACCGCGTCGTCGGCGTCGAGCCCGATCCGGCCGCGGCGCAGGCGGCCTCACGCGTGTTGAGCGAAGTCTGGAACGGCGGCCTCGAGGATTTCCTCGCCACGCATCCCGACGCGCGCTTCGACACCCTGCTGTTCGGCGACGTCCTCGAACATCTCGTCGATCCTGCCGCCGCCCTTCGCGCCGCCGTGCGCCACTTGCGCGACGGTGGCGGCGTGGCGATCAGCCTGCCGAACATCGCGCACGGCAGCGTCCGCGCGATGCTGCTGGACGGCCGTTGGGACTACGCGCAACACGGCATCCTCGACCACACGCACCTGCGCTTCTTCACCCGCGGCACGATCGCGCAACTCCTCGCCGACGCCGGGTTGCGCCTGGAACGCCTGTACGAAGTCGTGGTGCCGATGCACAAGGTCGATGCCGACTACGGCATGCAGCTTTCACCCGAACTGATGACGCTCGTCGAGTTGCTCGACGACGCCGATTCGCGTCATGCCTTCCAATACGTGCTGCGCGCGGTGCCTTCGACGCAACCGGCCGCCGCATTGCTCGCCGACAATCGCGCCGTCCGCGCCGAGCGCGTGGCGCCGATGGATCGCATCCCGGGCGCGGGCTCGTTCAAGCAGCGGATGCAGGTCAAGTTGTTCCGCGCGCTGCTTTCATCGATCAGCAAGCGCAGGTTCCGCGGCAGGTAATCACTTCAACTTGATTTCGCGCAGCCGCTCTTCCAGGTAAGCCTGCGCCGTGATCGCCTCGGGATAGCGGGAGGGATTTTCGGCGGTCGCGCACGAATCCAGCACGTCGATCAGGAAATCGGGATTCGGGTGCAGGAAGAAGGGCGTCGAATAGCGCGGCTGGCGCGCGAGTTCGCCCGGTGGGTTGACCACGCGGTGCGTCGTCGAGGGATACACGTGGTTGGTCAGGCGCTGCAACATGTCGCCGATGTTGACGACGATGGTGTCCGCGTCCGAGGTGAACGGTACCCACTCGCCCGTCCGCGACTTCACTTCCAGGCCCGCGGCGCTCGCGCCGACCAGCAGGGTGATCAGGTTGATGTCCTCGTGCGCGCCCGCGCGCACGTTCGGGATGTCGGGCGTGGTGATCGGCGGATAGTGGATCGGCCGCAGGATCGAATTGCCGTAATTGGTCTTGTCGACGAAATAGTCTTCAGGCAACCCGATGTGCAACGCGAGCGCCGCGAGCACCTGCGCGCCGAGCTTGTCGAGCGCCTGGTACAGGCCGTAGCCCACCTCGCGGAACTCCGGGATTTCCGCGGGCCACGGATTGGCGGGCATCACGTCGGCACAATGATGGTCGCGTGGGATTTCGCGGCCGATGTGCCAGAACTCCTTGAGGTCGTGATGTTGCGCGCCCTTCGCAGTTTCCACGCCGAAGGGCGTGTAGCCGCGCGCGCCGCCGCCACCGGCGAGGTGATATTGGCGCTTGGTCTGTTCGGGCAACGCGAAGTAACGCTGGAACACGTCGTACGCGCGGTCGATCAGGTCCTGCGGAATGCCGTGGTTGCGGATCCCTGCAAAACCCCACTCGCGGTAGGCGTTGCCCAACTGCGCAACGAACGCGTCGCGGTCTTCGGGGCTTTTGGGATGCGTGAAGCGCGCGATATCGAGCGTGGGAATGCGGGTTTCGGAAGTCATCTGCGGGTTCGTCGGTTATTGCGCGGCCGCGCGCACGGCGTCGGCCAGTTTTTCCAGGGTGCTGCGGACGAGTGCGTCGTCGTCGGCTTCGACCGTGACGCGCACGACCGGTTCGGTGCCCGATGGCCGCAGGAACGCGCGACCGCGGCCTGCAACGGCCGATTGCGCTTCGGCGAGCGCGGCTTGCACCGAGGCTTGTTCGACCGGCTTGGCCCCCGCTGCGAGCTGCACGTTGACCGTCTTCTGCGGCACCTTGCGCATGCCGGCGAGTGCTTCGCGCAAGGTCAGGCCGCGGCGACGCAGGACTTCGAGCACCTGCAGCGCACTGACGATGCCGTCGCCGGTGCTCGCGCGATCCAGGCAAAGCAGATGGCCCGACGCCTCGCCGCCCAGCACGCCTTCGTGCTCGACCAGCATCTGGTGGACGTAGCGGTCGCCGACCTTCGAACGCAGGAACGCGATGCCGCGTTCGCCCAGCGCGCGTTCCAGGCCGTAGTTGGTCATCAGCGTGCCGACCATCGGGCCGCGCAGGCGGCCGCTGTCCTGCCAGTCGGTCGCGAGGATGTACAGCAGGTCGTCGCCGTCGCAGATCGTGCCGTCGTCGGCGACGAACAGCACGCGATCGCCGTCGCCGTCGAAGGCGATGCCGATGTCCGCGTTCGTGGCGCGCAGGTGCGCGACCAGCGATTCGGGATGCGTGGAACCCACGCCGTCGTTGATGTTCAACCCGTTCGGATCGATCCCGATCGCATCCACGCGCGCGCCGAGCTCGCGCAACACCAGCGGCGCGATCTGGTAGGTCGCGCCGTTCGCGCAATCCATCGCGATCTGCAGGCCGGTGAGGTCGAAGCCCTTGGGCACCGAGTTCTTGCAAGCCTCGACGTAACGCTCCACCGCGCCGCGCGTGCGCAAGGCCTTGCCCAGGTTCTCCGACGCGACGGTCGTGAAGGGTTGATCGAGCGCGGCTTCGATCGCGAGTTCGGTCGCGTCGTCGAGCTTCTCGCCTTCGGCCGAGAAGAACTTGATGCCGTTGTCGTGGTGCGGATTGTGCGAGGCGGAAATGACGATGCCGCCGTCGGCGCGCAGGGAGCGCGTCAGGTGCGCGACGGCCGGCGTGGGCATCGGGCCCACGAGCTGCACGTCGACGCCCGCGGCCACCAGGCCCGCTTCGAGCGCGGCTTCGAACATGTAATTCGAGATCCGCGTGTCCTTGCCGATGATGACCAGAGGCTTGCGCCATTCGCGAAGCGATTGCCGTTGCGCCTCGCGCAGCGCCAGGCCGTAGGCGTTGCCCAGTCGCAGGACGAAGTCCGCGGAAATCGCGCCCTCGCCCACCCGGCCGCGGATGCCATCGGTGCCGAAATAGCGGCGGCTCAAGCGATGGTCTCCGGGTCGTTCGCCGGCTCGGGTTGTTTCTGCATCATCGCGACCAGGTGCGCGATGCGGTCGCGCATTTCGCGGCGGTCGCAGATCTGGTCGATCGCGCCGTGGTCGAGCAGGAATTCGGGGCGCTGGAAGCCTTCCGGCAATTTCTCGCGCACGGTCTGTTCGATCACGCGCGGTCCGGCGAAGCCGATCAGCGCACCCGGTTCGGCGATGTTGATGTCGCCCAGCATCGCGAAGGAGGCCGACACGCCGCCGGTGGTCGGATGCGTGAGCACCGAGATGTACGGCACGCCGGCGTCGCGCAGGCGCGCGAGCGCCGCGGAGGTCTTGGCCATCTGCATCAGCGAGAACAGGCTTTCCTGCATGCGCGCGCCGCCGCTGGCGGAGAAGCACACGAAGGGTGCGCGCAAGGCCAGCGCGCGTTCTGCGGCGCGGGTGAAGCGCTCACCGACGACCGAACCCATCGAACCGCCCATGTAGGCGAAGTCGAACGAAGCGGCGACGAGATCGCGCCCCTTCAGCTTGCCTTCCATCGCCACGAGCGCATCGCGCTCGCCGGTCGATTTCTGCGCGGCCTTGATGCGGTCGGAATATTTCTTCTGGTCCTTGAACTTCAGCACGTCGGTCGGACCGAGCTCGGCGCCGATCTCGATTCCCGTCGTCCCCGGGTCGAACAACGAGGCGAGGCGCGCACGTGCGCGGATCGCCATGTGGTGGCCGCACTTCGGGCAAACCTCGAGGTTTTCCTCGAGCTCCGGGCGATACAGCACCGACCCGCACTTGTCGCACTTTTCCCACAGGCCTTCCGGCACGCTGCGCTTGTTGCCGCCTTCGGTGCGGATGCGCGAGGGCATCAGTTTCTTCAGCCAGGACACGTGGCGATCTTCCGTTCAGTGGTGCTGGAAAGGGATGGGGGACTTGCGGTCTCGCAGGCGCGGCAGTCTAGCGCAGCGTCCCGCGAGGGCAATGCGACGGGCTATGCGGCCCGCGCACCGGGTGCGGCGTCGAGCGCGGCGCGCAGCGGCGCCAGGAAACGCGTGGCTTCGGCGGGCGGATCGGTGGCCCCGGCGAGCGCCGCGACCAGCGCGCTGCCCACCACCACGCCGTCTGCGTGTTCGGCCATCGCGGCCGCCGATGCGGCGTCCTTGATGCCGAAACCGGCGAGCACCGGGACCTTCGCCTGCTTGCGCAGCGCTTGCAGGCGTTCGGACGCGGCGCCGGCATCGAGCCGGTCGGCGCCGGTCACGCCGGCGAAGCTCACAAAATACAGATACCCCTGCGCGTCGTCGCACAGTCGACGCAGGCGCGCTTCTGGCGTCGTCGGCGACGCAAGGAGGATCAGCGCGACGCCGTTGCTGTCCAACGCCGCACGTAGGTCGCCGGCTTCTTCCGGCGGGAGGTCGACGAGCAACACGCCGTCGACGCCCGCTTTCGACGCATCGCTCGCGAATCGTTCGACGCCGCGGATCTCGACGGGATTCAGATATCCCATCAGGACCACCGGCGTGGCCGCATCGGTTTCGCGGAACGCGCGCACCGTTTCGAACACGTACGACAGCCCGGCGCCGCGCGCGAGCGCGCGTTCCGAGCTGCGTTGGATCACGGGGCCGTCCGCCATCGGGTCGGAGAACGGCACGCCGAGTTCGAGCACGTCCGCGCCCGCCGCGACGAGCGCATGCAGCACCGGCACCGTCGCGTCGAGCGCGGGATCGCCCGCGGTGACGAACGGCACCAGCGCCTTGCGCCCGCGTGCGCGCAGGGCGTCGAAGGTGTCGACGAGCCGGCTCACGCGTTCGGCTGGTCCTGCACGGTGGTGTCCTGCGCGGCCCTGGCGGCGGCCTGGCGCGCCAGTTCGGCCTGCAGTTCCGAGGCACCGACGTCGATGCCGCGCTCATGGCCCAGGCCGTCCAGGTGCTCGTTGAGCATCGTGCGATACAGCTTGGTCATGTAGTTGAGGAAGTCCTGGCGCTCGTTGGCGACATTCGCGCCCGAGGCGCCCATGAAGGTGTGCACGTTGAAGCGCGCGGCCGCGTACAGCGAGGCCATGCTGATGCGCTTCAGGCCGTGTTCCTTGGACTGCTTGTTGGTCAGTTCCAGGTATTCGTTGACCACCTGGAAGAATTTCGGGTCGAGCTGGTTCTGCTGCTCGTCGGCCTGGGCCTGGGCGTCGGTGTTGGTTTCGTCGGTCATGGGGTGTTTGCTCCTGGCAAGGTTCAGAAAGAAAGACCGTCGCGCGCGGCGATGGTGTGCACGTCCTTGTCGCCGCGGCCGGACAGGTTGCACAGCACGATCGCATCGCGCGGCATTCCCCGCGCGAGCTTCATGGCTTGCGCGACGGCGTGGCTGGATTCGAGCGCCGCGAGGATGCCCTCGGTGCGCGCGAGTTGGTGGAAGGCGGCCAGCGCTTCGTCGTCGGTGATGCCGACGTAATGCGCGCGGCCGGTGTCCTTCAGGAAAGCGTGTTCGGGGCCGACGCCCGGATAGTCAAGGCCCGCCGACACCGAATGCGTTTCCACGATCTGGCCGTCGTCGTCGCACAGCACGTAGGTGCGGTTGCCGTGCAGCACGCCGGGGCGCCCCGCTCCGAGCGAGGCGGCGTGGTGGCCCGTTTCGATGCCCTCGCCCGCCGCTTCGGCGCCGACGATGCGCACCGCGCGGTCGTTGAGGAAGGCGTGGAAGATGCCGATCGCGTTGCTGCCGCCGCCGACGCACGCGGTGACGACATCCGGCAGGCGGCCGTAGTCGGCAAGCATCTGCGCGCGCGCTTCGCGGCCGACGACCGCGTTGAAATCGCGCACCATGCGCGGATACGGATCGGGGCCTGCAACGGTGCCGATGATGTAGAACGTGTCGCTGACGTTGGTCACCCAGTCGCGCATCGCTTCGTTCAGCGCGTCCTTGAGCGTTTGCGAACCGCTGGTCACCGGCACGACCCTCGCGCCGAGCAAATGCATGCGATACACGTTGATCTTCTGGCGCTCGATGTCCGTCGCGCCCATGTAGACGACGCATTCCAGGCCCAGGCGCGCGGCCACCGTCGCCGAAGCGACGCCATGCTGGCCGGCGCCGGTTTCCGCGATGATCCGCCGCTTGCCCATGCGGCGCGCGAGCAGCGCCTGGCCGATGGTGTTGTTGATCTTGTGCGCGCCGGTGTGGTTCAAATCTTCGCGCTTGAGCAGGATGCGCGCACCGCCCACATCTTCGGACAAGCGCGTGGCTTCGTAGATCGGGCTGGGGCGGCCGACGTAATGCTTGAGGTCGTGTTCGAATTCGGCGATGAACGCCGGGTCCACGCGTGCCGCGTCGTAGGCGGCGGCCAGCTCGTCCAGCGGGCCGATCAGGGTTTCGGCCACGAACCGCCCGCCGTAGCGGCCGAAATGGCCGGTCGGATCGGGGGTGTTGCTGAAATCGATCAGCGCGGAGCCGGGGTTTGCAGGCTCAGTCTGGGTGGCAGTCGGCACGACGGACTTCTTCGACGAAACGACGCATCTTATCGCCGTCCTTGATCCCGGGGGCGGTTTCGATCCCGGAGGCCACGTCCACGCCCCACGGCAGCGTCGAAATCACCGCGTCGAACACGTTGTCCGGGCGCAGGCCGCCGGCCAGGACGAAGGGCTTGCCGAGCCCGGTGGGCACGGTCGACCAGTCGAACACCGCGCCCGTGCCGCCTTGCTGGCCCTCGGCGTGGCCGTCGAAGAGGAACGCCGATGCCGTGGGGAACTTCGTCAGCAGCTGGATCGCGTGCTGGGCGCGCTGGGCCGGGTCGAGGCCGCGCATCGGGATGCCCTTGATGTAGGGCACGCCGAAGCTCTTGCAGAAGGCGTCGTCCTCCGATCCGTGGAACTGCAGCACGCTCGGACGCACCTGCTTGAGGACGGCGCGCACTTCGTCGGCGGCGTTGTCCTTGAACAGCGCCACCGCGTCGACCAGCGGCTCCATCGCGTTGCGCATCGCGCGGGCTTCCTCGGGCTGCAGGCGGCGCGGGCTGCCTTCGGCGAAAACGAAGCCGACGGCGTCCACGCCCAGTTCGCTGGCCAGGCGCACGTCGCCCGCGCGGGTCATGCCGCAGAACTTGATACGCGTGCGAAACAACGTCTTGCTCAAGCGCTCACCTCGTCGGGCAGGCCGAACAGGCCGGGATAGACGGGACCGAGGAAGCACAGCCCGGTGGGCGGCGCGGTGGGGCCGGCGAGATTCCGGTCGCGTCCGGCCAACAACTCGGCGATCCAGGCCGGCGGCTGTTCGCCACGTCCGACCGGGACCAGGGAGCCGACGATATTGCGGACCATGTGATGCAGGAATGCATTCGCCCTCACATCGATCCAAACCTCATCGGCAGCCTGCTCGACAGTGATGGCCTGCAGGTCGCGCCGCGCGTGCGGCGCCTGGCAATGGACAGTGCGGAATGCGCTGAAATCGTGCTCCCCGACCAGGGCCTGCGCCGCGGCATGCATTGCGCCCACGTCGAGGGGCAAGCGCTCCCAGGTCACGTATTGCCGGCCCAGCGCCGGGCGCACGGCACGGTTGAGGATGCGGTAGCGGTAACGCCGCGCGACCGCGGAGAAGCGCGCGTGGAAATCGTCGGCCACGGGCACGCACCAGCGCACGCTCATGCTGGCCGGCAGGCGCGAGGTGGCACCGAGCATCCAACCTCGGGGATCGCGCTGCACATCGGTTTCGAAATGCACGACCTGGCAGGCCGCGTGCACGCCGGCATCGGTGCGTCCGGCGCAGACCGTGTCGATCTGCGTATTCGCGACGAAGGACAGCGCCGTTTCCAGCGCCTGCTGCACGGTTTCATCGCCGGCGACGCCCGGCTTGCTGAGGCGCTGCCAGCCGAGGAAGTCGCCGCCGTCGTATTCGACGCCGAGCGCGAAGCGCGCCATCAACCCGGGGACATCAACAGGTCATCGCGCGCATCACAGCTCGCGCAACATGCGCGCGGCCGTGTCGCGTGCGGCGGGATCGCGACCGTCGAGCACTTCGCGCAGGATCACGCGCGCGGCGTCGTCGTCGCCCATGTCGAGGTAGGCGCGCGCCAGTTCGAGCTGCTGCTTGGCGGTCTGCGGCTCGGCGACGGCCGTGTCCTCGGACTGCGCGCCGCCGTGCCACGTGGGCGCGGTGCCGAGCGTGGCGGGCGCGGAGGTCCAATGCGGCGCGGGGGCCTTCGTGCGCGGCGCGGGTTCGGAGAACGTGGGGGCCGGTTCGGGTTCGGGTTCGGGTTCGGGTTCGGCGCGCTTCTCCGCGGCGGGCGCCGGGCGCGGTGCGACGTCGTTGGCGCCGGGAATACCGGCAGCGAGCGCTTCGGTGTCGTAGACACGGCGCGGTTCCGCGCGCGGCGTGCGGCGGCGGGTGAACAACCATGCGAGCACGCCGAGCACGAGCAGGCCGGCGCCACCCCACAGCCACGCGGGCGTGGACGGTTGCACGGGTTGCTGCGCGGTGGTCGTGGCGGTGGTCGTCGCCACCTTGGTCGCTGCGGCGTTGGATTGCGCGAGGCGTTGCTCGGCGGCGGCCAGCTTGCTGTCCTTCATCGCGATCAGTGCCGACTGGTCGTTCTGCAGTTTCTCCAGTTCCGCGACGCGGGACTTGAGCTCCTGCACTTCGGCATCGCGCGCTGCGAGGTCTTCCTTCGCCTGGTTCAGTTCCTGCTGTCGCAGCATGTCGCCCTCGCCTCCGGCGCTTGCGCCGGATCGTGATCCCGGGGTTTTCGCGCCGGCCTGGACGGGCGGCACGATTTCGAGGCGTGCGCCGGCCACGCGCGGGCTCGCGCCCTTGGCCGTGCCAGCAGTTTTCGCGGTGTTCGCCGGCGTTGCTTCCGCCGCGACGTTCGCCGGTTGTGGCGCGGGCGCACTCAGCGCGCGCCATTGTTCGAGATGGTCGCGCACCACCGCCGCGGCTTCGGCCGGCGCGAGTTGCGCGGCGTCCTGCGCCGGCGGGACGCGGAGCACCGCACCGGACTTCAACAGGTTCACGTTGCCCCGGATGAAGGCGTCCGGGTTCGCCCGCAACAGGGCGAGCATGGTCTGGTCGAGTGTGTAACCGCGCTGCATGACCTGGCCGGCGATGCCCGACAGCGTCTGCCCGTCGCGCACCGCGATGCGGTCGGCCGGCGTGGGCGCCGGCGTGTCGGCAGGCGCCGCGACGGGCGCGGGTTCCGGCGCCGGCGGCGGTCGGGTTGCGACGGCATCGGTGTCGGCCGGCGCGGGCTCGGCGGGTGCCGGCTCTGCAGGCGGCGGCGCTGGTTCGGGTTGCGCCGCCGGTTGTGGCGCGGCGGCCACCGGACGCTCGATGACGTTGGACGGCGCCACGCTCGGCGCCTGGATCGACGGCTGCGCAGGCGCGGCCACGGTGCGCGGCGTGTCGAGCAGCGCCGAGTATTCCCGGACCAGGCGGCCGCTGCCCCAGTCGACTTCGACCAGGAAGGTCACCAGCGGCTGGCTGACCGGCGCAGTGCTGGTCACGCGGATGACGGGGCGGCCCCGATCATCGAGCGCGACGGAAAACTGGAGGTCGGCGGCGGCGCCGCTCGGCGGCTCCAGGCCGATGCGGCGGAAGGTGTCCGGCGAGGCCAGGCGCGCCTGGAGCTGCTCGAGCTCGCCCGGATCGCTGGACACGATGGGGATTTCGGCCAGCAACGGCTGGTCGACTTTCGATTTCACCTGGATCTGGCCAAGGCCCAGCGCGGCGGCCGGCCCGGCCGCAACGGCCAGGGCGATCGCCAGCGCGATGCGTCGAAGTGTCATGCCCTTCTCCCCTCAGGCCTTCGAAAGACTGTAGCCGCGCACGCTTGCCACTGGCAATGCGCGCGGCCTCCCCCAGCTACAACGCAATCAGCGCTCGTCTGCGACCAACTCGGCGATCTG
The DNA here is from genome assembly GCF_054049695.1 of Lysobacter sp. P5_C4. Lineage (NCBI taxonomy): Bacteria > Pseudomonadati > Pseudomonadota > Gammaproteobacteria > Lysobacterales > Lysobacteraceae > Lysobacter > Lysobacter sp. P5_C4. Next base: position 118,867 of record NZ_JBFULX010000006.1, on the reverse strand, counting down.
CACCGCGTTCAGCGCGGCGCCCTTGCGGATATTGTCCGAAACGATCCACAGATTGACGGCGCGCGGGTGGGATTCGTCGTCGCGGATGCGACCCACGTAGACAGGGTCCCGGCCCGAGGCATGCGTCACCGGCGTCGGATAGCCGCCCGGCACGGGTTCGTCCACGACCTCGACCCCGGGCGCCTGGCGCAGCATGGCGCGCACTTCCGCCGCCGTGATCTTCTCGCGCGTCTCGACGTTCACGGCCTCGGAGTGCCCGAAGAACACCGGCACGCGCACCGCCGTCGGGTTCACGCGCACGCTGTCGTCGCCCAGGATCTTGCGCGTCTCCCACACCAGCTTCATCTCTTCCCTGGTGTAGCCGTTGGGCTGGAAGTCGTCGATGTGCGGGATCAGGTTGAAGGCGATCTGCACCGGGAAGCGCTGGGGATCGGGTTCCTGGAAGTTGAGGATGCCCGCCGTCTGCCGCCCGAGTTCCTCCATCGCCGAACGCCCGCCGCCGGAAACCGACTGGTACGTGGCCACGTTGATGCGTTCGATGCCCACCTTGCGATGGATCGGCGCGAGCGCGACGAGCATCTGCATCGTCGAGCAATTCGGGTTGGCGATGATGCCGCGCGGGCGCTTGCGCACCTGGTCGGGATTCACTTCCGACACCACCAGCGGCACGTCGTCGTCGTAGCGGAAGGCCGAGGAGTTGTCGATCACCACGGCGCCGGCGGCGGCGAACTTCGGCGCGTATTCCTTCGACGTCGCACCGCCCGCGGAGAACAACGCGATGTCCACGCCGCTCGGATCGAACGTCGCAAGATCCTGCACCACGACGTCGCGATGCCCGTATTTCACCCGCGAACCCGCCGATTTCGCGCTGGCCAGCGCGATGAGTTCGCCGACGGGGAAATTCCGCTCGTGCAGGATCGACAGCATGGTTTCGCCGACGGCGCCGGTAGCGCCGACGATCGCGACCTTGAGTGACTTGTTCATGGGTTCCGTACTTCTGTGTTCGAAAAAAGAGCGGACTCAGCGTTTGGCCTTGCCCGGCTTGATGCGCGGCGCAACATCGCCGACGTCGCCGCATTGCGCGCGATGGCGCAGCGCCTGGTCCATCAGCACCAATGCCACCATCGCTTCGCAGATGGGCGTTGCGCGAATGCCGACGCAGGGGTCGTGGCGACCCTTCGTCACCACTTCGACGGGCTGGCCGTCCAGGTCGAGGCTGCGCGCCGGCAACCGCAGGCTGGAGGTCGGCTTGAAGGCCGCCGACACGATGACCTGTTGCCCCGTGGAAATGCCGCCGAGGATGCCGCCGGCATGGTTGGACTGGAAGCCGTCGGCCGTGATCTCGTCGCGATGTTCGCTGCCGTGCTGCGCGACGACCGCGAAACCATCGCCGATCTCCACGCCCTTCACCGCGTTGATCGACATCAGGGCGCCGGCCAGTTCGCCGTCGAGCTTGCCGTAGATCGGCTCGCCCCAACCCGGCGGCACGCCGTCGGCGACGACGGTGATGCGCGCGCCGACCGAATCCCCGGACTTGCGCAACGCGTCCATGTAGGCCTCCAGCTCGGCGACCTGCGCGGTGTCGGGCCAGAAGAACGGGTTGCCTTCGACCACGTCCCAGTCGAAGCCGCGCGGCACGACATCGCCGATCTGCGCCAGGTAGCCGCGCACGCGCACGCCGAACTTCTCGCGCAGCCAGCGTTTGGCGATGACGCCGGCGGCGACCCGCATGGTGGTTTCGCGCGCCGACGAGCGCCCGCCGCCGCGCGGATCGCGATGGCCGTACTTCTGCCAATACGTGTAATCGGCGTGCCCCGGGCGGAAGGTTTGCGCGATGGCGTCGTAGTCCTTCGACTTCGCATCGATGTTGCGCACCACCAGCGCGATCGGCGTGCCGGTCGTGCGGCCTTCGAACACGCCGCTGAGGATTTCGACGACGTCGTCTTCGTGGCGTTGGGACGTGTGGCGCGTGCGGCCCGTCGCGCGGCGCGCGAGGTCGTCGACGAAATCTCCCGGTGCGATCGAGATGCCGGGCGGACACCCGTCGATCACGCAGCCGATCGCCGGCCCGTGCGACTCCCCGAAGGTGGTGACGCGGAGCAGTTCGCCGAAGGTGTTCACGGGCTCAGCGGCTCGGGCGGCGCAGGTCGGCGAGTTCGCGGATGCGTGCGTTGTGCTGCATCAAGTCGCTGCATTCGGCGACGAAAATGCCCATCTGCCCGACCTTGAATTCGACCCACGCGAGCGGAAGTTCGGGCAACAGGTGCGACAGCGCCTTTTCCGATTCGCCGACTTCGCAGATCAGCAGGCCGTCGCGATCCAGGTGCAGTGGCGCGTCGCGCAGGATCTGCAGCGCCAGGTCCAGGCCGTCGTCGCCGGCGCGCAGGCCGAGGTCGGGCTCGTAGGCGTATTCCTTCGGCAGCGCGTCGGTTTCGTCGTTGGTGACGTACGGCGGATTGGTCACGATCAGGTCGTAGTGTTCGCCCTGCAGCCCGGAGAACAGGTCCGACTTCAGCAGGCGGACGTTGTCGGCGTGCAGGCGCGCCTTGTTTTCGTTTGCGAGCGCGAGTGCGTCGTCGGAGATGTCCACGCCATCGACGTGCCAGTCCGGGTTGTAGTGGCCCATCGCGATGGCGATGCAGCCGGAGCCCGTGCACAGGTCGAGCGCGCGCCGCACTTCGCGATCGCCCAGCCACGGCTGGAAGCCATGTTCGATCATCTCGGCGATGGGCGAACGCGGCACGAGTGCACGGCGATCGGTCTTGAAACTCAGGCCCGCGAACCAGGCCTCGCCGGTGAGGTAGGCCGCCGGCATGCGTTCCTCGATGCGGCGCAGGAACAGGGTCAGGACTTCTTCCTTCTCCGCCTCGGTGATGCGCGCATTGCCGTACACCGGACTGAGGTCGTGCGGCAGGTGCAGCGCATGCAGCGTGAGCTGCGTGGCTTCGTCCAGCGCGTTGTCGTAGCTGTGTCCGAAGGTCAGGCCGGCCGCGTTGAAGCGGCTCGCGCCGTAGCGGATCAGGTCGATGATCGTGGCCAGCTCGTCGGTCATGGGCGCGGCGGAGCGGCGGCGGCCGCGGTCGTAGGAGGCCGTGCATGATAGCGCGCCCGGTATCATCCACCGCTTCGCGCCGCACCACGCGGCGCCCGACGGAAAGCCTGCCCATGTTCAACCGCACCACCGCCTGGATCCTCGTGGTCGCGCTTGCCGCCGCCATCGGCCTGTGGGCCGGGCATCGCTGGTTCACCCGCCCCGCCGCGAACGCACTCCCCCAAACCAAGGCCGTGCGCCTGTTCCAGGCACCGCGCACGCTGCCCGCTTTTTCGCTGCAGCAGTCCGATGGCACGCGCCTGGTCCCCGGCGAACTGCAGGGGCATTGGACGATCGTCTTCCTCGGGTTCACCCATTGCCCCGACGTGTGCCCGACGACGCTGGCTGAACTGGGCGTGGCGCAGAAGCAGTGGGAATCGATGCCCGATTCCTTGCGGCCGCGCGTCTTGTTCGTCTCGGTCGACCCCGAGCGCGACACCGCGATCCGCACCGGCGAGTACGCGCACGCCTTCCATCGCGACACGCTGGCCGCCACCGGCGACCTGCCCGCGCTCGAAGGCTTCGCGCGCAGTCTCTCGCTGGTTTTCATGAAGGTCCCGGCGGAAGCAGGCCAGCCCACGGATCGTTACAACGTCGACCACAGCGCCACGCTTGCGGTGCTCGACCCGAAGGGCCGCATGGCCGGCATCATTTCGCCGCCGCTGGTGCCGCAGGAGATCGCCACCGATTTCCGGACGCTCACGTCATCCGTGGCACGGTGAGCCGATGCAACCGATCACCGCACTCACCTACGTCCTGCCGCACCGGTTCCTGTCGTCGCTGGCGCGCAAGCTCGCCTACTCGACGAATCCGCGCACGAAGCAGTGGTTGATCGACACGGTCGTGCGCAAGTTCGACGTGAACCTGTCGGAGGCCATGGAGCCGGACGCGACGCGCTATGCGTCGTTCAATGCATTCTTCACGCGCGCGCTGCGCCCCGGGGCGCGCGTGCCGGATCCCGATCCGCGTGCGTTGTCGATGCCGGCCGACGGGCGGATCAGCGAGTGCGGACACATCGGGTTCGCGGGGGATGCCGAGCACGAGGACCCTGGGCACATCTTCCAGGCGAAGGGCCACGGGTTCAGCACGGCGCAGTTACTGGGCGATGCGGAGAAGGCGAAGGCCTACCTGGGCGGGGCGTTCGCGACGGTGTATCTCTCGCCGCGTGACTATCACCGAGTGCACATGCCGTGGACGGGCACGTTGGTGGAGACGGTGCACATTCCGGGGCGGTTGTTCAGCGTTGGCGTGGATGCGGTCGGCAGTGTGTCGCGGTTGTTCGCGCGCAACGAGCGCCTGGTCTGTCATTTCGAGACGGACTTCGGGCCGATGACGTGCGTGATGGTGGGTGCGTTGTTGGTTTCAGGCGTGGAGACTGTTTGGAGCGGCGTGGAGATTCCGCCGTACGGGGGGCCGATCGTGCGCAAGGATTGGCGCGGCAAGGGGATCGTGCTGGAGCGCTTCGCCGAGATGGCGCGGTTCAACTATGGGTCGACGGTGATCGTGCTGTTGCCGAAGGGTGTGGCGGAACTTGCGCCTGGGCTGCGGCCGCAGGGGGCGGTGGTTTTGGGCGAAAAGCTGGCGACGCTGATTTAGCGTCGTTGGTTTGGATGCGTGCCCACCAGATGGGCGCATCGGCACGCCGTGTCGGATGTCCTTTTGACTCCGTGAAAAGCAAACACTCCGCAAAGGGACATCCAACACGACGCACCGCTGCGCTCGGCAGTTGGGGGTCTCGCGACAGCATTTGGTGAATGGATTCGTCGGCGGTTGATGCACGCGCCGACTGCCAGCACACCAGACGGACGGAACATCGCCCACCTCGGCGCGCGCACCGTCGTGCTTCGTCGCCTCTGGCAGGCGATGTTCCTCGCAGTGATCTGATGGGCAAGCGGCGCCCGTCTCCCTTCGGGAGAGGGGTTGGGGAGAGGGTCCGTCTCTTAGCGGGCCCGGTCCTGCACTTCGGCGTACCAGCACGTCGCTTTCAGGGCGAAGATCTCAGACGCTTGCATAGCTGTTCTTCTCAGTTCGCCGCGAAGGTGCCGAAGCCCGAGAGAGGGCATCGCGCTGGCGCGGACATTGCACCGCGTATGCCGCGATGCCCTCGACGGGCAAGGCGCCGCCCGTCTGGTGTGCTGGCAGTTGGCGCGCACCGATCAAACTACGCATCCACTCAACAAGTGCTGTCGCGCAACCGGATGCGAGGTGCGCGGCGGTCGTCGCGTTGGAGGGCCTAATTGCGAAGCGTGAGCTCTTGCGTAGCAATGAGGCCATCCAATGCGGCGGCACGCTGCGCCACTCTGGTGTCGGCGACACCAAAAACTCGCAGAGGTTTCTGCGTACCGCTTTACGGCTAGGACGAACCTCAATCCGCCGTACAACCTTCCAGCTTCAGCGTCTGCCCCGGACGAATCGAATAACGCGGGGCCTTGATGCTGTTGGCGTGCGCGAGCTCGCGCATGTCGCAGGAGAATTTCTTGGAGATCGCGGTCAGGGTTTCGCCGCCGCGGACCTTGTACTTGCTCGACTTGCCGGCCTTCGCAGGCTTGGGCGTGTCGGCCGAGGCGACCGGCGTCGGGCGCGGTGCCGAATCCTCGGCGCCGGCGACCATGGGGGCATTGCGCATCACCGCCGAAGCCGCGTCGCTCATGACCAATTGATGCGCGAGGTCGGCGCGCGCGCCGTCCGCGCAGTGGCGGCCGTACAGGCCGACGATCTTCGTCGTCGCATTGAGCGTCGCACCCGCCGGGAGCCAGCTGTCGGCCTCGTAGCGCGGATTGAGGTTGCGCAAGGCGCGCATGTAACCGTCGCGCGTGCCGCCGTTGCCCAGGCAGATCGTGAGCTCGTAGATGGAGGCCGCACGCGTCAGCTTCAACATCGCGGGCTTCGCATCGACCTTCGGGAAGGTGAGCCCGTATTGCTTGGGATGCAGGAACAACCACGCCGCGGCGACGACCATCGGCACGTAATCGCGCGTTTCGGCCGGGAACTGGTTGTAGACCGACGCGTCCCAGAAGCCCTGCCCGTTCGCGTTGTTGTAAACCCGCAACGCGCGGCCTTCGCCACCGTTGTAGGCCGCCAGCGCGAGCTCGATGCTGCGATTGAGCTGGCCCATGCGCTCGTTGAGATACGCGGCGCTGGCTTCGGCCGAAGAACGCGCGTCGAAGCGCGTGTCGAAGCCGGTGCCGTCCGGCCCGAGGCCGAAGCGCTTGCCGGTGGCGTACATGAACTGCATCGGCCCCGCGGCGCCCGCACGCGAGCTGACGTGGACCTTGCCGTTGGATTCCTTCGCCATGATGCCGAACAACAGCGCTTCGGGCAGGCCCGCGCGCTGGAACTCCGGCCACATCAGGTGACGCATGTACTGGTAGTTCTCGTAGCTGCCGATCAGCGCCGGGCGCATGTCGGTCAGCCACTTGCGGATGCCGGCCTGCACCGCCGGGTTGTACTGCACCATCTGGTCGAAGCGATGGTCGTCCGACAGCAACTGCGCGGCGCGCGCAGCCTCCGGCACGTCTGCGGCGATCGCCGAGATCGCATGGTCGTCGCCCTCGTCGTCGGCGGCGACATCGTCGTCCGCGGACTGGGCTTCGCCGTCGGCCTTCGACTTCAGCAGCCGCTTGTAGGTGGCGAGCATCGTCGGCACGGAGCAACCCTTTTGCTGCATGCAGGCGGCGATGACGTCCTCCATGTCCTCCAGCGCCGCGTCGCTCTCCGCCGTGCCCGAAGGGTCGGCGTTGCCGATCCGCACCAACGCCCCGCGATACCGCTGTTCGGCCGCGCCCATGCGCGCGTTCAACGCCTCGACGGCGGCCTGGTCGCGCTTGGACGCGGCGTGCGCGGGCGAAACGACGGCGGCCAGCGCCACGGCGGTGGCGAAGCAAAGTGCGGCAAGGCGCGGCGAAGCGGAATCGGACATGCGAAATGGCACAAGTTGAGCGAAAGTGCGGTCGAAGGTATCGGCGTGCGTGCTGCACTGCAACCCATCTGCGACGTGAAACTGCGGACCCGTTCGTGGAATGCCCTTCGGTGGCCGACGCACGGCTAGAATCGGCCGACCTACCGACCGACACTGAACAGGCGCTCCCATGGACCCCATCCTCGTCGGCAAGTCGGTCACCACGCCCCAGGGCGGCCCGGTGTTGCTCGATCCCAGGTACGGCAACCGCCATGGCCTCGTCGCCGGCGCCACGGGCACCGGCAAGACGGTCACCCTGATGACGCTCGCCGAAGGCTTCTCGCGCATCGGCGTCCCGGTGTTCCTCGCGGATGTCAAAGGCGACGTCGCGGGGCTTGCGCTGGCCGGCAATCCGGACCAGAAGGTCATCGATCGCGCCGCGCAAATCGGCGTGGCGAATTACGCGCCCGCCGCGAACCCCGTCATCTTCTGGGACCTGTTCGGCAAACTCGGCCACCCGGTGCGCACGACCGCCAGCGAGATGGGCCCCACCCTGCTCGCGCGCATCCTGGAGCTCAACGACACGCAGTCGGGCGTGCTCGACATCGTCTTCAAGCTCGCCGACGACCGCGGCCTGTTGCTGCTGGACCTGGAAGACCTGCGCGCATTGCTCGGCGTGGTCGCCGACGAACGCAAGGACATCTCCACGTCCTACGGCCTGGTCAGCGCGCAATCGATCGGCGCGATCCAGCGCGCACTGCTTCGCCTGGAACAGGACGGCGCCGACCAGTTCTTCGGCGAGCCGGCGCTCGCGCTGTCCGACCTGATGCGCACCACGCCCGAGGGCCGCGGCGTGATCGGCATCCTCGCCGCCGCGCAGCTCGTGCTCAAGCCGCGGCTGTACTCGAGCTTCCTGTTGTGGCTGTTGTCGGAGTTGTTCGAGACGCTGCCGGAAGTGGGCGACCTCGACAAACCCAAGCTCGTGTTCGTCTTCGACGAAGCGCACCTGTTGTTCGACGATGCCCCGCCCGCGTTGCGCCAGCGTGTCGAACAGGTCGTGCGCCTGATCCGTTCGAAGGGCGTCGGCGTGTATTTCTGTTCGCAATTCCCCGACGACGTGCCCGACGAAATCCTCGGCCAGCTCGGCAATCGCGTGCAGCACGCCTTGCGCGCGTTCACGCCGCGCGACCAGAAGGCCGTGCGCACTGCGGCGGAAACTTTCGTCGCCAATCCGAACCTCGACGTGAGCAAGGCGATTTCCGCGCTCGGCGTCGGCGAAGCACTCGTTTCCACGCTGCACGACATCGACGGCGCGCGCGCCGTGCCGATGCCGGTCGAACGCACGCTCATCGCGCCGCCGCATTGCCGCATGGGCGCGATCACCGACGCCGAACGCGCGCCGGTGCGCGCCGGCAGCCCGGTCGGCGCGAAGTACGACACGCGCATCGACCGCGAGTCGGCGGCGGAAAAACTCGCCGCGCATGCGCAGGCCGCTGCAGAACGCGTCGATGCACCGAAGGCGAAGTCGCGCGAGGACGACGAACGCGACGAACCCGGCGTCGGGCAAGCGGTGAAGGACGCCGTGTTCGGCACCAAGCGGCGGCAAGGCATGGTCGAAACCATGGCGAAACAGACCGCACGCACCGTCGGCAGCCAGATCGGGCGGCAGATCCTGCGCGGCGTGCTCGGCAGCATCTTCGGCGGCTCGCGCCGCTGATTCCAGACAGAACGAAAACGCACAGTCCAATCTTCGGGGGAATTTCCATGCGCAAGTCCGTCTCGCTCCTGTTGCCCACCCTGGCCCTGCTCGCGTTGTCCGCGTGCAAGCGCGAGGACAGCGCGCCGGTCGCGCCGGCCGCCACCGCCGTGTCGCCGTCGACGATGCACGCACCCGCGCCGGTCACGGTCGCAACCGCGGTGGGCGTTTCGGAATCCGCGGCGCCGGGCGAACACACGACCTTCGATGCGAAGGCATTCGCCGGATCGTTCTCCGACGATGCGGTCGAAGTGCGATTCGCCGCCGACGGCACTTACGCGATGAGCACGCACGCAGCGGATGCGAGCACCGGCACGTGGTCGCTCGAACCCGATGCGCGCCACGTCCGCCTGGACCCGAACGCGAAGTCCGAAGACGACCGCGTCTACGAACTGGTCGACAACGACCACCTCAAGGCGGCGAACGGCACGCAGGTGCTGCGCCGCGCAGGCAGCGCGCAATGAATTCCGCGCCGCACGCGGCGATGTCGCCGGAACCGTTCTGGCAACGCATTCCCGCGATCATCCTGTATCCGCTGCGCGGCGCCGCGCTCGTCACGCTGGTGATGCTCGCGATCCTCGCGATCGCGCGCGTGATCCCCTTCATCGGGTTCCTGGTCGGCCTGGCGATGTGGCTGGCCGCCTACAAGTACGCCTTCGAAATCCTGCGGCGCTCCGCCGATGGCGACATGGAGCCGCCGGAAGTGATCCTCACCGTCGACAGCGGCGTGGTGTGGCGCTTCCTCGTGCTGCAGATCGTGCTCGGTGCATTGGTGCTCGCGCTGATCCTCACCAAGAGCAAGCTGCTGGTGTTCGGCGGCATCGCGCTGCTGGTGTTCCTGCAGCCCGCGCTCACGATGACCCTGGCGATGACCGGCAGCCTGTCGAGCGCGCTGAATCCGGCGACGGCGTTTTCGATCGTCGGCCGCGTGGGCTGGCCGTACCTGGCGGTGGTCGGCCTGTTGTTCGTCATCCAGGTCAGTGCGGTGACCGCCGGCGCGTGGCTGGGCCACGTGATGCCGTCGTTCGCCGCGAACTGGCTGGCGACGGTGCTCGGGTTCTGGGGCCTGTTTTCCGCATTCCATCTAATGGGCTACCTGATCTACCAGGCGCACGACGCACTCGGCTACGAGCCGGCCTCGCTGCAGGCCGATGCCATGCGCCCGATCGGCGCGGTCGCGGGCGAAGCCGTCATCGCGCAAGCCGAGCCGCTGATTCGCGAAGGCCGCATGGCCGAGGCGATCGCGCTGCTGCGCACGGAAGTACGCACGCGTGCGGTGTCGACCGAAGTGCACGAACTGTATCGCCGCCTGTTGCAGAAGGCCGGCGACGTGCACGCGGTGCAGGAACACGCGCGCCAGTTCCTGCACCAGCTGATGATGGAAAAGCAGGACCGCAAGGCACTGGGTTTGCTGCGCGAAGGCCTCGACACCGATCCCGCATTCGTCCCGCTGTTGCCCGAACACGGCACGCGGCTCGCCGAACAGGCGCGCCTGGGCGGCCAGGCACAACTGGCGGTCGACGCGCTGCACGCGCTGTTCAATGCGCATCCGGGGGATGCGTCGTCCGCGCAATGGGGCCTGACGGCGGCCATGATCCTGCTGGAGCGGTTCCACCGCGGCGCTGAAGCGAAGGTGTTGCTGGAACGCGCACGGACACGCACGAGCGATCCGGCGTTGCTGCAGAAGATCGACGCAGCGCTCACCTTGACCTGACGCGCAACACGGTTCGCGCTCAGGCGTTGTCGAGAAGGAAGCGCGCCTTCGCCGCCTGCGGTTGCTGCGGGTGGCGATCCGCGATCCTGCGCAGGCAGCGGACATGCGCCGCCTGCGCGCCGGCATCGCGATGGCGCAAGGCCAGGTCGAACCACAGTTGCGACTGCACGTCCGGCGCGATGTCGGCGGTGAGCGGTTGCAGGGCGCGCTCGGCGTCGTCGAGTGCGCCGCAGGCGATCGCACGTGCGGCCAAAGCCAGGCGCACGTCCGAGGCAATGGTGCTCGCCTGCGCATCCAGTTCCGCAAGCAGGTCACCCTGCGCACGCGCGCCGGCCAGGTCGGGCGCGTCGATCGACAGAACCTCCAATGCGCGAATCGTCGCCTGGTCGCTGCGTCCGCCGTTGCGCGCAACGCGATAGCGCGCGAGCTGTACGTCGACGCGCCACGGCGCCTCACGCGCGAGTTGCGACAACAGGGCATCGGCTTCGGCCAACTGCATGCGCCCGAGGTGGCGCTGCGCGCGTTCCCAGCGATCGTCGTTTTCCGGCGCGTCGGGCGCCACGTCGCGAATGAACGCCGTGCGCACCTGGCCCGTCGACGCGAGCGCGGCACCCATCAGCGCACCGCACACGAGGCCGCCGGCATGCGCCTCGAACGCGATGTTCGAATCCTCGCGCACCAGCAGGTTGAACACTTCCCACCCGAGCCACGCCGGGAACAACCACAACGCAGGGGCTCGCACGTAGTCGAACCACACGCCGATCCAGTAGAAGAACCGCACCGGCTGCGTGCCCCACACCAGGCAGAAGCACCCCATCAGCGCGGCGATCGCGCCCGAGGCACCGAGCCCGGCGGTCGCATCGCCCCAGTGGAAGGCGAGCGACGCCAGGTTCGCGCCCACCGCGCCGAGCAGGTACACGCCGAAAAACCGCCATGGCCCCAACGCGCCCTCGACGAGCAGGCCGATGATCATCAGGAACACCATGTTTCCGAACAGGTGGCCGATGTCGGCATGCAGGAAGGCGGAGCTCACCAACCGCACGGGATCGAATTCCGAACTGCGCAGCAGGTAACGCAGGGTCCGGATCGATGCGAGGCGCGCGTCGTAAGCAGGGCGCAAGCGGCGCCACTCGTCGCCCGTCGCCTGGTCGGGGAAAAAGCGGCCGGTGCGCAGCGCTGGCGCGAATTCGCGGTCGACCAGCGTGTGCTGCGCGACGAATGCGTGCCGCGCCGCGCCGTCGTCGAGCGCGCGGAAATCGGCGAGGTCCCCGGCCCGCCCACCCCGTTCGATCAGCCATCGTTCGTATGCGGGCGATTCGATCTCCGCCAGGCGCGAGGGCACGTAGCCGGCCAGGGCCTGTTCGACGCGCGCCTGGTCGCCTCCTTGCGCGCCGAAGAACACCAGCACGTTGACCAGGACCAGCAGCGCGGTGACCACGGGAAAGGTCGCGCGCGTCAGCGGGCGATGCAGCGGCAGCAGGAGCATTCGGGACCCGTTGCCCTTGATCGTTGGCCGCGAGCTTGGCATAAGCGTCGGACGTTCGGAACGAAGGAGTGCGATGGGACGCTGGCGGCCACCCGGGGAGAAAGGCACCGCGCTGATCACGCGCGAGGGCCATGCGCGCCTGAAGGCCGAGCTCGACGAGCTCTGGCGCGTGCGCCGCCCCGAAGTCGTGAAAGCCCTCGCTGCCGCGGCCGCCGAAGGCGACCGGTCCGAAAACGCCGAATACACCTATCGCAAGAAGCAGCTCGGCGAAATCGACCGCCGCGTGCGGTATCTGTCCAAGCGCCTGGAGTCGCTGCGCGTGGTCGAGACCGCACCTGCGGATCGCGAAGCCGTGTTCTTCGGCGCGCAAGTCGAAATCGAACATGCAACCACCGGCGAAACGCAACGCTATCGCATCGTCGGGCCCGACGAGACCGATGCGAAACTCGGCTGGATCAGCGTGGACTCGCCGCTGGCGCGCGCGATGTTGAAAAAGCGCGTGGACGATGAATTCGAAGCGACGCTGCCGGGCGGCGTGGCGCGGTACTTCATCGTCGCGGTGTCCTACTAGCGCTCGGCGTTGTACGCGACTTCGCCGTAAAGATCGTGCTCATCGGAACCCAGTATCTCGACGTCCACGAAATCCCCCGGCTTCAACCCCGCTTCGCGGCCATCCTGGATCTGCACCAGTCCGTCGATCTCCGGCGCGTCGAACCGCGAGCGCGCGATCGCAAGATCGCCATCGATCGCATCGACGATGCAGCGCTGCGTCGTGCCGATCTTCGCTTCCAGGCGACCGGCCGAAATCGCGGCCTGCCGCGCCATGAAACGCGCCAGGCGCGCCTGCTTCACCGCTTCGGGCACCGGATCGGGCAACGCGTTCGCCGTCGCGCCGTCGACCGGCGAATAGGCGAAGGCGCCGACGCGGTCGAGCTGCGCTTGATCGAGGAAGTCCAGCAGCGTTTCGAATTCTTCTTCCGTCTCGCCGGGGAAGCCGACGATGAAGGTCGAACGGATCGCAAGCTCCGGGCAGATCTCGCGCCACTTGTGTACGCGTTCGAGCGTCTTTTCCACCGCGCCCGGGCGCTTCATCAGCTTGAGGATGCGCGGCGCGGCGTGCTGGAACGGGATGTCGAGGTACGGCAGCAACTTGCCGTCGGCCATCAGCGGAATGATGTCGTCGACGTGCGGGTACGGATACACGTAGTGCAAGCGCGTCCAGATGCCCAGTTCCGACAGGCCTTCGCACAGCGCCTTCATGCGCGTCTGGTACGCCTTGCCGCGCCAGGTGCGCTCGGCGTACTTCACGTCGACGCCGTAGGCCGAGGTGTCCTGCGAAATCACCAGGAGTTCGCGCACGCCGCCCATCGCGAGCTTCTCGGCTTCGCGCAGCACCTCGTCGACGGGGCGCGAGACAAGGTCGCCGCGCATCGACGGGATGATGCAGAAGGTGCAACGGTGATTGCAGCCTTCGGAGATCTTGAGGTACGCGTAGTGCTTCGGCGTCAGCTTCAGACCGTAGTCGGGCACCAGATCGACGAAGGGATCGTGCGACGGCGGCAACGCCAGGTGCACCGCTTCCATCACCGACTTGTAATCCTGCGGCCCGCTGATCGACAGCACGCCGGGGTGCGCTTCGCGGATCTGTTCGGGCTTCTTGCCCAGGCAACCGGTGACGATGACCTTGCCGTTCTCGGCGATGGCCTCGCCGATGGCCTCGAGCGATTCGGTCACCGCCGAGTCGATGAAGCCGCAGGTGTTCACCACGACGATGTCGGCATCGTCGTAGGTCTGCACGATGTCGTAGCCCTCGACCTTGAGCTGGGTGAGGATGCGTTCGGAGTCGACGAGCGCCTTCGGGCACCCGAGGCTGACGAACCCGACCCTGCCTCCCTGGCTGGCGGACTTGGGCTTGGTGGCGGTGGACATCGCGGGGCGGACCGGGGGGCTGCGGAAGGCCGCGGATTATAGAGGTGCGGCAGGCCCGTACGGCCGCTTGCCGAACGATCCGCGCTTGATGATTCACGCATTTTCCAAGGAGTACGATGCGCGGAGGTCACCGCCAGGAGGCTCGCGCCATGCACGGATGGATCGATATCGAGACCCCGCACGGGCCGGTGCGGGGCTGGCGCGCGGAGCCAGCCGGGCCTTCGAAGGGCGCGGTGGTGGTGATCCAGGAGATTTTCGGCGTGAACGCGCACATCCGCAGCGTCGCCGACCGGCTGGCCGACGCCGGGTTCGTGGCGCTCGCGCCGGCCTTGTTCGACCCGATCGAGCATGGCGTCGAACTGGGCTACGACGATCAGGGGATCCAGCGTGCCCGCGCGCTGGTTTCCGCGCTGGGCACCGAGCGCGCGATGGATGTCATCAACGCCGCTGCCGAGAAACTGCAGATGGAAGGCCTGCGCGTGGGGGCGGTCGGGTTCTGCTGGGGCGGCACCCTCGCCTTCCTGTGCGCGACGCGCCTGTCCTTGCCTGCAGTCGCCTATTACGGCGCACGCAGCGTCCCCTTCCTCGACGAGAAGGCCGGCGCCGCGTTGATGTTCCACTTCGGCGCGGACGACAACAGCATTCCGCCGCACGATGTCGACCTGCATCGGCAGAAGCAGGCGCAGGCGCAAGTGTTCGTCTACGAAGGCGCGGGCCACGCGTTCAACCGCGACGTGGATCCGAAGGTGTACGACGCACGGGCCGCGCAGCTCGCAGGGCAACGCACGCGCGATTTCCTGGAAGCGCAATTGCGATGAACCTCGACGCCTGGCACCTGCATCCGCAACTGGCCGACGACACGCATCCGGTCGCGTCCTGGCCGTTGTGCGAAGTGCGGTTGATGGACGATGCCAACCATCCCTGGCTCATCCTCGTGCCGCGCGTTGCCGAAGCGACGGAGGTCATCGACCTCGCGCCACCGCAGCAGCTCGCCCTGGTCCAGGAAATCGACCGCGCATGCCGTGCGCTGCAGATGTTCCGCCCCCACAAGCTCAACGTCGCCGCACTCGGCAACCTGGTGCCGCAATTGCACGTGCACGTCATCGCCCGCTATCGCGAGGACATCGCCTGGCCGCGCCCGGTGTGGGGCATGGCCGCGGCGCAGCCGTATCCGCCGGAATTGCTGATCGAGCGGATTCAGCTGTTGCGCGCGACAATCGGCGAACGTTCCTGACCGCTCCCACGGAGTTCCGAATGCGCAAGTTGTTCCTGGCCGTTGCACTGGCCGTCCTCGTCCTGCCTGCGCATGCGGGCCTGTTCGGCAAGAAGCCCGACGACGTCGCGGCCGAAGCCGTCCGCAACAACCTGCTCGCGGTGACGATCTGGGTCGACGCGACCTGGGGGTTCCGCAACCAGGGGGCTGCGAATGCGCTCAGCAAGGCGCACCAGGCCTTCGCCATGCACGGCTACAAAGTGCAGAGCGTGGCGCCGTACATCGAGAACGGCGATCTGCAGGGGTTCTTCGTGACCTACCAGAAGCCCTGATCGCAAGCGTCCTCCGCCGCCATCGCGGCGGAGGACGGGGCCTTCAACCCTTCAACACCTGCGTGCCCGCGATCAGATCGTGGCCGCAGCGGCGGTCGGCGCGGAAGATCAGCAGGACGTCGATGAACGTGAGCACGGTCCCGAGCACCGGGATGGAACCGGCCACGTGCACCGGCAGGTAACGCTTGAGGATCAGCGTGCCGAAGGCGGGCTGCGTGCCGTCGAGCAGCGCGATGCGGATGCCCAGGACCTTCTTGCCCCAGGTTTGCGCAGACTGCGCCAGCGGCCAGCCCTGCACGATGAGGAAGACGAGGAAACCTGCGACCGCATACCCCATCAGGGCGGAAAACCCGGTCGATTCGCCGTTCTGGATGCGCGTGAAATAGCCCGTGGCGAACATCATCGGCATCATGATCGCCAGGAGAATGATGCCGTCGATGAACGCCGCGAGGAAGCGCTCCCCGCGCCCCGCGAGTGCTCCTTCGACGCTTTCTGCCACGTTGGCGCCGGGCGCCTGGTACGGATTGTCGTCCATCGTCTTCCCCTTCCCCGGGTTGGTGTGGAACTGCGTTGTTACGTCTTCGGCAGCGTGACGCCGGTCTGCCCCTGGTACTTTCCGCCGCGGTCCTTGTACGAGGTCTCGCACACCTCGTCGGACTGGAAGAACAACATCTGCGCGACGCCTTCGTTGGCGTAGATGCGCGCCGGCAACGGCGTGGTGTTGCTGAACTCCAGCGTCACGTGGCCTTCCCATTCCGGTTCCAGCGGCGTGACGTTGACGATGATGCCGCAGCGCGCGTACGTGCTCTTGCCAAGGCACACCACGAGCGTGTCGCGCGGGATTCGGAAGTATTCGATCGTCCGCGCCAGCGCGAAGGAGTTGGGCGGGATGATGCACACGTCCGATTCGATGTCGACGAAGCTGCCGGAGTCGAAATGCTTCGGGTCGACGATCGTCGAATTGATGTTCGTGAAGACCTTGAACTCGCGCGAGCAGCGCACGTCGTAGCCGTAGCTGGAGGTGCCGTAGCTGACGATGCGGTGGCCATCGGCCGCGTGCTTGACCTGCCCCGGCTCGAACGGCTCGATCATCTTCTGCTGTTCGACCATGCGGCGGATCCAGCGGTCGCTCTTGATGCTCATGCGGTCTCGTGCGGGTAAAGGTTTGCGGGATTGTAGGGCGTTCTACAGCAGCTGCGCGCCCAGCGACACCGGTGCGCGCGGCCGGCCGGCGAGTTCGGCGGCCATGCGGCGCGCGACGGCGCGGTAGGCCGCGGCGGCGGGGGAGTCGGGGGCCGCGACGACGATCGGCGTGCCGGCGTCCCCTTGCTGGCGGATGCCGATCTCCAGGGGCAAGGACCCGAGCAAGGGCGTGCCGTACTGCGCCGCGATGCGCTCGCCACCACCGTGGCCGAACACGTGCTCGACATGCCCGCAGTTCGTGCAGGTGTGCACCGCCATGTTCTCGACCAGGCCGAGCACCGGCACTTCCACCTTCTCGAACATGCGCAGCGCCTTGCGCGCGTCCAGCGTCGCCACGTCCTGCGGCGTGGTGACCACCACGGCGCCGGCGACGGGGATCTTCTGCGCAAGCGTCAGCTGGATGTCGCCCGTGCCCGGCGGGAGGTCGACGAACAGATAGTCGAGCTGGCCGTCGCCGCCCCACAAGGTTTGTTCGAGCAACTGCGTCAGCGCGGAAGTCGCCATCGGGCCGCGCCAGATCATGGGCGTGTCCTGCTCGACCATCAGCCCGATCGACATCGCTTCCACGCCGTGCGCGTGCATCGGTTCGATGGCCTTGCCGTCGGGGCTGTCGGGGCGACCGGTGAGGCCGAGCATCGTCGGGATGCTGGGGCCATAGACATCGGCGTCGAGCACGCCGACGCGCGCGCCTTCGCCTGCGAGCGCCAGTGCGAGGTTCACCGTGGTCGTCGACTTGCCAACGCCCCCCTTGCCCGATCCCACCGCGATGACGTTGCGGATGCGCGCAAGCGGCGCGAGCGTCCCCTGCGGCGCGTGCGCGTCGATGCGGGTCTGCAGTTCGAGGCTGGCGAGCTTGAGGCCTTCGGCCGCGACGGCTTCGGCGACCTGCGCACGCAGCGCCTCGTGCCAACTCGCGGCCGGATAGCCCAGCGTGACGGCGACGGCGGCATGGCCGTCGCTGACGGCGGCGCGAATGCGCGCGCCGGTTTGCGCGAGCGTGAGGCCCGCGGAAGGGTCGCGGAGGGCGGCGATCCGGGATTCGAGCGGGGTCATGGCGGGCACCGCGGGGGAAGCCACGCATTGTAGGCTGAACCGCCGCGCAGGCCCGGCTTCCGTACGCACCCGGATGCGGTATAAAGCCGCCAGTCCGCCGAAATCGCGCGGGCGATTCCAACGATCCCTGGGAGGGGACCATGCGCATCAAGTTCTTCGCGTCCGTAGTGGCGCTTCCGCTGCTCGCGGCTGTCTTCGCGACGTCGGCCCAGACCCCGGACCCGGTCCTCGGCAAGTGGAAGACCTTCGACGACGAGACCGGCAAGCCGATGTCGATCACCGAGGTGTATCGCACCAAGAACGGCGGCATCGCGGCAAAGATCGTCGAGTCGCTCAACAAGCCCAACGCCACGTGCGACGAATGCTCGGGCGACCAGAAGGGCAAGCCCGTCGCGGGCATGCTCGTGTTCTGGAACGTGATGCAGGAAGACGGCGTGTGGTCCGGCGGCAAGGGCTTCAAGCCGTCGACCGGCGACAGCTTCAAGGTCAAGACCGTCAAGGCCACGGCCGACGGCAAGCACCTGGAAGTCACCGGCTGCAAGCTCGTGTTCTGCCGCACCGGCAAGTGGGAACGCGTCGACTGACGTTCGCACGCATGCGCGATGCGAAAGCCCGGCGCAAGCCGGGCTTTTTCGTGTCCGTGCCATAATCGCCGGCCCTGTTCGAAACACGCGCCATGCCCCGCCACGTCGCCGTCTCCTGCGCCCTGCCCTACGCCAACGGCCCGCTGCACCTCGGGCACCTGGTGGGCTACATCCAGGGCGACATCTGGGTGCGCGCACGGCGCATGGCGGGCGATGCGGTGCGCTTCGTTTGCGCCGACGATACGCACGGCACCCCGATCATGCTCGCGGCCGAGAAAGCCGGCACGACGCCCGAGGCGTTCATCGCCGCGATCCAGGCGCAGCACGAACGCGACTTCGCCGCCTTCCACGTCGCGTTCGATCACTACGATTCGACGAACTCGCCGGCCAATCGCCAACTCACCGAAGCGATCTACGCCGCGCTGGATGCACGCGGCCACATCGCGCGCCGCAGCGTCGCGCAGTTCTACGATCCGGCCAAGGGCATGTTCCTGCCCGACCGCTACATCAAGGGGATCTGCCCCAATTGCGGAACGCCCGACCAGTACGGCGACAACTGCGAAAACTGCGGCGCCACGTATGCGCCGACCGACCTGAAGGAACCGCGCTCGGTGCTCAGCGGCGCCACGCCGGAGTTGCGCGATTCGGACCACTTCTTCTTCGAAGTCGGCCGCTTCAGCGACTTCCTGCGCGGCTGGCTCGCGAGCGATGTCGCGGTTCCCGGCGTGAAGGCCAAGCTGCTCGAATGGCTGGATGCCGAAGGCGGCCTGCGCGCCTGGGACATCTCGCGCGACGCGCCCTATTTCGGGTTCCAGATTCCCGGCCACCCGGGCAAGTATTTCTACGTGTGGCTCGATGCGCCGATCGGTTACCTCTCGGCGTTGCAGGTGTTGTGCGAGCGCGACGGCGCGAACTTCATGCAGTACCTGGCGCACGACAGCGAAGCGGAGCTGCACCACTTCATCGGCAAGGACATCGTCAACTTCCACGGCCTGTTCTGGCCGGCGGTGCTGCACGGCGCGGGCTTCCGCGCGCCGACGAAGCTGCACGTCAACGGTTATCTCACCGTGGACGGGGCCAAGATGTCGAAGTCGCGCGGCACCTTCGTCATGGCGCGCACGTACCTGGACGCGGGCCTGGAGCCCGAAGCGCTGCGCTACTACTTCGCCGCCAAATCCGGTGGCGGCGTCGATGATCTCGACCTCAACCTGCACGACTTCGTCGCCCGCGTGAACAGCGACCTGGTGGGCAAGTTCGTGAACCTGGCCAGCCGTTGCGCCGGTTTCATCGACAAGCGTTTCGGCGGACAGCTCGCCGATGCCTTGCCCGATGCGGCGATGTACGCGCGGTTCGTCGACGCGATCCCGCAAGTGGCCGCGGCGTACGAAGCGAACCAGCCGGCCGCCGTGTTGCGCCATGCGATGGCACTCGCCGACGAAGCGAATCGCTACATCGACGAAACCAAACCCTGGGTGCTCGCCAAGCAGGACGGCAGCGACGCGCAATTGCAGGCGGTGTGCACGCAGGGGCTGAACCTGTTCCGCGTGCTCGCCGCGATGCTCAAGCCGGTGCTGCCGTTGTTGTCGCAGCGCGCCGAAGGTTTCCTGCGCGCGCCCGTCGCGGGCTGGCAGGATCTCGCGCAGCCGCTGCTCGCACATCGCATCGACGCCTACGTCCCCTTGTTCACCCGCATCGACCCCAAGCACATCGAACACATGACCGAAGCCAGCAAGGACACCATGGCCCCTGCCGCCGTGCAGCCCGTCGCCGCCACGCAGGCCGCAGCGCCGAAGCCGGCAACCGCCGAAGCAGCGCACATCGGCATCGACGATTTCGCGAAGCTCGACCTGCGCGTGGCAACGGTGCTCGCGTGCGAATTCGTCGAGGGCTCCGACAAGCTGCTGCGTTTCGAACTCGATGCGGGCGAACTCGGCAAGCGCCAGATTTTTTCCGGCATCCGCGCGTCCTATGGCGATCCGGCGGCGCTGGTCGGTCGCAACGTCGTGTTCATCGCCAACCTGGCGCCGCGCAAGATGCGCTTCGGCGTGAGCGAAGGGATGATCCTGTCCGCCGGTGCCGACGGCGGCGGGTTGCACCTGCTCGACGCACCGGGCGCGCCCGCAGGTGCGCCGGTGAAGTGATGCTGCACGCGTGAACGTCGCGATCGATCTCGTCGAGCGTCTCGATCGCGTCCTGCCGCAGACGCAGTGCGGCCAGTGTGGTTTCGCAGGATGCCGGCCCTATGCCGAGGCGATGGCGCGCGGCGAAGCCGGTGTCGAACGCTGCCCGCCCGGCGGCGATCCGGGCGCACGCGCGCTTGCGAACATCCTCGATGTCGCGCCGGTGCCCTACGACCGCGCACGCGGCGAACACAAGCCGGCGATGCTCGCGTTCGTCGTCGAGCCCGACTGCATCGGCTGCACCAAGTGCATCCAGGCCTGCCCCGTCGATGCGATCGCCGGCGGCAGCAAGCGCATGCACACCGTCATCGAGCCCCTGTGCACCGGTTGCGAACTCTGCGTTCCTGCATGCCCGGTGGATTGCATCGTGATGATCGCGCCCTGAGGCTCAGTGGCGGCGCATCGGTTCGCCGAAGGTGAGCTAGAAGCCGTTGTTGTCGCGCAGGATGAACTCGCGCATGCCGTAGAACGTGTCGTGGGGGCTTTCGAACACGTTGATCCCGCGGGGCAGCGATTCGAAGAGCGCATCGACGCCTTCGACCTGCAGGTACAGGTCGGCATCGCGACGCGGCGCATCGCTCGCCCGGCCGCCGCAGTTGAACATGACGCGGCCGTCGCCGTAGCCGAGCAACGCCCAGGTGAGTTCGCCCTCTTCTTCCGCCGAATCGATCAACGCGAACCCGACGGAGACGTACCACGCGATCGTCGCGCGGATGTCGGGGACCTGCAGCATGGGCGTCAGCGTGGCCACGTGCGTTACTTCGCGCACGCCGAGCAAACGCGCTCGACCGTGTACCCCTGCGCCTTCATGCGCTCGACAACGCCGTCCTTCCCGAGCAGGTGCAGCGCGCCGACCACGACCAGCGTGTCGTCGGTGCCCGGCGCATCGAGGCGCTTGCGCAGCATCGGCACCCACGCCGCATTGCGATCGACGTTGATCGTCTTGTACAGCCCCGGGTACTCGTCGCGGAATTCGACGCCGAGCTTCTTCCAAAGGGTGTCGGCATTCCCGCTGCGCCACAGCCCATGCAACTGTTGCAAGGCATCCTTGCCGCCGTCACGCTCGTCGAGCGATTCGGCCATCAGTTGCAGTTGCTCGGCCTTGCTCATGCCTTCGAACATCGCGAGCTGCTTCATGCCGCCTTCGAGCCCGCTCGTGCGCTTGCCATCGGCGGTCGCCTGCTTGCCCAGGTGCGCGTCCAGACCCAGTTCGGAATCGAACCCCCGCTGCGCGCGCCTGCGCGATCGTCACCAGCAGGCTCGCGTACCACGCGTCGACCAACTGGAACATCTCCGGCATCAGGCCCATTTGCTTGAGCGCGGCATCGTTCTCGCGCAGCCACGCCGCCAGGCGCGCGCGCAGCGCGGGCGAGAGATCGTCGTCGAGCTTGCTGCCGTCGGTGCGCAGCGCGGCTTGCGTCATCGCAAGGCCCAGGTCCTTCGACAGCATTTCCCGTGGCGCGAGTTCGAACACCACTTCTTCGGCATCGGCGTAGGCCGCATCGATGTCCTTCGACAGCGGGTAGTCGTCCTTCGTCAGCATGTGGAAGGAACCGAGCAAATAGACGCTGTTGTCCTTGTCCGAGACCTTCCACAGCAGCGGCACGGGTGCGCCGGCGGATCTGGCCACCGGTGCAGTCGTGTCGGTGGCGAACGACGGGAACGCGATGGCGAGCGTGGCGGCGAGCAACCAGTTGCGACGCATGGAAGATCCTCGGGTCAATGCTTTGCGTACACGCGTTCGCCGGCTTCGACCGCAAGGTCCAGGCGGTTGGCGACCGGCGGCAACGGACAGGTGGCGAAGGCGGTGAACGCGCACGGCGGATTCTCGGCGCGGTTGAAGTCGATCGTCATCTGCTGGTTCGCGGTGGGGCGCGCGAGATCGAGATAGCGGCCGGCGGGATAACTCCCGTGTCCGCTCGTGCGATCGGCGTAGACCAGGAAGAGCGTCGGCTCGCCCTGGTCGAGCAATTCCAGGCGATGGGTCTTCCCGCCCTGTACGAACTCCACCGCGCCCGGGTTCGGCACTTGTTCGACCATGTTGACGATGTTCACGATCGGCAGCGTGGTGCCCGCCGGATGCGGGATGAAGCGCCCGTTGACCTTCCACTCGGGGCCGCCCGGCCAATACTGGATGCCGGCGAAATGCAGGCGCGCGGCGGCGTCGCTGTGCTTCACGCGTAGCGCGACGCGATCGCCGCGCTGGATGATCGTCGCCACGCCCTTGCCGTCGTCGAAGCCGATCTTGTTCGGACCACCATCGTCGGCATCGGTCTTCAGGAAGGTCGCGCCTTCCAGCGGCGCGCCGTCGAGCGTCAGCGTTGCGCTCTTGTCCGGCACGAAGCGCACGCGGCCATCGGCACCCAGATCGAACATGCCGAAGTGTTCCGGTCCCATCGCCATGCGCAGGCCGTTGCTGCCCGCGGTGCCGGCGTAATGCGAGCCGCGATCGATCCAGTGCAAACCGACGACCGACGTCCAGCCATCCGGCGCCGTCAATTCAGCCACGCGCGTGTCGCGCCAGGGCTTTTCCGATGCGGCGAATGCGCGTGCGCGCGCTTGCGCCGCCGCACGCGCGGCCGCTTCGTCGTTGCCCTTGTCGCAGGCGCCCAACGCGAGCGTGCCGGCCAGCACGGCCAGCGCGAAACCCTTCGCTTTCCACATCATTCAACGCCCTCGCAGGAACCATTTGTCGATGTCGCCCAGTGCGAAGCGCGTCCATGTCGGACGGCCGTGGTTGCATTGGCCGGAACGTTCGGTCGCTTCCATTTCGCGCAACAGCGCGTTCATTTCGGCGATGGTGAGGCGACGATTGGCGCGCACGGCGCCGTGGCAGGCCATCGTCGACAACAGTTCGTCGCGCGCGGCGGAAACGCGCCGCGATTCGCCATGTTCACGCAGGTCCGCGAGCACGTCGCGCAGCAAGGCCTCGACATCGCCATCGGCGAGCAAGGCAGGCACGCTGCGCAGCAACAGCGAACCGGGGCCGCTGCGCGTGAGTTCGAAACCGAGCGCGGCGAGCGTGTCCGCTTCGCGTTCTGCGACATCGGCCTCGCGCTCGGACACGGCGACGTTCATCGGCACCAGCAAGGGCTGCGTGCGCAAGCCTTCGCCGTCGTGCGCGCCCTTGAGTTTCTCGTAGCCGATGCGTTCGTGCGCGGCGTGCATGTCGACGACGACCAGGCCGTCCGCATTCTCGGCCAGGATGTAGATGCCGTGCAGTTGCGCGACGGCGAAGCCGAGCGGCGGCGCGGTGTCGTCGCGCGCTTCGGGCATCGGCATGGGCCGCGGCGCTTCGGCGAGGGCGACGTCGTCGTTCGCGTACAGGGCCGCGTACGCCGCACGCGCATCGCCCACGCGCAAGGACAGGCCGGACTGATCGGCGCCGGACCACGACCGACCGATCCAGGTGCGTGACGTTGTTTCGGCGGCGACGGGCATCGCCGGCTCCGCCGACAGGCCCGCGCGTGTTTCCGCGAGCGCCGCGTGCAACGTGCGATACACGAAGTCGTGCACCAGGCGCGATTCGCGGAAGCGCACCTCGTGCTTCGCCGGATGCACGTTGACATCGACAGTGCGCGGATCGAGCTCGAGGAACAACACGTACGCCGGTTGACGCCCATGGAACAGCACGTCGGCGTAGGCCTGCTTCACCGCATGCGCGACGTTGCGGTCGCGCACGCTGCGGCCGTTGACGTAGAGATACTGCTGGTCGGCGCTCGCGCGGTTGTAGACCGGCTGTGCGATCCAGCCGTGCAGGCGCAGGCCCGCGCCCGCATGTTCGACGCGCAGCGCGTGTTTCGCGAATTCTTCGCCGAGCGTTTCGAACAGGCGGTCGGTCGAGGCGAGCATGCCGTCGCCGCGATAGCGCCGCGCAGGGCGGCCATTGTGCGAGACGCGCAATTCGACATCGGGGCGTGCGAGCGCGAGAGACCGCAGCCATTCCTCGATGTGGCCGAGTTCCGTGCGCTCGGCGCGCAGAAACTTGCGCCGCGCGGGAACGTTGTAGAACAGGTCGCGCACTTCGACCGTCGTGCCGTGCGGGTGGGCCTTCGGGGAGACCTCCCCGAAGCGGCCGCCGTCGACCTGCAAGGCGGCGCCATGGTCGGCGTCGGCGCGTCGCGAAGCGAGCAGGAAGCGGCTGACGGAGGCGATCGACGGCAGCGCTTCGCCGCGGAACCCGAGCGTTGCGACCGCTTCGAGATCGTCGAGCGAGGCGATCTTGCTGGTCGCATGGCGCTGGACGGCAAGCGCGAGTTCTTCCGGCGCGATGCCGCCACCGTCGTCGCGCACGCGGATCAGGCGGATGCCGCCTTCTTCCAGATCGATTTCCACGCGCCGCGCGCCGGCGTCGAGCGCGTTTTCCACCAATTCCTTGACGACGGACGCGGGGCGTTCGACGACCTCGCCCGCGGCGATCTGGTTGATCAGGGTGTCGGGAAGTTGGCGGATGGGCACTGCGGGCGCTGCGACGGAAGAGCAGCGCCGATCATACCCGTCAGCGGCTGCCGGCCGCCGATGCCGTCGGATTCTCCGAAGCCTCCGCGCGCGCCGCATACAGCGTTCCCGGCGGCGGCTGGCGGGTGAAGTACATGTTGACCCCGTCGAGGATCGCGCGCGCCAGTTCGCCTTGGTGGCGCGGGTCGTTGAGGCGGCGTTCTTCTTCCGGATTGGTGATGAAGGCGGTCTCGACCAGCATCGACGGGACGTCCGGCGAGCGCAGCACGACGAAATTCGCGCGCTCCACGCCGGCCTTGTGCGTCCGGCCCAGTTTCTTCAGGCCGACCAGCACGTGCCCGGCGATGTCTTCGGAGGCCTTCATCGTCGCGCTCTGCGAAAGATCCAGCAGCACCGAGGCCAGCGTGTTGTCCTTGTCCTGCAGGCGCACGCCGCCGACCAGGTCGGCCGCGTTCTCCTGGTTGGCCAGCCAGCGCGCGGCCTGCGAGGAGGCGCCGCGCTGGGAAAGCACGAACACCGACGAACCACTCGCATCGGGGTTGTTGAACGCATCGGCGTGGATCGACACGAACATGTCCGCCTTCGCCGCGCGCGCCTTCTGGTAGCGCTGCGCCAGCGGGATGAACACGTCGGTATCGCGGGTGAGGTAGGCCTTCAGGCCAGGCGTGGCGTTGATCTGGCGTGCGAGTTCGCGCGCGATGGCAAGCGTCACGTCTTTCTCGCGCGTGCCCTTGCCGCCGCGTGCGCCGGGATCCTGGCCGCCGTGGCCGGCGTCGATCGCGATGACGAGCTCGCGCATGCCGCTGCCGCGCAATTGCTGCATCGACTTGGTCGCGCCCGGCGGCGGCGTGGTCGACGCGATCGGCGCGGGGACGACGGTGTAGGTCGGAAGGCGGGTCGAGGCGGCGGACGGCAGCGTGGTCGCGGGCTTGTTCGCGACGCCCTGCCCGTTCGGCAAGGTGGCGACGAGGCGCGAGGTGGCTTCGGCCGAACGTGCGGCGGTTTCCTGCGGCGTGGGTTCGGGCTTGTTTGCGAATGCGCCGATGGGATCGTTGGCGAGCGGTTGCACGACGGCAGGCTGGCTGTCGACTTCAGCGGCCGCAACGGCTTTCCCGTCGCCCGGCCATTCCAGCACCAGGCGGGTGACGCCATCGGTGGTTTCCAGGCGCGGCTTCAGGCCGACGACGGGCGAGGCAAGGTCGAACACAACCCGCACCGTGCCCGGCACCGGTTGGCCGGTGCGAACCGACTTCACGACACCGGCGCCGTCGGGCAGCGCGAAGCGGCCGAGCCGGGAGGCGGGCAGGTCCACGACCAGGCGGTCGGGGCCGGCAAGCGTGAGGGTCGAATAGCTGGCGGGGCCGTCGAGCAGGAGCTCGGCGCGGGTGCCGGTGGCGCCCTCGTCGAGGGTCAGGCCTTTGATTTCACCGGCGCGCGCGATGTTCCAGCACAGCGCAAAGATCAGCGCTGCGCCGAGTGCCCATTGCTGCACGGTGGCCCCCTTGATACGCATGGCCGGGAGTTAAGCACCGGCCGCAGCGATTTGCAACCACTTTTCCCTTAACTATCCGGCACCTGCCGATGGTTGTTCTCAGCGAGGGGGAACAAACGCATGCAAGTCGGGTAAACCGGCCAATCGGCTCAACCATTCGTCGCCCACCGACGACCCCGCGACGGCGTCGAGCGACCGCCCGTCGCCTTCCAGGGCGAGGAGCACGTCGAGGTCCGCCGGCGGCAATGCCCGCCCCCCGCGCTCGGGCCATTCCACCAGCCAGAGGGTGCCTTCGCCTGCGTCCAGGCCGAGGAATTCGAGTTCGCCGGGATCGCCGATGCGATAAAGGTCCAGGTGCAACGCATCGCCCCCGTCCGGGAGCGGATAGCGTTCGACAAGCGTGTAGGTGGGACTGCGAATCGCACCGCGCACGCCGAGCGTGCGCAACAACGCACGCGCGAACGTGGATTTTCCCGCGCCGAGATCGCCACGCAGATGCACCACCGCGCGCGGCGGACGCGTGCGTGCGAAAACGGCGGCGATGCGATCGGTATCGTCGGACGTCGGAAGGAACGCGCGCATCAACGCACCGCGTCGGGATTCGCGAGGCGACGCAAGCGCGGCAGCAGATCCGACGGCAACAGCCCGCGTTCGCCGCCGTCGCGCGCCGCTTCGTCGCCCGCGCTCGCATGCAGCAATGCACCGATGCACGCTGCGTCGAACGACGGCATGCCTTGCGCACGCAATGCCGCGATCACGCCGGTGAGCAGATCGCCCATGCCGCCGACGGCCATGCCGGGATTACCCGCACCGATCACGCCCGTGCGTCGACCGCGTTCGACCACGACGGTGCCCGCGCCCTTGAGCACGACCACCGCGTCGAATTTTTCCGCGATCGCATTCGCAGCACCGTGGCGATCGTTCTGGATTTCTGTCGTCGAAACACCAAGCAAGCGCGCCGCTTCGCCCGGGTGCGGCGTCAGGATCGTGCCCGTCGGCAATGCGACCGTGTCGCGCGTGGCCAGCAGGTTCAAGGCATCGGCGTCGAGCACGAGCGGCTTGCCCGATCCCAACGCCGCGCCGAACAACACGCGCCCCCACATGCCCTGCCCCAGCCCGGGCCCGGCTGCAACGATGTCGGCGCGTTCCAGTTGCCCCGCAAGGTCTTCGCTGCGCTCGACCGCGCGCGCCATCGCTTCGGGCCGGCGCGCGAGCAACGCGCCGACGTATTCCTCGCGCGTGGCGACATCCACCAGCCCGGCGCCCGCGCGCAAGGCGGCTTCGGCGCACAACATGATCGCGCCGCCGCTGCCGTGGTCGCCGCCCAGGCACAACACGCGCCCCGAGTCGCCCTTGTGCGCATCGCGGGGACGCGGACGCAACGCGCCTTTCAGGGCTTCGGGCAACAACAACGCCGAATGTGGATCGATGCCGTCGAACATGTGCGAAGGCATCGACAATTCGGCGAGTTCGAGACGGCCGCGCATCGTCATCGCAGGCCCGGTGTGCAAGCCGGGCTTGGGCACGATGAATTCCAGCGTGCGCGTCGCGGCGACGGCCGCGCCGGGCATCGCACCGGTGTCGGCATCGATTCCGCTGGGGACGTCGATGGACAGTCGCGGCGCCGGCTGTGCGTTGATCGCATCGATCAGGGCCTTCGCCCCGCCCTCCGGCGCGCGCGCCAGGCCGATGCCGAACAGGGCATCGATGATGAGGTCCGCCGGTGGAAGCGTGTCGACGAAGGCTTCCACGCGCCCCTGGCGCTCACGGAATTCGTCGCGCGCCCGCTGCGCGGAGGGCGTGGTCGGCGAATGCTCCGGCAGGCGCACCACGCGCACGTTGCGGCCTGCTTCCAGCGCAAGGCGCGCGAGCACGTAGCCGTCCCCGCCGTTGTTGCCCGGTCCGCAGACCACCACGATGCGTTGCGCCTGCGGCCAGTGGCGCAGCGCACAATGCCAGGCCGCGCGGCCCGCGCGACGCATCAGTTCGAAGGCGTCGCCGCCCATTTCCGCCGTCGCGCGCGCATCGAGCGCGCGCGTGGCCTTCGTGTCGTACAGCGCAAGGGTCGCAAGCATCGTCGGATTCTATACTTGGCAGGTGGCTCCCTTGACGCCGACGCCGTCGCAACCTGCACCCGAGGCCGTTGTCCTGGCGGCGCGGATTCGTGCGCTCGCCCGTGAACTGGGCTTCCAGCGCGTGGGCATCGCCGGCGTGGACCTGTCCGCCGACGAAGGCCACCTGCGCGATTGGTTGACGCAGGGCCTGTACGGCTCGATGGACTGGATGGCGCGCCACGGCGACAAGCGCTCGCGCCCCGGCGAGCTGGTGCCGGGCACGGTCCGGGTGATTTCGGTGGGGCTGGATTACGCGCAGGACGACGAGTCCGCGTGGCGCACCCTCGCCCATGGCGAACGCGCCTACGTCGCGCGCTACGCGCTGGGCCGCGACTATCACAAGCTGATGCGC
This sequence comes from Lysobacter sp. P5_C4, assembly GCF_054049695.1. NCBI lineage: Bacteria > Pseudomonadati > Pseudomonadota > Gammaproteobacteria > Lysobacterales > Lysobacteraceae > Lysobacter > Lysobacter sp. P5_C4. The sequence continues at coordinate 90,012 of NZ_JBFULX010000006.1, read as the reverse complement.
AACCGTTTGCAGGTGCTGGCCGATCGCATCGCCGCGCTCGTCGGGCCCTTCGGGCATCGGGTGTTCGTCGATTCGGCGCCCGTGCTCGAACGCGCGCTCGCGCGCAACGCAGGCCTGGGGTGGATCGGGAAGAACACGTGCCTGATCGATCGTGATGCCGGCTCGTGGTTTTTCCTCGGCGAGGTGTTCGTCGACATTCCGCTGCCGGTGGATGCGCCCGCCAGCGCGCATTGCGGAACGTGCACGCGGTGCATCGACATCTGTCCGACGCAAGCCATCCTCGCGCCCAATCGGCTGGATGCACGGCGGTGCATCTCGTACCTGACGATCGAGCACGAAGGCAGCATCGACCCCGAATTGCGGCCGTTGATGGGCAATCGCATCTTCGGCTGCGACGATTGCCAGCTGATCTGCCCCTGGAACAAGTTCGCGCGCCGCACCGACGAACCGGATTTCCGCGCGCGCAACGATCTCGACACGGCGACGCTACCGACGTTGTTCGCCTGGACCGAAGACGAATTCCTCAAACGCACCGAAGGCTCGGCGATCCGACGCAGCGGTCATGCGCGATGGCTGCGCAACATCGCGGTGGCATTGGGAAATGCGCCGACGACGCCGGACGTCCTGGCTGCGTTGGAATCGCGCAGGGACATCGAAGATCCCGTCGTGCGCGAGCACGTCGCGTGGGCACTCGCCCAACATCCGCATTAGTCCCGCAGGATCTGCTCGAGCAACGCCCGTGTCACCGGATCGGCGATCTCCGCCTTCTGCCCGCGCATCGCCGGCAGCAACGTGCTCGCGACCTGTTTGCCCAATTCGACGCCGAATTGGTCGAAGGCGTTGATGCCCCACGCGACCGACTGCAGGTAGACGCTGTGTTCGTACAATGCGATCAGCGCGCCGAGCGAGCGTGGCGTCAGCGAATCGAGCAACACCATCGTGCTCGGGCGATTGCCGGCGTAACGACGATGCGGGTCGTCGTTGTCCTGCCCGTTGGCGAATGCTTCGGTCTGCGCGAGCAGGTTGGCGAACAACGCGCGATGACTTTCGCGATGCGGATGGTCGGCCTGCACGGTGCCGATGAAATCGCCCGGAATGATGTCGGTGCCCTGGTGCAATGCCTGGAAGAAGCTGTGCTGCACATCGGTGCCCGCGCCGCCCCACCACACCGGCACGGTGCGTTCTGCGACGGGCGAACCATCGAGGCGCACGGATTTGCCGAGGCTTTCCATCACCACCTGTTGCAGATGCGCCGGCAGCAACTTGAGACGGTCGTCGTACGGGAACACGCCCTGCGAGGCGAACCCCATCGCGTTGCGATTCCACACCGCCGTCAGTGCGTGCCAGTAGCCGAGGTTTTCGCGCGGCGCGGCTTGCAACACGTGCGCATCCATTTCCGCCGCGCCTGCGAGCAAGGGTTCGAACGCAGGCATGCCCAGCGCGAGGCCGATCGGCAGCCCGACCGCCGACCACAACGAATACCGGCCGCCCACCCAATCCCACATCGGCAGGATGCGCGCTTCGGGGATGCCCCATTCCGCCGCGCGCGCGACGTTGGCCGTGACCGCGAGCAGGCGCGTGTCGTCGCCAAGCCACTCGCGCACGATGCCGCCGTTGAGCAGCGTTTCCTGCGTGCCGAAGGTTTTCGACACGATCAGGGCGGCGGTGCGCTTCGGATCCAGCCCCGCGAGCACGCGTTGCACGGCGGCGCCATCGACATTCGAAATGAAATGGACGCGGAAGCGGCCGGATTTGGGCGGCGACAACGCGTCGACGACGAGCCGCGGCCCGAGATCCGACCCACCGATGCCGATGCTGACGACATCGGTGACCGGGGTGTCCTGCAGCGTGTCGGCGACGCGGCGCATGCGCGCGATCGCCGCCTGCGCTTGCTCGCGCGCCGAAACCGCAACGGGCGCTTCGCTCAACGCGCTGCGCAATGCCGTATGCAACGCGGCGCGGTCTTCGGTCGGGTTGACGCGCTTGCCGTCGAACAAATCGCGCACGCGTTCGGGGAATTGCGCCGTATCGGCGAGTGCGAACAACGCATCGATCGCCGCGTCGTCGTAACGCTGGCGCGCGAAGTTGGCGTAGAGCGGACCGACGCGCAACGCAAGGTCCGTGGCGCGGCCGGGCGCTTGCACCAGCGTCCGGATCGGGGTGTCGCCCAGGCGGGCGGCGTGCGCGCGCAGGGCGTCGAAGTGCTGCTTGAAGGGGCTGGCGTCCATGCGCCCCAGTATCACGCAGCCTGCTTCGGCATCGAGTGATTGGTGTGCGTCAGCGCGTTCTGCCGGTCCACGTAGACGCAGGTCGGCTTGTGCTTCGCCGCTTCGGCTTCGTCCATCGCGGCGTAGGCGCAGATGATCACCAGGTCGCCGGGGGACGCGCAGTGCGCGGCCGCGCCGTTGACCGAGATCACGCCCGAGCCTTCTTCGCCCCGGATCGCATACGTCACGAAGCGCATGCCGTTGTTGACGTTGTAGATGTGGATCTGTTCGTACTCGCGGATGCCACTGATGTCGAGCAGGCGGCCGTCGATCGCGCACGAGCCTTCGTAATGCAATTCGGCATGCGTGACCGAGGCGCGATGGATCTTGGCTTTGAGCAGGTTGAGCTGCATGGAACGGCTCCGCGGAAGGCCGGGCGTGGGGCCCGGGAAAGGTGCGCAGTCTAGATAGGGGTTTTGCGCGCCGCAACAAAGGGGGCCGGCGGCCCGCCCGTCGTTCAGAATTCGAGGTTGTCGATCAGGCGCGTGCGGCCCAGGCGGGCGGCGACCAGGGCCACGCGGGGGCCGGGAATGTCTTTGGGTTCAAGCAGTTCCGGCGTTCGAACGACGGCATAGTCGACATCGAAGCCCGCCGACGCCAAGGCCGCCCTTGCCTGGTCCTCGACCGCGAGACGCGGCGTTCCACCGAGCGTGGCGTCGCGCATGCGCAGCAGGGTGCCGTGGATGGTGGCCGCCACGGGGCGCTCCGTCGCCGACAGGTATTGGTTGCGCGAGCTCATCGCCAGGCCGTCGGGCTCGCGCAAGGTTTGCGCGGCCAGCAGTTCGATCGGGAAGGCGAGATCGCGCACCAGGTAGCGGATCACCGCGAGCTGCTGGTAATCCTTGCGCCCGAACGCGGCGACATCCGGCTGCACCTGCAGGAATAGCCGCGCGACCACCGTCGCCACGCCGTCGAAATGCCCCGGGCGGTGCGCGCCTTCCAGGACATCGGTGACACCGGGGACGCGAATGCGCACGGCGTTGTCCGAGCCGAAGGGATACATCGTCGCAACCTCGGGCATCCACAACACATCGCAGCCGGCGGCGGCGAGGCCCGCGGCATCGGCGTCGGGCGTGCGCGGATACCGCGCGAAGTCTTCGTTCGGCCCGAACTGCGTCGGATTCACGAACACGCTCGCGACGACGCGATCGACCTGTTGGCGCGCAAGTCGAACGAGCGAATGATGTCCCGCGTGCAGGTTGCCCATCGTCGGCACGAAGCCGATGCGCAGGCCCGCACGCTTCCACTGACCGACCTGCGCGCGCAGCGCGTCGAGCGCGGTAACGGTCGCGAGCGTCATTCGTAGGCGTGCGCGGCGTCGGGGAACGCGCCGCTGCGCACGTCGTCGGCGAAGGCCTGGATCGCGCCGGCGATCGAACCGCCCTGCGCGAGGAAATCCTTCACGAACTTCGGGCGGCGATGCCCGGTGTTCGCGCCGAGCAGGTCGTGCAGCACCAGCACCTGGCCATCGCACGCGGCGCCTGCGCCGATGCCGATGGTGGGCACCGGGCTCGCAATCGTGATCGCCGCGGCGAGCGAGGACGGCACGCATTCGAGCACGAGCAGCGTCGCGCCCGCTTTCGCGACAGCCAATGCGTCTTCGCAGATTTTCTTCGCGGCCTTGTCTTCGCGCCCCTGCACCTTGTAGCCGCCCAGGCGCAGTACCGATTGCGGCGTCAGGCCCAGGTGCGCACAGACGGGAATTTCGCGATCGACGAGGAAACGGATGACCTCGAGCTTGTGGTCGGCGCCTTCGAGCTTGACCATTGCCGCCCCCGCTTTGAGCAGTTGCAGCGAGGCATCCAGCGCACGCTCGGGCGTGGCATCCGCGCCGAACGGCAGGTCGGCGATCAGCAGCGCACGCCGCAATCCGCGCGCAACGCACGCCACGTGGTACGCGATGTCGGCGACGGTGACCGGCAGCGTGCTGTCGTGCCCCTGCACCACCATGCCGAGCGAATCGCCGACGAGGACCAGGTCGACGCCGTTGTCGTCCATGACGCGCGCGAAACCCGCGTCGTAAGCGGTGAGCATGACGAGCTTGCGGCCGTCGCGCTTGGCGTCGGCGAGCATGGGAACGGTCCAGGGCTTGGCGTCGGTGCTCGTGTACATGCCGCTAGCGTAACGCGTCAGCCCAGCGCGCGGATGTCAGGGGCGCGGATGTCAGGAGCGCGGATGTCAGGGGGCATGGATGTCAGAGGGCATGGATGTCGCCCGTCACCATCGCCGCGACGATGTCGGAGGCTCGGCCGTGGCCGGGGATCACGATGTCGGGCGCGATTTCGACCAGCGGCACGAGCGCGAAGGCACGTTCGTGGAGATGCGGATGCGGAACGCGCAGGCCGGGTTCGTCGATCACCGACGGCCCGTAGAGCAGCAGATCCAGGTCGAGCGTGCGCGCGCCCCAACGGTCGCTGCCGTCGCTGGCGCGGTCGCGGCCCCAATCGCGCTCGATCTGCAGCATCTGGTCGAGCAAGGTGCGCGCGTCGAGCGTCGTTTCGAGCACGGCGGCCGCGTTCACGAATGCCGGCTGGTCGGTCTTGCCCCAGGCCGGCGTGCGATACAGGCGCGAGGCACGCAGCAAGCGCGTGCCCGGCACTCCGTCCAGCGCCTGCAACGCGCCCTGCACCGCGGCCAGCGCATCGCCGAGGTTGGCGCCGAGGCCGACACAGGCCTGCACGGGGCCGATCACTCGGTGGCGCCGCCGCCGTTCACTGGACGCCGGCGACGACGACGGCGGCGCGGTGCTTCGCCCTCGGCCGCTTCGATCGCCTGCGCTTCGAGTTGCGCGGCGACCATTTCGCCGGGTTGGGTTTGCACGTCCGTCCAGAAGGCGATGTCTTCGGCGTGTTCCGGCGATGCGAACTGGCGCAGTTGCAGGAAGTCGAACGCGGCGCGGAACCGCGGATGCGACAACAGGCGGAACACGCGCTTGCGTTGGCGTTGCGAGAAACGCGACTGCAGCAGCCAGATTTCCTGCATCGGCAGCGAGAAGCGACGCGGCAACGCGATCGTGTTGAGTTGGTGGACGGTGACGCGGTCGGCCGCGCGCCGCTGCGCTTCGGCGGCATGCACGCCTTGCGCCTGCAATTGCATCAGGTCGCGGCAATACGCCGGCCACAACAGCACGGCGAAGAGGAAGGCCGGCGAGACCGGCTCATCGTGCTCCACGCGCAGGTCGGTGCTGCGCAGGCCTTCGATCAACATGCGACGCAACGCGCCGCTGCGGTTGGAAGCGAGCGCCTTCGCGGTTTCGGGCAGGAAGACCGGCAACAGGCCGTGGGCTTCGAGCCGCTCGAAACTCGCGACCGCATGCCCCGACAGGAACATCTTCAGCGATTCCTCGAACAGCCGCGCCGGCGCGGATTCGCGCAACAGCGGGGCGAGTGCGGGAATCGGCGCGGCGGTCGCCGCCTCGATGGTGAAGTCGAGCTTCGCGGCCAGCCGGATCGCGCGCAGCATGCGCACCGGGTCTTCGCGATATCGCGTTTCGGGATCGCCGATCAGCCGCAGCACGCGTGCTTGCACGTCTTCGTAACCGCCGACGAAATCGCGCACCGAGAAATCCTCGATCGCGTAGTACAGGGCGTTGGCGGTGAAGTCGCGGCGGATCGCGTCTTCCTCGATCGTGCCGTAGACGTTGTCGCGCAGCAGGCGCCCGCCTTCGTGCGTCTCGCGGTCGCCGCTGCCGTCGTCGGCGTTTGAGCGAAAGGTCGCGACCTCGATGATTTCGCGGCCGTAAACCACGTGCGCCAGCCGGAAGCGCCGGCCGATCAGGCGGCAATTGCGGAACAGCGCCTTGACCTGTTCGGGCGTGGCCGAGGTGGCGACGTCGAAATCCTTGGGATGCCCCCCGACGAGCAGGTCGCGCACGGCGCCGCCGACGAGGTAGGCGCCGAAGCCGCCTTCGCGCAGGCGATAAAGCACGCGCAGGGCGTTGGGGCTGATGTCCTTGCGCGAGATCGGGTGCGCATCGCGCGCGATGGCGCGCGCATGCACGGCGATGGGGGCGGGAGGAGAAACGGTGATGGTAGACATTCAGGGCCGGTGGAAGGACGTTCCGTTGCCTGGGGCCACGGCGGTCCGTATAGTAGCAAGCCTTCGCGCAGGGCCTTGTTTGCGCACGGAAAGCCGCCCTCGCACCCCCTTCGCTCCCATCGTCTAGAGGCCTAGGACACCACCCTCTCAAGGTGGACACACGGGTTCGAATCCCGTTGGGAGTACCAAAAACAAACCCCTCGAATGCTCGGCGTTCGAGGGGTTTTTCGTTCGTGCGGGCCGGTTTTCGGGGGAACAAACCCCCTACCCCCGTCCGTGGAGGCCTCGGATCCGACCGCGCGGGGCGTGCCCGCGCGATCAGCTTCCGATCAAGTCGCCAGTGCGTAGGCCAGGCCGGCGAGCATCACCGCGACCAGCGCGGCGGCCAGCATTTCCATCGGCATGCCCCTCTCGGGCTTGGCGGCGATCGACGGGTCGTGCGAACGCTCGAGCATCGCCTGCGCGAACGCGTCCGGTGAACCGGGCTCATGACTCATGGTGTTTCCCCTTGCGTGATGGCCTGCCCCCCAGGCCAAGGCCAACATACCCCGGTTGTGCACTGCGGCGTGACTGCACGCTCGACGCCCTCATCCGCGGCGAGCCGCTACACTTCCGCTTCCGTATCGCCCGCCTGTCGCCCATGCCCTTCGTCGTCACCGAAAACTGCATCAAGTGCAAATACACCGACTGCGTGGAGGTGTGCCCCGTCGATTGCTTCCGGGAAGGCCCGAACTTCCTGGTGATCGACCCCGACGAGTGCATCGACTGCACGCTGTGCGAGCCCGAGTGCCCGGTGAACGCGATCTACCCGGAGGACGACGTGCCGGCCGGGCAGGAGCAGTTCGTGCAGATCAATGCGGAGCTGTCGAAGCAGTGGCCGGCGATCACGGTGCGCAAGGACGCACCGCCGGATGCGAAGGAGTGGGAAGGGAAAACCGACAAGTTGCCGTTGCTGGAGAAATGAAAAACGGGCGCCCAGGGCGCCCGTTTTCGATTCCGGCGATGCGCGTGCGCGATGCGCGTGCGGTCAGCCGCCGAGCGCCGTCTTCAGCGAGGCCATCAGCTTCACCGGTGCTTCGCCCTCCGCGGGCAGGCCGCGCGGGTCGACCGCACTGACGTACACACCGGCGTCGGTCTTGGTCACGCGGATCAGGAACTTCGCACCTTCGAAGTCCACGTCGTAGGTGCCCAGCAGCTGCGCGCGGCTGGCGATCGTCGCGCCCGTGATGCCGCCCAGTGCGTCGCCGACCTTCGCGAACACCGCATCGCGCTCACCGGCGACGGTGAAGCCCAGCGGCGTCGCGCCCGCGCCGGCGACCGGTGCAGCGGCCGCGGCCGACGCGGTCGGCGGCATCTTCATCGCGGCATCGATGGCCGGCTTGTCGAGGTCCGGCGGCACCTCGAGCGGACGCGCGGCGACTTCGTTCTTGTACAGCTCGCTGTCCTTCTTGAACCAGTGGCAGCCACCGAGCAGGCCGACGAGCAGCGTGGCGGCGACGGCAGAACGGACGAACGTGGGGGTGAGGCGCATTGGAAACTCCTTTCAGGCCGCGAGCGCGTCGCGGATCGCGTTTTCGAGATCGAGGATGGCCGCGGCGACGACCGGCGTACGCACGGCATGTGTCGCGGAAAGAGGCAACAAGGGAAGGCGCAGCCCGTGGCCGATGCCCATGTGCGCGAGCAGCGCCTTGACGGGAATCGGGTTGGGCTCGACGCCGAGGAAATCGTTCGCTTCGCGCAATCGCGCGTCGAGTGCTTCGGCGCGCGCACGATCGCCGGCGCGGGCCAGATCGCACAGGCGGCGGAGCGCGGCGGGCAGGACATTGGACGCGACGGAGATCACGCCATCGGCGCCGGCGAGCATCGCGCGGCAGGCGGTCGGATCATCGCCGCTGAGGATCGCGAAGGACTCGCTGCGCAGCGGAAGCAGCGCGTCCATGCGTTCGGCATCGCTGCGCGCTTCCTTCAACGCGACGATGCGCGCGTGGCCGGCGAGCGCGGCGACGGTTTCCGGCAGCATGTCGCAGCCGGTGCGCCCGGGCACGTTGTACAGGACGATCGGCAGCGCGCCGTCGTCGGCGACCGCGTTGTAATGCGCGATCAAGCCCGCTTGCGTCGGGCGCACGTAGGGCGGCGTGACCACCAGCGCGGCGTCGGCGCCCAGCGCTTTCGCACGGCGGGTGACCTCGATGGTCTTCGCGGTGTTCGACTGCCCGGTGCCCGCGAGCACGGGAATGCGCCCGGCGATGCGCTCGACCGCGGTGCGCAGCAGCGCGTCGTATTCCACGTCGAACAGTGCCGCCGCTTCGCCCGTCGAACCGGCCACGACCACGGCTTGCGTGCCGTGGGAAAGCTGGAGATCGATGAGGCGACGCCAGGCGTCGAGGTCGAGTTCGCCGCTGCCGGTGAAGGGCGTGGCGAGCGCGGTGATGCTGCCGGTCGGTCGCAAGACGGTGGGCTCTGGAGGTGAAGTGGACAAAGATGCCGGAAATCCTCCGGCATTGCGCGTGTTTTGCACGGCAACGGATGAGCGGAAGCGTCGCCGCCCGTCGCGATCTTACTTGCGGCGTGAAACCAGCGGCAAGTATGCTGGCCGCGGCCCCGGAGGATCGTCGGGGTCGTCGTTCAGACCTCGGAAGGCCGCCTTGACCGAAACCCCCACCCGTCCTGCGCCGAACGAGAACCACCTGCTCATCAACGCGTACACGACGCACCCGCAGTCGCCCCTGCTCGCGGTCACCCGCCGCATTTCCGACAGCGGCTGCAATCTCGTCGACGCGCGCCTGAGCACCGTGGGGCGCGATGTCTCGGTCACGGCGCTCGCCACCGGATCGTGGGACGCCGTCGCCAAGCTCGAAACCATGCTCGGCCGCCTCGAACGCGAGGAAGGCCTGAAGCTCGTGTTCTATCGCACCGGCCCCAAGCAGGTGCAGTCCAACCTGTTGCCCTACATCGTCGAAGTGGTGGCGGCCGACAAGCCCGGCATCCTCTTCCAGCTGGCGGATTTCTTCGACCGCCAGGGCATCACCATCGAAAGCCTGCACTGCTCGCGCTACCGTGCGATGCAGACTGGCGCCGACATGTTCTCCGCGCAGGTCACCATCGGGATCCCGTCGGACATGCACATCGCGGCACTGCGCGACGACTTCCTCGAGTTCTGCGACCACCTGAACCTCGACGCCATCATGGATCCGATGAAGTTCTGATGGCGACCGCCAAGCCGCTGCCCCGCAAGGTCCTCGATGCGCCGCTCGCGCTCGCGGGCAAGGACGGCACGCGCGAGGCCACCCTGTCCGACCATGCCGGCCGCTGGCTGGTGCTGTACTTCTATCCGAAGGACAACACGCCCGGCTGTACGACCGAGGGGCGCGACTTCGCCGCGCTGCTTCCGAAATTCCGCAAGCTCGGCGCCGACATCCTCGGCGTCTCGCGCGACTCCGCGCGCTCGCACCAGAACTTCTGCGACAAGCAGGGCTTCGGTTTCGAGCTGGTGAGCGATCCCGACGAAACGCTGTGCAACGCGTTCGAAGTGATCAAGGAAAAACAGCTCTACGGCCGCAAATACATCGGTATCGAACGCAGTACGTTCCTGGTCGACCCCGAATCCCGCGTCGCGCAAAGCTGGCGCGGCGTGAAAGTCCCCGGCCACGCGCAGACCGTGCTCGATGCATTGATCCATCACTCCGACAGCGTGCACAGGAAGCCTTGATGACCCGAAGCAAGCGGATCTACGTGCTCGATACCAACGTGCTGATGCACGACCCGACCGCGCTGTTCAAGTTCGAGGAGCACGACGTGTACCTGCCGATGCAGGTCATGGAGGAGTTGGACAACGCGAAGAAAGGCACGTCCGAGCCTTCGCGCAACGCACGCCAGGTCAGCCGCTTCCTCAACGAATTGATCCAGGCGCAGGATGTCATGGACATCGCCGCGGGCATTCCGCTGGCGAACCCGAACGGCCTGCAATTGCGCGGGAAGGAAGCCGCGGGGCGCCTGCGTTTCCAGATCGCCAACTTCGACGCGGGCAAGCGTTTCGGCGCGGTGATCCCGGACAACCACATCCTCGGTGCGATCCTCGCGCTGAAGGACGAGGAACCCGATACGCCGGTGGTGTTCATCTCCAAGGACATCAACCTGCGGATCAAGGCGGCGATCGCGGGCATCGTGTCGGAGGACTACGAGAACGACCGCGCGCTCGACGATTTCAGCCTCCTCTACACTGGCGCCACCGAACTGCCGGAGGATTTCTGGTCGATCCACGGCAAGGAACTCAAGTCGTGGACGGAGAAGGGCCGCACGTTCTACGAGATCGCGCGCCGCGACGACGATGATTGGTATCCCAACCAGTTCCTCTTCCTGCCCGGTGAAGAAGAAGCGGAGATGAAGGTCGCACGGGTGAACGACGCGAAGGTCGTGCTGCAGATCGTCGACGACTACCGCCACGCCCAGCACGCCGTGTGGGGCATCGCAGCGCGCAACCGCGAGCAGATTTTCGCGCTCAACGCGCTGATGGACCCGGACATCGACTTCGTGTCCCTGCTCGGCACCGCCGGCACCGGCAAGACGCTGCTCGCACTTGCCGCGGGCCTTGCGCAAACCATGGACCAGCAGCGCTATCGCGAAATCATCATGACGCGCGCGACGGTGAGCGTCGGCGAGGACATCGGCTTCCTGCCGGGCACCGAGGAAGAAAAGATGACGCCGTGGATGGGCGCGCTCACCGACAACCTGGAGGTGCTCACGCACAACCAGGAAGGCGGCAGTTGGGGGCGCGCGGCGACCAACGACCTGCTCGCCTCGCGCATCAAGATCCGTTCGATGAACTTCATGCGCGGCCGCACGTTCCTCTCGCGTTACCTCATCCTCGATGAAGCGCAGAACCTCACGCCGAAGCAGATGAAAACGCTGATCACGCGTGCGGGCCCGGGCACGAAGATCGTGTGCCTGGGCAACGTCGAACAGATCGACACGCCCTACCTCACCGAAACGACCTCGGGCCTGACCTACGCCGTGGACCGCTTCAAGGGCTGGACGCACAGCGCGCACGTGACCCTGCGCCGCGGCGAGCGTTCGCGCCTGGCCGACTACGCGTCCGAAGTGTTGTGACCACGCCGGCCGCGCTCACCATCGCCGGATCCGATTCCGGCGGTGGCGCCGGCATCCAGGCCGACCTGAAGACCTTCGCGGCGCACCGCGTGCACGGGCTGTCGGCGCTCGCCGCCCTGACGGCGCAACACACGCGCGGCGTCACCGCGGTGCATGTGCCCCAGGTCGCGTTCCTGCGGGCGCAGGTCGATGCGTGTTTCGCCGACTTCGACGTGCGCGTGGTGAAGCTGGGGATGTTGGCGACGGCGGAGGTGATCGAGGTGGTCGCGTCCTTGCTCGACGCGCATCCGGGCGTCCCCGTCGTGCTCGATCCGGTGATGGTGGCCACCAGCGGCGCGAAGTTGCTGGCCGACGATGCGCTCGATGCGATGCGCACGCGGCTGCTGCCGCGTGCGAGGATCGCCACGCCGAACCTGCCCGAAGCGGAACTGTTGCTGGGCGTTCGCATCGATTCCATCGAAGCGATGCGCGAGGCCGCCGGCGCGCTGCGCGCGAGCGGCGCGGATGCGGTCTTGCTCAAGGGCGGTCATCTGCAGGGCGGAGACGAAGTCGTCGACATCCTGGTCGATGCCTCGGGCACGCACGCGATCACTCACCGTCGCCTCGCACTCGAAGCACATGGCACCGGTTGCACGCTCGCTTCGGCGATCGCCGCGCGCATGGCGCTGGGCGACGACGTGCGCGATGCCTGCATCGCCGCCTCCGACTATGTCCATCGCGCGTTGTCGGGCGGCTATCGCCCGGGGCGCAGCGACATCGTCGTGCTCGATCACTTCGGTGCCGCGCAATGACAGTGCGGACGCTGGACGTGCCCGTCGTCGCCGACGACGGGCATCGCTTCGCATTGTCCGCGCGCATACCGGCCCAACCGCGCGCCAGCCTGTTGTGGCTCGGCGGCATGGGCATCGCCGCGCGGCACTACATGCCCTTCGCAGAGGCACTCGCGTCGAACGGCATCGCCGTGTTCGCACTGGATTGGCGCGGGCTCGGCAGCAGCAGCGCGCGCGCCTCGCGCAAGGTCGACTGGGGCTATCGCGCATTGCTGGCGACCGACTTGCCCGCAAGCGAAGCCGCGGTGGAACTGGCGCTGCCCGGCGTGTCGCGCATCCTCGGCGGCCACAGCCTCGGCGGGCAGTTGGCGTGCGTGCGCGCCGGCCTAGCGCCGGGAAGTGCGCGGGCACTGTGGCTGGTCGCGAGCGGCACGCCGGACTGGCGCGCATTCCCGCCGCTCACCGGCCTGTGGTTGCCGGCGGCCTATCACCTGCTGAACGGCATCGCCCGCGTGGCGGGGAGTCTGCCGGGTCGTCGGCTGGGGTTCGGCGGGCAGGAGGCTCGCGGCGTGATCGCCGATTGGTCGCGCAGCGGGCTCACCGGCCGCTACGCGGCTTCGGATCTGCCGGAGGACCTGGAAGTCGCATTGGGCCGCATCGATGTGCCGATCCGCGCGGTGCGCATGGCACACGACTGGCTTGCGCCGGCGGCGTCGTTGCGGGCGCTGCTCGCGAAAATGCCGGCAGCGCAACGGGACATCACCGAACTCCAGGTCGCGGCGCCCGGCGTGCGCGCCGATCACTACCAGTGGATGAAGCACCCCGGCGCTACCGTGCAGGCGTTGCTGCGCTGACCGCATCCGCCGGGCGCCCCGGCACGTATCTGCCGGGTTGGGCGTAGGATCGACCCGCGCCCCCGCGTGGACCCGTGCATGGAAGACACCCTCGCCCTTCACGACACTGCTGCCGATGCGCCGATGGACCGGCGCGGCCTGGAACGGCTGCTCGCCGCCGTCGCCATCGGCGATGCGCAGGCGTTCGAACGCCTATACCACGCCACCTCCGCGAAGATGTTCGGCGTGTGCCTGCGCTTGTTGTCCGATCGCGACGAAGCCGAGGACGCCGTGCAGGAAGCCTACGCCGCAATCTGGCGCAAGGCCGCGCAATACGATGCGTCGATCGCGAGCCCGATTTCGTGGCTGGCGATGATCGCGCACAACAAGGCGGTCGACCGGTTGCGCAGCGACGGCACGTCGCGCAACACGGTGCCCATCGAATTCGCCGTCGACGTAAGCGACAGCGCCCCCACGGCACCGGCGCTGGCCGAACACGCGGGCGAAACGCGCCAGCTGGATCGCTGCCTCAACCAACTGGAGGCGCGGCGCCGCACGCTCATTCGCACGGCCTTCTTCGAAGGCGCGACGTACGAGGAACTCGCGCGTCGCACCGACACTCCCATCGGCACGGTGAAGAGTTGGATCCGCCGCGGCCTGATCCAACTGCGGACGTGCCTGGAATCATGAGCGCCATCGACGACATCTATGGCCCCGGCGGCGACGACGTGATCGCGGCCGAATACGTGCTCGGCACGATGGACACCGCGTCGCGCGAAGCCTTCGCCGCACGCATCGCCAGTGAGCCCGACCTCGCGCGCGCGATCGATGCATGGCGCATGCGGCTGGCACCGCTGGCCGACGAAATCGCGCCGGTCGTGCCGCCGATGTACCTGTGGCAGCCGGTGCGCGTGCGCGCGGGGCTCGACGCGGCGCCAACGCGCGTGGATGAAGGCGTGCGCTGGTGGGATCGCGTCGCGTTCTGGCGCGGCGCGAGCATGGCCGGCCTGGCGGCGACCGCCGCGTGCGTGATCGCCCTGGTCGCCCTGCCCCGCACGCCCGCGACCCCCGTGCCTGCACCGGTGCATTCGGCGCTGCCGCATCCGGTGCGCCTGATGACCACGATGAGCGACGGAAAGGGCCGCACCACGTACATGGCCGCCGTCGACGACGATGCCTGCACGCTGGTACTGATGCCGCTGGTCAAGAACCCCACGCCCGGCGAAGTGCCGCAGGTGTGGCTGGTGTCCAGCGACGGCGGCGCGCAGTCGCTGGGAGTGGGCAACGGCGCCCCGTTGCAATCGATGACGGTGCCCGATGCCCTGCGCGCGCGCCTGCTACGCGACGACCAGACCCTCGCTGTCTCGATGGAGCCGCCGGGCGGCTCGCGGACGGGGCAGCCTTCGGGCTTCATGATCGGCCGCGGCCAGTTAACCCACCTTTAGTGGGCCTGCCGGCGCTTCCTCTGCGATAATCCGGCGGCCTTTTGGCCCTGTAGCTCAGTTGGATAGAGCGTCCCCCTCCTAAGGGGAAGGTCGCACGTTCGAATCGTGTCAGGGCCGAATCCCCCCATGGAGTCTGTCGTGTCCCTTCATCCTGTCCTCAAAGCGCTCGGCCTCAACCAGACCGAATCCGGCACCTATCTCGGCAACGGCGAATGGTCGAAGACCACGGATGCGGGCGTCATCGAACCCGTCAACCCCACCGACGGCAGCGTGCTCGCCAAGGTGCATGCCTCGTCGCAGGCCGATTACGAAACGATCGTCGAACGCGCGCAGCAGGCCTTCAAGGTGTGGCGCACCACGCCCGCGCCGCGCCGCGGCGAAGCGATCCGCCTGTGCGCCGAAGCGCTGCGCGTGAACAAGGACGCGCTCGGTTCGCTGGTCGCGCTGGAGATGGGCAAGTCCAAGCCCGAGGGCGATGGCGAAGTGCAGGAGATGATCGACATCGGCGAGTTCGCCGTCGGCCTCTCGCGCCAGCTCTACGGCCTGACGATGCATTCCGAACGCCCGGGCCACCGCATGTACGAGCAGTGGCATCCGATCGGCATCGTCGGGATCATCAGCGCCTTCAACTTCCCGGTCGCGGTCTGGGCCTGGAACAGCTTCGTCGCGGCGGTCTGCGGCGACGTCGCGATCTGGAAGCCTTCGCCGAAGACGCCACTGTCGGCGATCGCGGCGATGAAGATCTGCAATGAAGCGCTCAGGAAGGGCGGCTTCCCCGACATCTTCTTCCTGTTCAACGACGCGGGCAGCGACCTGGCCTCGGCCTTCGTCGACGACAAGCGCATCCCGCTGATCTCCTTCACCGGTTCGACGAAGGTCGGTCGCATGGTCGGCGAGCGCGTCGCGCAGCGCATGGGCCGATCCTTGCTGGAACTGGGCGGCAACAACGCGATCATCGTCGACAAGTCGGCGGAGATGAAGCTCGCGATTCCCGCCATCGTGTTCGGCGCGGTGGGCACCGCGGGCCAGCGTTGCACGACCACGCGACGCCTGATCGTGCACGAATCGGTGTACGACGATGTCCTGTCCAAGCTCATCACCGCGTACAAGCAGGTGGAGAAGAAGATCGGCGACCCGACCGATCCGGCCAACCTGATGGGGCCGTTGAACAGCCGCGATGCGGTCGAGGCGTACCTGGACTCGATCGCCAAGGCGAAGGCCGCAGGCGGCAAGGTCGAGACGGGCGGCGCGGCAATCGAAGGCAAGGGGAACTTCGTGCTTCCGACGATCATCACCGGCCTGACCAACGACACGCCGATCGTGCAACACGAGACCTTCGCGCCCATCCTGTATGTCATGAAGTTCGCAACCCTCGACGAGGCGCTTGCGATGCAGAACGCCGTACCGCAGGGCCTGTCCTCGGCGATCTTCACCCAGGACCTCAAGGCGGCCGAAGCCTTCCTCGCGGCATCCGGCTCCGATTGCGGCATCGCCAACGTCAACATCGGTACCTCGGGTGCAGAGATCGGCGGCGCGTTCGGCGGCGAGAAGGAAACCGGCGGCGGCCGCGAATCGGGTTCGGATGCGTGGCGCGCCTACATGCGCCGCCAGACCAACACGATCAACTACTCCGATGCGCTGCCGCTGGCGCAAGGCATCAAGTTCGACCTGTGACGAGGGGTGACTGACAAGGATGTACGGACTCGCCCGCCCCTTTCTCTTCGGCCTGGGCGCCGAGCGCGCGCACGACCTGACGCTCGCGGCGCTCGAGGCGGCGTACCGCAGCGGTGTGAATCCGCTGGTGTCGCGCGCCCCCAGGCCGCTGCCGACTAAGGTGTTCGGGGTGCAGTTCCCCAATCCCGTCGGCCTGGCGGCGGGCCTGGACAAGAACGGCGAACACATCGACGCGCTGCTCGCGCTCGGTTTCGGTTTCGTCGAAATCGGCACGACGACGCCGCGCGCGCAGGAAGGCAATCCGAAGCCACGCATGTTCCGCCTGCCGGAGCAACGCGCGGTGATCAACCGCCTGGGCTTCAACAACACGGGCGTCGACGCGCTGGTGAAGAATGTCGAACGCGCGCGGCGGCGCGGCGTGCTCGGCATCAACATCGGCAAGAACAAGGACACGCCGAACGAGACGGCGGAAACCGACTATCTGTATTGCCTGGAGCGCGTGTATCCGATGGCGGATTACGTCACGGTCAACATTTCCTCGCCCAACACGGCGGGCTTGCGCGAGTTGCAGGAAGAACAACAACTGCGCCGACTCATCGGCACGCTGCGCGAGGCACAGGAACGCCTGGCCGCGCAGCACGGCCGGCGCGCGCCGATGCTCGTCAAGATCGCACCGGACCTTTCGGACGAGGACATCGATGCCGCAGGCCGCGTGCTCTCCGATCTCGAAGTCGATGGCGTCATCGCGACCAACACCACCGTCGGCCGTTTCGGCCTGGAGGGGGTGCGGCATTCGAACGAAGCGGGCGGCCTGTCCGGTGAACCGCTGATGGGCAAGTCGACGCTCGTGCTGCGCCGCCTGCGCACGCGTTTGCCGGAACACATCCCGATGATCGGCGTGGGCGGCATCCTCTCGGGCGCGGACGCTGCGACCAAGCAGGCCGCGGGCGCGTCGCTGGTGCAGATGTACACCGGGCTGGTCTATCGCGGGCCGGCGTTGATCGGCGAATGCGTCGACGCCCTGCGCCGCCGCAAGGAAGCACCGAGCCGCGGGAACCTGCCACCGAATGGGTGAGTCCGTGTCGTCGCAGTACCGCATCGTGGAGAACGCGAAGCTCGATGCGCGCAATACCTTCGGCGTCGCCGCGCGCGCGCCGATGCTGGTCGAGGTGGCGAATGCCGACGCCCTGCCGGAGCTGTTCGACTACGCGATGCTCCGCGACGGGCCCGTGCTCGTGCTGGGCGGCGGCAGCAACCTGCTTTTCGCCGGCGATCCGCAGGGCGTGGTGCTCGCGTTGACCGCGCAGTTCATCGCACGAATCGAAGACGATGGCGACATTGCGATCGTGCGCGCCGACGCCGGCGTGGAGTGGCACGCCCTCGTGTTGTGGACGCTGGGCCATGGGCTTGCGGGGCTGGAAAACCTGGCGCTGATTCCCGGCACCGTCGGCGCGGCGCCGATCCAGAACATCGGCGCCTACGGCGTGGAAGTGCGCGAGGCGATCCACGCGGTGCATGCGTTCGATCGCACGACGCGCACCATGACCACGCTCACGGCCACCGATTGCGCGTTCGCCTATCGTGACAGCGTGTTCAAGCACCAGCCCGATCGTTACATCGTCACGTCCGTGGACTTCCGCCTTTCGCGCGCCACGCGCGTGCGGATCGATTACGCCGGCGTGGCCGACGAGCTTTCCGCGATGGGCATTCCAACGCCGCGCGCCTCGCAGGTCGCCGAGGCGATCTGCCGCATTCGGCGCCGCAAGCTTCCGGATCCGGCAGTGATCGGAAACGCGGGCAGCTTTTTCAAGAATCCGATCGTGCCGCTCGCGCAAGCCGAAGCGCTCGTCGCCACGCATGCGCACGCGCCGGTGTTCCGTGGCGCCGACGAGGGATCGCGCAAACTCTCGGCCGCGTGGTTGATCGACCAGTGCGGGTGGAAGGGTTTCCGCGAAGGCGATGCCGGCGTTGCGCCCTCGCATGCGCTGGTGCTGGTGAACCATGGCCGCGCGACGGGCGCGCAGTTGCTCGCGCTGGCGCGCCGCATCGCGGCCTCGGTGGAGGAACGTTTCGGCGTGGCGATCGAACCCGAGCCCCGCATCGTCGGCGCACGCTGGTGATCGCGCAGGCCGACCACGGCGCGCGGTACTGGCGCGCGGCGTCGCTGATGCTCGGCAGCGCCCTGCTCTTCGGGTTGATGGCGGTGGCGATCCGCCTGGCGTCGAAATCACTGCACACCTTCGAGATCGCCTTCTTCCGCAACTTCTTCGGCCTGCTCGCGGCCACGCCGCTGCTCGCGCGCCACGGCACGCAGATCCTGCGCACCACGCAATTCCCCCGCTACATCCTCCGCTGCGTGATCGGCGTGCTCGGGATGTTCTGCGGCTTCTGGGCCATCGGCCATTTGCCGCTCGCGCAGGCGATCTCCTTGTCGTATTCCACGCCCCTGTTCGTCACCATCGCCGCGGTGTGGATGCTCGGCGAACAAGTGCGTGCCCGACGCTGGGCCGCCGTGCTGGTCGGCTTCATCGGCGTGCTCATCATCGTGCGCCCCGGCAGTTCGAGCTTCACCCTGGGCACGCTCGTCGCACTGAGCGCGGCCGTGCTGAGCGCATTGGTGGCGATCCAGATCAAGCAACTCTCGCGCACCGAACCGGCCGACCGGATCGTGCTGTACACGACGGGCCTCTGGGTCCCGATGTCGCTGTTGCCGGCGTTGTTCGTGTGGGAATGGCCGCAGGGCATCACGTGGCTGTGGGTGGCCGCCGCGGGTGTCCTGGGCACGTCGGCGCACCTGCTGTGGACACGCGGCCTGAAACTCGGCGACGTCTCCGCACTGACCCCCATCAGCTTCATGCAATTGCCGGTGGTCGCAGTCGCCGGTTGGCTGCTGTTCGACGAAGCCCTCGACCGCTACACCGTCCTGGGCGCAACCATCATCTTCGCCGCGAACGCCTACATCGCACACCGCGAAGCAACGCTGCTGCGCAAACACGCAACGACAGCGCCCACAGAAGCAGCGCAACCAAACGAATAGCGGCAGGCGAGCGAAGCGAAGCCGCCGACGAATCCAACTGGTGGAACAGCCCCCTTTTAGTAAAAGGGGGCGCGCGACAGCGCGGGGAATTTGGCATGCCGCCGCGCCCTTGGGCGCGCCAAAACAAAAAGGCCGATGCGTTTAAGCATCGGCCTTTTTGTTTTGCGTGGCGCGCCCGGAGAGATTCGAACTCCCGACCACCAAGTTCGTAGCCTGGTGCTCTATCCAGCTGAGCTACGGGCGCAGGAGCGGAATTATGAAGAACGTGTCGATGTTTCGTCAACGAATTTTTTGATTCGCCGCTGCAACACTCGACGCGTGTTGCAACTGGCGGAGACGGAGGGATTCGAACCCTCGATGGAGCTTTTGACCCCATACTCCCTTAGCAGGGGAGCCCCTTCGGCCTCTCGGGCACGTCTCCGGAGAGCGGCGAAGTCTACAGATTCAGCCTGCGTCCGGCAAACCCGCCTTGCCCGGATCGCCCGGTTCTTCGCCGCGCTGGATGCGCTGGTAAATCTCTTCGCGATGCACGGCGACGTCCTTCGGCGCAGTGATCCCGATGCGGACCTGGTTGCCCTTGACGCCCAGCACCGTGACGGTGACGGAGTCGCCGATCATGAGTGTTTCGCCGACGCGTCGGGTGAGGATCAACATGTTGAGTCTCCTTCGCCAGCGGCCATCCCGCTGGTCCAGTCCGCCACACAAACCGCGCGGCGGGGCACATCCATTGGTGCTCGAAGCTGAACGATCATAGTCGCGGGCCACGTGGGCCCACAACCGCAACTCGTCATGCACCCCGTAAGCGACGCCGGGGACCGGACAATCAGTGTAGGCGCTCGGCCACCCACTGCGGAACCGCCTCCAACGCCGCTTGCAATGCAGGGCCGTCGTCGCCCCCGCCCTGCGCGAGGTCCGGACGCCCACCACCCTTGCCGTTGATACGACTGGCGACATGCGCCAGCAGTTCCCCGGCCTTGACTTTCCCGGCCGCCGAACCGCTCACGCCCGCGACCAGCGCGGCCTTGCCTTCGCTTGCGCCGGCCAGGACGATCACCGCGTCGCCGAGCTGTTGCTTCAAACGATCCATCGCGTCGCGCAGTGCCTTCGCGTCGAACCCTTCCAGGCGCACGGCGAGCACGCGCGTGCCGTTCACGTCGACGGCGCCGCCCGCGAGGTCGGAGGTGGCACCCGACGCGGCCTTGGCCTTCAGTTGTTCGAGTTCGCGCTCCAGCTTCTTTTGCCGATCGAGCAGTGCGCGGAGTTTTTCGTTCACATCGCTGGCGTTTCCACCCAGCAGCCTGGCGGCGTCGTTCAAGCGGCGCTCCTCGTCCGTGACGTAGTCGAGCGCCCCCTGCCCGGTCACCGCTTCGATGCGGCGAACGCCGGCGGACACGCCCCCTTCGGACACGATCTTGAACAGCCCGATGTCGCCGGTGCGTGAGACATGCGTGCCGCCGCACAATTCCGTCGAGGTCTGTCCCATGCGCAGGACGCGCACGCGCTCGCCGTATTTTTCGCCGAACAGCGCCATCGCGCCGAAGTCGAGCGCTTCCTGCATGCCCATGTGGTGGATGTCGGCCGCGTGGTTGCCGCGGATTTCCGCGTTCACCATGCGCTCGATCGTCGCCAGTTCCTGCGCGGTGACCGGCTGGAAATGCGAGAAGTCGAAGCGCAGGCGATCGGGCGCGACCAGCGATCCTTTCTGAGTGACGTGCGTGCCGAGCACGGTGCGCAGCGCCGAATGCAGCAGGTGCGTCGCGCTGTGGTTGAGGACGGTGGCGGCACGGCGCGGTGCGTCGATCATCCCGGTAATGCGATCGCCGACCCTGAGTTGTCCACGTTCCATTTTGCCGACATGGCCGTGGAACTGGCCTGCCAGCTTCAAGGTATCGCGTACGAGAAACTCGACGCCGCCTTTGCCAAGTACGCCGATGTCGCCGACCTGGCCACCGCTCTCGGCATAGAAGGGCGTGCGATCGAGCACGATCACGGCCTCTTCGCCTGCGCGCAAGGCATCGACCGGGCGCCCGTCGCGCACGATGGCCTGCACGACGAGGTCGTCCTGCTCGGTGTTCTCGTACCCTTCGAACTGCGTCGGCGAGAGCTGCGCGATCAATTCGCCCGGCAAGGCGATGCCGCCGCCGAACTTGCCCGCGGCGCGCGCGCGTTCGCGCTGCTGCTCCATCAGGCGTTCGTATTCGGCCGTCGTCTGCGCGGGCAGCGTCATGCCCTTCTCGCGCAGGATGTCGGCGATGAGATCCGGCGGGCAACCGTAGGTGTCGTGCAGCTGGAAGATCTGTTCGCCGGTGAGCGCACCTTCGGATTGGTGCAGGTAGCCATCCAGGCGCTGCATGCCCGCATCGAGCGTCTGCGCGAACGCGGCTTCTTCGGCCCTGAGCGAGCGTTCGACGAGATCGCGCTTGGCGACCAGCTCCGGATAGGCCTCGCCCATCACTTCGCACAAGGGCGCGACCATGCGCCAGAACGCACCGTCGGGCTGCAGCGCGCCCAGCTTCCAGAAATGGCGCACCGCACGACGAATGATGCGGCGAAGCACGTAACCGCGCCCTTCGTTCGAAGGCAGCACGCCGTCCACGATGAGGAAGCTGCACGCGCGGATGTGATCGGCGATGACGCGCAGCGACTTGTGTTCGAGGTCGGCCGTGTGCGTGATCTTTGCCGCGGCGCGGATCAAGTGCTGGAACAGGTCGATCTCGTAGTTGCTGTGCACGTGCTGGAGGACGGCCGCGAGGCGTTCCAGGCCCATGCCGGTATCCACGCACGGCGCCGGCAGCGGCACGAGCGTGCCGTCGGGCTGGCGATCGAATTGCATGAAGACGTTGTTCCAGATTTCGATGTAGCGATCGCCGTCTTCATCGGGCGACCCCGGCGGGCCGCCGGGGATGTGCGGCCCGTGGTCGTAGAAGATTTCCGTGCACGGGCCACAGGGGCCGGTGTCGGCCATCTGCCAGAAGTTGTCCGATGCGTAGGGCGCGCCCTTGTTGTCGCCGATGCGGATGATGCGCTCGGGCGGCAGGCCGACGATCTTGTTCCAGATGTCGAAGGCTTCGTCGTCGGTGTGGTAGATCGTCACGAGCAGACGCTCGGGCGGCAGCTTCCACACTTGCGTCAACAATTCCCACGCCCACGCGATGGCATCGCGCTTGAAGTAGTCGCCGAAGCTGAAGTTGCCGAGCATCTCGAAGAAGGTGTGGTGGCGCGCGGTGTAACCCACCTGGTCGAGATCGTTGTGCTTGCCGCCGGCGCGCACGCAGCGCTGCGAACTCGTCGCGCGCGCGTAGCTGCGCTTCTCCGCGCCGAGAAAGACATCCTTGAACTGCACCATGCCCGCGTTCGTGAACAGCAGCGTGGGGTCGTTTCCCGGCACCAGCGGGCTGGACGGCACGATGGTGTGCCCCTTGGAGCGAAAGAACTCGAGGAAATCGGACCGGATCTGATGGCTGGTGCGAATGGCGTTGGGCGAATTCATGGGTCAACCGGGGGAAGGGGCCGGGAATGTCACGCTCGCGCGTTTCTGGCGTACGCACCTGCCCCGCGTGGCCGGTACCGGCGCTCGCGGAAGCGGCGCTCCCGAAGACGCCAAGCGTATCAGGCCATGCGGAGCAGTGTCCGCAGGCGTATGGGCTGCGCGGCGGGATTCAACCGCGCCCGGGACGCTCAGTCGTCGGGATCCAGGCGCGTGGCGGCGCGCACTTGTGCACCGGTGAAGCCGCGGCGCAGGAGCCAATCGGCCGCCTTGCGCTGGCGGTCGCGGTCATTCGCGAGGTCCTCGCCGAAGCGACGACGCACCAGGTCGCGCGCGTGCGCCTCCCAATTCACCTCTGCCGTTTCCATCGCGGCGGCGACCGCTTCGCGGCCGAGGGAATGCATGCCGAGCTCCGCCCGGATGCGCACTGGCCCGTAACCGGTGGCCGCACGACTGCGGACCAGGAGCTCCGCGAAGCGTTCGTCGTTCTGCCAGCCCGCCGCCTCGAGTTTGTCGATGGCGGCGACGGCTTCCTCGCGTTCGACACCGCGCGCGGTGAGTTTGCGGGTGAGCTCGACGCGAGAGTGTTCGCGACGCACCAGCAAGCCGAGCGCGCGCTGCGCCGGCGTAGGTTCGGGCCGCTTGCGACGGGCCTTGCGCGCCGACGAATCACCGGCGGCGCCCGGCGCTGTGTCGACCGACGCGACGTCGATCGACACGCCGTCACCAGAGGCCCGATCGTCCTCCCCACTGCGCCATCCCATAGCCAGCGGGGAGGACGATGGGTCAGGCTTCCGCGGTGCTTTCCGTCGCATCGCGCGGGGCTTCCGGCGCCGGCGCAAGCTTGGCGCGCAGTTCGGATTCCAGGCGAACTGCCATCTGCGGATTTTCCTTGAGGAACTGGCGGGCGTTTTCCTTGCCCTGGCCGATGCGCTCGTCATACGCGCTGTACCAGGCGCCCGACTTCTCCACCAGTTTGGCATTGACGCCCATTTCGATCAGCTCGCCTTCGCGGCTGATGCCTTCGCCGTAGAGGATTTCGGTGATGACCTGCTTGAACGGCGGCGCCATCTTGTTCTTGACGACCTTGATGCGCGTTTCGTTGCCGATGATCTCGTCGCCCTTCTTCACCGAACCGATGCGACGGATGTCCAGGCGTACGGAGGCGTAGAACTTCAGCGCGTTGCCGCCGGTGGTTACCTCCGGGCTCTGGCCCGGCATCATCACGCCGATCTTCATGCGCAACTGGTTGATGAAGATCACCATGCAGTTGCTGCGCTTGATGTTGCCGGTGAGCTTGCGCAGCGCCTGGCTCATCAGGCGCGCCTGGAGACCGGGCAACTGGTCGCCCATTTCACCTTCGATTTCGGCCTTGGGGGTCAACGCGGCGACGGAGTCGATGACGACCATGTCCACCGCTGCGGAGCGCACGAGCATGTCGGCGATTTCCAGGGCCTGCTCGCCGGTGTCGGGCTGGGAGACCAGCAGGTCGTCGATGTTGACGCCGAGCTTTTGCGCGTAGATGGGATCGAGCGCGTGTTCGGCGTCGATGAACGCCGCGGTGCCGCCGCCCTTCTGGCACTGCGCGATCGTCTGCAGCGTCAGCGTGGTCTTGCCCGAGGACTCCGGACCATAGATTTCGACGACGCGCCCCTTGGGCAGGCCGCCGATGCCGAGCGCGATGTCGAGCA
This sequence comes from Lysobacter sp. P5_C4, assembly GCF_054049695.1. Taxonomy (NCBI): domain Bacteria; kingdom Pseudomonadati; phylum Pseudomonadota; class Gammaproteobacteria; order Lysobacterales; family Lysobacteraceae; genus Lysobacter; species Lysobacter sp. P5_C4. The sequence goes on along the minus strand of NZ_JBFULX010000006.1, from coordinate 65,664 downwards.
TGAGCGAGCCGGTGCCGATGACTTCCGCCGGCTCCACGGCCTTGTCGCCCATGCGCATGACCGAGCCCTTGCCGAACTGCTTCTCGATCTGCCCGAGGGCGGCGGAAAGGGCGCGCTTCTTGTTCTCGTCCATGGTCGTGTCCTGATTGGGATGGTGTTCTGTTGGCGACGACGTTACGGAGCGGCGGTCGCGCGGGTTGAGACGAGTTCGCATGGGTTTGGATTTTTTCCTTTCGCGCTGGTCAGCGGTATCGGGTAATGCCGCGCGCGCGTGTCAGGAAAACACTGATGCGAAGCTGTCATGGGGTTCAACGGTTGGGCCGCACCAGGCCGCAATACAGGCCTTCGATTTCGAAGTCCTGCCCGGGTTGCACCTCGATGGGCGCGTAATCCGGGTTGCGTGGCAACAGGCGGATGCGATCGGCGGAGAGCTTGAGCAGCTTGACGGTGATCGCATCGTCCACGCGCGCCACCACGATCTGGCCCGAGCGCGCGTCGCGCGTGCGGTGCACGCCGATCAGGTCGCCATCGAAGATGCCCTCGTCGATCATCGAATCGCCCTTCACCTTCAACAGGTAGTTGGGCGTGGGCGAAAAGAACACGCGGTCCAGCAGCACGTAGCTGTCGCCGCCGACATCCGCGCCGATGGGCACGCCCGCCGCCACCCGGCCGAGGACAGGCAAGCGCAACATGTCTTCGTTGGCGGCGTGCATCGCCGGCCGTGGCTGCGCGCCATCGACGATGCGGATGCCGCGCGCCACGCCGGGAATCCGCTGGATGGCGCCGGCCTGCTCCAGCGCCTCGAGGTGGTACTGCGCCGCGCGCACGCCCTTGAAGCCGCAGGCGTGGGCGATCTCCGTCTGGGACGGCGGGAGCCCATCGCGCTCGATGCGCTCGGCGATCAGGGCCAGGATGGCTTGCTGGGTATCGGTCAGTTCCATGGTTAGTAGTATTACTGCTAACCGGTGGTGCCCGTCAACTCTTCCTCAGTCGAGCAGTGTCCGCAGGCCCTGCAATGCGGCCGAAACGGTTTGTCGACGCACCGCCTCGCGGTCGCCATCGAAGTGGAACACCTCGGCCTTCGGGTAGCCACCGCGGCGTTTCCACGCCAGCCAGACCGTCCCGACCGGCTTGTCGTGGGTGCCGCCACCGGGGCCCGCGATCCCGGTGACCGCGACAGCCAGCGTGGCCCCGGAGGTCACGAGCGCCCCCGACACCATTTCGATCACCGTCTCCCGGCTCACCGCGCCGAAGCGCTCCAGGGTCTCGGGCCGCACGCCAAGCAGCGCCTGCTTCGCCTCGTAGCTGTAGGCGGCCAGGCCGCAGTCGAACCAGTCCGACGAGCCGGCCACGTCCGTCACCGCCTTCGCGATCCAGCCGCCGGTGCAACTTTCGGCGGTCACCAGCCTGTGGCGCGCGGCGCGCAGGCTTTCGCCAAGGTCTTGCGAAAGCGACTGCAGTGCGAGGTCATCGGGAACGGTCATGGGGGGGGCCGCGGGGGAAGGCGCGTCTTGTAGCGCAATTTCGCGAGGCGCGCAGGAATCGGACACGTACCGCGTCGCTGGCGGACAGCGCGCTGTCATACTGCCGCGGCATCCCGCCCTGCCCGACGCCGTGTCCCTCCACGAATCGATCGACCCGCGCGCCGCCGCGCGCAACGACGCCCACACGCCGCTCATGCGCCAGTTCTTCGCCGCCAAGGCGGAGCACCCGGACGTGTTGCTGTTCTTCCGCATGGGCGACTTCTACGAATTGTTCTTCGACGATGCGCGCAAGGCTGCGCGCCTGCTCGACATCACGCTGACCCAGCGCGGCTCCTCGGCCGGCCAACCGATTCCGATGGCCGGCGTTCCCGTGCACGCGTACGAAGGGTATCTCGCGCGCCTGGTCGCGCTGGGCGAATCGGTCGCCATCTGCGAACAGATCGGTGGCCCGGCTGCGTCGAAAGGCCTCGTCGAACGCAAGGTCGTCCGCATCGTCACGCCGGGCACCGTCACCGACGAAGCGTTGCTGTCCGAACGCCGCGACACGCTGCTGCTCGCGCTCTCGCGCGACAAGCGCGGTTACGGGCTTGCATGGATGGATCTGTCCAGCGGCCGTTTCCTGGTCAACGAAGTCGATGGCGACGACGCGCTCGACGCCGAAATCGCGCGCCTGGAACCGGCCGAAGTGCTCGTGCCCGACGAAGACGGCGTGCGCGCCTCCGTCATGGCGCGCACGGGCGTGCGGCGCCGCGCGCCGTGGCTGTTCGACGCCGACAGCGGCCGCCGCCAGCTCCTGCAATTCTTCGGACTGCACGATCTCACCGGGTTCGGCATCGAAGACCGCCCGCGCGCGATCGCCGCCGCCGGCGCGCTGCTCGGCTACGTCGAGGAAACGCAGAAGCAGCGCCTGCCGCATCTGTCGTCGATCGCGGTGGAAGCCAGCGACGGTGCGATCGCGATGAACGCCGCCACGCGTCGCCACCTCGAACTCGATACGAGGATCGACGGCGACGTGCGCACCACCCTGCTCGGCGTGCTCGATTCGACGATCACCCCGATGGGCGGCCGTTTGTTGCGTCGCTGGTTGCATCGTCCGCTGCGCGATCGGCGCATCGTCGGCGAGCGGCACCATGCCGTCGCCACCCTCATCGACCAGCGCGGCGACGTCGCCTTGCGCGAACGCTTCCGCGCGCTCGGTGACATCGAACGCATCTTGACGCGCGTTGCACTGCGCAGCGCGCGGCCGCGCGATCTGTCGACGTTGCGCGACGGCCTTTGCATGCTCCCCGACGTGCGCAACGTGCTGGCGCCGCTCGATTCCCCGCGTTTGCAGGCGCTTGCCGACGGGCTCGGCGAACACGCGTCGCATGCAGCCCTGCTCGCCTCCGCGATCGTCCCGCAACCGCCGGTGCTCGCACGCGACGGTGGCATTTTCGCCGAAGGCTACGACGGCGAACTCGATGAACTGCGCCGCCTGTCGTCGCACGCAGACCAGTTCCTCGTCGACTTGGAAGCCCGCGAACGCGCCGCCAGCGGCATCGCGACGCTGAAGGTCGGCTACAACCGCGTCCACGGGTATTTCATCGAGATCAGCAAGGGCCAGGCCGAGAAGGCGCCGACGCACTACACGCGCCGCCAGACACTGACCGGCGCCGAGCGCTACATCACCGAGGAACTCAAGCAATTCGAGGACAAGGTGCTCTCCGCGCGCGAGCGATCGCTGGCGCGCGAGAAGCTGTTGTACGAAGGCTTGCTCGATGCCTTGAACCAGGACCTGGATGCGCTCAGGCGTTGCGCGTCGGCGCTGTCCGAACTCGACGTGCTGGCGTGTTTCGCCGATCGCGCGCAGGCGCTCGACTGGTCGCGCCCGGAATTGCGCGACGCGCCGGGCCTGTGCATCGAACGCGGCCGCCATCCCGTCGTCGAAGCGGTGCGCAACGAGCCCTTCGAACCGAACGACCTGGTGTTCGACGACACCGTGCGAATGCGCGTGGTCACCGGCCCGAACATGGGCGGCAAGTCGACCTACATGCGGCAGAACGCGCTGATCGTGTTGCTCGCGCACATCGGCAGCTTCGTGCCGGCGTCGCGTGCGCAGATCGGGCCGATCGACCGCATCCTGACGCGCATCGGCGCCGGCGACGACCTCGCACGCGGGCAGTCGACCTTCATGGTCGAAATGGCGGAGACCAGCTACATCCTCCACCACGCGACGAGCGAGTCGCTGGTGTTGATGGACGAGATCGGCCGCGGCACGTCGACTTACGACGGCCTCGCGCTCGCCGATGCGTGCGCGCGGCACCTGGCGGCGGTCAATCGCAGCTACACGCTGTTCGCGACGCACTATTTCGAACTCACCGCGCTCGCCGAACCGGGCAGCGGCATCGCGAACGTGCATCTGGACGCGGTCGAGCACGGCGATACGCTGGTCTTCATGCATGCCGTCAAGGACGGCCCTGCCAATCGCAGCTTCGGCTTGCAGGTCGCGGCACTCGCGGGCTTGCCGAAGTCGGTCGTGCGGCAGGCGCGCGCGCGCCTGGCGGAACTCGAACAGCAGGGACGCGACGCGCCGTCGATGCCGCTGACGGTGGAAGCGCTGGATTCGCCGCAGCAGTTCGGTTTGTTCGCGCCGTCGTCGGCGGCGCTGGAAGCGTTGGCGGGAATCGAACCCGACGAACTGACGCCGCGGCAGGCGCTGGAAGCCCTGTATCGGCTGAAGGGGTTGCTGTAGCGCTACGACGCGTCGATGTCGCCGAGCGCGCGAATCAGACGACGTGCGCGCTTGTCGGGCTTGGTTCCAGGCGCCTGGTAGCCCGCACGCTCGGCCGCTCGCGTCGCACGCTCCACCGCACGCCGTTCGCGTGACTCGACACTTTCTTCGTACAAGGCCTGCGCCACTTTCGCCGGGCCGCGCGTGTCGGACAGACCGCGCACGCCGATCTCGAAGCGTTCCTCGCCGCGCACGATCGTCATCGCCTCATCGACGTGGACCTGGCGCGAGGCTTTCGCGCGCTGTCCGCCGATCTCGACCTTGCCGGTTGCGATGGCCTGCTTGGCCAGGCTGCGTGTCTTGAAGAAGCGCGCCGCCCAAAGCCAGACGTCGATGCGGACGCCGGGTTGCGGGGCGGTGGCGGGGTGTTCGGTCGTCATGGGTCGATATAAACAAAACGACCGCCAAGAGGCGGTCGTTTCGGGTGCATCCGGCGCGGAAGCTTACTGCTGCGCGGCAGCGGCAGCGGCCGCAGCGGCCTTGGCCTTCGCGTTGCCGGCGAGGTCTTCCTTGATGCGCGCAGCCTTGCCTTCCAGGCCACGGAGGTAATACAGCTTGCCCGAGCGGACGTCGCCACGGCGCTTCACTTCGACCGAGTCGATGGCGGCGCTGTGGGTCTGGAACACGCGCTCGACGCCGTAGCCGTGCGAGATCTTGCGCACGGTGAAAGCGGAGTTCAGGCCGGCATTCTTCTTGGCGATGACCACGCCTTCATAGGCCTGGATGCGTTCGCGGTTGCCTTCCTTGACCTTGACGTTCACCACGACCGTGTCGCCGGGGCCGAAGTCGGGCAGCTTGCGCTGGATCTGGTCGGTTTCGAAGTTCTGCAGCAGCGTGTTGAGCGAGGGCTTGTTCATGGGACGGCCTGTTGGTGTTCGCGCAGGTGCGCGACGCTTGTTATCGGGCGCCGACGCAAGGCCGGTACCGGGGCTGTGGGACGAAGCCGCACATTCTAGCGGCCCATCGGGGCCCAATGCCAGCTTTTCTTTTGAGAAGCCGGGAGTTACGCGTCGCCGTCAGGCTCGTCGATGCCCCGCATGTATCGCGCCCGGAAGTCTTCCAACAGACCGAGATCGGCCTTTGCGAGGGCCTGTTCATCCAGCAGGTCCGGCCGGCGCAGCCAGGTGCGGCCGAGGCTTTCCATCCGCCGCCAGCGGGCGATCTGGGCGTGGTTGCCGGACAGCAGCACCTCGGGGACCTTGCCGAGCGCGTGTTCGACCGGCCGCGTGTAATGCGGGCAATCGAGCAGGCCGCCTTCGAAACTGTCCTGGAGCGCGGATTCGGCGTCGTTCAGCGCGCCCTCCTGCAGGCGGGCGACGGCGTCGACCACGACCGCAGCGGCCAGCTCGCCGCCGGAGAGCACGTAGTCGCCGATCGAGAGTTCCTCGTCGACCTCCGCCTCGATCAGGCGTTCGTCGACGCCTTCGTAGCGGCCGCACAACAGGACCAGGCGCGGCAGCGCCGCGAGTTCGCGCACCTTGGCCTGGGCCAGGCGCGTGCCCTGGGGCGTGAGGTAGACGACGCGCGCCTGCGCGGGATCGGCCGCGCGCGCGGCTGCGATCGCGTCGTGCAGCGGATCGATCAGCATCACCATGCCCGGCCCGCCGCCGAACGGACGATCATCCACGCGGCGGTAATTGCCGGGTGCGTAATCGCGCGGGTTCCAGCCGTGCAGCGACAGCAAGCCGCGTTCCTGCGCCCGCCCGACGACACCGAAGGCCGCGCATTGCGCGACGAATTCCGGGAACAGGCTGACGATGTCGACGCGCATGCTCAGAAATCCGCATCCCAGTCGACGGTGACCAGGCCGCTTTCGAAATCGACGGATTTCACGAAGTCGGGTTCGACGAAGGGAATCATGCGTTCGCGATCGCCCTGCGCCACCAGCACGTCGTTCGCGCCCGTGGAAAACAGGTGCGAAACGGTGCCGAAATCCACGCCTTCCATGTTCACCACGCGCAGCCCCTCGAGGTCGACCCAGTAATACTCGCCGGGCGCCGGTGGCGGGAGCGTGGAGCGCGGGACGTAGAGTTCGGTGCCGCGCAGTGCGTCGGCGGCGTCGCGATCGGTGATGTCGGGAAGGACGGCGACGACGCCCTTGGGCGTGACGCGGCCTTTCGCGCCGGTGCACGCGCGCTCGCGGCCCTGCGCGTCGCGCATCGTCCAGGGCTGGTATTTGAAGATGCGTTCCGGCGGTTCCGTGAAGCTCTCGAGCTTCACTTCGCCCTTGATGCCGAAGCCGCCGTGCAACTTGCCGACCAAAAGCAGACGCCCCGGCAGAATGTCCTTCTGCGGGGCGTCTTGTTCACTCATGAGGTGCGCGTCGCGCGTTGGCGCGACTGCGGAACTCAGGCAGCCGGCGCGGCCTTGACGGCCTGCTTGGCGAGATTGGCGACCTTGTCGCTCATCTGCGCGCCCTGGCCGACCCAGAAATTCAGGCGTTCGGTGTTCAGTTCGACCGACTTCTCGGCGCCCGACGCGATCGGGTTGTAGTAACCCAGGCGCTCGATGTTGCGGCCGTCGCGCGCGCTGCGGCTGTCGGTGACGATGATGTGGTAGAAGGGGCGCTTCTTCGCGCCGCCGCGGGTGAGGCGAATCTTGACCATGGTGCGGAGTTCCTGTGTTGCCCAGTCGGCGGACGTGCCGAGGTAAGCCGGCGATTGTAGACCACACCCCGGCCGGGGGGAAACCCCGGATCAGCGGAACGGCATCCCGCCGCCGCCCATCATGCCCTTCATCCCGCGCATGAGGCCCTTCATGCCGCCGCCGGCCAGCTTGCCCATCATCTTTTCCATCTGCTGGAACTGCTTCAGCAGCTTGTTCACGTCGGCCGGCGAGGTGCCCGAGCCCTTCGCGATGCGCGCGCGGCGCGAGCCGTTGAGCAGGTGCGGGTTGCGGCGCTCCCTCGGCGTCATCGAGCCGATGATCGCCATCATGCGCGGCACTTCCTTGCCGGTGACCTGGTTTTTCAGGTGCTCGGGCACCTGGCCCATGCCCGGCAGCTTGTCCATGAGCCCGTGCAAACCGCCCATGTTCTGCATCTGCTCGAGCTGGTCCCGCATGTCTTCGAGATTGAAGCGCTTGCCCTTGGCGACCTTCTCGGCGAGCTTGGCTGCCTTGTCCTTGTCGACCTGCTGCTCGACCTGCTCGACCAGCGACAGCACGTCGCCCATGTCGAGGATGCGGCTGGCGACGCGATCGGGATGGAAGACGTCGAGGCCATCGGGCTTCTCGCCCGTGCCGATGAACTTGATCGGCTTGCCGGTGATGTAACGCACCGACAGCGCGGCGCCACCGCGCGCGTCGCCGTCGGTCTTGGTGAGCACCACGCCCGTGAGCGGCAGCGCATCGCCGAAATGTTTCGCGGTGACCGCGGCGTCCTGGCCGGTCATCGAGTCGACGACGAACAAGGTTTCGACCGGCGAAACCGCTGCATGCAGCGCCTGGATCTCGCGCATCATCGCTTCGTCGATGCTCGTGCGGCCGGCGGTGTCGACGATGAGCACGTCGGCGAAGGACTTGCGCGCATCGTCGATGGCGGCGCGCACGATCGCTTCGGGCTTCTGCGAGGCGTCGGACGGGAACCACAGCACGTCGACCTGCTGCGCGAGCGTCTTCAACTGTTCGATCGCGGCCGGGCGGTACACGTCGGCCGACACGACCATCACCTTCTTCTTGCGGCGTTCCCTGAGGTGCTTGGCGAGCTTGGCGACCGTGGTGGTCTTGCCGGCGCCCTGCAGGCCGGCCATCAGGATGACGGCGGGCGCGGGGACGTTGAGGTTCAGATCGGTCGCGGCCGCGCCCATCACGGAGGTGAGTTCGTCGCGCACGATCTTGATCAGCGCCTGGCCCGGCGTCAGCGACTTCAGCACTTCCTGCCCGACGGCGCGCACCTTGATGCGTTCGACCAGCGCCTGCACCACCGGCAGCGCGACATCCGCTTCGAGCAGCGCGATGCGCACTTCGCGCAAGGTCTCGCGGATGTTCTCCTCGGTCAGCCGGCCGCGGCCGCGCAGGCGCTCGATGGTGCCGGAGAGTCGCTGGGTCAGGGATTCGAACATGTCGGGGTCTTGGAAACAGGCGCAAAAGCAGGCCGCGCAGTATAGCCCCTGCGCCGTGGCACACTCCCGGCATGACGCTCGCATTCATCGCTGCCCTGTCCTACCTGGTCGCCGCCGGGCTGCTTGCCCGCGACGTCGCGCGCGACGCGCGTGGACGTGCGTGGTTGTTGCCCGCGTTGATCGCTCTGGCCTTGCACGTCGCCCTGCACGCGACGACCTGGCACGGCGCCGGCGCGCTCGACCTGCATTTCTTTTCCGCACTCTCGCTCGTCGGCCTGGGCATGGCCGTGCTCACGACCGCGTTCGGCGCGAGCGGGCGCATGGCGGCGCTGGGCGTGATCGTGTTTCCCATCGCGGCGATCGTCGCCATCGCCTACGCTTCGCGCGGGCACGTCAATGCAGCGCCGCTCGACTGGCGCCTGCAATTGCATGCATGGTGTGCGTTGCTCGCCTACGCGACGCTCGGCATCGCCGCCCTGATCGCCGTCTTGCTCTGGGCGCAGGAACGCGCACTGCGCCGCCGCGAATTCCATGGTTGGCTGCGCGCGATGCCGCCGCTGACGCAACTGGAGTCGCTGCTGTTCCGCACGATCGCGGTGGGCTTCGGGTTGCTGACGGCCACGTTGCTGACCGGCGTGCTCTTCGTCGAGAACCTGTTTGCGCAGCACCTGGTGCACAAGACCGTGTTGAGCGTGCTGTCGTGGCTGGCCTTCGGGGTGCTCCTGCTCGGTCGATGGCGCTGGGGCTGGCGCGGGGCGAAGGCGGTGCGGTGGACGCTGGTGGCCATGGCGCTGCTGATGCTGGCGTTTTTCGGCAGCCAGTTCGTGCTGGAGATGGTCCTCAAACGGGTGTAAACAGGCTGAAATCGTGGGAAGGCTGCTTTAACAATAATTGCCTTGACAACTATTGCGCGTGCATCCAACATGCCGCGCCATGACGACCACCCCTCCCTGCAACGGCTCCTCCCTGGGCCTGCTGTTCCGCCAGGTCCGCGACGCCATGTGGGCCCGGATGGAAGCCGAGCTCGCCGCCAACGGCCACGACCTCAACTTCACCCAATACATCACGCTCAAGACGCTGTCCTACGGACCGGCGGGCGCGACCGAGCTGGCGCGCGCGGCCTACCTGCATCCGGGCGCGATGACGCGCCTGCTCGACAAGCTCGAAGAGCGCGGCCTGCTCGCCCGTGAGGCCGTCCCCGGCGACCGCCGTGCGCTGACGATCATGCTGACCGACGCCGGCCGCGCGATGTGGAACGACATCGCACCCTCGGCGCAACGCGTGCACGACCTCGCGATGGCGCATCTCAGCCCCAACGAACGCGAAGAACTCCTCCGACTCCTCTCCCAGGTCCGCGACAACCTCGCGGCACAGGACTGACATGCGCCTGTCACTACTCCCGCTCGCCCTCGCCGCAACCGTCTCCGTCGCGGGCTGCGCGAGCACGCACGGCCTCACGCCGGAAACGCAGCCGCGCGATGCGAACGCCACGCTGACGTCGAAACAATCCTTCGGCGCCACCTCCGATGCGCAGTTCCCCGCGCACGATTGGTGGGCCGCGTACGGCGATCCGCAATTGAACGCCCTGATCGACGAAGCGCTCGCAGGCACGCCGTCGGTGGCCGCCGCCGATGCGCGCGTGCGCCAGGCCGCCGCGCAAGCGGGCCTGGCCAATGCCGAGCGCAAGCCGACCCTGGGCGCGAGCGCGCAATACATCGGCCTGCTCGTTCCCGAAAGCATCGCTCCCGAAGGCCTCGGCGGCGACTACCAGAACATTTACCTGCTCGGGCTCAACTTCAAGTGGAGCATCGACCTGTGGGGTGCGCACGCGGCGCAATGGCGCGGTGCGCTCGACCAGGCCCGCGCAACGGAAGTCGACGCGCAGGCCGCGCGCCTGATGCTCGCATCGAACATCGCACGCACCTACATCGCCCTCGCACTCGCGCACGACGCCGCGCAGACCGCGGAAGCCGAAGGCGCGCGTGCGTCGAGCCTTGCGGCGCTTGCGGACCAACGCGTCAAGGCCGGCATCGACAATCAATTGCAGCTGCGCAACGCGCAAGCCACCGTCGGCGCGGCGAAGCAACAGGCGCAGGCCGCGTTGCAGCAGGCCGACCTGGCGCGCAACGCCCTGGCTGCGCTGCTGGGCAAGGGCGCGGATCGCGGCCGCGCGATCGCCAAACCAGCAGTGCTGCAAGCGCCGGCACCCGGCGTGCCGGACGTGTTGCCGAGCGACTTGCTCGGCCATCGCCCCGATGTCGTCGCCGCGCGCTGGCGCGTGGAAGCGGCGGGCGAATCCATCCACGTCGCAAAAGCCGCGTTCTATCCGGCGGTGAATCTCAACATCCTGGCCGGGCTCGCGTCGGGACATTTGTCCGATCTGTTCTCCAGCGATGCCGCGCTCGTCAACGGCGGTCCCGCGTTGAGCCTGCCGATCTTCGACGGCGGGCGCCTGCGCAACGCGCTCGCCAAGTCCGACGCGGCCTACGACCTGGCGGTCGCCGATTACGACCAGACGCTGGTCGGCGCGGTACGGGAAGTCGCCGATGCCGTGCAATCGGCGCGCGCGCTCGAAGCACAGCTCGCAACGCTCGCCCAGGCGCGCGAGGCGGCGCAGGCCGCGTACTCGGTCGCCTCGCAACGTTACAAGGCGGGCCTGGGGACGCAGCTCGACGTGCTCGCCGCGCAACGCCCGCTGTTGCAGTTCGACCAGCAGATCGACGCACTTCGAGCGCAACGCCTGCAGGCGACGGTCGACCTGCAGGGCGCGCTCGGCGGCGGACTGCAGATCGCCCATCCGGTCGCGCTCGACGCCAACGCGCAAGCCTCCACCCACTGATCGCCTCCCCCACTTTTCCTCGCGCCCAGCCATGACCCAACAACTCAATCCCAATGCCGCAGCGCCTGCCGACGCACCGGTGAGCAAGCGCAAGCGTGCGCTGCTGATCCTCGCGGCCGTCGTCGTCATCGCCGCGATCGCCTGGATCGCCTGGTATTTCCTCGTCGCGCGCTGGCACGAAGACACCGACGATGCGTACGTCCTCGGCAATGTCGTCTCGATCACGCCGCAGACGCAGGGCAYGGTCGTCAGCATCGGCGCCGACGACGGCATGAAGGTCATCGCCGGCCAAGTGCTTGTGCAACTCGATCCGAACGACGCGCGGGTGGCGTACGAACAGGCCGAAGCCAACCTCGCCAATGCGGTGCGCCAGGCGCGTGGCCTGTACAGCGCGGTCGAAGCGAACCACGCCGACATCGCCGCGCGTCGCGTCGCAGTGCAACAGGCCAAGCAGGACGTCGCGCGCCGCGCGGGCCTGGTCGCGACCGGCGCGGTCGCCGCCGAGGAACTCGCGCATGCGCGCGACGAACTCGCCGCCGCGCAAGCCGCACTCGCCGGGTCGAACGAAAACCTCTCGCGCAATCGCGCGCTCGTCGATGCGACCACGGTGCAAACGCAGCCGCAGGTCGCCGCCGCCGCCGCGCAATTGCGCCAGGCCTACCTCAACCTGCAGCGCATGGCGATCGTCGCGCCGGTGACCGGTTACGTCGCCAAGCGTTCGACGCAGCTCGGCCAGCGCGTGCAGCCGGGTGTCACGCTGATGACGGTCGTTCCGCTGGAACAGGTGTGGGTGGAGGCGAACTTCAAGGAAACGCAGCTCGCCAACATGCGCATCGGCCAGCCGGTGGAACTGCATTCGGACCTGTACGGCAAGGACGTGCGCTTCGATGGCCACCTCGTGAGCCTGGGCCTCGGCACGGGCAGCGCATTCGCGCTGTTGCCGGCGCAGAACGCGAGCGGCAACTGGATCAAGATCGTGCAGCGCGTGCCGGTGCGCATTTCGGTGGACACCGAACAGCTGAAGGCGCATCCGCTGCGCCTGGGCCTGTCGATGCATACCGACGTTTCGATCCGCGATCTCAGCGGCCCCCTGCTCGCCGCGGCGCCGCCCGCCAAGCCGTTGCTGACGACCGATGCCTACGCCAGGCAATTGGCCGATGCCAACGCGCGCATCGCGAAGATCGTGGAAGCGAACCTGGGCCGTCGCGGCTAAGCCACACCCATGTCCGCAACGACCGCAAACGCGGCGCCGCTGCCGCAGGCCGGCTTCCGCCCGCCGAACATGGCGCTCACGACGATCGGCCTGGCGCTCGCCTCGTTCATGCAGGTGCTCGACCTGACGATCGCGAACGTCTCCTTGCCGACGATCTCCGGCAACCTCGGCGGCAGCGCGAACCAGGCGACGTGGGTGATCACGTCCTTCGCGGTGAGCAACGCGATCGCCTTGCCGCTCACCGGTTGGCTGACGCGGCATTTCGGCGAGCGCAAGCTCTTCGTGTGGGCGACGGCGTTGTTCGTCGTTGCCTCCTTTTTGTGCGGCCTTGCCAACAGCATGGGCCTGCTGGTGGCTGCGCGCGCGCTGCAGGGCTTCGTCGCGGGCCCCATGTATCCCATCACGCAGGCCTTGTTGATTTCGATCTACCCGGCGCACAAACGCGGGCAGGCGATCGCGTTGCTGGCGATGGTGACCGTCGTCGCGCCCATCGCGGGCCCGATCCTCGGCGGCTGGATCACCGACAACTATTCGTGGGAATGGATCTTCTTCATCAACGTGCCGATCGGGATTTTCTGCTCGTTCGTGGTCGGGCGGCAGTTGAAGGGCCGCCCGGAGCGGCTCGAAAAGCCGAAGATGGATTACGTCGGCCTGATCACGCTGGTGCTCGGCGTGGGCGCGCTGCAGATCCTGCTCGACCTGGGCAACGACGAAGATTGGTTCCGATCCAACCTCATCGTCGCGCTCGCGATCCTCTCGACGATCTCCCTCGCGGTGTTCGTGATCTGGGAGATGACGGACAAGGACCCGATCGTCAACCTGCGCCTGTTCCGCCACCGCAATTTCAGCGCGGGCACGGCTGCACTCGTCCTGGCGTACGCATCGTTCTTCAGCGCCAGCATCCTCGTGCCGCTGTGGCTGCAGCGCAACCTCGGGTATACGGCCATCTGGGCGGGCTTCGCCACGGCGCCGATCGGCATCCTGCCGGTGATCCTGACGCCCTTCGTGGGCAAGTACGCGCACAAGTTCGACCTGCGGGCGCTGGCGACCGCGGCGTTCATCGCGTTGTCGCTGACGAGTTTCGCGCGCGCCGGGTTCAACCTGGACGTCGACTTCAACCACATCGCGATGGTGCAGCTGTTGCAAGGCTTCGGCGTGGCGTTGTTCTTCATGCCGGTGTTGCAGATCCTGCTGTCGGACCTGCAGCCGCACGAGATCGCGGCAGGCTCGGGGCTGGCGACGTTCATGCGAACGCTGGGCGGTTCATTCGCCGCGTCGCTGACCACCTACATGTGGTCTGAACGCGGCGCCGTGCACCACGCGCACCTGACGGAAAAACTGTCGGCCTACGACCCGGCGACGACCGAGGCGGCCACGCGCCTGGGCAACGGCGACCTGCAACGCGGCGCGGCGGTGCTGGAACGCCTGATCTCCAACCAGGCCGCGCAGATCGGCTTCAACGAGATCTTCCACCTGCTCGGGATCGTGTTCCTGATCGTGATCGCGTTCGTTTGGATCGCCAAGCCGCCGTTCCAGGCGAAGGCCGGGCCGGAAGCCGCGGCCGGCCACTAGCCACTCGCGCGGCGGCGATCAACTCGCCGCCGACAACGCATCCGACAATCGCTCGACGGCGATGACCTCCAGCCCCTTGAACGCGCTGGCCTTCGGCGCGTTCGCCTTCGGCACGATCGCGCGCTTGAAACCATGCGTCGCGGCTTCGCGCAGACGTTCTTCGCCGTTGGGCACCGGGCGGATTTCGCCGGATAGGCCTATCTCGCCGAAAGCGACGGTTTTCTCGGCGAGCGGGCGGTCGCGCAGCGAAGAGAGCACCGCCAGCAACACGGGCAAGTCCGCCGCCGTTTCCTGCAGGCGGATGCCGCCGACGACATTGACGAAGACATCCTGGTCCCCGACGCCCACGCCGCCATGGCGATGCAGCACGGCCAGCAACATCGCCAGGCGATTCTGTTCCAGGCCGACGGCGACGCGGCGCGGGTTGGACAGCGGGGAGGAATCGACGAGCGCCTGCACTTCGACCAGCAACGGCCGCGTGCCCTCGCGCGTGACCATCACCGCGCTGCCGGGCTGCGCGGTGCTGCCGCCGGAGAGGAAGATCGCCGACGGGTTGGGGACTTCGCGCAGGCCCTTTTCGCCCATCGCGAACACGCCGAGCTCGTTGACGGCGCCGAAGCGGTTCTTGAACGCGCGCAGCACGCGGAAGCGGCTGCCACTTTCGCCCTCGAAGTACAGCACCGCGTCGACCATGTGTTCGAGCACGCGCGGGCCGGCGATCCCGCCTTCCTTGGTGACGTGGCCGACGAGGAACACCGTCGTTCCCGTTTCCTTCGCGTAGCGCACCAGGCGCGCCGCACTCTCGCGCACCTGGCTGACCGAACCGGGCGCTGCGCCGAGGGATTCGGTCCAGAGCGTCTGCACCGAGTCGGCGACGATCACCTTCGGGCGCATGGCGACCGCCTGCTCGAGGATGCGCTCCACGCCGGTTTCGGCGAGCGCGTGCAAATGATCGATCGGCAACCCCAGGCGCACCGCGCGCCCGGCCACCTGTGCAAGCGATTCCTCGCCCGTGACGTACAGGCCCGGCAACGTGGCGCCCATTTGCGCGAGCGCTTGCAACAACAGGGTGGATTTACCGATGCCCGGATCGCCGCCGACCAGCACGACCGCGCCTTCGACCAAACCGCCGCCGAGCACGCGATCGAACTCGCCGATGCCGGTGGTCACGCGGGCTTCTTCGCTGTGGCGCACTTCGCGCAACGCGGTGACCTGCGGCGCGTCGACCTTTCCTGCCCAGCCGTCGCGCCGCGCCGCAGGCGCAGCCGTCGATGCGGATTCGAGCGCGATTTCGCTCAGCGAATTCCACGCTCCGCACGCATCGCACTGCCCTTGCCACTTGGCGTAGTCCGCACCGCACTCGTTGCAGACGTAGGCGGAATTCTTCGGTTTCTTGCCGCTGGCGACCTTGGCCATTCGAACTGCACTTGCTTGGGCGATGGCGCATCGTAGCCCGTGCAATCCCACGACGTGCGACAACGCTTCGGCGAAACCCGGACCGTGCCCGGAAAATCGCGCGCATAAAAAAAGGCCGGGGCGGTCCCCGGCCTTGCGACGCCATCCTTGGCGCGCGTCCCTGTCTGAATCCGTCCGCGCGTCCTTGCCCGGAGGCTCGCGCGAACGCCGTCCCTGACGTCGCGCGAGCGTTGGTCGATCTGTTTTTCCCCGCGTTTTGCCTTACAAGTCGCTCCCGGCCTGCGCCGCGTTGCGGATCAGGCCCGAGAAAGGCAGCAGCTGTGTGACATAACGGTTCCAACGCGTGATGCCGGCCGGGCCGATCCACACCACGTCGCCCGCTTTCAGCGTGAAGCGCGATGCCACCGCGAATGCCGCCGGCGACCTCGCATCCAGGTTGAACACCGCCGCCGGATTGCCCTTGTCGTCCATGCCGCGAATCACGTAGACCGCGCTGCCTTTCGACGTCTCCGGGTTCAGGCCGCCCGCACGCCCGAGGGCTTGCGTCAGCGACATGTCGCTGGTCTTGAACGGGATCGCCTTGGGGTCGCGCGCTTCGCCCACCACGTAGACCTCGTTGCGATCGTTGTACGGCAGGTACACGCGGTCGCCGGGCTTGAGGTAGATGTCCTGCGCGACGCCGTCGCGATTGATCGCGTCGAGGTCGATCGGGTAATTCCTGCCATCCCGCGTGAGCACCAGGCCGGAGAGGTTGGCGTTGGCGACATCCACGCCCGCGCGGCCGATCACCTGGGCCAGCGTCTGCGGCACGGTCGTGGTGTCCTGCGGCGCGGTGTTGGAGAAGGCACCTTGCAACGACACGCGGCCACCGAAGCCGACGACGTTGACGTCGACCTGCGGATCCTTGAGGTAACGGGCCAGGCGCTTTTCGAGCGTGTTGCGCACCTGCTCGACCGTCAGCCCGCCGACCTTGAACTTGCCGGCGTAGGGATAGAACAGCGTGCCGTCGGACTGCACCTGGCGGCCGTTGGTGATCGCCTGCTGCTGCGAACCGGCCGGCGTGGTCAGTTCGGGGTGGTCCCACACCGTGATGATCAGCGTATCGCCGGGAGCGACTTCATAGGAGTTGGGCTGGAACGCCGTGAGCTCGGCCGGCAACACCACCGGCTGCCGCTTGGCGGCCACCAGGTCGGCCGTGATCGGGGTCACCGCGATTTCCTGGCCGTTGTCGACGATGGTCGACGGCCCCCTTTCCGACATCGTCTGGCCCGGAATGCAGCCCGTCAGTGCCAGTGCGATCGCGAGCGTGGCGATGCGCGTCAGTTGGGTGTTCAAGGTGGAGCCCTCCTAGCTGGGAAGCGCGCGCCCGCGCGCCGGTGTTTGGGGAATGCTGTTGCGTCCTGACTCGCCCCGTGGATGCCCCGGTGAGCCGAATTCAGGTTGTCCGCGGCAGCCTACGGACAGGGTTATCGGCGCCGCGTGAAAATGATGGGCTTCGCCAACGGCCCCGCGTTCACGCGGTTTTTCTCTCGAAACAAGCGGCCATCAGGCCTGCGTACTCTTTCAACGCACGGCCGCTGCGCCACAGGGCACGGCCGCTGGGCAACCATCGGTCGGCCCAGCGATCGCCGCGGACGGACGGCGGCTCGGGCACCGGCACTTCGATGACCTGCAGCCCGGCGCCGCGGAAGAGCACGCTCGCGCGGGGCATGTGGATGGCCGAGGTGACGAGCAGGACCGAGCGCACGCCGTGGGCGCGGGCGATCTGCGCCGAGTAGCGCGCGTTGGTCGTCGTGTCGGTGCTGCGTTCTTCCAGCAGCAGGGCGTTGTCGGGCACGCCGAACTTGCGCATGCCGCGCGCCATGTTGCGTGCCTCGGTGCGCCCGCCTTCGCCGCCGCCGGAGAGGATCACGCGCGGCGAGCGCCCGGCGATGTACAGCCGCGCGCCCTGTGCGAGCCGGCTGTACTTGAGGTCGTCGAGCGTGACGCCAGACCTGCTGATCCAGGTGTAACCGCCACCGCCGAGCACGACGATGGCATCGGCGTTCGGCAGGACCGCCGGCGACGCCGCGGCGTAGCGATCTTCCAGCGATTCGCGCAGCCACTCGGCGTTGCCGGGCAAGGACCAGAACGCCGACCAGCCGATCGCAAGGACCGCCAGCGCGAACGCAACGCGCTTCCACTTCAGCAGCGCGAACACCACGCCCGCCACTGCGAGCAACACCAGTGTCAGCGCGAGCGGAAAGGTCAGTCCGACGACGATGTCGCGCAGGAATTGCAAATCAGGCCGCCGCCCGGCTCGGCATGCCACGCGAGGGCAGCAGTTCGTCGTACACCTCGATCGTGCGGCGGATGACCATCTGCTCGTCGAAGTGTTCCATCGCCTTGCGGCGCGCCTGATCGCCCAGGCGGCGCACGAGGACGCGATCGTCGTCGAGCAGCGCCAGGCGCTCGGCCAGCGAACGCGCGCAACGCGGTTCGACGTGCAACCCGTCGACGCCATCCTCGCTCACCACTTCGCGACAACCCGGCAAGTTCGTCGTCACGACGGCGAGGCCGCAGGCGGCCGCTTCGATCAGGCTTTTCGGCACGCCTTCGCGGTAGTAGCTCGGCAAGGCGATGACATCCATCGAACGCATCAGCGAGGGCATGTCGTCGACGTGGCCGCGCCAATCCACCAGCCCCTCGGCCACCCAGCCTTCGGCCTGTTCGCGACTGGCCGACCGCGGATTGCCGGGATCGGGCGAACCGGCGATCACGAATTCGATGTTGCGTCCCTGCGCACGCAACATGCGCGCGGCTTCGATGAACTCGCCGATGCCCTTCTCCCACAACAGGCGCGCAGCGAGCAACACGCGCAGCGGACGCGGTTCGATGATCGCATCGACGGGGAGGAAGCGTTCGAGGTTCACACCGGAACTGCGGATCACGCGGATGTGCTGCTGCGGCACCAGTCGCGCGCGCACGAACGCATCGGCGTCGTCGGGATTCTGCAGGATCAGGCGCGATTGCTTGCCGCCGAGCGTGCCACGCATCAGCAGCTTCACCATCGGGCGCAAGGTGCGCGCCAGCATCGCGTCGCTTGCGAACACGTAGCCCATGCCGGCCACCGCGTTGACCACCGCCGGCACGCGCGCCGCACGCGCGGCGAGCGCGCCGTAGATCGCGCACTTCACCGTGAAGTTGTGCAGCAGGTCCGGGCGTTCGGCGCGCAGGATGCGCGTGAGCGCGCTGATGGTCTGCGCTTCGCGCCAGGGATTGAGGCTCGCACGATCCATCGTGAGCTGGATCCAGCGCAGCTGGTGCGCCGAGAAACGCTCGCCGTACTCGCCGGGCGGCGACAACATGACGACGTCGTGCCCCTCCGCCTTCAATCGCAGGGCGGTGGACAGTCGGAAGTTGTAGAGATACCAATCCGTGTTGGCATAGAAGACGAACTTCATCGGGTGGACTCCGCCAGACGATGGTGATGCAGATACGGAACGTAGGGCTTTTCGGCGGCGACTTCGGTCGCCCTCGACGCCACCACCGAACGCAGCATCCACGGGAAGACGAGGAACAGCAGGAAACACGACGCGTAACGAATGCCCGATCCTGGGTTGTACATGCCGAACGGGACATAAGCGACGAGGGTCAGCAGCACTGCGGGCAACCACGCGAGCACGAGGATCTTGCGCCCGGTGGCGTCGGGAACGCGGAACGCCTGCTGGATCGCGTACAGCAGCAGGAAGAACACCGTCAGGCCCGATACCATGAACGGCAGCATCACCGGGCGTGCGAAGACCTCGGCCGGCGTCGGTCCGACAACCGCCAACGGCAGCGTCCACCACAGGCTCGCCAGGTAGGCCTGCGTGGTTTCGATGTTGATCCACAGGCGCGTGGTGCCGGAGTCGATCGTGAAATACAGGCGCGCCTTGGGCAGCACTTCATTGGCGATGTAATCGTCGATCTGCGGCCACAACGCGATGATCAGGACGCCGCCGATCAACACCATCAGGAAAGCCTGCACGCCCAGGCTCAAACCCACGCGCGGGCCGCGCTGCAACATCCAGGCCATCAGGAAGAACAGGCCCATCGCGCCACCGAAGGGCGCGCGGATGAACACCATGCCGGCGATGCACAACACGGCGAACCACCACTTGCTCCACGATGGTTTCCGGAAGTACCCGGCCATCGCACCCATGAAGTAACCGAGCAGGCCGATGTACAAGGATTCGCGCCCGACCACCGAAGCCCAGACGCCGAAGCTCGGAATCAGCAGGATCGCGAGCAGCGGCCAGCGATACGGCCCATGCACGCGCGCCTGCCCGACCAGGTAGGCCACGCCGCTGGCGGCGAACAACGAGAACACCAGGTGCGCCAGCACGTCGACCTTGAGCAGTCCGACCACCGTCGTCGCGAGCTGGGTGACGAAGTACGTGCGCGCCGAGGCTTCGTCGTCGTAGGCGCCGGTCAGATAGGAACGCGCGTCGCCGAGCTGGCTGAAACGGCTGTAGATGAAGACGGCGAACAGCGTCCACGCGATGAAGATCGCGTACACGCTTGCCTTGCCGAGCCGGTTGCGGGCCGGCGGCGCCTGGTGCTCTGCAGCCAGATCGGCGTAGGGGACATCGGTCATGACATTCTGATAACGATTGGGGCGTGAGAGAGAGGTCATGGATGGACGCCCCTGGCCCGCCGGAATTGCCGCACGCCGTGCCAGGTTCCCGCCAACAGCACCAGTTCGGCGGTGACCGTCGCCCAGGCGGCGCCGATCACGCCGAAGTCCGGGATCAAGGCGGCGTTCAGCAAAATCGCCACCCCTGTCGCCCATGCCATCGCGTAGACGCGGTAGCGCATGTGCTTGTCGGTGAGCAGTGCCGAGCCCATCGCCGTGGAGAGGAAGCGGATGGGCGGACACAAGGACAGGATGAGCAGGATCGCGACGACGCCGCGATAGGCCTCGCCGAACACCAGCGGAATCACGAAGGGCGACACGACGGCCAGCCCGATGCTCACCACCACGCCCATCGCGAACATGCCGACGTTGCCGCGCTTGTAGACCATCCAGAACTTGTTCGGGTCGTGCGCGGCCCAGCGATGCAATTTCGACAACAGGAATTTCTGGTAGATCGTCGCGGGGATCAGGTAGATCGCGGTCATCACCGCAAGGCCGATCGCCCAGAAGCCGGCCTGTTTGTCGCCACCCAGGTATTTGAGCAGGATCGTGCTCACTTGGAAGAACACCGGATAGAGAATCGCGACCATGCCGAAAGGCCAGGCCTGCGACCACAGTTCGGACACGCGCGGCTCCTGCACGGGCGTCTGGGCGACCGGCTCCGGCCCGTGGCCGCGCAAGTCGATCTCCCCGCGCATCACCGAGCGCAACAACGGCAGGGCCCACACCACCATCGCCAGGGAAATCACCGCGTAACTGGTCGCGACGAATCGGCCCGTGAGTTGCGGCACGAGCAACAGCGCGAAGGCGACGAGCAGGCGACTGACCGGAATCGCGAGTTGCCACCCCGCCATGCGCGCGTAGCGATCCTCGAGGCGGTACTTCGTGCTCAACATCTCGATGGTCAGGATGTGTAGCACGATGGGGATGAGCACGAGCAGGTCGTAGCGCGTGTCCGCATCGGGCGCGACCAGCAAGGCCCAGCCAATGATGATCGCGATGGCGAGCACGCAGGTGCCGACGGTGAAGCGCAACGACGGTCCGATCCAGCGCCGCGCCGCCCAGCCTTCCACGCCATAGACACGCAGGCGGAACTGCGCGAGGCCGAAGCCCGCGAGCGGTGCGATCATCGTGATGGTGGCGAGCGAGGAGGCGAACAGACCGTAGTCGTTCGGCCCCAGTTCGCGCGCGAGCAGCGTTTGCGTCAGGAACACGCAGACCGCGCCGATCGCGGTCGCCGCGCCCAGCATCGTGATCGTCTTCAACGCCCGTTTCCAACCGGGCATCAGCCATTGCGCGACGCGCGCCGGGCTTTCCATCGTGACGGCGCCTGCCTGCTCCGAATCCATGTGGATGACACTGCCCCCTGCGAATTCGCGGGACCTTATCGTCACTTACGTGAAGACGGGGTTGGACAGGGTCATTCCAGCAAAAAAAAAGGGGGAAGCGCCCCCCAGCGCTTCCCCCCGCGGCGGGCCCGCGCGATGCGCGAAACCCTTCCGTCCTTGCAACCTGGTTGTCAACGACTACCTGTAGTAGTTCGTGCCCACGCTGATGTTCGAGGTGATGCCCCGCACCAGGATGTCGCGTTCCACTTTCTGCGAATAGCCCGCCATCGCGAAGTCGGCGCGGTCGACGATGCCGTTGCGGGCATAGTTGCCGTAGAAAGTATTCTGGCTGATGTCGCACCCGCTTGTGCCGTCCTGGAGGTAGATCCCGGTCGCCGAATTCATGCGGACGCTGCACTGCGTGATCGTCATCGCAGTACTGCCGACGGTCACGATGCCGCAGCTGCCGTTGTTCGTCACCGTACAGCGGCGGATGGTGGTGTTGCGCGACCGCTTGTAGGCCAGCAGGCCGTACTTGCGGTTGCCGCGCAGCACGCAGTTCTCGATCGAGACGTGGTCGGAGATGCCCGGGTCGTCGGGTTCGATGTCGATGCCGCACTCGGGCGCGGTGCCGTTGCTGTAGGAGAACTCGCTGTCGCGGATGGTGATGTTGGTGCCGCGGCCGATCGACAACCCCTGCCGGCGGTTGTTGGTCGAGACGATGTTGGACACCACGATGTCTTCGCACGGGATGGGCGCTGCGCCGAACACCAGTGCGGCGCCGATCGAGATGCCGTCGCCCCAGCAATCGGACAGGCGCATGTCGCGCACGGTGACGCGCTGCGAGCCGCGCACGAACACCCCGTGGCCCCACTCGCCCGTCGAGCCCAGGTGCCCGTAGCGATCACCGATGACCTGCCCGCCCGAGATCTCCACGTCGCTCACCTTGTACGCATAAAGCAGGTAGGCCTTGTCGAGCGCGTTCGGCTTGCAGACCAGCAGGGCCATCGGATCCAGCTGCAGGTGCATGTTGCTGCGCAGGCGGATCGACTTCGTCGCATCCACCAGGTAACGCCCCGCCGGCACGAACACCGTGCCCCCTTCGGCGGGCAATGCCTGGATCGCGGCGTTGATCGCCGCAGTGTCGTCGCGCACGCCGTCGCCCTTTGCGCCGAAGTCGCGCACGTCCAACGCGGCGCCTCCCCGCGCGCGCGGCGCCGGCAGGTACATCGCGCGGGACATCGC
Source organism: Lysobacter sp. P5_C4 (assembly GCF_054049695.1). NCBI lineage: Bacteria > Pseudomonadati > Pseudomonadota > Gammaproteobacteria > Lysobacterales > Lysobacteraceae > Lysobacter > Lysobacter sp. P5_C4. Next base: position 43,079 of record NZ_JBFULX010000006.1, on the reverse strand, counting down.
AGCGGCGCAGAAGGTCGTGCTCCCCAGCACGACCGGCGTCGCCGCCAACAGCGCGTTGCGCAGGAAACTGCGCCGCGCGAGCTTGCCCTTCCCCGAAGCGTCCATCCCCGACCCTCCCCTTCACGTCCTGCTAACAAGACGTTGCAGGGCGGATGTTGGTCGTGACGCCGCGCAAATACACGCACCGGAGTCGCGAAACGTGGAGGCCGCCGCCAATTCACGGAGCTGACTGGGGGAAATCGGGGATCGAGGCAAGGCCCGATCAGGCCGCGGATCGTGATCACCTCCGCAGCGCGCGCAAGCCTCGGTGCGGTTTTTAGTCCAGGCGGTTGTCGGCGGCGACCTTGGGCAGGTAGGCGCCGTCGGCGACTTCCAGGTTGCGCGCCCAGCGCGGATCGGTGCCGAAGGTCTGTTTGCGCGGGCGGCCGGGCGCGTTGTCCGCGAACGTGTTGCCGGCGATGTCGACGTTGCGCGACTGCTTGCGCAAGGAGATGCCGACCTTCGCATTGCCGCGGATGCGATTGCCGCGGATCGACAGGCCTTGCGTGCCGACCGCGAGGATCCCCGGGTTGCGGTTGTCCTCGATCGTGCAATCGCGGATCAACACCCCCTGCGTGTCGAACCACACCTGGATGCCGGGGCCGCGATTACGACGCACCAGGCAACGTTCGATGCGCACGTCCTTCGCGATGTCGCCCTTGTCGGGCTCGACATCGATGCCCGCCATCGGCGCGGTGCCGCCGGTATCGGCCATCTCGCAATCGTGCACCCACACGCGGCGCGACCGGCCGACGGTGAGGCCCTGCCGGCGATTGCCGATGAACTTCACGTTGGCGATCTCCACGTCCATGCTCGGGCGCAGGTCTTCGCGACTGCGCTTCTTCCCGCCGATGGAAATCCCGTCGCCCCAGCATCGCGAAATGTGCATGTCGGCAACGACCACGCGCACGCCGTCGTAGATCGCGATGCCGTGGCCCCACTCGCCGTCGGTGCCCAGGTGGCGATCGCGATCGCCGACGATGCGGCCACCGCTGATGCGCACGTCCGTGACGGCCTGCACGAGCAGGACGTACGCGCGCGGGGCGGCGTTCGGGATCGCATGCAACTCCGCGCCGCGGGCCATCTTCAGATGGACGCCGCTGCGCAGGCGCACGCTGTGCAGCGGATCGATGCGATAGATGCCGCTGGGCACCTCGACGGTGCCGCCGTCGGTCAACGCGTCGATTGCATCCTGGAAGGCGTGCGTGTCGTCGTTCGCCCCATCGCCGCGTGCGCCGAAGTCGCGCACGCTCACGGTACGACCGGATTTCGCGTACGCCCCGCGCCCCAGCGCGAGCATCGTGCCGGTGCCCGCCAGGCGCGCGAGCAGCGAACGTCGCGAAATCCCGTTTTCGGAATCGACGGGCGACTTCCCGCCCGCCGGTGGCGCCCTCATGCCTTGCTCCCCGCCTCCGCCCGGCCCGTCAACCACGGCAGCAACACCGCGAGCAGGTAGAACTTGGAGGCGTGGTACTTGTTGTCCATGCGCGCGCGATTGCGTTCGAGCCAGTGCGTCGCGCCCGGCAGCATGTAGCGCGCTTCGCGCGACTGCGCATGCACCGCGTCGAAACGCGCCTTCGCCAGCCCGCGCACGTCGAAGCGGAAGCTCCCCTTGTGCGCGACATAGGGCAGGTTCGAGAACCGCGTCGCGATGTGCTCGCGCACGAGCACCTTGCTCATGCCCGTGGCCGGATCCATCTGCAGTTCGGTGGGCACATCGTTGTAGACCCAATCGCAGAAGTGCGGGTCGCAGAAGGGATAGGCGATCTTCAGCGCGGTGGCTTCGGCCGTGTAGATGCCCTTGGCGAAGCCGCCCGCGGCCGCGGCGATCGACAGCGAGATCACGCGGTATTCCTCGTCGCTCGTCGCCGACCGGATTTCCGAAAGGAACGGCAACAACCGATCGCGCGAACGGCGCGCCATGCCGCGTCCGAACAACTCGTCGACTTCGCCATCGGTGAAACGCGACCCCGGGAACACGCGCTCCACGGCGTTCATCTGCAAGGTACCCAGCGCGAAGCACACCTCGAAGTTGTTGCTCACCCACGGCAGTTCGGTCGCCACGCGCGGCAGGCGGATGCCGCGCGCCAGCCACTTGAGCACCTTGTACTGCGAATTGACCGGGATGCCGAAGTACGTATCCGAGCCCAGGCCATCGACCATCCCGTCGCCGCCACCGGCCTGGATTTCGTAGGCCAGGTCGACGTAGGACAGCAGGGCGAAGTCCGCCGTGAGCGAGGGCATGCGCGGCGCGACCGCGAGATACCGGTCGTAGGCGCGCGCCGGATCGCACACCAGGGACTCGTGGCGCAGGCCGAGCGTCGTCGCGACGACTTTCGCCGACTCCACTTCGTTTTCTTCCACGCCGCCGAGATAGGTGATGCACGTGGTGTCCGGGCGCGCGTCGGCGAGCGCGATCGCCAGCGTCGTCGAATCCTTGCCGCCACTTTGCAGCGACCATGGGCCGCGCATCGTCGCGCAGCTGGATTCGATCGCCTGGCACAGGTGCGCGTGATAGGCATCGACCCAGTGCTTGTCCGGCGTGGCCTTCGCGTCGCGGCGCTTGCCGCTATCGCGCCAACGGAAACCGTAGGCCGTCGCACCGTGCGGGTCGCGTCCGGCGAGGTTCGCCGAGAGCGACTGCATGTCCTGCCCTTCGAAGATCGAATGCGGCGGATACACGAAGCCGTTGCGCAGGACATCGGCGACGGACACGTCATCGATTTTCCGTGCACCGGGGTACGCCGGGGGCGGCGGCGCGTGCGCTGCCTGCATGGGTTGCGGAATCACGAGGCTCACGGCGGCGTCGGGCGCGTGCGATGCAGCTGGATCCAGGGGAGCACCACGGCCAGGAGGTAGAACTTCGAAGCGTGGTACTTGTTGCCGAGGCGATGGCGATTGCGTTCCAGCCATCCAGCCGCGCCGGGCAACACATCGCGTGCCTGCACGGCGAAATCGTGGACGGTGTCGAAGCGCTTCTCGGCCAGGCCGCGCACGTCGAAACGGAAACTCCCCTTCTTCTTCACGTACGGCAATTCCGGGAATCGCGTGGCGATATGGTTACGGACGAGCACCTTGTTCACCCTGGTCTGCGGATCGATCATCTGATGCGGGGGTACTTCCCGATACACCCACTCTCTGAAACGCACATCGCAGAACGGATAGGACGCGTGCATGCCAAGTGCGCTGCACGTGTAGAGCCCCTTGGCGAACGCACCGGCCGAACCGGCGATCGACGTCGACATGTCGCGCCATTCGTCCAGGCTGCTTGCCGACGCGATTTCCGCGAGGAAAGGCTGCAATCGCGCCCGCGAGGCCTGCGAGACGGGCCTGCCGAAGATTTCGTCGGTTTCCGCATCGGTGAACCGCGAACCGGGGAACACCCGTTCGATGGAGTTCATCTGCAGCGTGCCGAGCAGGAAGCACAGTTCGAAGCTGTTGGAGACCAGCGGTAGCTCGGAGAGCGTCGTTGGCAGGCGCACGCCGCGCGCCAGGCGCATCAGGGTCTTTTGCTGGCGCGACATCGGCGTACCGAAATAACTGTCGGCGCCCAGCCCATCGATCACGCCGTTGCCGCCCTGGCCCGCGATTTCCGTCGCGAGGTCGACATACGACAGCAACGCGAAGTCAGCAGTAAGCAGGGGCATGCGATCGGCGACCGCCAGGTAACGGTCGTACGCGCGGCCCGGGTCGCACTGGAGCGTTTCGTGGCGCAGGCCGAGCGTGCGCGCGACGAAGGTCGCCGATTCGATTTCGTTTTCCTCGCGTCCGCCGTGGTAGGTGATGCACGTCGTATCCGGGCGTGCGTCGGCGACGGCGATGGCGAGCGTGGTGGAATCCTTGCCGCCGCTCTGCAGCAGCCACGGCGAGGCGACATCGCGGGTGGATTCGGCGACCGCTTCGCACAAAAGGCGGTGGTAGGTGCCGACCCAATCCATGTCGTGGTCGGGGTGGCCTTCGGTGTCGGCGCGCTTGCCCGAATCCCGGAACTTGAAGTGGAACTCCGGCGAGGCCTGCATGTCCTGCGAGGGCGAGAAGCCGAAGGTCACCAGCTTGATGTCTTCGAAGATGGAGTGCGGCGGGTAGACGAAGGCGTTGCGCAGGATGTCGGCGACCGAAATCAGGTCGATGGTGCGCGGCTGCGCATCGCTGCCGGCCACGCCCGAAAAATCCGGGCGCCCGTAGTAAGGCGACATCGTGATCTGCAGCGGTCCCCGGCGGGGCTCCACCGAGGATGCGAAGGTGCGCGTGTCGATCGTGGTCGTGGCGTTCATGGGGTCAGCGATAGGCCTTGTGTGTTCCGGTCTGCTGGCTCGGGAGGTATTCGTAATAGGTGTACGCGTAGTGGCCCCCGCTACGCTTCATCACACCGTTGAAGATGGCGCCCTTCACTTCCACGCCGTTCTGTTCCAGGCGCTGCTTGGCCAGCGCGATCTCGCGCTGTTGGTTCAAGCCGAAACGCACCACCATCAGGCAGGTGCCGACCATGTGGCCGATCACCGCGGCGTCGGTCACCGCCAGCACCGGCGGCGTATCGATGATCACGATGTCGTAGTTCGGGCCGACCTGTTCGAGCAATTCGTTGAACGCCGGGTTCATCAGCAACTCCGACGGGTTCGGCGGAATCGCGCCGCGCGAAATGAACGACATGTTGTCGGCGCCTGCGACCTTGCGGATTGCTTCCTCGAGCGGAATCTGGCCGGCGATCAACTCCGACAGGCCGCCTTCCGAACGCACGCCCACCGCGTGGTGCAAGGTGCCGCGGCGCATGTCGGCATCGATCAGCAGCACGCGCTGGCCGGCCTGCGCCATCGTCACGGCGAGGTTGGCGCAGACGAACGTCTTGCCGACGCCAGGGCTCGGCGCGGAAATCATCAGCAGGTTGTTCTTCGTCTTGAAGCGTGCGAAGTGCAGGCTCGTGCGCAGGCTGCGCAACGCTTCCATCGCCAGGTCCGTCGGCGCGCTGAGCGCAAGCAGGCGCTGGTGCCCATTGGCGAAGCGCTGCGGATTGACCGTGAGTTCGCGGCCGCGTTCGCTGTACGGAATCGAGGCATACACCGGCAGGCCGAGCAGTTCGATGTCGGCCGGGTCTTCCACGCCGCGGCGCATCATCTGGCGCAGCAACACGAAGCCGAACATCAGCAGCGCGCCGAGCAGCGTGCCGCCGGCGATCACCGGGATGGGCTTCGGCCACGCCGGGCTTTCATAGTCGACGGCCGCCGGGTCGATCACGCGTGCATTGCCGATCGCGCTGGCGCGCGCGATGTCGAGCTGCTGCGCTTGGTCGAGCAGGCTGGCGTAGGTCTGGTTGGTGACTTCGACGTCGCGCGTCAGGCGGAACAGGTTCTGCTGCGTTTCCGGCAGCGCTGCGATCTGCCCGCGCAATTGGCCCTTCTGCGCTTCGAACTGGCCGATCTGCGCAAGCAGCGCCTTGTACATCGGGTGGTTCGGCGTGAAGCGGCTCGCCAGGTCCGCCTGCTGGATGCGCAGCTGGCTGATCGCCGAGTCGATCGACACCGTCTGGTTCAACAACGACTGGTTCTGCACGGTGACATCGAGCGTTTGCGTGCGCGTCTGGTAGTCGGTGAGCGCGGACTGCGACTTGTCGAGTTCCTTGCGCACGATCGGCAGCTGGCGCTTGACGAACTGCAGGCGCTTGGCCGCTTCGGCCGAGTTGCGCGCCACGTTCTGGTGCACGTACGCGCGGCTGACCTGCTCGAGCACCGAGCGCGCGAGGATGGGATCTTCGCTCTGGTAGGACATCGCGATCACGCCCGAGTCGCGGCCCTGCTCGCTCGCGCTGATGTCGCGGCGCAACTGGGAGAGGATCGCGAGCGTGTTCAGGCGCGTGACTTCGAAACGCATGCCCGGGTTGGCGGCCATGCCGCGCACCAGCACGTTCACGCCCGCGGCCTGCGCCGGCTTGCCGACGATGCCGTTGACGAGCACGTCGCCATCGGGGTCGTATAGGGTGTAACGGTTCGAATCGCCGGCGACGAGCTTGAGCGGCTGGTCGACGAGCTCGGCCGGCACATCCAGGCGGGAAATCGAAACGCTGTCGCCGCCCCACCCGTAACGCGAGAGACCGAACCACGGTTCGTTGACGTCGTTCGGCCGATCGGAGGAGAAGTTGCGCGCGATGTAATTGCCGAACACCGGGAAGCGCGCGGGCTTGACCTGCACGTCGAGGTCGAGGTTGTCGAGCGCTTCGCTCAGCACGCTGCGCGAGGTGAGCAACTGGATTTCGGTGGTGGCCGGGGATTCGGCGGCGGTGGACTGCGCGGCGGAATTCGCGGACAGGCCCGGGAACGTCGGCGTGCGGCGCTCCACCTGCACCGTGGCATTGGCTTCGTACTTCGGCGTGGCCAACACGCAATACAACACGCTGGCCAGGAAGAACATCAGCGTGCCGAACAGGATCGCTTTCTTGTGGTCGCCCACCGTCGTGAACAGCGTGCGCAGGTCGAGCTCCTCGTCGCGGACCGAGGTGGGCGCGATGTGGGGAGGCGGCGTCGTGCGGTTGGAGAGGTAGGTCGCCATAAATCTCGCTCATGAAAATGGAAGGCATCGGTGCCGCAGGCATCGACGATGGAACATCCTTGCTCCGCGGGTACGGCCGCTTCGTGCCGTCGCCCCGCGTCGTTGCCGGCCCCCTGCCGGCACCCATTCGCGGGCTGTCAGGACACCTCGCGGACCCGTTCGGCGCCGGCCGCGAAGCGCGGCAGTTCGCCTGCCGGCAACAGCGGCACGATCGCGGCCGGGCTGGGCCGCATCGCCGCCAGCGCTTCCACGATCCGCTCGCACGCATCCACGCGCGGCCGCTCGTCGTTGCGCAGGGTCTCCCACGCACGACGATCGGAGATGAGGTTGAGTACGACATCGGAGATGGTCTGCTCGTGAACGTCGATGCGGCGGACGTTCGGAACCTCGCTGGTGAGCGGTCCGGCGAGGCTGGGTTCCCCTGCGGCGTTCAGCAGCAGGACAGGCTTTCCGAGCGGGGCCACCTCGGCGGCGCACTCGCCGGACACGGCGAGCGAGAGGTAGGCGGCGTCGGCCAGGTAGGCGAACCCGAGGTAATCGGCCGGGGAGACGAGGTGGATGTTGGCGAAGGCGCCGAGCATCCCGTCGATGCCGTCCATGTTCCGCGAAGGCGGCAACAGGCAGACGACGTCCAGGTCCGGCCGGCGCAGCGCGATGCGGCGCAGCGCGCGCGCAAGCGGCTCCAGGCGTTCGCCCATCTTTTCGCGGCCGAGCACCAGCAGCATCGGTGCGTTCTCGCGCAGGAAGCCGAAGCGCTGGGTGAGCTCGCGATTCAGCGCGAGGTCTCCGTGCAGTCGGTCGACCGCGGTGTGCAACGTGCGCGCGGCCGGATCGCCGGTGACCACGACACGGTCGGAAGGCACACCGTCGGCCACGAGGGAACGGCTCATCGACTCGGTCGCGGTGAAATGCATCGCGGCGAGCGAGCTCATCACCTTGCGGCCCGCGTCGTGCGATGCGCGCAGCACGGCGCCTGCCGGTTCGACGCATGCGACGGGAATGTGCTGGTAGGTCGCCGCGAGCGTGGTCGCCACGCTGGTCGGCGCGCCGGCGGGCACGACCACGATATCGGGGTGGAAATCGCTGAGGACGCGATCGAGCGTGCCGAGGGCCGCGGACGTCACTTGCGCGACATCGTCGCCTTCGGCCAGCGTGATGCGCACGTCGGCGGCGAGATCGAACAAGTCGAGCACGCCTTCGGAATGGCTGCCGGCCTGTGCGGCGACGCAAACGCGCGTTTCAAAGCGCGCATCGCGCGACATCTGTTCGACGATCGGCGCGATCTGCGCGGCATCGATCGACGCGCTGAGCACGTACAGCGCCTTCATCACGCCCGACTCGGTGGCCTGGTCGTACATCGGCACGCGCTCTTCCACCGTGGCCTGCGGCGCGACGGCGACGGGCGCGAGGCGCTGCGGCAACATCCTTGCGAGCACGGCGATGCCCTGCGGCAACTTCGACAGATACAAGGCGAAGACGAAGCCGAATCCAACCAGGCTCACCATCTCCGGCAGGTCGCGCAGCAGATAGCCGATGCCGCCGAGCGCCAGGCCGGCCGAGACGATGATGCAGAGCGTGGCGCGGGCATGGAAACCGGCATCGCACAACAGGTGGTGCAGATGTTGGCGATCGGGCTCGAACGGCGACCGCCCCAGCTTCTTGCGGCGATACATGACGCCGAGCGTATCCATGACCGGGATCGCGACGCACCACAGCGTGTCGACCGGCGCCAGCACGCCGACCTTGCCGTGGCTCAGGTAGATCAGCGACCACGCCATCAGGAAGCCGATGAGCGTGCTGCCCGCATCGCCCATGAAGATCTTGCGGCCGTCGGGCCAACCCAGGTTGACCGCGAGATACGGAACGAGCGCGGCGAACAACACCTGCAACAGCAGCACGACGCCGAGCGCCGGCCAACCCGAGGCGGCGAACAGCAGGATCGATCCGATGCTCACCATCGCCATGCCCGCGGCGAGGCCGTCGATGCCGTCCATCATGTTGAAAGCATTCACCAAGCCGATCACCGCGACGATCGTGATCGGGATGCCGAGCAGGCCGAGCTGCAGGTCGATGCCGTGGCCGAGCAGGTGGCCCGCGCTATCCAGGTAGATGCCCGTTGCGCCGATGACCAGCCACGCGGTGCTCGCCTGGATGACCAGGCGCGACTTGACGCTCATGTTGTTCAGGTCGTCGACCGCGCCCGTCATGACGATCAGCGCGCACGGGACGAGCAGGCTCGCGACGAACGCGTCCACGTATCCGAGGTAGGTCAGCCCCGCCACCGTGCCCAGGAAGAAGCACAGGCCGCCGATCAGCGGCACGCGACCCTTGTGCGCCTTGCGACCGCCCGGCTTGTCGACGAGACCCAGTCGCTTCGCCACGGGGCGGAGTGAAAAGATCGCGAAGAGGGTGACAGCCAATGCGATCGCACTCGCGGCCACCAGTTTTGCTTCTTCCATGTGCGCCTCTCGATGACCGGGTCATGGGGCGCCGAACCTCCGTTCGCCCCCTTCGCCGCCGCAAGCACTCGTTAACGCCGGGTGCAACGCGACAGGTTCGAAAAGGCTATTGATGAGGACTTGACGAAAAGATGAAGAAAAACCGTTAAATGCCGATCAGGACCGACCGATCGTCGAACCATTCAGCAACGTTGGTCGAGTTGGCCGGTGCCTCGGCCGACGCGCGTTTATCGCAACGAGCAGGGCTAAAGGTGCATTCGCCAGGCGTACAGCATCCGGTCGATCCGGCGGTACGCATCCTCGAAGACCGGCACGGTCTTGCCGTAGGGGTCGGGGACTTCGTCGTCGCCCTCCCATTTTCCGACCAGGAAGGTCTTGCCCCGCGCCTGCGGGGCGATCGCATGGATCGCGCCGACGTGCCGTTTCTGCATCGCGAGCACGAGGTCGGCTTGCGAAATCATCGCTTCGGTGACCTGCCGCGCGGCGTGCCCCTGGCCGGTCAGGCCGTGGTCGGCCAGCACGCGTTCGGCGAGTGGGTCGATCGGATTGCCGACGAGTGCGGCCAGGCCCGCCGATTCGACGCGCACCTCGTCGCCGCCGCCGAGGTGCTTGCGCAACACGACTTCGGCCATGGGCGAGCGGCAGATGTTGCCGACGCAGACGATCAGGATGCGCTGGATCATGGACCGCAGTCTAACCGGCGTGCGATTTCTTCCGCGCACGCAGGAACACCACCTGCCCGATGATCGCGGTGACCAGGATCAGCGTGTTGGTCACGATGAAGACCCAGTTGTGCACGAGCCAGCTGTAGGCGACGAACCCGCACGACGCGGCGATCTGGCCCGCGAACAACCACCTCGAAACACCCCGCGGGTCGGGATCCTTCCATTGGGTCCATGTTTGCCGCCCCAGCGTGGCGATCAAGATCGCCGACGCCGCCCAGCCGATCGCATCGGGTGCCATCGCAACTCCATCGTGTGCAGTGGCGGCGATGGTGGCGAGTCGCGCGTGTCGGCTGTGGCAACGGCAAAACAAAGGGCCTGCAAGGTGATGCCTTGCAGGCCCTTCTTTTACTGGTGCCGGAAATAGGAATCGAACCTACGACCTACGCATTACGAATGCGCCGCTCTACCAACTGAGCTATTCCGGCTGAGCCGTGAATTCTAGGGGCCGGCGGGGGGCCGGGTCAACGTCACTCGACGAGCGTCAGGCGCAATTCCTTCGGCAACGCGAACACCATGTCCTCGGGTTTGCCGTCCAATTCGCGCACGCCGCCGGCGCCGAGCTCGCGCAGGCGCGCGATCACGCCCCGCACCAGCACGTCGGGGGCCGAGGCGCCCGCGGTGACGCCGATGTGGCGGCGGCCGGCCACCCAGCGCGGGTCGATTTCGCTGGCGCCGTCGATCAGGTGCGCCTCCACGCCTTCGCGCTCGGCCAGTTCGCGCAGGCGGTTGGAATTGGAGCTGTTGGGCGAACCCACGACGAGCACGAGGTCGCAGGCCGCCTGCGTGAGTTCGCGCACGGCGTCCTGCCGGTTCTGCGTGGCGTAGCAGATGTCGTCGTTCTTCGGGCCCTGGATCGCCGGGAAGCGCAGGCGCAACGCGTCGATGATGCTGCGCGTGTCGTCGACCGACAGCGTGGTCTGCGTGGTGTACGCGCAATTGGCGGGCTGCGCGATGTCGAGCGTGGCGACGTCGTCGATGTCTTCGACGATGTAGATCCGGCCGCCGCCCGCCTGCGCGTTCCACTGCCCCATCGTGCCTTCGACTTCCGGGTGGCCGGCGTGCCCGATCAGCACCATGTCGCGGCCGGCGCGGCATTGGCGCGCGACTTCGAGATGGACCTTGGTCACCAGTGGGCACGTCGCGTCGAACACCTTCAGGCCGCGGCGCGCGGCTTCCTTGCGCACCGCCTGCGAGACACCGTGCGCGGAAAAGATGACGGTCGCGTTGTCGGGGACCTCGTCGAGTTCCTCGACGAAGATCGCGCCGCGGTGCTTGAGGTCGTCGACCACGAAGCGGTTGTGCACCACTTCATGCCGCACGTAGATCGGCGCGCCCAGCAATTCGAGGGCGCGCTTGACGATCTCGATCGCGCGGTCGACGCCGGCGCAGAACCCGCGCGGATTGGCCAGCAGGATATCCATGTCGGCAATTATCGCCCTTCCGGCGCCCGCTTGCCTTGCAGCAACCCGAACAGGGCGATGCCGATGGCCCCGGCCACGATCGCCGAATCGGCGACGTTGAAGGCCGGCCAGGCGTGGTCCTGCCAGTGCCACTGGATGAAATCGACCACGTGGCCGTGGCGCAGGCGGTCGATGACGTTGCCCAGCGCGCCGCCGATCACCAGCGCGAACGGCAGGGCCGTGCGCCAGTCGCGGCGCGGCGTGCGCGACAGCCAGAACGCCAGCAGGCCGCTGATCACGAACGCGAGCCCCGTGAACATCCACTTCTGCCAGCCGCCGGCATCGCTCAGGAAACTGAAGGCCGCGCCGGTGTTGTAGCTGCGATACCAGTTCCAGAAGCCCTCGACGACGACCACCGGCTGATATTCCGGCAGGCTCGACAGCACCCAACTCTTCGAGAGTTGGTCGAGCACGATGACGGCGACGGACAACAGCAGCCACGGGGTTGCATTGGGGGACGTGCGCATCAGAAATACATCCTTGTTTCGCCGGGGCCTTCGACGTTGCCGACGCAACGCCCGCACAACTGGGGATGCGCCGCGATCGCACCGACATCGCCGCGATGCTGCCAGCAACGCACGCACTTGGTCTTCTGCGTGGGCGCGGCGGTGATCCCGATCTCCTGCGCGTTGTCGTCGGCGACCAGGTGCACGTCGCCGCTGATCAGCAGGAACCGCAGCTCGTCGATGATCGGCGCCAGCCAGTTCTGGTCGGCGACGCCGCAACGCAGGCCGATCTCGGCTTCCAGCGCCGCACCGATCGCGCCGTTGGCGCGCATCGGCTCGAGCACCTTGGCGACATCGTCGCGCAACGTGAGCAGACGCTCCATGTCTTCCTGGCTCAACACGGCGTTCCCGTCGAGCGGCGCGAGCCCGTCGTACCACGTCGCCAACAACACGTTGCCTTCGCGCTGCCCCGGGATCTGCATCCACATCTCGTCCGCGGTGAACGAGAGGATGGGTGCGATCCAGCGCACGAAAGCTTCGGCGATGCGGTACATCGCCGACTGCGCCGAACGGCGCGCCGGCGAATCTTCACGCAGCGTGTAGAGGCGGTCCTTCGTCACGTCGAGGTACAACGCGCCGAGGTCGACACTGCAGAAATTCACCAGGGCCTGCACGATTTCCGCGAAATCGTAACGCGCGTACGCCTCGGCGATCTTCTGCTGCACTTCGTAGGCGCGATGCACGATCCAGCGATCCAGCGCGACCATCGCATCCAGCGACGCGAGGTCGCGCGCCGGATCGAAGCCGTGCAGGTTGCCGAGCAGGAAGCGCGCGGTGTTGCGGATGCGGCGATAGACGTCGCCGTTGCGCTTGAGGATTTCGTCGGAAACCGAGATCTCGTTGCGGTAGTCGGTCGATGCGATCCACAGGCGCAACACGTCGGCGCCCATCTGGTCGATGACCTTGTGCGGGTCGATCACGTTGCCGAGCGACTTCGACATCTTGCGGCCGTTCTGGTCGACCGTGAATCCGTGCGTCAGCACCTGGCGATACGGCGCGACGCCGTCCATCGCCACGCCCGTGAGCAGCGATGACTGGAACCAGCCGCGATGCTGGTCGGAGCCTTCGAGGTACAGGTCCGCCGGCTTGGCCAGCCTGTCGTCCGGACGCTGGGCGAGCACGCATTCGTGGCTCACGCCCGAGTCGAACCAAACGTCCAGGATGTCGCGCACCTTCTCGTACCTGAAGGCATCGGCACCGAGCAGTTCGGACGCATCGAGCGCGTACCACGCATCGACGCCCGATTGTTCGACGCGGTCGGCCACCTGGCGCATCAGCGCCGGCGAATCGGGATGCGGTTCGCCGGTTTCGCGATCGATGAACAACGCGATCGGCACGCCCCAGGTGCGCTGGCGCGAGATGCACCAGTCGGGGCGGCCTTCGACCATCGCGAAAATGCGCGCCTCGCCCCAGTCCGGGAAGAACTGCACGCGGCCGATCGCCGCCAGCGCATCGCGGCGCAGGCCCGCCTGTTCCATCGAGATGAACCACTGCGGCGTGGCGCGGAACGCCACCGGCGTCTTGTGGCGCCAGCAGTGCGGGTAGCTGTGCACGAGCGTCGCGTGCGCGAGCAGCGTGCCGTTGGCGCGCAGCACGTCGACGAGCGTGTCGTTCGCCTTCCAGATATGCAGGCCCGCGAGCGGCGTGTCGCCCGCGGCGGGCGTCGACGGCAGATAGACGCCGCGACCATCGACCGGGTTCACCTGCGCGGCGGTGTATGCGTCGGTGAGCCCGTAACGCAGGCCGACCGCGAAGTCTTCCTGGCCGTGGCCCGGCGCGGTGTGCACGGCGCCGGTGCCGTCTTCGGCCGACACGTGGTCGCCGATGATCAACGGGATTTCGCGGTTGTAAGCAGGCGTGTCGTAGAACGGATGCTGCAGGCGCTGGCCTTCGAGTTCGGCGCCCTGCGCGCGACCGTGCACGATGAAATCGTCGACGCCGTAACGCGCGAGCGCCTTTTCTGCCAGGGCCTCGGCGAGCACGAGCCACACGCGCTTGCCTTCGCGTTGCGGGCCTTCGACCAGGACGTAATCGAGTTCCGGGCCGAGCGTGACCGCGAGGCTGGCGGGCAGTGTCCACGGGGTGGTCGTCCAGATCGGCACCGCGATGTCGACGCCTTCCGGCACCGCGACACCGAACGCCGAGGCGAGCGCCTGCGGCTGGCGCGCGCGATACGCGACATCGATCGCGGGCGAGGCCTTGTCCTGGTATTCGATCTCCGCTTCGGCCAGCGCCGAACCGCAATCGAAACACCAGTGCACGGGCTTCACGCCGCGCGCGAGATGGCCGCGGTCGATGATCTTCGCGAGCGAACGCAACATGTCCGCTTCGTAGCGGAAGTCCATGGTGCGATAGGGGCGCTCCCATTCGCCGACCACGCCCAGGCGCTTGAAGCCCTTGCGTTGTTCGTCGATCTGTTCGGCGGCGTATTCGCGGCACTTCGCGCGGAAGGCTTCGGCATCGAGATTCACGCCGACCTTGCCGTGCTTTTTTTCGACGACCAGTTCGATCGGCAGGCCGTGGCAATCCCAGCCGGGCACGTAGGGAGCATCGAAGCCGGCCATCAGCTTGGACTTCACCACGATGTCCTTGAGGACCTTGTTCACCGCATGGCCGATGTGGATCGGCCCGTTGGCGTACGGCGGGCCGTCGTGCAGCACGAAGCTGGGGCGGCCCTGTGCCTTCGCGCGAATCTGCGCGTAGAGACCTTCGGCCTCCCAACGCTTGAGCGTTTCGGGCTCGCGCTTCGGCAGGTCGCCGCGCATCGGGAAGTCCGTCGCGGGCAGGTGGATGGTGGGCTTGTAATCCTGGGTCACGCGCAAGCCTGTTGCGAGAGGGAAGAGAGGAGGTCGCGCGCCTGGCGCGCGTCGCGATGGATCTGTTCGACCATCGCGGGCAAGTCGGTGAACGTCAGCTCGTCGCGCAGGTGCGCGACGAATTCGACGTCGATGCGGCGACCGTACAGGTCGCCGTCGAAATCGAACAGGTGCGCTTCGAGCAAGGGTTCGACGCCAGCGACCGTCGGGCGCGTGCCGAAGCTCGAGACCGAAGCGATCGGCGCGGCGCCAAGACCATGCACGCGCGTGGCAAAGATCCCTTGCAGCGGCGGACGACGATGTCCGTAGCGCAGGTTCGCGGTGGGATACCCCAGCGTGCGGCCGAGTTGCTTGCCACGCACGACGCGGCCGGCGATGGCATAGCGGCGACCGAGCAGGCGTTGTGCGCCGTCGAAGTCGCCCGACGTCAGCGCGGCGCGGATGCGCGTGCTCGACACGCGCTCGCCGTCGACGACGACCGGATGGATCGCGTGCGCTTCGAATTCGTGGAACTCGCGCAGCAACGCCAGGTCGCCCGCGCGGCCCTTGCCGAAGCGGAAGTCGGGCCCGATCCACACCTCGCGCGCACGCAGGCGATCGATCAGCATCTGGCGCACGAAGCGATCGGCGGACATCGAAACCAGCTTCGCATCGAAACGCAGCAGGCCGACGAGGTCGATGCCGAGATCGCGCAGGCCTTCGAACTTCGCGCGGGCGAGCGTGAGGCGCGGCGGTGGTTGCGCAGGCGCGAAGTATTCGCGCGGCAATGGTTCGAAGCTCAACGCGACCGCCGGCACGCGCAACGCGCGCGCACGCTCGACGGCGCGGCGCACCAGCGCGCGATGGCCGAGATGGAGGCCGTCGAAGGCGCCGATGCAGACCACGCTGCCTTGGGGGCACAAGGGCCCGCCTTCGACGTCACGGAACAGCCTGCTCATGGAACGCGGGAGTATAGCGGCCGCCCTGCCCTGCGCTTCGCCGATGGCAGCGATCTCAATGTTCCTTCAGGTCCGAAAGGCGGAAGCCCATCGCGACCATCACGGCCCCGTACACGGCGGCGCCGCCGCCGACCAGGACGCCGAGCCACAGGATCCGCGTGGCGACGTGGACCGTCGTGAAATCCGGCGCCATGCGCAGGCCGAGCACCAGCGCCACGACCATCGCCCCGCAGGCGATGCCCAGCCGCACGAGGAACCGGCTCCAGCCGGGCTTGCGCTCGTAGACACCGGCTTTCCCGAGCCAGCGCCAGAGCAGCAACAGGTTGAGGTAGCTGGCTGCGGCGCTCGCCAGGCCCAGCGCGAAATGCAGGCCGGGCGTGTGCGCCAGCGCGGCGAGCACCGGGCCCTGCTTCATCGCCGGCGAGACCCACAGGATGTAGAGGATCGCGAGGAACAGGCCGTTGAACACCATGTTCGCCACCAGCGAGGCCACGCCCGCGCGCACCGGCGTCTTCGTGTCCTGGCGAGCGTAGAACGCCGGCAGCACGACTTTCACCAGCGCGAAGGCCGGCAGTCCGAAGCTCAGCCCGAACACCGACAGCGCCGCCATCTTCGTGTCGAACGCGGTGAAGTTGCCATGCTGGAACAGCGTCGAGACCAGCGGGACGCACAAGAGCATCAGGCCGAGCATCGCGGGGGTCGCGATCATCAGCGTGGTGCGCAGGCCCCAATCCAGCGCAGCCGAAAATCCATCACGGTCGGTGTTCACGTGGTGCCGCGCGAGCGCCGGCAGGATCACCGTGCCGAGCGCGACACCGAACACGCCGAGCGGCAGTTCGAGGAATCGGTCGGCCTGCGACAGCCATGTTTGCGAACCGGAGATCAGCAACGAAGCGATCACGGTATCGAGCAACAGGTTGATCTGCGCGACCGAGGAGCCGAACAACGTCGGCACCATCAGCCGCATCACCTTGCGCACGTCCGGATGGCGCGCGCCCCAGCGCGGCAGCGAGAGCAGATCGAGCTTCGCCAACTGCGGCACCTGGAACAGCAACTGCAGCACGCCTGCGAACAGGATCGCCCAACCCAGCGCGAGGATCGGCACCTGCAGCAACGGCGACAGCCACAGGGCGCCGGCGATCATGCAGACATTGAGGATCACCGGGGTCAGCGCCGGCATGCCGAAGCGATGGAAGCTGTTGAGCGCGCCTGCCGCGAGCGCGGTCAGCGAGACGAACAGCAGGAACGGGAAGGTCAGCTGCAGCAGGGTGACCGTGAGGGCGAACTTCTGCGGTTCATCGGCCGCGCCGGGCGAAAACAGCAGGGTGACCTGCGGTGCGAAGAACACGCCGAGCGCCACGATGACCAGCAGCACCCCGCCCAGCGTGCCGGCGGTGCGCGAGACCAGTTCCTTCAGCTCGGCGTGGGTGCGCTTTTCCTTGATCTCCGTGAACACCGGGACGAAGGCGGTCGAGAAGGACCCTTCGGCGAACAGCCGCCGCATGAAATTCGGGATGCGGAAGGCGACCCAGAAGGCGTCGGTCATGGCGTTGGCGCCGAAGACGCTGTTGATCACCATGTCCCGGACCAGGCCGAAGACCCGGCTGACCATGGTCATGCTGCCGAAGGAGAGCAGGCCCCGCAGCATCCGGGGGCGCGGGGAGGACGCACCGGGACCACTCATGCGGCGTGGGCCCCGTGGTTGACGCAAGTGGTTGAAACGCCCATACTTCCGCGCTTCGCCGTGCCGGCTGTCAGGCTGCGCGCGCCCGGATCAATCTTCATTTCCCACATCGTTTCGTTTCCAGGATTCCCGTCGTGGCCAATATCAAGTCCGCCAAGAAGCGCGCCAAGCAGACCGTCGTGCGCAACGCTCGCAACGCCGCTCAACGCTCGATGCTGCGCACCGCCGTCAAGAAGGTGCTGAAGGCGCTCGACGCCAATGACGCCGCCGCCGCCCAGGCCGCATTCGTCGTGGCGCAGCCCATTCTCGACCGCTTCAGCGCGCGTGGCCTGATCCACAAGAACAAGGCCGCCCGCCACAAGAGCCGCCTCACGGCGCGCATCAAGGCGCTGCAGGCCGCTTGATTCGTCAAGCGCAGTAGTAGTCCAGAAAAACCCGGCCTCGGCCGGGTTTTTTGTCAAGGCAAGCACGCACCCGGCCTCGGCCGGGTTTTTTGTTGACTGCGCGCAAGCCTCACGCATCGGCCTGCCCCTGCTCGAGCTGTTCTTCGCGCAGGCGATCGAAGAAGGTCTGCACCGCCAGCATGATCGGCCACGTGCCTTCGCGCGCCAGCGCCGACACCATGTACCAGGGCTGCGTCCATCCGAGTTCGCGCACGACGGCCTCGGCCTGCGCGCGCGCTTCGTCCTCGAACATCAGGTCGGCCTTGTTGAGCACCAGCCAGCGCGGCTTCTCCAACATCGCAGGATCGTACTTGCGCAACTCGTGCTCGATCGCGCGCACCTGTTCGGCGGGCGAGGCTTCCACGCCGCCTTCCATCGGGGCCATGTCGACGAGATGCAGCAGCAGGCGCGTCCGCTGCACATGACGCAGGAACAGGCTGCCCAGGCCGGCGCCTTCGGCCGCGCCTTCGATGATGCCGGGGATGTCGGCGATCACGAAGCTGCGATGGTGTTCGACCGAGACGACGCCGAGGTTCGGATACAGCGTGGTGAACGGATAGTCCGCGACCTTCGGCGTCGCGGCAGATACCGCGCGGATGAAGGTGGACTTGCCCGCGTTCGGGAAGCCGAGCAGGCCCACGTCCGCGAGCAGCTTGAGTTCCAGGCGCAGCGTGCGCTGCTCGCCTTCGTCGCCCGGCGTCGAACGACGCGGCGAGCGATTGGTCGAACTCTTGAAATGCATGTTGCCGAGGCCGCCCTTGCCGCCCTTGGCGACGAGGAGGCGATCGCCGTGCATCGTCAGGTCGCCGATGACCTCGTCGGTCTCGATGTTGTGCACGACCGTACCGACCGGCACCGTGATGATGTGGTCCTCGCCGCCCTTGCCATACATCTCGCTGCCCCTGCCGTTCTCGCCGCGCTTGGCACGGAACGTCTTTTCGTGGCGGAAGTCGACCAGCGTGTTGAGGTTTTCGTCGGCCTGCAGCCAGACGTCGCCGCCGCTGCCGCCGTCGCCGCCGTTGGGCCCGCCCAGCGGGATGAACTTCTCGCGCCGGAAACTGATGGAGCCGTCGCCGCCGTTACCGGCGATCACGGTGATGTCTGCTTCGTCGACGAGTTTCATTGCGTTGCATTCCTTGCGTCAGAAACGACGAACCCCGCCGGAGCGGGGCTCGTCGGACACCGGCGCGTCGAGGTTACTCGACGACGCTGACGGTGCGGCGCTTGTTCGGGCCCTTGGTCGAGAAATCGACCTTGCCGTCGACCAGCGCGAACAGGGTGTGGTCGCGGCCGAGGCCGACGCCCGAACCTGGGTGGAACTGCGTGCCGCGCTGGCGAACGATGATGTTGCCGGCTTCGACGGCCTGGCCGCCGTACAGCTTCACGCCCAGGTACTTCGGATTGGAGTCGCGGCCGTTGCGCGAGGAACCTACGCCCTTCTTGTGTGCCATGGCTGCTTCTCCTTACTTCTTGTCGCCACCGGCGATGCCGGTGATCTCGATTTCGGTGTAGTGCTGCCGATGGCCCATCTGCTTGCGATGGTGCTTGCGGCGGCGGAACTTCACGATGCGCACCTTGTCGGCGCGGCCGTGACCCTTGACGGTGGCGGTGACGCTCGCGCCCTTGAGCGCGTCGCCGAGCTTGACGCCTTCGCCGTCGCCGAGCATGAGCACGTTGTCGAACGTGATCTGCTTGCCGGCTTCGACATCGAGCAGCTCGACGCGGAGCGTCTCGCCTTGCATCACGCGGTATTGCTTACCGCCGGTGACCAGTACTGCGTACATGACCAGGCATTCCTCTGTAGTTATTGTGGTCGCCTGAACGCCATCGAGGGCGAACAGAAGCGGAATTCTAGGGGTTTCAGTCGGTTAGGGTCAACCCTGCCGTGGCTTTTGCCTGGAAATCGCCGGATCGGGCGACCGCCGGGCGCCCTGCCTGAATGGCTTCAGGCCCGGCCCCGCGCAACGGCCGCCCCGGCGGGTCGATTTCCGGCGATTTGCCCCGACCTTGTGACCTCGCTAGGCTCCCCTGTTCGGCTCCGAACGCACACCCAGGTCCCAGACTCGATGGCGATGGATTTCATCCGCATCCGCGGCGCGCGGACGCACAACCTCAAGAACATCGACCTCGACCTGCCGAGGGAGAAGCTGATCGTCATCACCGGTCTGTCGGGGTCGGGCAAGTCCTCGCTCGCCTTCGACACGATCTACGCCGAAGGCCAGCGCCGCTACGTCGAGTCGCTCTCGGCCTACGCGCGCCAATTCCTCAGCGTGATGGAGAAGCCCGACGTCGACCACATCGAGGGCCTCAGCCCCGCGATCGCGATCGAACAGAAAGCCACCTCGCACAACCCGCGCTCGACCGTCGGCACCATCACCGAGATCTACGACTACCTGCGCCTGCTCTACGCACGCGTCGGCACGCCGCGCTGCCCCGACCACGGCTTCCCGCTGGAGGCGCAGACCGTCAGCCAGATGGTCGACCAGGTCATGGCGCTGGCGAAGGACGCCAAGCTCGCCGAGCAGCGCTGGATGCTGCTTGCGCCGGTGATCCGCGAGCGCAAGGGCGAACACGCGCAGGTCTTCGAACAACTCCGCGCGCAGGGCTTCGTGCGCGTGCGCGTGGATGGCGTGTTGCACGAGATCGACGCCGTGCCGCCCCTCGCGCTGCGCCAGAAGCATACGATCGAAGCGGTGATCGACCGCTTCAAGGTGCGCGACGACCTCAAGCAGCGCCTCGCCGAATCCTTCGAGACCGCGCTCAAGCTCGGCGACGGCATGGCGATCGTGCAGGCCATCGACGATGCGTCGCTCGCGCCGCAACTGTTCTCATCGAAGTACAGCTGCCCGGTCTGCGATTACTCGCTGCCCGAACTCGAGCCGCGCCTGTTCTCCTTCAACTCGCCCGTCGGCGCATGCCCGACGTGCGACGGCCTGGGCGTCAGCCAGTTCTTCGATCCCGCGCGCGTGGTCGTGCATCCCGAGCTCTCGCTCGCGGCCGGCGCAGTGCGTGGTTGGGACCGCCGCAACGTCTACTACTTCCAGCTGATCGCTTCGCTGGCGAAGCACTACGGTTTCAGCGTCGATACCGCGTGGGCGGACCTCGCCGAAGACCAGCGCCAGGCCGTGCTGTACGGCAGCGGCAACAACGTCGTCACCTTCAGCTATCTCACCGAAGCGGGCGGGCGCACCTCGCGCAAGCACAAGTTCGAAGGCATCCTGCCGAACCTCGAGCGCCGCTACCAGGAAACCGAGAGCGCCGCGGTGCGCGAGGAACTGGCGAAATACATCAGCGAGCGCCCGTGCGTGGAATGCGGCGGCGCACGATTGAACCGCAGCGCGCGCAACGTGTTCGTCGCCGATCGTCCGTTGTCCGACATCGTCGTGCTGCCGGTCGACGAAGCGCTCACCTTCTTCCTGCACCTGGAACTGCCGGGCTGGCGCGGTGAGATCGCCGTCAAGATCGTCAAGGAAATCGGCGAACGCCTGCGCTTCCTCGTGGACGTGGGCCTGGATTACCTCACGCTCGAACGCAAGGCCGACACCTTGTCCGGCGGTGAAGCGCAGCGCATTCGCCTCGCCTCGCAGATCGGCGCAGGCCTGGTGGGCGTGATGTACGTGCTCGACGAGCCCTCGATCGGCCTGCACCAGCGCGACAACGAACGCCTGCTCGGTACGCTCACGCGCCTGCGCGATCTCGGCAACACGGTCATCGTCGTCGAGCACGACGAAGATGCGATCCGCCTCGCCGACCACATCGTCGACATCGGCCCCGGCGCGGGCGTGCATGGCGGTGAAATCGTCGCCCAGGGCGTGTTCGCCGACATCCTCAAGGCGCCCCGCTCGCTCACCGGCCAATACATGAGCGGCAAGAAGCGGATCGAAATCCCCGCGCATCGCCACAAGCCGAACAAGAAGATGTCGCTGCACCTGCTCGGCGCCAGCGGCCACAACCTCAAGAATGTCGACCTCGAAATCCCGACCGGCCTGTTTACCGCCATCACCGGCGTGTCGGGTTCGGGCAAATCGACGCTGATCAACGACACGCTGTACGCGCTGGCCGCGAACGAAATCAACGGCGCTTCGCACAAGCCGGCCGCCTATCGCGAAGTGCAGGGCCTGGACTTGTTCGACAAGGTCGTCGACATCGACCAGTCGCCGATCGGCCGCACGCCGCGTTCGAATCCGGCGACCTACACCGGTTTGTTCACCCCGCTGCGCGAGTTGTTCGCGTCGGTGCCCGAATCGCGTGCGCGCGGTTATTCGCCGGGCCGCTTCAGCTTCAACGTGCGCGGTGGCCGCTGCGAAGCCTGCCAGGGCGATGGCCTGATCAAGGTCGAGATGCACTTCCTGCCGGACGTGTACGTGCCGTGCGATGTCTGCCATGGCAAGCGCTACAACCGCGAGACGCTGGAAATCCTCTACAAGGGCTACAGCATCCACGACGTGCTCGAAATGACGGTCGAAGATGCGCTGTCGTTGTTCGAGCCCGTGCCCGCGATCGCGCGCAAGCTCGAAACACTCGTCGACGTCGGCCTGACCTACGTCAAGCTCGGCCAACCGGCGACCACGCTGTCGGGCGGCGAAGCGCAACGCGTGAAGCTCTCGAAGGAACTCTCGCGCCGCGATACCGGCCGTACGCTCTACATCCTCGACGAACCGACCACCGGCCTGCACTTCCACGACATCGAGCATCTGCTCGCCGTGCTGCACAAGCTGCGCGACGACGGCAACACGATCGTGGTGATCGAGCACAACCTCGACGTGATCAAGACCGCGGACTGGGTGATCGACCTCGGCCCGGAAGGCGGCCACCGCGGCGGCACGATCCTCGCGACCGGCACGCCGGAAGACATCGCCGGCATCGGCCATTCGCACACGGGCCGCTTCCTCGCGAAGGTGCTCGGCACCGAAGCCAAGCCGACCAAGCCCGCGCCGAACCCGCGTCCGGAAGCGCCGCGCCCGCCGTCGAAGGCTGAAAAACTCGCGGCCAAGAAGGCGGCGAAACAAGCGGCGAAGACGACGCGGAAGTCCGCGGCATGAGCGAAGCGCCGAAAGCGCCGCTGTTCCGCATGGAGATCGCGCCGCGCTGGCGCGATCTCGACGCGTTCAACCACGTCAACAACAGCAACTTCCTGACCTACCTGGAAGAAGCGCGCATCCAGTGGTTCGCGTCGATCGGGCGCGAGTGGCTGAGCGACACGATGATGCCGCTGCTCGCGGCGGTGCAACTCAACTACCGCGCGCCGATTCCGTATCCGTCGAAGATCGCGATCGCGCTGTTCGCCGATCGCGTCGGCAACACCAGCGTGACGGTCGGGCATCGCATCGAATCGACGGATGGCGCGACGCTCTACTCCGACGGCCACGTCGTGCTGGTGTGGATCGATCCGAAGAGCGGCCGTCCGATTCCGTTGCCGGATGGGGTGCGCGAGATGGCCTCGCGCGGCTGAGGCTCAGGGATTACGCACCGCGAACGTGCCGTGCACGACGCGTCCGTCCTGCAGCGCGAAATCGATCGTTACCTTGTCACCGGCCTTCAGCGGCGACGATGGATCCAGCAACATCAGGTGCAGGCCGCCGGGCTTGAACTCGGCGCTCGCGTTCGCAGCGATCGGCAACAGCGGCACCGCACGCATGCGGCTCACCCCGTCGACGAGTTTGGTCTCGTGCAGCTCCACGCTCGCGTAGGCAGCGCTCTTCGCACTGGCGATTGTCGCCGGCACCTTGCACGCGTTCTCGATCCGCCCGAATCCCGCATGCATCGGCATGCCACCCGGCACCAGCCGAATCCAGCCATCGCGCACCACGGGCACGCAAACGGCATCGGGCTGGCCCTTCGCACAAGCGGGCGTTGCGAACACGACGGACATCAACGCAATGGCGGCGATCGAACGAATCGTAGTCATGCGCCTATGATAGCCCCCGCCCCCAATCCCGGACCCGCCCGCATGCTCGTCGAACGCATCCCGCACGGCCCCATCGTCGAACTCAAACTGGCGCGCGCGCCGGTCAATGCGCTCGACCCCACGCTCTGCAACGACTTGCGCACCGCGCTCGCCGATGCGATCGCCGGTGGCGCGCAAGGCATCGTGCTGTCGGGCGGCCCGAAGGTGTTTTCCGCCGGCCTGGACGTGCCGTTCCTGTTGTCGCTCGGCGAGGACCGCACCGCGTTGCTGTCCGCGTGGTCGGCGTTCTTCGACGTCGCGCGTGCGCTCGCCGAGTCGCCGGTTCCCGTCGCCGCCGCCCTCGCCGGCCATGCGCCCGCCGGTGGTTGCGTGCTCGCGTTGTGCTGCGACTATCGCGTCATGGCCGAAGGCCCGTATCGCCTGGGCCTCAACGAAACCCAGGTCGGCCTGGTCGCGCCCGAAGGCATCCAGTGGTTGATGCGCCGCATCGTCGGCCTGCATCGCGCCGAACGCCTGCTCGTCAGCGGGCAGATGCTCGACAGCGCGCAGGCGCACGCGATCGGACTGGTCGACGAACTCGCTGCGATCGACGATGTCGCCACGCGCGCGCGCCTGTGGCTCGAAGGCCTGATCGCATTGCCGCGCGAACCGATGCTGCGCACGCGCGCGATTTCGCGCGCCGATGTCGTGGCCGCGATGCAACCCGAGCGCATCCAGCTCGAACGCTTCATCGACGCGTGGACCGCGCCGGATACGCAACAAGGCCTGCGCGCGCTGATCGCGCGCCTGGGCAAATAATCAGGCGCCTTCGGCGATCGGCCGCGACGGATCGGAGATCCATCCGCTCCACGAGCCGGTGAACAAGCGCGCGCCGCGCAGTCCGGCGCGCTCCATCGCGAGCAGGTGGTGGCACGCGGTGACGCCCGAACCGCACATCACGATCGCCTCGCCCGCCGGCTTGCCGTGCAGCAATGCGCGGAATTCGTCGGCCAGGTCCGCCGGTGGCTTGAACTTCCCGTGGTCGAGGTTCATCGCGAAATGGCGATTGACCGCACCGGGCACGTGCCCGGCGATGCGATCGATCATCTCGTTCTCGCCGCGGAAGCGATCCGCGGCGCGCGCGTCGATCAGCACGTAACCGGCGTCGAGGCTTTCCTGCACCTGTTCGGCGTCGAGCAATCGCGTCGCATCGAACGTGCCCGAGTAGCGCGCGGCGACCGGCTTCTTCGGCGTGGAATCCACCGACAGCCCCAGCGAGGTCCAGCGCGACCAGCCACCGTCCAGCACGGCGACCTTCTCGTGCCCGAGCGCGCGCATCAGGAACCAGAAGCGCGAGGCGTGCGCGCCGTCGCCGTCGTCGTAGGCGACGACCTGGTCATCCGGGCTGATGCCCCACTCACCGAGCTTCTGCGTGAAGCGTGCAGCGTCGGGCCAGGGATGGCGGCCGGCGCCGGTGCGCTTCATGTCGGACAGATCGCGGTCCAGGTGCGCATACACCGCGCCCGGCAAATGGCCGACGAGGAACGCGCTTTCGCCCGCCATCGGGCTGGCCAGGGTGAACCGGCAATCGACGATCTTCACGTCGGGCCTGCCGATGGCGATCGCAAGCGTTTCCGCCTGCACGAGGGTGTTCCAGCCGGACATCGGTTCCTCCGGTGCGGGCGGGGGCCCGCGATCCTTTCTGGGTCTAGCTTGCCGCAGCGATCCGTTCGCGCAGGTTGAAGAGGATCGAAGCGGTGGCGCCCCAGATCCGCTGATGCGGGTTACCCCTATCCACGAATTCCAGCACCCGGCGCGGCCGTCCACCCGGAATCGGCCGACCGAGCAGTGTCGCGACATCGGTGGCGTTGAGGTTGGCCGGGTCCAGCAGATAGGCCAGCGGGACTTCGAAAACCTCCGCCACTTCCCCCGGATCGGGGCGTGGTACGAACTC
Source organism: Lysobacter sp. P5_C4 (assembly GCF_054049695.1). NCBI lineage: Bacteria > Pseudomonadati > Pseudomonadota > Gammaproteobacteria > Lysobacterales > Lysobacteraceae > Lysobacter > Lysobacter sp. P5_C4. The sequence continues at coordinate 17,628 of NZ_JBFULX010000006.1, read as the reverse complement.
GGGATCGACCATCGCCACCAGGGGCATCACGCGGAAACCGGTGATGGTGCAGAGCGGATCGAGGAAACCGACCGGCGCGACCTGCGCCGATTCCAGCCCGATTTCCTCGTGGCTTTCGCGCAGCGCGGCGGCGATGGCGTCGCGGTCGTCGGGCTCGATGCGACCGCCCGGGAAACTCACCTGCCCGGCGTGGTGGCGCAATGCGTCCGTACGCCGCGTGAGCAGCACCTGCCAGCCCTCGCGTCGCGTGACCAGGCCGACCAGCACCGCGGCTTCGCGCAAGGGCCCGTCGGGCAGCAGGTCGACGATCTCATCGTGGTTCCAGCCGTGGCCGGCGGGCGGCGCGTCGACGGGATGCAGCACCGCGCGCAGGTGCATCAGGTCCAGGCCCGCGCTCATTTCGGCGCGTAGGGTGGCCGCGCCGGGAGCACGACGTCCATGACGTGCAGGCGTTCTTCATCGCTCATCACGCTCCAGCGCGCGATCTCGTGCGTCGTACGACGGCAGCCCGAACACAGGTCCTGCGTATCGAGTTCGCAGATGCCGATGCACGGGCTGAGGACGGGACGGAAGGTGGGCGCTGGTTGCACGGTGCGATTTTGACCGATTGCGATGCCTGAAAAAGAGAACGCCGGCGCTGGGCCGGCGTTCGTCCTTGCTGCGTTTGCGGAATTACTTCGCCGAAACCAGCTTCACCTCGAACACCACCGCGACATTCGGCGGGTACGGGCTGCGCGGGTCGGCGCCGAAGCCCTGGTCCGGCGGGAGGGCGATTTCCCACTTGGAACCGGCCGGCATGTTGGTCAGTGCTTCACGCATGCCCTTCATCTCGACGGCGGACATCTTGATGCCGGTGAGCTTCTCGGCGGCCGGGGCCGTCGCGGGGCGCTTGTTGAGCGGGAACGGACCGGTGACTTCGAGGTCGACCGTGCTGGCCGCGGTCGGCTTGGCGCCCGTGCCGTTCTCGATCACGCGGTACTGCACGCCGCTCGGCAGGGTCTTCACGCCGGTCTTGGCCTTGTTGGCAGCCAGGAACTGGTCGGACTGGGCCTTGTTGTCGGCCGAGGCCTTCGTGAACTCGGCCTTGCGCTGGTCCGCACGCGCCTGCTGGCGCTTCTGCAGGCCGGCGATCACCGGCTCGAGGTCCTTCTCCGCGACTGCGGGCTGCTTCTTGGCGTAAGCGTCCTGCATGGCCTTGTAGACGGTGGCCATGTCGACCTGCTCGCCGCTGGCGGCGAGATCGCTGCCGAAGCGGTAGCCGAAGTAGTAACTGAGCTTGCCCTTTTCACTCGTGGTCTCCTGGGCGTGGGCGAAGCCCGCGAACAGGGTCAAAGCCGCGACGGTGGCGGCAAGCAGACGCAACTTCATTCGGAACGTACCTCTTGGAATGGGAATGCCCGTCCGTCGGTCCCGGATGGGCGCGCTAGGATAGCGGCGCAAGCGCTGAATCGCCACTGACGACCGGGCCCTGTGACCGGGCCCCGCGGCAGAAGTTCCGCGCCCGGCGAAAGCCGCTTCCATCCCCACTCCCCATGAGCCCGCGCATGCCCGATTCCGTCCTGCTGACCGCCGACCGCGGCGCCGTTCGCACCCTCACCGTGCACCGCCCCGACAAGCTCAACGCCCTGAACGCCGAAACGCTCGACGCCCTCCACGCGGCCTTCCGCGCGGCGGCCGAGGACGCAAGCGTCCGTTGCATCGTCCTGACCGGCAGTGGCCCCAAGGCCTTCGTGGCCGGTGCGGACATCAGTGAAATGAACGCGCTCACGCCGGTGCAGGGCCGCGACTTCTCCCTGCGTGGCCAGCGGATGATGCGCGGCATCGAAAAAATGCCCAAGCCGGTGATCGCGATGGTGAACGGCTTCGCACTCGGCGGCGGGCTCGAACTCGCGATGAGCTGCCATCTGCGCATCGCATCCGACACCGCGAAGGTCGGCCAGCCCGAAATCAACCTCGGCCTCATCCCCGGCTTCGGCGGCACGCAGCGCCTGCTGCGCCTGGCCGGCCGCGCGGCAACGCTGGAACTGTGCCTTGCCGGCGCGCCCATCGACGCGCAGCGCGCGATGCAACTGGGCATCGTCAATCGCGTCGTGCCCGCGGCGGAATTGGAAGCGCAGACGATGGCGCTCGCCGATCAACTCGCGAATGCGGCACCGCTGGCCCTGCGCGGCATCCTGGACTGCATCAACGTCGGCGGCGAGTGCGGCATCGAAGAAGGCCTGGAATACGAAAGCGCGCAGTTCGGCCTGATGTTCGCCACCGACGACATGCGCGAAGGCACCACGGCGTTCCTCGAACGTCGCAAGCCCGCCTTCGCCGGCCGCTGATGTTCGCGTGCGTCGCCTGCGCGTGCGCCTCGTCCGACGGCGAGGCCGCGCATCGCATCCTCGCGGCCTTGCGCGAGGACGATCTGGATCGTGCGATCGAACTCGGGTTGCTGGACGAGACCACGTGCGAACAGTGCAGCCCCGGTTGCACGCTCGCCCTCGCACAGGCACGCGACGTGCGGCGCCGCGCACTCGCCGCCCGCGAACGCCATCGCGACCGTGCCCTGCGGCTGGAACGGCTGCAACGCGAACGCGATGCACGCCGCGCACCCACGCAGGCACGAACCGGCGCACCGGCATTGCCGCCCGCTGCAGCAGCCGCACTCGAACGTGCGAAAGCGCGCGCCGCGCAGAAGAAGGACTGAAGCGTGGCGGTCGCCAGGAAACGCCGTGCGCGCCGCACGCTTCTCACCAAACCCGACATCGTCGAACTCTTCTCGCGCCTGCGCGAACTCAACCCGCACCCCACCACCGAACTCGAATTCAAGACCCCGTTCGAACTCCTCGTCGCCGTCGTGCTCTCGGCGCAATCGACCGACGTCGGGGTAAACAAGGCCACGCGCAAACTCTTCCCGGTCGCCAACACGCCGGCTGCGATCGTGAAACTCGGCGAGGAAACACTCAAGCGCCATATCGCGACCATCGGCCTGTTCAACACGAAGGCGGCCAACGTCATCGCGCTGAGCCGCCGCCTGCTGGAAGAACACGACGGCCAGGTCCCGCGCGACCGCGAAGCCCTCGAAGCGCTGCCGGGCGTAGGCCGCAAGACGGCGAACGTCGTCCTGAACACTGCCTTCGGTGAACCGACGATGGCGGTGGACACCCACATCTTCCGCGTGTCCAACCGCACGGGCCTGGCGCCGGGCAAGGACGTGCGCGAAGTCGAGGACAACCTGCTGCACGTCGTGCCGCCCGAATTCCTGCATGACGCGCACCACTGGCTGATCCTGCACGGCCGCTACACCTGCATCGCGCGCAAACCCCGATGTCCCGCCTGCCCCATCCGCGACATCTGCCGCTACAAGGACAAGACGATCGACATGACTGAAGCGTCCCTGTCATGCGGACGACATTTGTCACAATAACGAAAGATTCACGGCCTACGCTGCGCGGCATTCATCCACAACCCGCCAGAACGGCCCACACATGAACCTGTCCCGCAGCACCCTTGCCCTCGCGCTGCTCGGCGCCATCGGTTGTTTCGCCGCCCCGGCCGCCAAGGCCCAGGTCGCGATCGACGTGATCGGCGATTCGGAAGTGACCTTCGAAGGCCTCGTCCAGGCCGACCTGTACTGGTACGACGCCGACTTCGCGCTCCTCAACGCCGACGGCCCCGACGGCCGCGACGGCGATTACGAGATGCGCCGCGCCGAACTCGTGCTGAAAGGCAAGGGGCCGGGCAACATCGAATGGGTCATGGGTTACGACGCCAAGGCCGACAAGTGGCTCGACGTCAACGCCAAGTACAAGTTCGGCGGCAACGCCAACCACTTCGTGCAGTTCGGCCAATACAAGCAGCTGATGTCGTTGGAAGAGTTGTCCTCGACGAAGAACAACGATTTCATCGCGAAGGCCTCGATCACCAACACCTTCGGCGTCGCGCGTCGCCTCGGCGGCATGTACCAGTACGGCGACACCAACTGGGCGATCGCCGCGAGCATGTTCACGCGCGAACTGACCGAGCATCCCTCGCCGACGCCGCACGGCCCGGGCTGGGGCATCCGGGGTTACTGGGCGCCGATCAACGGCAACGGCAACATCTTCCACGTCGGCGCTTCGTACAACGAATACGACACCTTCGGCGACACCGCGCGCTGGCGCGCCCGCCCGCTCGCCGACCTGTCGAACCGCATCGTCGACACCAGCGACATGAAGAACACCGACCGCAACAAGACCTTCGGTCTGGAATCGTTCTGGGCGCATGGCCCGTTCAAGCTCCAGGGCGAGTACATGAAGACGGAAACCGACCGCTACGGGCTGGGCCCGAATGCGGAGACGTTCTCGGCCGACGGTGCGTACATCTCCGGTCTGTGGAACATCACGGGTGAGTCGTTCGGTTACAAGAACGGCGTGCCGACCACGCCCCTGCCGAACAATCCGGCCGGCGGCATGTGGCAGGTGGGTTTGCGCTACGACACGATCGATTTGAACGACGGCAGCGTCGTTCCGGGCGCCACGCCGACGTCGAGCCCGCGCGTGCTGGGTGCGCTCGGCGGCGAGATGGATTCGTGGACGGTCGGCGTGAATTGGTACTGGCGCTCGAACTTCAAGTTCATGCTCGACTACGTGTTGGTCGATTCTTCGAAGTACATCGGCACGACCTCGTCCTCGTACGCCGAGAACGCGATCAACAACAACCGCACGTTCAACCGCGTCGTCGACGACAGCCCGAACATCCTCGAAGCGCGCGTGCAGTTCTACTGGTAATACTCACTCCCCCCCCATGGGTCATTGAAAAGGCGCGGCCGGAAGGTCGCGTCTTTTTCTTTGCCAGGAGCGTTCCACCCTCCGCTTGCGCGCCGCCCGAACGTCGTGAGTTCCAAATTTTTTCGGGAAAAAAATTTGAAACTCACAACGCTGGGGCATCACCTTTCGGGTCGCTTCGATCAAGGGCTTTCCGCCCGGGCTTTCATCGGGGGCTGCAAAGCAAGCTTTGCAGGAAGCCAATCATTGCTGCCGAAGAAGCAGAACCACCACACCAGGTGAGCCTCGCCGCGTGACGTGGTGTGGTTCACCAGAGCAAGGCCATGGATGGCCTTGCGCTCGCGACTCGGTGGGCAGGGATGCCGCTTCCGGGAGCGACAGGGGAACCACACCACGTCACGTGGCGAGGCGTCCGTCCGAAGAGGCGTTTTGCTTTAGCGGTGTCACACACGTGTCACATCCCCAACATCCACGTGTCACGCAACGGTTATGGAATGCACGCATCCGGGCGGCGTCGCTCGTGCCTATTCCTCCAGGAGACATCCGTGTCCTACTTCGCTCCGCTCCGCACCACCGCGCTGTCGCTGGCGCTCGTCCTGGCCGGCGGTTTCGCCGCGTCCGCCCATGCTGCCGACGTCACGGGCGCGGGTGCGTCCTTCGTCTATCCCATCATGTCGAAGTGGTCGGCCGATTACGCCGCCGCCACGAGCAAGAAGGTGAACTACCAGTCGATCGGTTCGGGCGGCGGCATCGCCCAGATCAAGGCCGGCACGGTGGACTTCGGTTCGTCGGATGCCCCGCTGAAGCCGGAAGAACTCGCGAAGTACGGCCTGGCGCAGTTCCCCTCGGTGATCGGAGGCGTGGTGCCGGTGATCAACGTGCAGGGCGTCGCCGCTGGCGCGATGAAGCTCGATGGCCCGCTGCTGGCCGACATCTTCCTCGGCAAGGTCACGATGTGGAACGACCCGCGCATCGTCGCGATCAACGGTGGCCTGCAGCTGCCGGCGAAGAAGATCACCATCGTGCATCGCTCCGATGGTTCGGGGACGACGTTCAACTTCGTCAACTTCCTCTCCAAGGTCAGCCCGGAGTGGAAGACCAAGGTTGGCGAGGGCACGGCCGTGAAGTGGCCGGGTGGCATCGGCGGCAAGGGCAATGAAGGCGTGGCCGCGTACGTCAAGCAGATCAACGGTGGCATCGGCTACGTCGAGATGTCCTACGCGCTGCAGAACAAGATGACCTACTCGCGCATGAAGAATGCCGCGGGCAACTTCGTCAACCCGAGCAACGACAGCTTCCAGGCCGCGGCGGCGAGCGCCGACTGGGCGAACGCGAAGGACTTCTACCTGGTGATGACGAATGCACCGGGCGAACAGGCCTGGCCGATCACCGCGACCAACTTCATCCTGATGTACAAGCAGCCGAAGAATGCGGCCGGCGCGAAGAACGCGAAGGATTTCTTCGCGTGGGCGTACAGCAACGGGGATGCCTCGGCGACGAAGCTCGACTACGTGCCGCTGCCCGATGCGCTGGTCAAGCAGATCGAAGGCTACTGGTCGCAGAACCTGAAGTACTGAACAAGGTCCGATCCCTCCTCCCGGACCTTAGAGAACGCGGGCGCACTGCCCGCGTTCTTTTTTGTCCGGCGCACTGTCATCCGCGTGTCACGGAACTGCCACACGCTAACGCCATGAATTCGATCGCCCTTCCCGTCGATGTCTCCGACGCGCGCTCCACGCGCGACGTCCGCAACGACCGCGCCTTCGCCTGGCTCGTCGGTACGGCCGGTGTGTTCGTGCTCGTCGCGCTCATCGCGGCGGCGTTCTCGATGTTCTGGGGCGGCCGCCTCGCCTTCCAGACCTTCGGCCTGAAATTCCTCTGGACCGACGCGTGGGACCCGGTGAACCAGGTCTTCGGCGCGCTGGTTCCCATCTACGGCACGCTGGTCACCGCGTTCGTCGCGATGCTCATCGCCGTGCCGGTGAGCTTCGGCATCGCGATGTTCCTCACCGAGATCGCGCCGAAGTGGTTGCGCAGTCCGGTCGGCGCGGCCATCGAACTGCTCGCCGGCATTCCGTCGATCATCTACGGCATGTGGGGCCTGTTCGTCCTGGTGCCCGTGCTCTCCGAACACGTGTACCCGTGGGTCGACGAACACATGGGCACCTTGCCGCTCGTCGGCCGCTTCTTCGCCGGCCCGCCCCTCGGCCTGGGCATGGGCACCGCGGGCCTGGTGCTCGCGATCATGGTCATCCCCTTCATCGCCTCGGTCATGCGCGAAGTGTTCCTCACCGTGCCGGGCCGTTTGAAGGAATCGGCGTACGCGCTCGGCTCCACGCGCTGGGAAGTGGTGTGGGACGTGGTGCTGCCTTACACGCGCTCTGCCGTGATCGGCGGCATCTTCCTCGGCCTGGGCCGCGCGCTGGGCGAAACGATGGCCGTCACCTTCGTGCTCGGCAATGCGCACGAACTCACTGCTTCGCTGCTGATGCCGGGCAACTCGATCGCCGCGACCATCGCCAATGAATTCGCCGAAGCCGATTCGGAAATGTATCGCAGCTCACTCATCGCATTGGGCTTCGTGTTGTTCCTGGTCACCTTCACCGTGCTGACCATCGCGCGCCTGATGCTCCGCCAGCTCGCGCGCAGGGAAGGCAACTGATGGCCAGCATGGAAACCCTCTACAAGTTTCGCCGCGCCAAGAACCTGACCGCGCAGGTGCTCGCCACCGCCGCGACGCTCTTCGGCCTGTTCTGGCTGGCGTGGATCGTCTGGACGACGCTGCGCAACGGCATCGCCGCGCTCGACCTCGACCTCTTCACCAAGATGACGCCGCCGCCCGGCGACGACGGTGGCCTGCTCAACGCGATCTTCGGCAGCGTGGCGATGAGTTTGCTCGGCGTGCTGTTCGGCGCGCCGATCGGTGTCCTGGCCGGTACGTATCTCGCCGAATTCGCACGCACGCGTTTCACCGCGCGCCTCGGCGAAACGATCCGCTTCGTCAACGACATCCTGCTGTCGGCGCCCTCGATCGTGCTCGGCCTGTTCGTCTACACGCTCGTCGTCGCACCGATGGGGCACTTCTCCGCGCTGGCCGGCGCGATCGCGCTCGCCTTCATCGTGCTGCCCGTCGTCGTGCGCACCACGGATGAAATGCTCCGCCTGGTGCCGGCACAGATGCGCGAAGCCGCACTCTCGCTCGGCGTGCCGCAGTGGAAGGTCACCGTGCAGGTGCTCTATCGCGCCTCGCTGCCGGGCATCGTCACCGGCATCCTGCTCGCGCTGGCTCGCATCTCCGGCGAAACCGCGCCGCTGCTGTTTACCGCGCTCAACAACCAGTACTGGACGACCGACCTCTCGCAGCCGATGGCGAACATCCCGGTCGTGATCTTCCAGTACGCCATGAGCCCGTTCGAGCAATGGCACACGCTCGCCTGGGCCGGTGCCTTCGTGCTCACGGTGTTCGTGCTGCTCGTTTCCCTTGCCGCCCGCGCGATCGTTTCCCGCTCGCGCATGGTCCACGACTGATTCCCTTTCCATGACGCTCTTCCAGCGGATCCCGCACATGAACGACGCACGCATCGCCGTCGCCACCCCGCAACGCGACAACACCCTGGCGACACTCTCGCCGATCAAGCTCGCCGCGCGGGGCCTGGACTTCCACTACGACAAGTTCCACGCGGTGAAGAACATCCACCTCGAGGTGCCCGAGCATCGCGTGACTGCGCTGATCGGACCGTCGGGCTGCGGCAAGTCGACGCTGCTCCGCATCTTCAATCGCATCTATGCGCTGTACCCCAAGCAGGTCGCGTCGGGCGAAGTGTTGCTGGACGGGCAGGACGTGCTCGACCCGAAGTACCCGCTCAACCGGTTGCGCAGCAAGGTCGGCATGGTGTTCCAGAAGCCTGTGCCGTTCCCGATGACGATCTACGAGAACGTTGCGTATGGCATTCGCCACCACGAGCGTTTGTCGAAGGCCGACATGGACGTGCGCGTGGAAGAAGCGCTGCGCCAGGCCGCGCTGTTCGACGAGGTGAAGGACAAGATGAAGCAGAGCGCGCTGGGCCTGTCCGGCGGCCAGCAACAGCGCCTGTGCATCGCGCGCGCCGTTGCCCTGCGCCCCGACGTGCTGCTGCTCGACGAACCGACCTCCGCGCTCGACCCGATTTCGACCAGCCGCATCGAACAACTCGTCGAAGAACTCAAGCAGCGCTACACGATCGTGATCGTGACCCACAACATGCAGCAGGCCGCGCGTGTTTCGGATTACACCGCCTTCATGTACCTGGGCGACCTGATCGAACACGACACGACCGAAACCATCTTCTCCGATCCCTCGAAGCAGCAAACCGAGGATTACATTACGGGGCGTTTCGGATGAATCAACTCCACGACCACATCGTCAAGAGCTACGACGAAGACCAACGCCGCCTGCTCGACGAAATCGTGCGCATGGGCACGATGGCCGCGGCCCAGCTGGAGGCCGCGCTCGACGTCGTCGAACGCCGCGACGACAAGGCCGCCGAACGCATCGTCGCCAACGACGAAGCGATCGACGCGATCGAGCGCGAGATCGACCACGGCGTGATGAAACTCGCCCTGCGCGGCCCGATGGCCCGCGACCTGCGCACGATCCTCGCCGCACTGAAGGTGTCGTCGGACATCGAACGCATCGGCGACTACGCCGCCAACGTCGCCAAGCGCTCGTGCGCGCTCAATCTCTCGCCCCCGCTCCCGCACACCCGTGGCCTGGATGCGCTCGGCCGCCTGGCGCTGGAGCAGGTGCGCGATGTCATCGTCGCCTACCGCGACAGCGACGCCGAGGCCGCGCAGCGCGTCCGCAATCGCGATGCCGAACTGGACACGCAGTACACCGGCCTGTTCCGCGAACTGCTGACCTACATGATGGAAGACGCGCGCTCGATCACCCCGTGCACGCACCTGCTGTTCATGGCCAAGAACCTGGAACGCATCGGCGACCACGCGACCAACATCGCCGAGAACATCTGGTTCCTGGTGCATGGGGAAGATCCCCTGCCCCCCCGGGAAAAGCGCGACGCCACGAATCGCTGACCATGACCTGTGGCACGGGCCGCATCCGCGGCCCCAGGCCCCTGCGTATCTCCATCGAGCTCAGGCATCATGCCGCCTGCTCGCCCTGCGGCCTGGCCGCGTCATGGAGATGCGTAATGTCCAGCAAGATGAAATCCCCCCTCGCCCTGGGTGCCGCGCTCGCGGGCGGGCTGGTGCTGACCGGTTCGGCCTTCGCGATGCAGCCGCTCGCCACGGGCTACATGGTGTCGGCCTCCGCCGTGGCCGAAGGCTCCTGCGGCGCGGACTTCAAGGCCAAGCAGGCCGAGAAGACCGCCGACACGAACGCCAAGGCCGAAGAAGGCAAGTGCGGCGTGGCGAAGATGGACAACGACAAGGACGGCAAGGTGTCGAAGGCCGAGTTCGCCGCCGCGCACGACAACGACGACAGCAAGTTCGCCTCGCACGATGCCAACAGCGACGGCTTCATCACCGCCGAGGAAATGCGAGCCCACATGGGCGGCTCCGGCGGCGCGGGCAAGAGGATGCAAGAAGGCAAGTGCGGCGAAGGGAAGTGCGGCGCCGGCGCCTGATCGGCTGATGGCGCTTCCTGCTGCCTCTGCGGGACTCGGCCTGCGGCGCGCCCTGATGGGCGCGCTGCAGGACGCTCCGATGGGCGCGTTCGACTTCCTCGAATGTGCGCCGGAGAACTGGATCGGCGTAGGCGGGCGATTGGGTGATCAATTTGCGTCGCTCGTGTCGGCGCATCCCATCAGGTGTCATGGCTTGTCGTTGTCGTTGGGTGGGCCTTCGGCGCTTGACGACGAATTCGTCGATCGCGTCGGTACGTTCCTCGACCGGCACGCCATTGCCGAGTACAGCGAACACCTGAGTTACTGCAGCGACGACGGCCAGTTGTACGACTTGCTGCCGATTCCCTTTACGGAGGCAGCCGTGCGACATGTCGCCGACCGCATCCGCCGCGTGCAGGATCGCCTCGGGCGCCGCATCGCGATCGAGAATGTCAGCTACTACGCCGCGCCGCATCGCGCGCTCGATGAAGCCGACTTCGTCAATGACGTCCTCGAAGCCGCCGACTGCGACCTGCTGCTCGACGTCAACAACGTCTACGTCAACGCGATCAACCATGGCTACGACGCGCGCGCCTTCCTGGCGGCGATGCCGACGGCGCGCATCACGCAGTACCACATCGCCGGGCATTACGACGAATCGGACGACCTGAAGATCGACACGCATGGCGCGTCGGTGAAGGGCGATGTGTGGGGGTTGCTCGATCATGCGTATGCGTTGCATGGCGTGCGGCCAACCTTGCTCGAACGCGACTTCAACTTCCCCGCGTTCGACGTGTTGCTCGCGGAAGTCGAGCGGATTCGCGAGATTCAGCGCCGCCATGTCTGAAGAATTGCGCGCGCAACAGATGGCCTTCGCCGCGCACCTGCGCGATCCCGAAGGGAATACGGCGCCCGACGGGATCGAAGATCGCCGCCTGAAGATCTATCGCGATCTCCTCTTCGGTAGCATCGAAACCTTACTGGCGTCGAACTTCCCCGTGATCCGGAAGACGCTCGGCGATGACGCCTGGCGTGCGCTGGTCCGTGCGTTCTACGCAAACCATCGCGCGCAAACCCCACTGTTCACGCAGGTCGGCAACGAATTCGTCGAATGGCTCTCCCCCCGCGATGGATGGCTCCCCGAACTCGCCCACTACGAATATGCGGAACTGGCGCTGTCGATCTCCGACGCCCCGGTTCCGCCGCATGACCCGAACGGCGACCTCGTCGACGAAATCCCCATAGCTTCCCCCCACGCCTGGCCCCTCGCCTACACCTGGCCCGTCCACCGCATCGGCCCGGACCACCAGCCGGACGCACCGCCGCCGGAACCGACGCTTCTATTGCTCCACCGCGACCCCGCGGGCGACGTCCACTTCTCCACGCTCTCCCCCGTGACATTCCGCTTGCTGCAACTGATCGAGCCCACCAACGCCACCGGCCGCACCCTCCTGCAAACCCTCGCAACCGAAGCCGCCGCGCCCGACCCAGACGCCTTCCTGCGCGAGGGCGCGTCCATCCTGGAACACCTCCACACCAAAGGCGTGCTGCTGGGAACCGTGCCGCGCTGCTAGGCTGTTCGAATGACGCAGCCCGACACCCCGCCCGTCGCCGAACCCGGCAGTCAGGCCCCACCGTTCCGCCGCATGTCCGACCGCTTCCGCGGGTATCTCCCCGTGGTCGTCGACGTCGAAACCGGCGGCTTCGACTGGCAGAAACATGCGCTGCTGGAAATGGCGGTGATCCCGATCGACCTCGATGCGCAGGGCCGCTACATCCCCGGCGAAGTCGCGAGTTCCCACTTCATCCCCGCACCCGGCCTGGCGATCGACCCCAAGTCGCTCGAAATCACCGGCATCGTCCTCGACCACCCCTTTCGCTTCGCCAAGCACGAGAAAGAAGGCCTGGACCACGTCTTCGCCGCCGTCCGCGCCGCCGTGCGCAAACACAACTGCCAGCGCGCGATCCTGGTCGGCCACAACGCCCACTTCGACCTCAACTTCCTCAATGCCGCCGTCGCCCGCGTGCAACACAAACGCAACCCCTTCCACCCCTTCAGCGTGTTCGACACGGTGACGCTGGGTGGCGTGGCCTTCGGGCAAACGGTGCTGGCCCGCGCAGTGCAGGCCGCGGGCATGGAGTGGAACGGAGAGGAAGCGCACTCGGCGGTGTACGACGCGGAGAAGACCGCGGCGTTGTTCTGCACTGTGGCGAACAAGTGGGGGATCGGCATGGCCGGCCCCGCTGCGCTAGACCTGCGTGACGATGCTGGCGTAGATGGAGAGCGCGAAGATGACCCACGCGCCTAGCCAGGACACGAAATAGCGACGAAACATGCGTCGTTCCGTCGCGTCGAAGTCGCCGTCGCGGAAGAACAAGCGCACAGGCAGCGGGTCGAGCCACATGAAGTTCCGCGGCTTCCCGAAACGCTCGAAACGCCCCGTCGTCTTCAAATGCCCGACCGTCATCGACCGGCCTGCCCCGCGCGCACGCGGCGCGACCGCCACAACCCATACGCACTCACCAACACCCACGCAGTCTCGAGCACGAACACCGAGATGTTGAACGAGCCCATCAACGACACGAGGATGCATGCCGCGCCAAACAGGTTGAGCAACTGATACGCCGCCCCGTCCCCGCGCATCTTCCCCATCTGCTGCGCCGCGAACGCCGCGAGGATCATCAGCGTTCCCGTGAACCCGACGAAGTCGTACCAGGCGAAATTCACAGGCGCTGTCTCACCGCTTCGAACAACGCGACACCGGTCGCGACCGACACATTGAGACTCTCGAACTCACCCGGCATCGGAATGCGCACCAACTGATCGCAGTTCTCCCGCGTCAACCGGCGCAGGCCATCGGCCTCGCCGCCGAGCACCAGCGCGACGTTGCCCTTCATGTCGATCGAATACAGCGACGCCTCGGCATCGCCCGCCAACCCGTAGATCCACACACCCTGCTGCTGCAGATCGCGCAGGCACCGCGCGAGATTGGTGACGCGCACGACGGGAATGTTGTCCGCCGCACCGGCCGAGGTCTTGCGCACGGTCGCGTTGACCTGCACCGCCTTGTCCTTCGGAATCACGACCGCCGTCACCGCCGCCGCCGCCGCACTGCGCAGACACGCACCGAGGTTGTGCGGATCCTGCACCCCATCGAGCACCAACACGAGCGCCTTGCCCGCGGCCGCCTCGACCAACCCTTCCAACTCATCCTCGCCCCAGGTCTTGGCGGCGGCATAGCGTGCGACCGCGCCCTGGTGGCGGAGCCCGCCGGCGACACCGTCGAGCGCGTTCTGCGCCACGCGGCGGACCTCGATCCCGAGGCGCCGGGCCTGGGTTTCGATCTCGGTGATGCGGGGATTCTTGGCGTTGGCCTCGAGGAGGACCTCGCGCACGTTCTCGCCGTCGTGCTCGACGGCGGAAGCGACGGCGTTGATGCCGGCGATCCAGGGGGATTGTTTGTTCATGGGCGGCATTGTGCCCGAAACGATGGCGTGTCCTCGGAAGACTGCCCAACTGCGACGGCGGAGAAATTGGGGGCCTTGCTACCAAAAGTAACGTACCTAAACGCGAATTTGGCCGTAGAGCATATTCATTCACGTGCTATAAGCACGCCGGGGAAAATAGGGCGGGACTTATGGGGCGCGATCTAACTGGCGGCATTGAAGCTGCGTACGCGGAGCGAATTGACCTAATGGTGGTAGCGCTCACGGGGCGCACTGGCAGCGGGTGTACTACGACCGCCAACGCACTCACGAGTGAATTCTCGGCCATTCCGTTTTCCCCGACCGGCCTTTCACCTGCCGAGATTCGCAAATTTGAGATCTGCAAACAGTTCGCAGAGAAGCAGTGGAAACCTTTTAAGGCTATTTCTGTTTCAGCTGTGATCCTCAGCTTTCTCATTCTTGAGCCATGGGATTTGGTTGAGAAGCTTTTGACTGAACAAAAGCTCCAGAGCTTCATCGAACCCTTTCAGACAATACACACTTCGCTTCGTGGCGATGCACACTTCAAGGACTACGAAAGCCTATCGTTGAACCACGATCAAAAAGCATCAGTGGGCGCCTGGGCGTTCTACGCCGGACCTTTAACTGCAGCGGCCTTCGCTACGCGCCAACTCTTCGGAAACAAGTACCCCAGCCTATTTCAAACGCTTGGAGACAACATTCGTCTTAGCGGGTCTGCAGTTTCGAAGGTAGTCAATCCGAAGAAAGTGTTCTCGCTGATCACTCGCGTGAAGCGACTGACGAAGGCAGCCGGTCGCTGGGACCGGGAGCACAACATCGAGAGCACTCGAATCGTAATCGATGCCGTCCGGAACCCCCTTGAACTTGTTTATCTGCGCGATCAGTTTGCAGCTTTTTACGCAATCGCAATCACAACTGATGACGAAGAGCGGCGCGCCCGCCTCACAGAAATCGGGATGGCAAAGCGCGAAATTGAGGCATTGGATTCTAGGGAGTACTCCAAGAAGTCTCTGAACTCTTTCGAAAACTTTGTGTCGCAAAACCTCCAGGAATGCATTCAGAAATCTGACTTGTTCTTCAACAATTCTGGCAAGCCAGGGACCTTTGAGCAGTCACGGACGCATCTAAATAGCCAAGTTGTTCGATATGTAGCATTGATGTTGCGCCCGGGTTTGGTAACGCCCACTCCAGACGAAAGGTGCATGCAGCTTGCCTTTGTCGCAAAGCTCAACAGTGGCTGTATCTCGCGTCAAGTTGGAGCGGCCGTCGCTGACTCCAGCTCCTCGATCAAAGCGGTTGGTTGGAACGATGTTCCGAAGGGACAAGTGCCCTGCTTGCTGCGTGACGTCTCTAGTTTGATGAACGGCTCAGATCAAGCTGCTTTCAGCGACTACGAGCTCAACAACCCCGATCTTCGAAAGCATTTGTCAAAGACTTTTGCAATAGCTCCCGAGATGAAAGCCTCTGCAGGATTGTCTTGCCCTTTCTGCTTCAAAGACGCATACAACAAAATCCAAAACGAGAGAAACCAAGTTCATACGCGTTCCCTGCATGCAGAGGAAAATGCGTTCCTGCAGCTTGCGAAACACGGAAATAGCGGAATTTCTGGTGGCTTCTTGTATACGACGGCCAGCCCGTGTGAATTGTGCTCGAAGAAGGCTTACCAACTTGGCATTCACGAAATTGTCTATGTCGATCCGTACCCTGGGATCTCTTCGACACATGTCCTTCGGTCGGGCGATCCGAAGACGCGCCCAAAGTTGCGACTTTTTAGCGGCGCTGTTGGAAACGCATACCACCGCCTATATGAGCCTCTGCTCCCGGTCAAGGACGAATTGATGGCGCGACTCTCCGGCGACCCAACAGTGACCCTCCTATAGTTCGACGTTCGTCGAACTCGTGGATCAAGAGGCGACCACCACAGAAGCGTTAGCAGACACACTTCAGTGCGACGTTGTAGATCCTTGGCGCAAGATTGCTGACCGCTGTCGCTCAGTCCCGAATCCGTTTCGCAAACAGTTGGCTCCCTTTTACAGCGTCGCGGACCTCTATCGCAGGGTCGTGGACCTCTATCGCAGGGTCGTGGACCTCTATCGCAGGGTCGTGGACCTCTATCGCAGGGTCGTGGACCTCTATCGCAAGGTCGTGGAACCGTTCGCAACCGCCGCAGGCCGTTCGCCCAAGGTTGGGAACCGCTATCGCGGGATTACAGACCCCTCGCACAAGATCGGTAGACCCATAGACAGGGTCGTAGATTGCTAGCGCGGGGTCGCGGACCTCTAACGCAACGTCACAAACGCCTTTCGCAGGGTGCGTTTTCTTTACGAACGCATCTGCGACGCGCGCAAACTTTCCTCTGTTGCCTTCCCTCGCCTTCGGTCAAAAACTCCAAGCGAACTTTCCCCCTGGAGTACCGAAATGACGCAAGACCTCGCTTCGATGACGATCACGCAGGAGACCGAGGACGAGATCATGGCCTTGTTCGCCCGCCTTGAGGAACTGTTGCCCGGGTTGCTCTCCTTGGCCGTCGGCGATCGCAAGAGCATGTCGATCATGGGGCCCACGAGTGAGCGCTACGTGCGCCTGAACCTCGATCTGGCGAACCAGAACGCCGGCCTGATCCCGCCGGACTTGAACCTGGCCGGCGCCAATGCCGACCTGGAGGCGCGCGACCGCATGCTGCGCATCGCCAACCGCGCAAAGCTGTTCGCCGACAAGTGCGAGGACACGGTCACCGCGCTCGGTAGCGACCTGATGGCCTTCTCACACCGTTGCTACGCGATCCTCAAAGTCCTCGGCAAAGCGACGGGACTGGAAGATGCCATCAAAGAACTCAGCTATCGCTGGGCTCGGCGCAAGAAGAAACCCGCGGCGACGAACGAGGGTTAATGGATCGCTGGTGATTCGTCAGACGCATAGCGCGTTCGCGTCTGATTTTTTGAGCGCTCGTTGATCGGCAACATGCAAGCCGGAGCTGAAAACTCCAGTCAACGAAGCAATACAAAGTGGCCCCTCTGCGTCGGGAGGGGACCAATACAAGACCTCGCAAGAGGAAATACGTCCGCCGTCGTTGACCGGTTTTCACCTCCCGACACCTTGCGTCGCATTCGCGACGCAAGTCCTTCCAGTCCAGGAGGTTGCCATGTCCAAAGTCGTCAACGACCCGCGCACCAGCACCGCCGTCCTCGCCATCCCCGAGCCCGCGCACTTCTCGCTGGTGCAGATCGCCTACTTCGTGCGTTTGATGGCGCACCTGACCCAACCCGGCGGTAGCGCCAGCGACCACGATGCACGCCTACGCCCAAGCGCCTTGGGCTGGTGCTTCTCCAACCTGTCGAAGGAACTCGATGCAATCATCGAGGCCACTTACCTTGCGGACGATGCCGCAAAGCAGCCAGGCAAGTCAGCTGCCAGCAGGCGTCGCAAACTGAATTGACGTCGCAGGCTGTGCTTCCGCTTCCCCGCCAATGATCGGCTCCCTGCAAAGCTTGCTTTGCAGCCCCCAATGACAGCTCGGGCGAAAGCCCCCTGATCGAAGCGACCCGCAAGGTGATGCCCCAGCGTGGGGAGTTTCAAATTCATTTTCCCAAAATGGATTTGGAACTACCCACGTTCCGGGCGGCGCGCTAATAGGCTTCCGAGCGGGCCTTACTTGGACACAACAATCAAACAGGCGCGTACGTCAACCGAACCACCTGGTCATCGATATACTTCACCGAGGCCAAGGAAGTCCGGGGCACCCGACCATGAAAACCCATTTGGCTGGACCATGGGAGTTACATCAGCCTACAGCCACGCTGTAAGGT
>NZ_JBFULX010000005.1:0-258315 GCF_054049695.1 Lysobacter sp. P5_C4 | reverse complement strand
GCACCGATGTGTTCGCCGCCCCGTCGATCTCGGTGAAGCTCTCCGCCCTGCACCCGCGTTATGAACTGGCCAAGCGCGCGCGCGTGATGGCAGAACTCGTCCCGCGCGTGCTCGAGCTGGCGCAACTGGCGAAGTCGCACGGCATCGGATTCACCATCGATGCCGAGGAAGCCGACCGCCTGGAGCTCTCGCTCGACGTCATCGGCGCCGCATACGAAGACAAGTCGCTCGATGGTTGGGAAGGTTACGGCCTCGCCGTGCAGGCCTACCAGAAGCGCGCGCCGTTCGTGATCGATTGGCTCGCCGATCTCGCGCGCCGCACCGGCCGCCGCATTCCCGTGCGTCTGGTCAAGGGCGCGTACTGGGACAGCGAAGTCAAGCGCGCGCAGGTCGATGGCCAGGCGGGCTATCCGGTGTTCACGCGCAAGCCGAACACCGACGTGAGCTACCTCGCCAACGCGCGCCGCATGCTTGCGGCAAGCGATGCGATCTATCCGATGTTCGCCACGCACAACGCGCACACGATCGCGGCGATCCATCGCCTCGCGCGCAACGGCGAATCGCGCAGGAACTTCGAGTTCCAGAAGCTGCACGGCATGGGCGACGACCTGTACGCCGAAGTCGTGCCGGCCGACCGCCTCGACGTGCCGTGCCGCGTGTACGCGCCGGTGGGTTCGCATGAAGACCTGTTGCCGTACCTGGTGCGGCGGCTGCTCGAAAACGGCGCGAACTCCAGCTTCGTCAACCGCATCACCGACGACAGCGTGGCGATCGATGATCTCGTGAAGGACCCCGTCGAAATCGTCGACGGGTTCGAAACCATTCCGCATCCGCGCATTCCGCTGCCGCGCGACGTGTACCGCAGCCAAGCGCACGACATTGCAGACGAACGGGACAACTCCATGGGCCTCAACCTCGCCAACGACGCGCAACTGCGCGCGCTCGCCGAACAACTCAACGCCGCGGTGACCGGCGACTGGCGCGCGATGCCGCTCGTGCCGGGCATCACGACGGGCGGCGCCGACATCGCCGTGACCAATCCCGCCGACCGCCGCGAACAAGTGGGCACCTGGCGCGCCGCGGATGCGGCGACGGTCGAACAGGCGTTGCGCAACGCCGTCGCCGCGCAACCCGCGTGGGATGCCACGCCGGCCGCTTCGCGCGCGGCGATCCTCGAGCACGCGGCCACCTTGCTCGAAGCGCGCATGCCGCAATTCATGGCGATGTGCACGAAAGAAGCCGGCAAGACCATTCCCGACGGCGTCGCCGAAGTGCGCGAGGCGGTCGATTTCCTGCGTTACTACGCCGGGCAGGCGCGCAAGCTGTTCGCGCATCCGGAAAAACTGCCGGGTCCGACCGGCGAATCCAACGAGTTGCACCTCGGCGGCCGCGGTGTGTTCGTCTGCATTTCGCCATGGAATTTCCCGCTCGCGATCTTCCTCGGCCAGGTCGCCGCGGCGCTCGCCGCCGGCAACAGCGTGATCGCCAAGCCCGCCGAGCAGACCAACCTGATCGGCTACTACGCGGTGAAGTTGCTGCACGAAGCCGGCGTCCCGGACAAGGTCGTGCAATTCCTGCCGGGCGACGGTGCGACGGTCGGCGCGGCGCTCACGAAGGATCCGCGCGTGGCCGGCGTTGCCTTCACCGGTTCGACCGACACCGCGCGCGCGATCAACCGTTCGCTCGCCGCGCGCGATGCGGCGATCGGCGTGCTCATCGCGGAAACCGGCGGGCAGAACGCGCTGATCGGCGACTCCTCCGCGCTGCCCGAGCAGTTGATCAAGGACGCGTTGTCGTCGGCGTTCACCTCCACCGGCCAGCGTTGTTCGGCTGCGCGCGTGTTGTTCGTGCAGGAAGACATCGCCGACAAGACGATCGCGATGCTCGCCGGTGCGATGGCGGAACTGCAGGTGGGCGACCCCGGCCTGCTGTCGACCGACGTCGGCCCGGTGATCGACAAGGACGCGTTCTCCATGCTCGAGGCGCACGGCAAGCGCATGCGCGGCGAAGCGAAACTCATCGCCGAAGCGAAGATGGACGCATCGACCCAACACGGGACGTACTTCGCGCCGGTGGCCTTCGAGATCGATTCGATCGATCGCCTGCACAAGGAAGTCTTCGGCCCGGCGCTGCACGTCGTGCGCTGGAAGGGCGACGAACTCGACAAGGTGATCGATGCGATCAACGCGACGGGCTACGGTTTGACGCTCGGCATCCATTCGCGCATCGACGAGACGATCGACCACATCGTCTCGCGGGTGAAGGTGGGCAATGCGTACGTCAATCGCAACCAGATCGGTGCGGTCGTCGGCGTGCAGCCCTTCGGCGGACAAGGGCTGAGCGGCACGGGCCCGAAGGCCGGTGGCCCGCACTACCTGCCGCGCTTCGGCACCGAGAAGACGGTGACGGTGAACACGACGGCGGCGGGCGGCAATGCATCGTTGTTGACGCTGGGCGAATAGTCCCCCGCCGATATGCGCACAAAAAAAGCCCCGCTTTCGCGGGGCTTTTTCTTTTGCAGTGTCGCTGCGATCAGAACTTGTACTGGCCGCTGAGGCCCCACAGGTTCACGCTCGCATCGTACGTGCCGAACAGCGTCGAGCCGCTGGTGGCCAGCGACGGCGCCAGGGCGACCTGCGGGTCGTCCGTCTGGATGCGCGTGTAGCCGGCGCTGACTTCCCAATGTTCGCTCGGGGCCCAGGTGGCGCCGATCGAGAGCCACTGGCGGTCGGCGTCGGGCAGGCGCGGCGTGCGCGTCGCGGTCTGCGTCGGCGACTGGTCCTGCGCGTAACCGGCGCGGAGCGACCACTGGTCGTTGAGTTCCCATTCGGCACCGAGCGACCAGAACGAGGTATCCGTCCACTGGAATTCCTCGACGGCCGGGTTCGGCTGCTGCGCCGGGTTCTTGAACTGGATCGCGACTTCCTGCAGCGAAGACCACTGCGTGTACGACCAGTCGGCCAACAGCGTGAAGGTGTCGGTGATGCCGTAGGAAACCGAGATCGTGTCGACCGCCGGGGTCGTCAGCGAAGCCAGGGCACCGGTGTCGACGAACTGGCCCGGCGCGGCGCCGGCAAGCAGCGCGGAGATGTTCGCCGGCAGGGTGAAGTCGGCATCGCCTTCGATGTCGTGGTCGATTTCCGAGCGGTGCGACCAGCCCAGCGCGAACTTCTCGCTCGGGTGGATATGCATGCCCGCGATCCAGCCGATGCCGGTGTCGTCGCCGTTGACTTCGATCGTGCCGTCGTTCTTCTGCGGGCCGAACGGCGCGGTGGCCGGCGTGGGATTGATGCACGCCTGGATGTTGATCTGGCAGATGCGCGAACCGAAGTCGATGGCCTTCGACAGCGTGGCTTCGGCGCGCTCGTACACCAGGCCCAGGCCGAAGGAGACGTTGCTGCCGAAGTCGAACGAGGCGGCGAGCGTCAGGTCGGCGGTCTTCACTTCCGACTTGATGGCGGTGTAGCGGCCGACCCAGTTGGCGTCGTATTCGGTCTTCAGGCCGAACGGCGCGCTGACCATGGCGCCCAGGGTCACGCCGGAGTCGCCCATCGGGAACACGGCCGACAGGGCCGGGATCGCGGTGCTGTCGCCGGCGTCGCCGCCGTTGCCGCCATGCAGGGGCTGCTGCAGCGGCGAGCCCGCTGCGGCCGAACCGGCGCCGGTGAAGTCCGCCGACAGGTCGACCATGGTGACGTCGGCCTGGATCGCCGCGGTCTTGAACGTCGACATGGCGGCCGGATTGTTGGCCACGACGGAGGTGTCGCCGCCGGCAACCGCGCTGCCCGCGAAGGCGCGACCCATCGCCTTGACGCTGTTTTCCTTGAGCTGGAAGCCGGACGCGTGCGCCTGGCCGATCGCAAGACCGCCCGCGACAGCGAGCGCGAGTGCGGAGATGCGAATGACGGTGTTCGTTTGCATTGCGAGTTGTCTCCGGTGACGAATTTTTGGTTTTTAGGGCTCGGGCGGCTCTGCGGCCTGCACCGGCGCGTGCCGGAACCCCTCCCGACGTACGACGCCGTAGGGAAGATACACAACTCGTTAACCCGTTGCTAACGCCATGCTGCTTATTTCGTAACGAACGCTCGTTCGCTTTTCGGCCTTCCCAATCCCGGTAGGATCGGCCGGCCATGTTCGTACCCCTCCCCACACGCCAGAAGCGTGGCCTGCGATGGGCGACGCCGCTGCTGGTCGTCCTGCTGACCGGCGCCTTCCTGTGGGCGACGATGGGGACGAGCGGCGAGCAGCGGGCGCTGGTGCTTGGCTGGGGTGCGCTGTCCGGTGGGTTCATGTCGCCCGACGCCTGGCCCGCGGCCCTGCAGGACGGGCGCGCCCTGCGGCTGGTCACGGCGCTGTTCCTCCATGCCGATTGGGCCCATCTGGTCGGCAATCTGGTGTTCCTGCTGATCTTCGGCCTGCCTGCCGAACGGGCGATGGGGCCGTGGCGGTTCCTCGCACTGTTCCTGCTGGGCGGCGCCGTCGCCAACCTCGCGGCGGCGCTGACCATCGGTGCGCCGGACCGGATCATCATCGGCGCCAGTGGCGCGGTGTCGGCGGTGATCGGCGCGTACCTAGCGCTGTTCCCGCGGGCGAAGCTCGGCGTGGTGCTGCCGCTCGGGTTGTTCCTCGAATTCGTGCGCGCGCCGGCCTCGCTGCTGATCGGCATCTGGGCCTTGCTGCAGGTCGTGTTCGCCTACATCGGGCCGACGCTCGGCGCGGTGGCGTGGTGGGCGCACCTGGCGGGCTTCGCCTTCGGCATCCTGTTCGCCGTGGTGGTCCGTGCGGCGATCGCGCGCCGCCTGCGACGGCAGCGCGGTTTTTGAGCCGCGCCGGTCGCGTCAGTTCTTCTTCGGCGATGTCGGGGAGGGAGAGGTCACCGCCACGTTCTTCTTCAATTCGGTCAGCGCGGCCGTGATCGGCGCATCGCCGTCGAGCACTTCGCCCGCGTTGGAGCCCGCCATTTCCTGCTCGCCGCGCAGGTGGCCCGGCAGCGTGGCTTCGCTGTAACCGGCCTTGCCGCCGTTGACTGCATCCTTGGCAGGGTGCAACACGACATCGGGCTGGATGCCGAGGGCCTGGATCGATTTCCCGCTCGGCGTGAAATAGCGCGCGGTGGTGAGCTTGACCGAATCGCCGTTGTCCAGCGGCAGCAAGGTTTGCACCGAGCCCTTGCCGAACGTGCGGCTGCCGACGACGCGCGCGCGATTGTTGTCGCGCAACGCACCGGCAAGGACTTCCGACGCGCTCGCCGAACCGGCGTCGACCAGCACGACGACCGGCGCGCCGTTGAGGCGATCGCCCGGCGTCGCGCTGAATTGCGCATCGCTCAGTGCCACGCGACCGCGCGTGCTGACGATCTTGCCCTTGTCGAGCAGTTCGTCGGCGATCTGCACGGCGGCGGTGAGCAAGCCACCCGGATTGCTGCGCAGGTCCAGGACCAGTCCGCGCAATTTTCCACCGGCTTCGAGCGTGTCGAGGGCGCGCGAGAAATCCGCCGCCGTATCGGCCTGGAACGTCGCCACGCGGATGTAGCCGTAACCCGGTTCGAGCGTGCGCGAGCGCACGCTGGCCACGCGGATGCGTTCGCGCGTGAGCGTGACATCGAAGGGTTTGGGTTTGCTTTCGCGCACGATGGTCAGCACGACCTTCGAGCCCGGCGGGCCGCGCAGCGGCGCTGAGTTGCCGTCGGCATCCTCGTCGTCGGCGCTGTCCTCGGACGGGGCATCGGTCACCGACTTGCCGTCGATCGCGATGATGATGTCGTTGGCCTGGATGCCCGCGCGCGCGGCCGGCGTTTCGTCGATCGGCGACACCACCTTGAGCGTGCGATCGGGCAAGGTCATCAACTCGACGCCGACGCCGGTATAGGCGCCCTGGGTCTGTTCGTCGAAGGCGCGCGCGTCGCGCTTGGGCAGGTAGGCGCTGTGCGGATCAAGGTCGAGCAGCAGGCCGCGCACCGCCGAATCCATGAGCTTCTTGTCGTCGACGGGGTCGACGTAGGCTTCTTTCACCGCGTTGTAGACCCACACGTAGCGACGGATTTCGTCGAGCGGAATCTTCGTGGTGCTTTCGGCGGCATCGGGGTCGTCGCTGGTGGAGACTTCTTTCTCTGCCTGATGCTCCGGCGCCGCGGCCGCAGGCGCTTCCTGCGCGAGCACGCAGCCCGAGGCGAGCAGCAGCAGGAGGGCGTAGGTCGGATTGCGCATGTGGGGGTCCGTGGCGTGGGGGCGCGGGGTGGTGCGCGGAGGATCTGACAGGGATTATGCAAGCGTGGCGCGTTCTGGCGTTAAGGGCGCGTGGCGTTGGTCATCCGCGCTTACTGACGTTTCAGCCACGCGTCGGGATCCACCGGTTGGCCATCGCGGCGCAGTTCGAAATACAGCGCCGCGCGGCCCTGCGCGCCCGAGTTGCCGACGCTGGCGAGGCTGTCGCCGCGATGCACGGCGTCGCCTGCATCCTTCAACAACGCATCGTTGTGCGCATACAGGCTCATGTACCCGTTGCCGTGGTCGACGATGAGGATCAGGCCGTAGCCGTTCATCCAGTCGGCGAAGACCACGCGACCATCGGCGACCGCCTTGACCGTCGTGCCCGCGGGCGCGGCGATCAGCACGCCCTGGCTGGTGCGTCCGTCCGGCAGCGGGCCACCGTAGCGTGTGAGCAGGCTGCCCGACACCGGCCAGCTCAGGCCGCCGACCTGGAGCGCCGGGCCGGAGGTGGTGTTCCGGCGCAGCGGCGTGCCGGCGCCGGCGGTGGTCTTGCCCGCGGCCTTCGCGGCCTTCGCGGCCCTGGCGGCGGCACGATCGGCCGCGGCTTTCTCGCGCGCGGCCCGCGCCGCGGCAGCGCGCAACTGCGCGAGCAATTGCTGCAGCGCCTTCGCATCCTGGCCGAGCGCGCGTTCGCGGCTCGCGCGATCCTTGTATTTCGATTCGATCTGCTCGACCAGCTTGGCGCGGTCGGTGCGCGCCCCCTGCAGCGACGCCAGTTGCGTGCGTTGCTCGCGACGTGCGGCATCCAGCGCGATGCGACGTTCGACGATCTGTTGCTGGAGCGTGTCGACTTCCTGGATCTGCGCGGTCAGTTCGCGGATCCGTTGCGCGCGATCGCGCTGCGCATAGCGATGGTAGGCGAGCGTGCGCTGCGCTTGCTCCACGCTGTCCTGCGCGAGCAGCGCCTTGAGCGCGGTGTCGTCGCCGACCGTGTAGGCCGAACGCACCAGTTGGCGAAGTTCGGTGCGGCGCGCGGCGAGCCCCGCGTCGAGCGTGTCGCGACGCTGTTGCAGGGCGGCGAGCGCCGCCTGGTCGCGCGCGAGCGCGTGTTCGGTGTCGCGCACCGCGCGACCGACACGGCCCACGGCTTCATCTGCATCGCGCAATTTGCGCGACGCATCGCCGCGCTGCCCTTCCAGTTTCCGCCGCTCGGCCGCGACGTCCTTCAGCTCGCTGCGCACTTTCTTCAGCTGCTGCTCGGCGTCCTTGCTGTCCTGCGAAGACGCGGCTCCGGCTGTCAACGACAGCGCAAAGGCGACGATGAACGCGAATGCGGGTTTCAAGCAGGTCCGATGAGGCTGTGGCCGGTCATCTCGGCCGGTTGCGGGAGGCCAAGCAGCGCGAGCATCGTCGGCGCGACGTCGCG
This sequence comes from Lysobacter sp. P5_C4, assembly GCF_054049695.1. Taxonomy (NCBI): domain Bacteria; kingdom Pseudomonadati; phylum Pseudomonadota; class Gammaproteobacteria; order Lysobacterales; family Lysobacteraceae; genus Lysobacter; species Lysobacter sp. P5_C4. Next base: position 250,680 of record NZ_JBFULX010000005.1, on the reverse strand, counting down.
CAAGGCGCCGCCGCTGCGCAGCGATGCGATGGGCGGGCCGACGAAGATCAGCGGCACCGGCCCGACAGTGTGGGCGGTGTGCGGCTGGCCGGTGTCGGGATCGCGCATCTGCTCGAGGTTGCCGTGGTCGGCGGTGATCAGCAAGGCACCCCCGGCGCGACGCACGGCGGCTTCGACCGCACCGATCGCGATGTCCACCGCTTCGGCGGCCTGGATCGCGGCGGCGATGTTGCCGGTGTGGCCCACCATGTCGGGATTCGCGATGTTGCACACGATGACATCGAAGGCCTGCGAATCGATCGCGGCGACGAGTTTCGCGGTCAGTTCGGGGCAGCTCATTTCCGGCTGGAGATCGTAGGTGGCGACTTTCGGGCTGGGGACGAGGATGCGCGACTCGCCCGGGTAGGGATCTTCGCGGCCGCCGCTGAAGAAGAACGTGACGTGCGCGTATTTTTCGGTTTCGGCGATGCGCAGTTGGGTCAGGTTGTTTTCTGCGAGCAGCTCGCCGAGCGTGTGCCGCAGGTCGTCGGGCGCGAAGGCGACGGGGGCGTCGAGCTTCGCATCGTATTCGGTGAGACAGGTGAAACGCGCCAGTTGCGGGCGGCGCGCCGTGAATCCGCTGAAGTGCGGATCGACGAAGGCCGCGGCGAGCTGGCGCGCACGATCGGCGCGGAAGTTCATGAACACCACGGCATCGCCGTCGTGCATCGGCGTCGCGCCGGCGAGCACGGTGGGCGCGACGAATTCGTCGGTCTCGCCGCGTTCGTAGGCGTCGGCCAGTGCGGCCAGCGCATCGTGTGCGCGATGGTCGGCGCGCGCGTCGACGATGGCATCCCACGCGCGGCGCACGCGATCCCAGCGTTTGTCCCGGTCCATCGCCCAGTAGCGGCCGCCGACGGTCGCGATGCGCGCGTTGCCGAGTGCGTCGCACTTGGCCTGCAAAGCGGCGAGGCTGGGTTGCGCGGATTGCGGCGGCGTGTCGCGGCCGTCGAGGAAGGCGTGCACGCGGACGCGTTCGACGCCGGCCTGCTTCGCCAGCTCGAGCATCGCGCCGATGTGCGCTTCATGACTGTGCACGCCGCCCGGCGACAGCAGGCCCATGACATGCAACGTGCCGCCACCGGCGCGCGCGGCGGCGCAACTGGCCAGCAATTCGGCATTGGCGAAGAAGCTGCCGTCTTCGATGGCTGCGTCGACGCGGGTCAGGTCCTGATAGACGATGCGGCCGGCACCGAGGTTCATGTGCCCGACTTCCGAATTCCCCATCTGGCCGTCGGGCAGGCCGACGTGGCGGCCTTCGGTATGGATGAGCGTGTGCGGTGCGTTCGCCCAGAGGCGACGCCAGTTCGGAATGTCGGCCTGGGCCAGCGCGTTGTCGGTCGGGTCCTCGCGATGGCCCCAGCCGTCGAGGATCAGCAGGACGACGGGCTTGGGACGGGAGGGGGCGACGGGCACGGCGACTCCGGCTGGAACGAGGACTGCGGAGGATTGTAACGAAGGGGGTTAAACCGAAGCCCCCTTGGCCGCATCAGTAGACGGACACCTGCCCATTCCCAGGATCCGCCCCATGAAGCACGCCCGCCTCACGCTCGCCCTCGTCGTCGCTGTCGCAGCCCTCCCCGCCTTCGCGCAGCACCACGAGGAGGTCGACAAGGTCAATGGCAGCATCACTGCGCTTTCGGGCCAGACCTACGACGACCTGAGCACCGTCAACGGCAGCATCAAGGTCGAATCCAGCGCGCAGGCCGACGACGTGGAAACCGTCAACGGCAGCATCGCCGGCGGCGACGGCATCCGCGTGCGGTCGCTCAGCACGGTCAACGGCGGCATCCGCGTCGGCACGCAGGCGCAGGTGTCGGACACCATCGAAACCGTCAACGGCAGCATTTTCGTCGACCGCGGCGGCAACATCGGCGAGGGCGTCACCACCGTGAACGGTGCAATCGGCCTGGTCGACACGGATCTGGGCGGCGGCATCGAAACGGTCAACGGCGACGTGACGGTGGGCGTGGGTTCCCACGTGCACGGCGGCATCCACGTGGAAAAGAACAACAACCATGGCTGGTTCCAGATGGGCAAGCAGAAGCCGCCGCGCATCGTGATCGGCCCGAATGCGCGGGTCGACGGCGCGCTGATCTTCGAGCGCGAAGTCGTGCTTTACGTGCACTCCACTGCGAAGGTCGGCCGCATCAGCGGCGCCACGCCGATCGCCTTCAGCTCGCAGACCGCGCCGGACGACCGTCGCGACTGATGACTCCCGCATCGCGGGCCGGCACGGGCCGGCCTGCGATGGGCGTGCTTAAATCGCCGGGATTGCCCCACCCGGAGATGGCGGATGCCGAGCACGCAGGTTCGACCCTTGCTGGTCTTGATGGCTGGCGCGATGGCGCTGGCCGGTTGCAACCGCCCGCCCGAAAGCGCGGCGCCCTCCACGCCCGCTGCGGCATCGACCGCAACTGCGACGGCGCCCGCGCCGGCTTCCACTCATGCATTCGTTCCAGCGATCGCAGCCGGCGATTTCGCCGAACACGTGCGCGTGCTGTCGTCCGATGCGTTCGAAGGGCGTGCGCCGGGCAGCCCGGGGGAGCAGAAGACCGTCGATTACATCGTGGCGCAGTTCAAGGCGATGGGCCTGCAACCGGGCAACGCCGGCGCGTGGACGCAGGTCGTGCCGATGACCGAAACCACGGCCAGCGACAAGACGACGATGCAGGTGGTCGTGAAGGGCAAGCCGCATACGCTGAAGTTCGGGCAGGACATGGTGATCGGCACCCGCACGGGGCAGAAGCACGTCAGCGTGCAGGACAGCGACGTGGTGTTCGTCGGCTACGGCGTCCACGCGCCGGAGCAGCAGTGGAACGATTACGCCGGGCTCGACGTGAAGGGCAAGACGGTCGTCATCCTCGTCAACGACCCGGGCTTCCATGCGAACGACCCGACCTTGTTCGAAGGGCGCCGCATGACCTGGTACGGGCGCTGGGTCTACAAGTTCGAAGAGGCCGCGCGCAAGGGTGCGGCGGCGGCGCTGATCGTGCACGACGATGCCGGTGCGTCGTATGGGTGGGATGTCGTGCGCGGTTCGTGGTCGGGCGCGCAGTTCGATTTGCGCGCGAGCGACGATCCGGCGCCGCGCCTGCCGGTGCAAGGGTGGATCACCGGCGAGCAGGCAAAGGCGCTGTTCGCCGATGCGGGGCTCGATTTCGGGAAGCTGCGTGCGGCGGCCAACAAGCGCGGGTTCAAGGCGGTGCCGCTGGACGCGAAGGCGTCGGTCACGCTGGACAGCACGATCGTCGAGAAGACTTCGCGCAATGTCGTGGCGAAGTTGCCGGGCACGCAGCGGCCCGATGAAGCCGTGGTGTACCTCGCGCACTGGGACCACCTCGGCAAACATCCCGACGAAACCGGCGACAACATCTACAACGGCGCGATCGACAATGCGACCGGCGTGGCCGGGATCATGGAGATCGCAGGCCAGTTCGCGAAGACGCCGCCCAAGCGCAGCGTGCTGTTCCTAGCGGTGACGTTGGAGGAATCGGGCCTGCTCGGTTCGAAGTACTACGTCGCGCATCCCGCCGTGCCGCTGAAGGACACCGTCGCGGCGATCAACATCGATGCGATGTCGACCTTCGGGCCGTCGAAGGACATCGTGGTGACGGGCCTGGGCAATTCGGAACTCGACGACGTGCTCAAGACGATCGCCGACAGGCAGGGCCGCAAGCTGCACGCGGAAGCCACGCCCGAGAGCGGGTTCTACTTCCGCTCCGATCATTTCAACTTCGCCAAGGCCGGCGTACCGGCGCTGTATGCCGAAGGCGGCGAGGATCTCGTCGAAGGCGGCACCACGGCGGGCCGCAAGGCCTCGGAGGATTACACCGCGAATCGTTATCACAAGCCGGCCGACGAATTCGACGCGAACTGGAACCTGAAAGGCACGGTGCAGGATCTCGACACGCTGTACGCGGTGGGCCGCGTGCTGGCCGACGGCACGACGTGGCCGAACTGGCGCGCAGGCAATCCGTTCCGCGCGGCGCGCGACGCGATGCGCGCGGACGCGAAGGCCCCTGATCCATCATTCACCGAGGGAGACGCGAGATGACGATGGCCCTGGCGTATTGGTGCGTGTTGGCGGCGGCGCTACTGCCTTACGTGTGGACGACCGTGGCGAAGGGGAGCGGCGAGCGTTACGACAACCGCGATCCACGCGGCTGGATTTCACGCCAGACCGATCCGAAAGTGCACCGCGCGAATGCGGCGCAGCTCAATGCGTTCGAGGCGTTCGCGCCCTTCGCCGCGGGCGTGGTGATGGCGCACCTGGCCGGCGTGCCGGAAATGCACGTCGCGTGGCTGGCGGTGGTTTTCCTCATCAGCCGGGTTCTGCACGGGGTCGTGTACACGCTGGGAATGAAGCATTCGCTGCGCAGCCTGGTGTGGTTCGTCGGATTCGCCTGCGCGATGGCGTTGATCGCGCTCGCGGCGCTGCACGTCGGCGGCGCGGTGCGCGCAGCGGCCTGATGGCGTGAGCGGCACGTTCGCCATGGATGCCGAAGGCGCACGTTGCGTCGACGTGGTGCGGGAACAGGGGTTCTGTTTCGTGCATGGCGATGCAATGCGGGCGACGCTCGCGGGCGTCGGCGGCTTGGAGGATTGGGCCGGGTTCGCCGCGAGTTGGGAACTGCTCGGGCCGGATCCTTATCTCGCGCGCACTGGGCGCGCGCGGCGGCGGCGGCATGCGGTCTTCGCGGCTACAGCGGATGGCCCCGTGGATCGCGCCCCGAACCAGCCGCATTTCCAGACAACCGAGTACAACGCGCTGCAGGGCGACATCGAACGATGGTTCGAGCCGGTGACCGACGTTGTCGCCGGCGGCCCCTGTTTGCAGACGATCCTGCGCTATTGCGTCGGATTCTTCGGTGGGCTTGCGCCGGATGTCGCGCAATGGCGAATCGAAGTGCACCAGTTCCGCATCGAAGCACGCCCCGGCGAAGCCGGCGAGCCAACGCCGGAAGGCGTGCACCGCGATGGTGTCGATTACGTGCTCGTCCTGATGGTCGATCGGCGGAACATCGAAAGCGGCACGACGACGATCCACCTCGCCGACGGCACGGAGGTTGGGGCATTTACGCTGCAGGCCGCTTTCGACGCGGCGCTCGTGGACGATGCGCGCGTGTTCCATGGGGTCACGGCCGTGACCGCGCTGGATCCGACGGAACCGGCGCACCGCGACGTGCTCGTGGTGACGCTCAAGCGCGAGACGCGCCCCAAGTAAGGGTTAGTTGCTGCCGCCCAAAGAAGAACCCCGCCATTGCTGGCGGGGTTTAGGTGTAAGGCCCTGGCGATGACCTACTCTTGCATGCGGATGCACACTACCATCGGCGCGGCTGCGTTTCACTTCCGAGTTCGGAATGGGATCGGGTGGTGCCACAGCGCTATTGTCACCAGGGAGAGGGTGGAGGGTCGCGGTTCGATCCGTYCTGGGGATGCCAGGGGACCGGTCGCGCTCACGCTCTCAAGGGGTGGGACGTAGCGAGTTTGGGTGTTGCTTTTGGAGACAAATGCCATCGACGTGTTGTCGAGGATAAGGCGGCTTGAGGTGATATGGTCAAGCCTCACGGATCATTAGTACACGTTAGCTCAACGGATTGCTCCGCTTACACACCGTGCCTATCAACCACCTGGTCTTGATGGTTCCTTCAGGGGACTTGTGTCCCGGGAGATCTCATCTTGAGGCGCGCTTCCCGCTTAGATGCTTTCAGCGGTTATCGCTTCCGAACGTAGCTACCCGGCAATGCCACTGGCGTGACAACCGGAACACCAGGGGTTCGTCCACTCCGGTCCTCTCGTACTAGGAGCAGCCCCTCTCAAATCTCCAACGCCCACGACAGATAGGGACCGAACTGTCTCACGACGTTCTGAACCCAGCTCGCGTACCACTTTAAATGGCGAACAGCCATACCCTTGGGACCGACTACAGCCCCAGGATGTGATGAGCCGACATCGAGGTGCCAAACACCGCCGTCGATATGAACTCTTGGGCGGTATCAGCCTGTTATCCCCGGAGTACCTTTTATCCGTTGAGCGATGGCCCTTCCATACAGAACCACCGGATCACTAAGACCTACTTTCGTACCTGCTTGAGCCGTCGCTCTTGCAGTCAAGCACGCTTATGCCTTTGCACACAGTGCGCGATGTCCGACCGCGCTGAGCGTACCTTCGTGCTCCTCCGTTACTCTTTGGGAGGAGACCGCCCCAGTCAAACTACCCACCATACACGGTCCCCGACCCGGATTACGGGCCCAGGTTAGAACGTCAAGCACATCAGGGTGGTATTTCAAGGTTGCCTCCACCGAAGCTAGCGCCTCGGTTTCACAGGCTCCCACCTATCCTACACAGACGAACTCAACGTTCAGTGTAAAGCTGTAGTAAAGGTTCACGGGGTCTTTCCGTCTTGCCGCGGGAACGCTGCATCTTCACAGCGATTTCAATTTCACTGAGTCTCGGGTGGAGACAGCGCCGCTGTCGTTACGCCATTCGTGCAGGTCGGAACTTACCCGACAAGGAATTTCGCTACCTTAGGACCGTTATAGTTACGGCCGCCGTTTACTGGGGCTTCGATCAAGAGCTTCGCCTTGCGGCTGACCCCATCAATTAACCTTCCAGCACCGGGCAGGCGTCACACCCTATACGTCCACTTTCGTGTTTGCAGAGTGCTGTGTTTTTGATAAACAGTCGCAGCGGCCTGGTTTCTGCGACCGCTCCCAGCTATAGCCCGCATGGGCCACCAGAAGCGGTGCACCTTCTCCCGAAGTTACGGTGCCATGTTGCCTAGTTCCTTCACCCGAGTTCTCTCAAGCGCCTTAGAATTCTCATCCTGCCCACCTGTGTCGGTTTACGGTACGGTCTGCGTCAGCTGAAGCTTAGGGGCTTTTCCTGGAAGCGTGGGATCAGTGACTTCGGCCTAATGGCCTGGTCTCGCTGCTCGGCGTATGACCCTCCGGATTTGCCAAGAGGATCCGCCTACCTGCTTTCCCCGGGACAACCAACGCCCGGTACACCTACCCTTCTCCGTCCCCCCATCGCACTGACGCGAGGTGCTGGAATATTAACCAGCTTCCCATCGACTACGCATTTCTGCCTCGCCTTAGGGGCCGACTCACCCTGCGCCGATGAACGTTGCGCAAGGAAACCTTGGGCTTTCGGCGTGGGGGCTTTTCACCCCCATTATCGTTACTCATGTCAGCATTCGCACTTCCGATACCTCCAGCAGACTTCTCAATCCACCTTCATCGGCTTACGGAACGCTCCTCTACCGCGCACATTGCTGTGCACCCCAAGCTTCGGTTCATGGCTTAGCCCCGTTAAATCTTCCGCGCAGACCGACTCGACCAGTGAGCTATTACGCTTTCTTTAAAGGGTGGCTGCTTCTAAGCCAACCTCCTGGCTGTCTGTGCCTTTCCACATCGTTCACCACTGAGCCATGAATTTGGGACCTTAGCTGTGGGTCTGGGTTGTTTCCCTTTTCACGACGGACGTTAGCACCCGCCGTGTGTCTCCCGGATAGTACGTGCTGGTATTCGGAGTTTGCCATGGTTTGGTAAGTCGCAATGACCCCCTAGCCATAACAGTGCTCTACCCCCAGCAGTATTCGTCCGAGGCGCTACCTAAATAGCTTTCGAGGAGAACCAGCTATCTCCGGGTTCGATTAGCTTTTCACTCCTAATCACACCTCATCCCCTACCTTTGCAACGGGAGTGGGTTCGGGCCTCCAGTTGATGTTACTCAACCTTCACCCTGGGCATGACTAGATCACCCGGTTTCGGGTCTACTGCCTGCGACTATGCGCCCTTATCAGACTCGGTTTCCCTTCGCCTCCCCTATACGGTTAAGCTCGCCACAAACAGTAAGTCGCTGACCCATTATACAAAAGGTACGCCGTCACCCTTGCGGGCTCCGACTGCTTGTACGCACACGGTTTCAGGATCTATTTCACTCCCTTCACCAGGGTTCTTTTCGCCTTTCCCTCACGGTACTGGTTCACTATCGGTCGGTCAGGAGTATTTAGCCTTGGAGGATGGTCCCCCCATGTTCAGACAGGGTTTCACGTGCCCCGCCCTACTCAATTTCATCCGTACGGCCCTTTCGCATACAGGGCTGTCACCATCTACGGCCACGCTTCCCAGCGTGTTCTGCTAAAACCGTACGGACTTTTGGGCTGCTCCGCGTTCGCTCGTCGCTACTGACGGAATCTCGGTTGATTTCTTTTCCTCCGGGTACTTAGATATTTCAGTTCCCCGGGTTCGCCTTGCATGGCTATGTATTCACCATGCAATACCCTTGCGGGTGGGTTTCCCCATTCGGACATCGTCGGATCAATGCTTGTTGCCAGCTCCCCGACGCTTTTCGCAGGCTGCCACGTCCTTCATCGCCTCTGACCGCCAAGGCATCCACCGTGTGCGCTTATTCGCTTGACCATATCACCCCAAGTCGCCTCGGGGTCATACGTCGTTTGCGAACGTAAAACGACTTATCACTTCAAATAAAGGTGCTCTCGCACCTCGCCTTAGCCTCTACGACACGTCATGGACATTCGTCTCAAAACGCTCGCTACATCCCGATTTTCAAAGAACACGTCCCGGGCCTCAGCGCCAGGGACGTCTCTAATCTTTTTGTGTGCGCAATTTGTCATTCAGAGTTGGTGGGTCTGGGAGGACTCGAACCACCGGCCTCACCCTTATCAGGGGTGCGCTCTAACCACCTGAGCTACAGACCCAAAAGTCTTCAGCCCAGGACAGTGGTGGAGCCAGTCGGGATCGAACCGACGACCCCCTGCTTGCAAAGCAGGTGCTCTCCCAGCTGAGCTATGGCCCCGTGTGCCGGGACGCTCTGAATGCAGGTCACTTGTGCGGACGCCTGACAGGCAATCGCGCTGTCTTTAGTCTCTAAAGGAGGTGATCCAGCCGCACCTTCCGATACGGCTACCTTGTTACGACTTCACCCCAGTCATCGGCCACACCGTGGCAAGCGCCCTCCCGAAGGTTAAGCTACCTGCTTCTGGTGCAACAAACTCCCATGGTGTGACGGGCGGTGTGTACAAGGCCCGGGAACGTATTCACCGCAGCAATGCTGATCTGCGATTACTAGCGATTCCGACTTCATGGAGTCGAGTTGCAGACTCCAATCCGGACTGAGAAAAGGTTTCTGGGATTGGCTCACCCTCGCGGGTTTGCAGCCCTCTGTCCTCTCCATTGTAGTACGTGTGTAGCCCTGGCCGTAAGGGCCATGATGACTTGACGTCATCCCCACCTTCCTCCGGTTTGTCACCGGCGGTCTCCCTAGAGTTCCCACCATTACGTGCTGGCAACTAGGGACAAGGGTTGCGCTCGTTGCGGGACTTAACCCAACATCTCACGACACGAGCTGACGACAGCCATGCAGCACCTGTCTCACGGTTCCCGAAGGCACCAATCCATCTCTGGAAAGTTCCGTGGATGTCAAGGCCAGGTAAGGTTCTTCGCGTTGCATCGAATTAAACCACATACTCCACCGCTTGTGCGGGCCCCCGTCAATTCCTTTGAGTTTCAGTCTTGCGACCGTACTCCCCAGGCGGCGAACTTAACGCGTTAGCTTCGATACTGAGTGCCTAGTTGCACCCAACATCCAGTTCGCATCGTTTAGGGCGTGGACTACCAGGGTATCTAATCCTGTTTGCTCCCCACGCTTTCGTGCCTCAGTGTCAGTGCTGGTCCAGGTAGTCGCCTTCGCCACGGATGTTCCTCCCGATCTCTACGCATTTCACTGCTACACCGGGAATTCCACTACCCTCTACCGCACTCTAGGTCGCCAGTTTCCAATGCCATTCCCAGGTTGAGCCCAGGGCTTTCACATCAGACTTAACGAACCACCTACGCACGCTTTACGCCCAGTAATTCCGAGTAACGCTTGCACCCTTCGTATTACCGCGGCTGCTGGCACGAAGTTAGCCGGTGCTTATTCTTCCGGTACCGTCATAACCCACGGGTATTAACCGCGAGCTTTTCTTTCCGGACAAAAGAGCTTTACAACCCGAAGGCCTTCTTCACTCACGCGGCATGGCTGGATCAGGCTTGCGCCCATTGTCCAATATTCCCCACTGCTGCCTCCCGTAGGAGTCTGGACCGTGTCTCAGTTCCAGTGTGGCTGATCATCCTCTCAGACCAGCTACGGATCGTCGCCTTGGTGGGCCTTTACCCCGCCAACTAGCTAATCCGACATGGGCTCATCCAGTCGCGCGACGCCTTGCGGTCCGCCGCTTTCACCTTCCGGTCGTATGCGGTATTAGCGTAAGTTTCCCTACGTTATCCCCCACGACAGGGCAGATTCCCATGTATTCCTCACCCGTCCGCCACTCGCCACCCACAGTATTGCTACTGCTGTGCTGCCGTTCGACTTGCATGTGTTAGGCCTGCCGCCAGCGTTCACTCTGAGCCAGGATCAAACTCTTCACTTAAGTTTTGCGGCTCGGACCGAAGTCCTCGCCAATTTCTTGAGTGCAGTCGTCGTCCCAGGCTCGAAATCACTCGCTGGCTCACAATTGCTTGTTTGCCATTTGAATTGACTTGTTGCTCTGTTACGAACGTCTGCAAGATGGACAACGTATCCACCCGCCAGACGCCCGCACAAGTCACCTGCGCACACTGTCAAAGATCAAGGGGATCGGCCTCAGCGCCTTCTCCCGTCCCCCGCCGCACCGAAGTGCCCGAGGGAGCCGCACATCATACAGCCCTCCCGGATTCCGTCAACACCCCGTGACGGGGTTTTTTTCGGTCCGCCGGGGCCGTTGAACAGGCACCCGTCGAAGGGGCGCGCATTGTGCATAAGGCTGCAGAGCTTGGGAAGGGGGTCTGCATAAAATTCGTTCAAATGCGCAGGGCCGCCGCCCTCTTGACGCGAGCGCCGGCCCTCACCGATGTTCAGCGCCCCTGAAGGAGACCCAACGATGCGCCCCCATCTGCGCCGAGCCGCCCTGCTGTCCGCTTCGCTCCTGCTGCTTGCCGGTTGCGCCAGCGCATCCGGGCCATGGGTCGAACTCAACGGCAAGCGCTACAACATCGAGATTGCCGACGACGACGCCGAGCGCGCGCGCGGCCTGATGTTCCGCGACGCGATGGACGCCGACCACGGCATGCTCTTCATCCATGAAGTGCAGGCGCCGCAGGCGTACTGGATGAAGAACACGCGCATCCCGCTCGACATCCTCTACTTCGACGACGCGCACAAGCTCGTGTCGATGCAGCGTGACGTACCGCCGTGTTCGCTCGGCGACCAGTGCCCGCCGTATCCGAGCGCCGCGCCGGCGCGCTACGTGCTGGAGCTCAACGCCGGCGAAGCGGCGAAACTCAAGCTGGAAACAGGCTCGGAATTGAAATTCGGGCCGGGCGTCGCACAACCCTGACCCGCGCGGACTTGCAACGAACGCAACGCAGTTGCAGGCTTGCGACATGCACGACCGCTTCCCGCTGCCCGACTGGAACGACCTCGCCGGTTCCGACGATCGCACGCTCCCGCTGCTGGGCACCGCGCTGCTGATCGCCCGCGACGAATATCCGCACCTCGACGCGGACCATTGCGACGCGCAACTGCAGGCTCACGTCGACCACCTGCGCGCACAGGTGGAGTCGGTCGAGCCCTGGCCGCAGAAGATGGCGGCGATCAACCGCCATCTGTTCGAGGAAGTCGGATACGCCGGCGACAGCGAGCACTACTACGACCCGCGCAACAGCTATCTCAACGAAGTTTTCGAACGGCGCCTGGGCAATCCGATTTCGCTCGCGCTCGTGCAGATCGAAGTCGCGCGACGACTGGGCATACCGCTGGACGGTGTGTCGTTCCCCGGGCATTTCCTCGTCCGGCTGCCGGTCGACGATGGCGTGCTGGTCATGGATCCGTTCAACCGCGGCCGCCCGCTCGATGAAGACGAACTGCGCCAGCGCGCACGCCCGCACCTCAATGGCGAAGCGCCGGACGACCGCGCATTGTTCCAGATCCTCAACCCCGCGACGCACCGCGCGATCCTGATGCGCGTGCTGCGCAACCTGCACGGTGTGTACGCCGAACGCGACGACTGGGAACGCGCCGCGCGCAGCGCCGACCGCATCCTGCGCCTGGTGGCCGACAACGCCGACGCCTTGCGCGACCGCGGCCTGGCGTACATGAAGATGGGGTATCGCCAGGGCGCACGCACGGATCTCGCGCGCTACCTGCAACTGAATCCCGAGGCGCAGGATGCCGGCCCGCTGCGCGAACGGCTGGTCGAACTCAGCAGCGGTCAGATGCGGATGAACTGACGCGCGCGGCGCGTCAAACCACCATCATTTCGAAGTCGTCCTTCGTGACGCCGCAATCCGGGCACGTCCACGTATCGGGCACGTCTTCCCAACGCGTGCCCGGCGCGATGCCTTCTTCGGGCAGCCCCTTCGCTTCGTCGTAGATGAAGCCGCAGACGACGCACATCCAGGTGCGGTAGGCGGTGGCGACGGCGTCGGTCATCGGAGTCCGTAGAATGCTGTTCTGTAGAAGCCGCCATTGTCCCACCGACGAGCCGGCTTCGGAAGCGCACGCCAGGGAAACCGCATGCAAGCCGGCCTGTACCTGATCACGCCCGACGAGGCGGACACCGAACGCCTCGTGGCGCGCGTGAAGCCGCTGCTGCCTTTTGCCGAACTCCTGCAATATCGCAACAAGACGGCCGATCCGGCGTTGCGCGGCGTGCAGGCCGCCGCGCTCGCGCCGTTGTGCCGCGCGGCGGGCGTCCCGTTCATCGTGAACGATGACGCACGCCTCGCCGCCAAGGTGAAGGCCAGCGGCGTGCACCTCGGCGAACACGACGGCACCGTCGCTGCTGCGCGCGCGATCCTCGGCCAGGCCGCGATCATCGGCGTCTCCTGCTACGACGACCTGCAGCGCGCGCATGCGGCGGCCGAGGCCGATGCCGACTACATCGCGTTCGGTGCCTTCTTCCCGTCCTCGACCAAACCCAATGCGCGCCGCGCGACGCCCGCGCTCCTTGCGTCCGCGGGTGCGCTTGGCTTGCCGATGGTGGCGATCGGCGGCATCACCCCCGACAATGCGCCTCCCCTGCTGGCCGCGGGCGCAGACCTGCTGGCGGTGGTCGGCGGCGTGTTCGATGCGCCCGACCCCGTCGCCGCCGCGCACGAATTCCGGTCGCTCTTCACCGCTTCGAGGCCCTGATGGACACCCGCCGATCGCAAGAACTGTTCGCCCGTGCGCAGCAACTGATGCCCGGCGGCGTGAATTCCCCCGTGCGCGCGTTCAAGTCAGTGGGCGGCGAACCGTTCTTCGTGCAGAGCGCGAAAGGCGCATACCTGGAAGACGTCGACGGCAACCGCTACATCGATTACGTCGGTTCCTGGGGCCCGATGATCGTCGGCCACAACCATCCCGACGTCCTCGCGGCCGTGATCGAAACCGCGCGCAACGGCCTGAGCTTCGGCACGCCGAATCCGCTGGAAGTCACGATGGCGCAAGCCATCTCGCGCCTCGTGCCGAGCTGCGAAATGGTGCGCATGGTGAATTCCGGCACTGAAGCGACGCTCTCCGCGATCCGCCTGGCACGCGGCGCCACCGGCCGCGCGCGCATCGTGAAATTCGAAGGCTGCTACCACGGCCACGGCGACAGCTTCCTCGTGAAGGCCGGCAGCGGCGCGCTCACCTTCGGCGTGCCGACCTCGCCGGGCGTTCCCAAGGCACTGGCCGACCTGACGCTCACGCTGCCGTACAACGATTTCGACGCGGCGACTGCGTTGTTCGACGAAACCGGCGACGACATCGCGGGCCTGATCATCGAACCGGTCGTCGGCAATGCGAACTGCCTTCCGCCGCGCGAAGGCTACCTGGAGCACCTGCGCGCGTTGTGCACGCGCCACGGGGCACTGCTCATCTTCGACGAAGTGATGACGGGTTTCCGCGTCGCGCTCGGTGGCGCGCAGCAGCGCTATGGCGTGGCGCCGGACCTGAGCACCTTCGGCAAGATCATCGGCGGCGGCATGCCCGTCGGCGCCTATGGTGGCCGCGCGGACCTGATGCGGCAGATCGCGCCGTCGGGCCCGATCTACCAGGCCGGCACGCTGAGCGGCAATCCGGTCGCGATGGCCGCGGGCCTGAAGATGCTGGAACTGATCCAGGCGCCGGGCTTCCACGATGCGCTGGAAGCGAAGACGCATGCGTTGTGCGACGGCTTGGAAAACGCCGCGCGCGAAGCCGGCGTGCCGTTCACGACGCAACGCGTCGGCGCGATGTTCGGCCTGTTCTTCAGCGCCGAAAAGGTCGACACCTACGCGCAGGCCATCGCCTGCGACACCGCGGCGTTCAACCGCTTCTTCCACGCGATGCTCGAACGCGGCATCTACCTTGCGCCCTCTGCGTTCGAAGCCGGCTTCATGTCCAGCGCACACGACGAGGCCGCCATCGCCGCGACCATCGACGCCGCGCGCGCCGCATTCAGGACCTTGTGATCGCCACGCCGCCGTCGCTGGTGCTGTTCGACCTCGACGGCGTGCTCGTGTCCTACTCGCACCAGATCCGCGTCGAAACGCTCGGCGCCGCGATCGGCCGGGCGCCCGACGCCGTGTTCTCCGCGCTGTTCGACACCGGCATCGAGCCGCGATACGACGCCGGCCTGATCGACGACGACGCCTACTTCTCCGCGTTGTCCGCAGCGTTGGGTTGCACGATCGAACGCCCGCAATGGCTCGCCGCCCGCAGCGCATCCATGCAATGCCTGCCGACCACGTGCGCGCGCATCGCTGCACTCGCCGGCCACGCCGATGTCGCCGTCCTCACGAACAACGGCCCGCTCGTCCTGGATTCGCTGCCGGCGCAGCTGACCGACGTCCTCCCGCGCGACCGCATCTTCTGCAGCAACGTCCTGGGCGTGGCGAAGCCGGCGCCGATCGCCTTCCTCCGCGTCGTCGAAACACTCGGCCATGCGCCGGGACGCACCCTGTTCCTCGACGATAATTTCGCCAACGTGCAGGGCGCACGCAGCGCCGGCCTGCAGGCCGAACAAGTCCATGCACCCGGCGAAATCGCCGGCATCCTGCGCGATTACGGCCTGGACTGACTCACCAGGAACCGGTGTTGGGCATCGACACCCACGGTTCGGTCGGCGGCAGATGCCCCTCCTGCAGCAACTCGATCGACACCTTGTCCGGCGATTTCACGAACGCCATGTGTCCATCGCGCGGCGGGCGATGGATCGTGTAGCCCATCGACTGCAACCGTTCGCATGTCGCGTAGATGTCGGGCACGCGAAATGCGAGGTGCCCGAAGTTGCGTGCACTCCCGTAATCCTCGTCCGAGCCCCAGTTGTAGGTCAGCTCGATTTCCGCATTCGGTGTTTCGTCGGCGGCGAGGAACACGAGCGTGTACTTGCCCGCCTCGTTCTCCATGCGGCGCGTTTCGCGCAAGCCAAGGCCATCGACGAAGAAACGCAGCGTCGCGTCGAGGTCGTGGACGCGGATCATCGTGTGCAGGTATTTCACAGGAACAAGTCCGGCAGCGGCGTCTGGGAAGGATCGACGGCGTAGGGCGAGAACTCGGTGACGCCGGCTTCGCGCAACACGTCTTCGTCGAGCAGGAAGCGGCCGTGGAAGCCGCGCGCCTCGCGCACGAGCACCGCATGCGCGGCATCGGCGACGATTTCCGGCTTGCGGCAGCGCGCCATGTCGATTCCGGGAATCATGTTGAGCGCATCGGTGCCGATGATCGTGCGCGGCCACAATGCGTTCACGGCGACGCCCTGCGGCCCGAACTCCGCGGCCAGGCCGATCGTCACGAAGCTCATGCCCATTTTCGCCAGCGTGTAGCCGGTATGCGGGCCCCACCATTTCGGATCCAGGCTCGGCGGCGGCGCAAGGGTGAGGATGTGCGGGTTGTCCGACTTCACCAGGTGCGGCAGGCAGGCCTGCGCGCACAGGAAGCTGCCGCGCGCGTTGACTTGCTGCATCAGGTCGAAGCGTTTCATCGGCGTGTCGAGCGTGCCGCGCAACCAGATCGCGCTCGCGTTGTTCACGAGGATGTCGATGCCGCCGAAGGCCGCAACCGTCGCGGCGACGGCCGCCTGCACCTGGTCTTCTTCCCGGATGTCGCAACGCAGGGCCAGGCCCTTGCCGCCCAGCGCGTCGACTGCGGCCGCGGCGGCGTGGATGGTGCCCGGCAATTTCGGATTGGGCACCGTGGACTTCGCGGCGATGGCGACATTCGCGCCATCGGCCGCCGCGCGACGCGCGATGGCAAGCCCGATTCCGCGCGAAGCACCGGTGATGAAGAGTGTCTTGCCTGCGAGCGTTGGCATCGTCCGTCACCGCTACGTTCTGGAACCGTCATTCTGCTCCCTATAATTGGCCCATGCCCACCCACTGGCTCGAGGCCACCATCGCCTGGATCACCGCGCACCCGCGCGCGGCCGGGTTGTTGATCTTCGCGATCGCCTTCTGCGACGCATTGGCGGTCATCGGCATCGTGGTGCCGGCCTCCCCCCTGTTGTTCGCGGTCGGCACGATGGTCGGCCTCGGGCATATCGACGGGATCTATGCGATCACGTGCGCCTCCGCCGGCGCGTTCGCGGGCGATGCGCTGAGTTTCTGGATCGGCCATCGCTACGGCGCGCAGATGCGCGGTTTGTGGTTGTTCCGCCGCTATCCGCAATTGCTCGATCGTGGCGAACGCGTGTTCCGCCGGCACGGCAGCAAGGGCATCGTGATCGCGCGCTTCGTCGGTGCGGTGCGGCCCTTCGTGCCGGCGATCGCGGGCATGTTGCGCATGCCCTTGCGCCGCTACGCGCCGATGAGCGTGGTCGCGGCAGTCCTGTGGGCCGTGACGTATCTCGCCCCGGGCTGGATCTTCGGAAAGTCGTACGAGGCCGTGGCCGCGGTCGCCGACAGGCTGGCGCTCGTGGTCCTCGCACTCATCGCGGCGTTGCTGCTGGTCTGGGCCGTCGTGTTGTACACGTGGCGGTGGTTCTCGCGCCACGCCGATCGCCTGCTCGCACGTGCATTGAAGTGGACGCGCGCGCATCCGCACCTGGGGCGTTACGCCGGTTCGCTGATCGATCCCAACCGGCCCGAATCGGCCTCGCTGCTGATCCTCGCCGTGTGGCTGTTCGCGATCGCCTGGGCGTGGGGTGCGTTGCTCGCGTTGTTGTGGGCGCGCGGCGGGCCGCTGCTGCTCGACCACACCGTGCGCGACGCGATGGCTGCGCTGCGCAATCCGCTCGCCGATCGCATGATGGCGGCGTTCGACACGCTCGGCGATGCGATCGTGCTGGGCCCCGCGGCCCTCGCGGCGTTGCTGTGGTTGTTGTTCCGCAGGCGATGGATCGCGGCGGCGCACTGGGTGGCGGCGCTCGCGTTCGGCTTCGCGTTGACCTCGGGCCTGGCGTGGTTGTTGCCGGGCGATGCGCAGGGCACCGCGTTCGGCGTGCCTTCGGTCGAAGTCACGATGGCGACGATCACCTTCGGTTTCCTCGCCGTGCTGATCGCGCGCGAACTGCCGGGCCGCGACCGCCAATGGCCGTACATGATCGGCGGCGCCATCACCACGCTGCTCGGCTTTTCCGAGTTGTACCTCGGCGCGCATTGGCTCAGCGATGTCATCGGCGGGATGTTGTTCGGCATCGTGTGGGTGTTGGTGCTGGGAATCGCGTATCGGCGGCACGTCGCGCGCTCGTTCTGGATGCGGCCGCTCGCGCTCGGGTTCTACGGCGTGTTCGCGATCGCGGCGCTGTGGCACGCACCGCGCAGCATCGAAGCGACGCTCGCCGAACACGCGCCTGCGCCGCCGCCGCGCACGCTTGCGCTCGATGCCTGGTGGTCCTCGGCCTGGACGCAGCTGCCCGCGCAGCGCACCGAGAGCGATCCGCTGCGCCGCTGGGCGCTGGACCTCCAATACGCCGGGTCGGCAGGCGCATTGCAGCGACGCCTCGAGTCGCGCGGCTGGCGCGTACAAGCGCAGGCGGGCTGGATCGCGACGCTCGGCCTGCTCGACGACGACAAGACGCCTGCGCAGCAACCGGTGCTGCCCGCGACGCTCGATGGACGTCCCGAAGCCTTGCTGATGCGGCGCGCCCTCGGCCCGAACGATGCGCTCGTGCTGCGCCTGTGGCTCGCGCCGGAACAATTGCAGGGCGCGACGCCGCTGTGGATCGGCGCGACGCAGCAGATGCATTATTCGCGGCCGCTCCGTTATTTCGGCCTGTGGCGCCCCGTGGCCGATGGCGGCGCGTCGCACGCCGAACTGGTGCAAGACCTCGCAGGTTTGCCGCAACACTCCGGGCCGCATCCCGCCAGCGCGCTACCCGTGTTGCGCGTGCGCGAACGCTAGCTGATCCAGCGCAGCATCCAATCCAGGCGTGCGTGCGGGTCGTCCATCTGCAACAGCGCCTGGCGCTGCGATTCCTGCAGCGGCAGCAATTCGGCGAGGCGCCAGCCGACCCACGAGGCTTCGTCCATGCGCGCCGCCGGTGGGTTGGCGTATTCGCCGCCGACCTGTTCGAGGATGCGTTCGAGGATCAGGCCCATCGTCGCGTGCTCGGGGTGCAGCTCGTCGTCGGGATCGAATTCGCACCAGTCGACATCCGCGAGCAGCAGGCCATTGTCGCGCACGTGGGTGGTGTCGACGCGGAAGCGCCGGCCGCCGCGGATGCGCAGGTGCAACAGGCCGTCGTCGCCGGTCGTGAAATCCTCGATGCGCGCCTGGGTGCCGAATTTCGCCGGCGTCGCCGGCGCGCCGACTTCATCGCCGATCAGGATCAGGCACACGCCGAAGCCGCGCGATTCGCGCGTGCATTCGCGCACCAGGTCGAGGTAGCGGCGTTCGAAGACGCGCAGCGAAAGCGTCGCGCCCGGCAACAGGACGCTATGGAGCGGGAACAGGCCGAGCGTCGGCGAGGTGGGCATGACGGCGGCTCAATGACCCGCGAGCGCGGCGAGGAAACGCCGCGGCGCGCCGTCGAAGCCCCCGTTCGACATGAACACCACGTGGTCGCCCGCGCGCACATGCGTGCGCAGGTCCGCGATCAGCGTGTCGACGTCGGGCGCGGTCACGCCCTCGCCCTTCAGGCCGGCGACCACCTTGCCGGCATCCCATTGCAGTTCCGGCCGATGCAGGAAGACGACGACGTCCGCGCCATCCAGCGAAGGCGCGAGCGCATCGGCATGCGCGCCCAGTCGCATCGAATTGCTCCGCGGCTCCATCGCCACCACGATGCGCGCACCCCCGACGCGTGCCCGCAATCCGGCCAGCGTGGTCGCGATCGCGGTGGGGTGGTGCGCGAAATCGTCGTACACGGTGATCCCGCGCGCATCGCCGATCACTTCCATCCGGCGCTTCACGCTGCGAAAGCGCGCGAGCGAGGCGAGGACCGTCGAGACGTCGATACCGACTGCATTCACTGCAGCGAGCGCGGCCAGCGCGTTCATGACGTTGTGCCGGCCGAGCAAGGGCCAATGCACGTCGCCGATCGCGCGGCCGCGATGCACGACGGTGAAGTGGCTGCCGTCGTCGGCGCGCAGCTTCGCGCTCCAGTCGAACGCATCGCCGAACAGGCCGAAGGTCTCCACCGGCGTCCAGCAGCCCATTTCCAGCACTTCGGTGAGGTGCTTGTCTTCGCCGTTGACGATCAAACGCCCGCGGCGCGGCACCGTGCGCACGAGATGGTGGAATTGGCGCTGGATGGCCGCGACATCGGGAAAGATGTCGGCGTGGTCGAATTCGAGATTGTTGAGGATCGCGACCGTCGGCCTGTAGTGCACGAACTTCGAGCGTTTGTCGAAGAACGCCGTGTCGTATTCGTCGGCCTCGACCACGAACTCGCGGCCCGTGCCCACGCGCGCGGAGACGCCGAAATCCTCCGCCACGCCGCCGATCAAGAAGCCCGGCGCGCGGCCCGCGTTTTCGAGCAGCCAGGTGAGGATGGTGGTCGTGGTCGTCTTGCCGTGCGTGCCGGCGACGGCGAGCGTTTCGCGGCCCGGCAGCACGCGTTCGCTCAGCCACTGCGCGCCGGAGATGTAGCGCCGGCCTTCGTCGAGCACCGCTTCCACCGCGGGATTGCCACGCGAGAGCGCGTTGCCGACGATGATCTCGTCGCAGTCCCCCGAGATATGTTCGGGCGCGTAACCCTGGCGCAGTGCGATGCCGAGGTGTTCGAGCTGCGTGGACATCGGCGGATAGACCGCCTGGTCGCTGCCTTCGACTTCATGCCCGAGCTCGCGCGCGAGCGCGGCGACGCCGCCCATGAACGTACCGGCGATGCCGAGGATGTGGACTTTCAATGCAACTCCCGTGCGGGGCTCAGCCCACTTCCTTGACCGGCGCGATCGCCTCGAGGATGCGGGTGAACACCTCGTCCAGCGAACCGACACCGTCGACGACGGTGAGTTGGCCGTGCTGGCGGTAGTAATCGATCACCGGCGCGGTGGAGGCGGTGTAAACCTCCAGGCGCTTGCGCACCGCGTCGGGGCTGTCGTCGGCGCGGCCTTCGGCCTTCGCGCGGCCGGCGATGCGTTCGACCAGCAATTCGGTCGGGCATTCCAGCTGCACCGCATAGTCGAACGGCGCCTTCAGGCGGCCGAGCAACGCATCCAGCGCGTCGGCCTGCGCCAGGTTGCGCGGATAACCGTCGAGGATGAAACCGTTGCGCGTGTCGGGGCGCGAGAAGCGGTCCTCGAGCATGCCGAGCAGGATCGCATCGGACACCAATTCGCCGCGCGCCATGACTTCCTTCGCTTCCAGGCCGAGCGGACTGCCGGCCGCGACTTCCGCGCGCAACAGGTCGCCGGTCGAAATATGCGGCACCTGCAGGTGCTCTTTCAGGCGGGTCGCCTGCGTGCCCTTGCCCGAACCGGGCGCGCCCAACAAGACCAATCGCATCCAGGACTCCCGAGAAAGCCATTCCATGTCGGCCGCGACGCGTTGACAGGGGGCGGCGCTACACTCGCCCGCCCACTCCCACGCATGCCGCCGTTTCGTCGGGCACTTTACCCCAACCCGGCCCCGGCCCACGACCTCACATGGCCAACGGAACCCTGCTGTACGCCCAGTCGGGCGGCGTCACCGCCGTCATCAACGCCACCGCGTCGGCCGTCATCACGGCCGCCCGCGCCCGCAAGGTGAAGGTGCTGGCCGCGCGCAACGGCATCCTCGGCGCATTGCGCGAGGACCTGATCGACACCTCGAAGGAGCCGTTGTCGGCCATCCGCGCCCTCGCCCATACGCCGGGCGGGGCGTTCGGCTCGTGCCGCGTGAAGCTCAAATCGCTGGAGGCCGACCGCGCGCGCTACGCGCGCTTGCTCGAAGTGTTCAAGGCGCACGACGTGCGGTGGTTCCTTTACAACGGCGGCAACGATTCGGCCGACACCGCGTTGAAGGTCTCGCGCCTGGCCGAAGAATTCGGATACCCGCTGACCTGCATCGGCGTGCCGAAGACGATCGACAACGACCTGGCGGTCACCGATTGCTGCCCGGGCTTCGGCTCGGCGGCCAAGTACACCGCGGTCTCGATCCGCGAATGCGCGCTCGACGTGGCCGCGATGGCCGACACCTCGACCAAGGTCTTCGTGTACGAAGCGATGGGCCGCCACGCGGGCTGGCTGGCAGCGGCCGCGGGTCTGGCCGGACAGGGCCCGAACGATGCACCGCACATCATCCTGTTCCCGGAGCGCCCGTTCGAAGAAGCGGCATTCTTCGCCGAAGTGAAGAAGACGGTCGAACGCGTGGGGTATTGCGTCGTCGTCGCGAGCGAAGGCATCCGCACGGCCGACGGCACGTTCGTCGCCGACGCCGGCGGCGGCAAGGACGCCTTCGGCCACACGCAACTCGGTGGCGTCGCCTCGCACCTGGCCGCGCGCGTGAAGGACACGCTCGGCTACAAGGTGCATTGGACCCTGCCCGATTACCTGCAGCGCTCGGCGCGCCATGTCGCGTCGAAGACGGATCTCGAACAGGCGCAGGCCGTTGGAAAGGCCGCCGTCGACTACGCGCTGAAGGGCATGAACGCGATGATGCCCGTGATCCAGCGCATGGCCGAAAATCCGTACCGCTGGAAGGTCATGCCCGCGAAGCTGGAAGACATCGCCAACCACGAAAAGACGATGCCCGCCAATTTCCTGCGCAAGGATGGTTACGGGATCACGACCGCCGCGCGCCGCTACCTCGAACCGCTGATCCGCGGCGAAGCGCCCCCGCCGTATGGGCGCGACGGGTTGCCGAAGTACGTCGTGCTGAAGAATGTCGCGGTGAAGAAGCAGTTGCCCGGGTTCGAAGGCTGAAGCGATGGGCGTGACCGACGGCGTTCACACTGCACGATGAATGCGCGGGGTTAGGCTCCCCTCTTCCCAAGGTTGAGCAAGGAGCCGCCCATGTCCCATCGCATCCTGAAATGCATCGCCGTCCTGGTATTTGCGGCGGCGGCGCTGCCGGCGTTCGCGCAGAAGGTCAAGATCGAAAACCAGGGGCAGGCCGCGGTCGATGAGGCCGCGCACGAGCTCAACGCCGCGGCGGTCGAGCAGGACATCGGCAAGGCGCCGGCCGGCAAGGCGCAGGTGGTGTTCTTCCGCTCGGCGACCTCGCCCGGCGATCCGATCGGCGTGCGCGACGCCGCCGGTGGCATGTCGCTGATCGACATCGAACCGGGCATGTACTTCAAGTCCACTCCGCCGCCGGGTCCGCGTGCTTACGCGACCGCCGACACCGGCCCGTTCTCGATGGACCTGGATGCCGGTCGCACGTACTACGTGCAGGTGATCCGGAAGCGGGGCGGTGCCGCGCAGTTGATTCGATCGAGCGCGGAGAAGTTCATGCGCGCGGGGAATGCGAACAAGGCAACGGATTGAAGCGACGCTCCCCGCCAGCAAGGCTGGCGGGGAGAAGGTCATTTGCCGCAGGCCTTTCCTTCAACGGCCATGGCCACCGCGAACATCGGAACAGACGG
The DNA here is from genome assembly GCF_054049695.1 of Lysobacter sp. P5_C4. Lineage (NCBI taxonomy): Bacteria > Pseudomonadati > Pseudomonadota > Gammaproteobacteria > Lysobacterales > Lysobacteraceae > Lysobacter > Lysobacter sp. P5_C4. Next base: position 227,699 of record NZ_JBFULX010000005.1, on the reverse strand, counting down.
CGCCTTGGCCCGCGCCTTGTCCGTCGCGTCCTTCAGGTAGATCCGCGAACGCCCCTGCGCATCGAGGTCCGGCGGCGTGGCGTCGGCCGGTTTGCGCCACACGCGCACGACGGCTTCCTGCGACGGGCACGACGCGCTCGGCACGCGGATCACGTCGTTGAAGATCCATCCTTCCTTCGTCGAAGGCTTCACCTTCGCCGCATCCACCAGGCGTGCACGCGGCTGGCAGTTGGCGCTGGTGCGCGCCAGCGTGAACTTGTACGGGTCCGCCGCCTGGCCAGTGAACTGGCCTTCGATGCGCGCGCAGGCTTCGGGAATCGTGCGCAGCGTGTGCGCCTTCCCGTCGGCCTGCGCCGTCGATGCCTGGCGCGTGATTTCGGGTTTTGGGTCCTGCGCCGCGCACGCCAGGCAAGGCGCGAGGGCAAGCAGCAGCAGCGAGCGTAGGGGGAAGCGCATCGTGTCTCCGGGGGGCGCGATTCAAGGGCGGCAGGCTGGCATGCGCGGTCTGAACACCGGCTCACGGCACGCGGCCGCGCGGCTGTGCGATAGTCGGGCCGTTGCCGCCAAGTTCCACTGTTTTTGACGCGGCGCAACAACAATCCATCGAGTTCATCCGTCATCCCATTGTCGCCCCGGGGAGGGTTCATGCTGGAGCAGTACGGTTTGATCCTGGCGCTGTCCTGCGCCGTCGTCGCCATCCTGTACGGACTGTGGTCCGCTTCATGGATCAACTCTCGCCCCGCCGGCAACCAGCGCATGCAGGAGATCGCCGGCGCGATCCAGGAAGGCGCACGCGCTTACCTCAATCGGCAATACATGACGATCGCGATGGCGGGCGTCGTGCTCTTCGTCCTCATCGGCTTCTTCCTCGGTTGGCATACGGCGATCGGCTTCCTGATCGGCGCGGTGCTGTCCGGTGCGGCGGGCTACATCGGCATGAACGTGTCGGTGCGCGCCAACGTGCGCACCGCCGAAGCCGCGCGCAGCGGCATCGGTCCGGCGATGGACGTCGCGTTCCGCGGCGGTGCGATCACCGGGATGCTCGTCGTCGGCCTCGGCCTGCTCGGCGTCGCCGGTTACTACATGATCCTGCTGCAGATGGGCCTGCCGGAAGAACGCGCGCTGCATGCGCTCGTGGGCCTCGCGTTCGGCGCTTCGCTGATTTCGATCTTCGCGCGCCTCGGCGGCGGCATCTTCACCAAGGGCGCCGACGTCGGCGCCGACCTGGTGGGCAAGGTCGAAGCGGGAATTCCCGAAGACGACCCGCGCAACCCCGCGGTCATCGCCGACAACGTCGGCGACAACGTGGGCGACTGCGCGGGCATGGCGGCGGACCTGTTCGAAACCTACGCGGTCACCATCATCGCCACGATGCTCCTCGGCGGCCTGATGGCCACCGAAGCCGGGACGCACGCGGTGCTGTATCCGCTGGTGCTCGGCGGCGTGTCGATCATCGCGTCGATCATCGGCGCGTTCTTCGTCAAGGTGAAGGCCGGCGGTTCGATCATGGGCGCGCTCTATCGCGGCGTCATCGTCTCGGCGGTGCTCGCGGCGATCGCGTTCTACCCGATCACGCAGAACCTGATGGGCGACTTCGCGCAGGGTTCGCTGAACCTGTATTACTGCGCGCTCATCGGCCTGGTGCTCACCGGCGCGATCGTGTGGATTACCGAGTACTACACCGGCACGCAGTTCAAGCCGGTGCGGCACGTCGCGCAAGCCTCGACCACCGGCCACGGCACCAACATCATCGCGGGCCTGGGCGTGTCGATGAAGTCGACCGCGCTGCCGGTCGTCGCGGTGTGCCTGGCGATCTGGCTCGCCTTCCACTTCGGTGGCCTGTATGGCATCGCGATCGCCGCCACCTCGATGCTGTCGATGGCGGGCATGATCGTCGCGCTCGACGCCTATGGCCCGATCACCGACAACGCGGGCGGCATCGCCGAGATGGCCGAACTTCCTCCGGAAGTGCGCGCCGTGACCGATCCGCTCGATGCGGTCGGCAACACGACCAAGGCGGTGACGAAGGGTTACGCGATCGGCTCGGCCGCGCTCGCCGCGCTCGTGCTGTTCGCCGACTACACGCACAACCTCAACATCGCCGGTGCCGCCAAGGCCGCGGCGGCGGGTGTGTCGTTCGAGGCGTATCGCTTCGACCTGTCCGACCACGAGGTGATCATCGGCCTGCTGATCGGTGGCCTGATCCCGTACCTGTTCGGCGCGATGGCGATGGAAGCGGTCGGCCGCGCGGCCGGTGCGGTGGTGGAGGAAGTGCGCCGCCAGTTCCGCGACATCCCCGGCATCATGCAGGGCACGGGCAAGCCGCAGTACGACAAGGCGGTCGACATGCTCACGCGTTCGGCGATCAAGGAAATGATCGTGCCCTCGTTGCTGCCCGTCGCCGTGCCCGTCGTGGTCGGCCTGCTGCTCGGCCCGAAGGCGTTGGGCGGCGTGCTGATCGGCACGATCGTCACCGGCCTGTTCGTCGCCATCTCGATGACGACCGGCGGCGGCGCGTGGGACAACGCGAAGAAGTACATCGAGGACGGCAACTTCGGCGGCAAGGGCTCCGAGGCGCACAAGGCCGCGGTGACCGGCGATACCGTCGGCGATCCCTACAAGGACACTGCCGGCCCGGCCGTCAACCCGCTGATCAAGATCATCAACATCGTCGCGTTGCTGATGGTGCCGTTGCTCAACTGACGGCGATATGTGGCATGCGATACGGACGGCGGCCTTCGGGCCGCCGTTTTGTTTTTGCGGTCAGTTCTTCGCGGCCATCAAATCGATCTTGTCGATCGTCGGCGGCATGGCGAGCAGACGATCCGCGTTGTCCATCAGCGCCTTCGCGATCTGTCCCTGCAGGTGCGCCTCGCGCCCGTGTTCGTCCTCGAAGGTATCGAAGATGCCGAAGGAGGTCGGACCGGAGCGGAACGCATACCAGGTTCGCGTTTCGTGTTCGCCCTGCGCGATCGGCAACGCCCCGGCGAGCAGCGTCGCCACCTCGCGTTCCATGCCGGGCTTTGCCTCGAGTTTGGCGAGCAAACCGTACTTCAGCATGGCGGGGACTCCGGCGTGGGGAACCCGACGCTAGCAGGCGATACGTTGTTTCCGCGTCGAATCAATCGCGCAGGCGCGCGTCGATCCGCTCGAGCACGCCGTTGGTCATGCGGTCGCAACGCGCGCCAAGGAAGGGGAAGGCATCGGTCATCGTCGTGGCGAGGCGGTCGTGCAGCGCCGTGCGCAGCATCCGGCGCGCGCGATGCAGGCGCGTCTTCACCGTTTCAGGCTTGAGGCCCAGGCTCGCCGCGGTGTCCTCGACGCTGCACTCCTCGATCTCACGCATCACGAACACCAGGCGGAACGGCTCGGGCAACGCGTCCACCGCATGTTCGAGCAGGCGACGGATTTCGCTGCGCGCGGCGCTCGCGGCGGGGTCTTCGCTTCCGAAACGCGACGGGAATGCAATCACGCGCCCTCCTTGCTGCAGCGCTTCGATGGCGTCGAACTCGACCGTGGGCTTGCGCGCTCGCAAGCGGCCGTTGGCTTCGTTGAGGACGATGCGGGTGAGCCAGGTCGCCAGCGAGGCCTCGCCGCGGAAATCGGCCAGGTGTTCGAAGGCCGAGACGTAGGCGGCCTGTACCACGTCCTCGGCTTCGGCATCCTCGTGCACCGCGCCCCGCGCGATGCGGAACAGGCGCCGATTGCAGCGCTGCATGATCTGGCGGAAGGCTTCCCGCCGGCCGGCGCGCGCGAGCGCCACCAGGGTGGCGTCGTCGAGCTTCGCGAAATCGACCAGGGGGCCGTGATCCTGCGGAACCATGTGGTTTCTCCCGTCCTTTTCCATCCGATGCGCCGGAAGGCGGGAGGTTCCCGCCTATAATCCGCGCCCTCACTTCCCCCGCCGGCCCCCATGGGCCGCGCCAGCACGTCGGAGCAACACGCAATGGGCCTGGACCTCGTCCCCACCGGCAAGAACCCGCCGGACGAAATCAACGTCATCATCGAGATCCCGAAGGACGCCGAACCGGTGAAATACGAGGTCGACAAGGCCTCCGGTGCCATTTTCGTCGATCGCGTGCTGTCCACGCCGATGCGCTATCCCTGCAATTACGGCTACGTGCCCCACACCCTCTGCGGCGACGGCGATCCCGCGGACGTGCTCGTGTTGATGCCCCTGCAGCTGATCCCCGGTTCAGTCATCCGCGTGAGGCCGGTCGGCGTGCTGCGGATGCAGGACGAAGCCGGCAACGACGAAAAGATCCTCGCTGTCCCGGTCACCAAGGTGTACCCGGGTTACGCGCATATCGAAGGCCTGGACGACGTCCCGCAGCATTGGCGCGACCGCATCGCGTACTTCTTCGAGCACTACAAGGACCTGGAACAGGGCAAGTGGGTGAAGCTCGACGGCTGGGGCGACACCGCCGAAGCAAAGCAGATCATTGTCGACTCGATCGCGCGTTACAACGAAAGCGAAGAGAAGCCGAATTTCTGATCGGCGATCAAGGGGGCGCTCCGGCGCCCCTTTTCATTTTTGGCGCTGCTGGATGATCGTCAAACCGATCAAGCGCGACACCACCGTCGCGATGTACCCCACGCCCGCGATCTGCTCCAACATCGACAGCACGCGCGCAGGCGCATTCACCGGTAGCACGTCGCCCAGGCCCGTCGCCGACAGGTTGCTGACGCTGAAGAACAGCAACTCCAGCCAGGTGCGTTCGCGCTCGGGTTCGAAGCCGGTGAAGCTGTCGGGATACCACGCCTGGCAGACGAAGTACGCGTAGGCGAATCCCCACGCGATCAGCGTGAACGTCGCGCCCGCCGCGAACAGTTCGTCCGCGGTCACGCGAACGTCGCGCATCATATACGCGATCAACCCCGCGGCCGCATAGAAATACAACAGCGCTTCGAGGGCGGCAGCCAACGGCAACAGCCGCATGTCGTCGGTCCAGCACACCCAGACGGTGAGCAGCAACGACGGCACCGCAAGCATCCACGCGAGGATGTTGAGCGCGGGACCGCGGCTCACCGTCCACACTGCCAGCGGCACCACCACCACCGCGACGCCGCCGAAGAGCATGCGCCCCTCGGCGGACTGGTCCATCAGCGGATACAGCAACAGGCTGAGCAACTGCGCCGCCAGGAGGAAGGCGGACGGGTGGCGGCGCGCGAGCATGCGCCAGAGCGACCAACGGAGGGCGACGTGCATCGGGCGATCTTAGCGGCTCGCGTGAACGCCGCGTATTGCCCGAAGGGTCATTCCGGTCGGTAGACCTCCGCTCCTTGCGCGCGGAATTCTCCCGCCTTCTCCGCCATGCCTGCCTCGATGGCCTGCGCTTCATCCACGCCATGTTCGGCCGCGTAGTCGCGCACGTCCTGCGTGATCTTCATCGAACAGAAGTGCGGGCCGCACATCGAGCAGAAATGCGCGAGCTTGTGCGCATCCTTCGGCAGGGTTTCGTCGTGGAAGGCCTTCGCCTTTTCCGGATCCAGCCCGAGATGGAACTGGTCTTCCCAGCGAAACTCGAAGCGCGCCTTCGACAAGGCGTTGTCGCGCACCTGCGCACCGGGATGGCCCTTGGCCAGGTCCGCCGCATGCGCCGCGATCTTGTACGCCATGATGCCGTCGCGCACGTCCTCGCGATCGGGCAGGCCCAGGTGTTCCTTCGGCGTGACGTAGCAGAGCATCGCCGTGCCGAACCAGCCGATCATCGCCGCGCCGATCGCGCTGGTGATGTGGTCGTAGCCCGGCGCGATGTCGGTGGTCAGCGGGCCGAGCGTGTAGAACGGCGCCTCGCCGCATTCGGCGAGCTGCTTGTCCATGTTTTCCTTGATCAACTGCATCGGCACGTGGCCGGGGCCTTCGATCATCGTCTGCACGTCGTGCTTCCACGCGATCTTGGTCAGCTCGCCGAGTGCCTCGAGCTCGCCGAATTGCGCGGCGTCGTTCGCATCGGCGATGCAGCCCGGGCGCAAGCCGTCGCCCAGCGAGAAGGCGACGTCGTAGGCCTTCATGATTTCGCAGATGTCTTCGAAGTGCGTGTAGAGGAAGTTCTCGCGATGGTGCGCGAGGCACCACTTGGCGAGGATCGAACCGCCGCGCGACACGATGCCCGTCACGCGCTTCGCAGTCAGCGGCACGTGGCGCAGCAACACGCCGGCATGGATCGTGAAGTAATCCACGCCCTGCTCGGCCTGTTCGATCAACGTGTCGCGGAAGATTTCCCACGTGAGTTCTTCGGCGCGGCCATCGACTTTTTCCAGTGCCTGGTAGATCGGCACCGTGCCGATCGGCACCGGCGAGTTGCGCACGATCCACTCGCGCGTCTCGTGGATGTGTTTGCCGGTGGAGAGGTCCATGACCGTGTCGCCGCCCCAGCGGATCGCCCACACGAGCTTCTCGACTTCTTCGGCGATGCCCGAGGACACGGCGCTGTTGCCGATGTTCGCGTTGATCTTGGTGAGGAAGTTGCGGCCGATGATCATCGGCTCGCTTTCGGGGTGGTTGATGTTGTTCGGCAGGATCGCGCGGCCGCGGGCGATTTCGTCGCGCACGAATTCCGGCGTGATGCGTGCCTGGATCGACGCGCCGAACGCCTGGCCCTTGTGCTGCATGAGCAGCCCGGCGTCGCGCATCGCGTCGAGGCGCTGGTTCTCGCGGATGGCGACGAACTCCATTTCCGGCGTGACGATCCCACGGCGCGCGTAATGCATCTGCGTGACGTTGGCGCCACTGCGCGCGCGACGCGGCAGGATGCGGCCCGGAAAACGCACGGCGGCCAGGCGCGGATCGTGTTCGCGCGTGCGGCCGAATTCGGAGGACAGGCCGGCGAGTGTTTCGGTGTCGTTGCGTTCTTCGATCCAGCGCGCGCGCAGCGCAGGCAGGCCGGCGGCGAGATCGATGGCAGCGGCCGGATCGGTGTAGGGGCCCGAGGTGTCGTAGACGGTGATCGGCGGGTTGTCTTCGCCACCGAACAAGGTCGGCGTGCGCTGCTGCGCGATCTCGCGCATCGGCACGCGCAGGTCGGCGCGCGAGCCCTCGACGAAGATCTTGCGCGAGCCGGGGATGGGGCGAACGACTTCTTCGGACAACGCCTGCGCGTCGCGGATGAGATCTGAAGGCACAGCGTTCATGGGCATCGTCCAAGGGAGATTCACGGGACGAAGCGGGCGACGGACCCTGGGTCCGACGAAGGCTCCCTACGGCGGTTTCAACCGCGTCAGGTTCGAAGGGTGTGTCTCAACCGGCGTGCCGGTACCCCCGCTTCGGGGCCTATTCCAACACGCCGCGCCCCGCGGGGCCACCTTGGCGTCGATAATGGCCGCTTCCGGTCTTCACGCGCGCCCATGGCCACCAACCGTCTCCAAGCCACCGCGAGCGCACCCGCGGGCGTCGGCAACATCGGCGTCGGGTTCGATTTGCTCGGCCACGCGATCGCGGGCCTGTCGGACCGTGCGACCGTGCGCCGGATCGACGAGCGCGAAGTGCGCGTGGTCGCCGTGCGCGGCGCGGGGGATGTCTCGGCGATTCCACACGACACCGAGCGCAACACCGCCGGGCGCGGCGTGCGTGCGCTGCATGAAGGCCTCGCCTTGCCGTTCGGTTTCGAAATCGAACTCGACAAGGGCATTCCGATCGGCGCCGGCCTCGGTGGGTCGGCGGCCTCCTGCGTCGCCGCATTGATCGCGGCCAATGCGCTGCTCGATGCCCCGCTGACACGCGAGGGCCTGTATCGCTTCGCGATGGAAGGCGAGTACGCGTCCAGCCGTAGCCACCAGGGCGACAATGTCGGGCCGATGCTCATCGGTGGGATTGCATTGGCGACCGCGACACGACTGATGCCCTTGCACGCGCCGACGTGGTTGCACGCAGTCGTCGTGCATCCGGACCAGGTATTGGAAACGAAGCGGTCCCGCGAAGTGCTTGCCGATCCGTTCCCGCTGTCGACCGTCGTTGCGCACGGCGCGCGCCTCGCGCAGTTCCTGTTGGGCCTGGAACGCGGCGACGTGGATCTGATTCGCGATGGTTTGCAGGACGTGCTCGTCGAGCCGCGCCGCGCGCCGCTGGTCCCCGGCTTTTCGCAAGTCAAAGCCGCTGCGATGGATAACGGCGCGCTCGGTTCGAGCCTCTCCGGTGCAGGTCCCAGCGTGTTCGCGTGGTTCGCGTCCGAAGCCGAAGCGCGAATCGCGGCACCGGCGATGCAACGCGCCTTTGCCGATGCCGGGTTCGCTTCACGCGCTTACCTCTCGCCCGTCGCGGGACCACGGGCCGACGTCGTCTAGGAGACGGCGCGACGACCCCGGTGACAACGCTCACCGAAACATCGTGCCGCATCCGCGCGCGTGCTTACGAAACGTCCTCCGCGCGCGTCACCTTGAACCACGCTGCGTACAGCGCCGGAAGGAACAGCAACGTCAGCACCGTCGCCACGATCAGGCCACCCATGATCGCCACCGCCATCGGCCCGAAGAACGCCGAGCGCGTCAGCGGGATCATCGCGAGCACCGCGGCGAGCGCCGTGAGCACGATCGGGCGGAAGCGCCGCACCGTGGCTTCGATGATCGCGTGCCATCGGTCGTTGCCGTGCGCGATGTCCTGCTCGATCTGGTCGACGAGGATCACCGAATTGCGCATGATCATGCCGGCCAGCGCGATCGTGCCGAGCATCGCCACGAAGCCGAAAGGCACGCGGAACACCAGCAGGAACAGCGTCACGCCGATGAGGCCGAGCGGCGCGGTGAGCATCACCATCGCCGTGCGCGAGAAGCTGCGCAACTGCACCATCAGCAGCGTCACCACCACGAACAGGAACAACGGCAGGCCCGCGTTGATCGAGTTCTGCCCGCGTGCCGAATCCTCGACGGTGCCGCCGGTTTCGAGCAGGTAGCCTTCCGGCAGATCGGCGCGGATGCCCTCCAGCGTCGGCAGGATCTGCGCCACCACCGTCGGCGGCGTGAGCGCGTTGCGGATGTCCGCGCGCACGGTGACCGTCGGCAGGCGATTGCGATGCCACACGATGCCGTCCTCGAACACGTACTTCAGCGTCGCGATCTGCGAAAGCGGAACGACGGTGCCGTTCTGCGTCGGCACCGACAGGCTGCCGAGCAGATCCAGGCGCGTGCGCTCATCATCGGCGCCGCGCAGCAGCATCTCGATCAATTCGTTGCCTTCGCGATACGTGCTGACGTGCAGGCCGGACAGGGAGCCCGACAGGAACTTCGACAACCCCGCCGTGCTTACGCCGAGCGCGCGCGCGCGTTCCTGGTCGATCTCCAGTCGCACGACCTTGCTGGGTTCGTCCCAATCGAGGTTGACGTTGGCGACGTTCGGATTGGCACGCACCTTCGCTTCGACCTGCCTGGCGTATGCACGCACCCGATCGATGTGTTCGCCGGACACGCGGAATTGCAGCGGGTAACCGACGGGTGGCCCGTTCTCCAGGCGCGTGACGCGCAACTGCAGCGACGGGAATTGCGGTGCGACGTCATCGATCAGCCACTTGCGGACCTCCTCGCGCGCGTCCGAATCATGCGTGCGCACGACGAACTGCGTGAAGTTCGCCGCGGGAAGTTGCTGGTCGAGCGGCAGATAGAAGCGCGGCGAACCGGTGCCGACGTAGGCGACGTAATTGTCGACGCCCTCGCGCTTGCGCAGCAGCGCTTCCAGGCGCCTGGCCTGCGCTTCGGTGGCCTTCAGCGAAGAGCCTTCCGCCAGCTCCATGTCGACCATCAGCTCGGGCCGCGTGGAATCGGGGAAGAATTGCTGCGGCACGAAGCGGAACAGCAGGATCGATGCGACGAACGCCGCCACCGTCATCGCGATCACCGTCTTGCGATGCACCAGGCACCAGTCGAGCAGACCGCGGAATCGCTGGTAGAAGCGCGTGGCGTGCGGGTCGTGCGCCTGTGCATGCTTCTTGTGCAGGTCGGGTAGCAATCGATCGCCGAGATAGGGAATGAACAACACCGCCGCGATCCACGACACCACCAGCGCGATGGTGACCACCTGGAACAGCGACCGCGTGTATTCGCCCGTGCTCGAGGCCGCGGTCGCGATCGGCAGGAACCCCGCCGCCGTCACCAGCGTACCGGTGAGCATCGGGAACGCCGTGGTGTCCCACGCGTAGCTCGCCGCCTTCAGGCGCGAGAAGCCCTGCTCCATCTTGATGGCCATCATCTCCACCGCGATGATCGCGTCGTCGACGAGCAGCCCGAGCGCGAGCACCAGCGCGCCGAGTGAAATCTTGTGCAGGCCGATCCCGAAGTAATGCATGACCGCGAAGGTCATCGCGAGCACGAGCGGGATCGACACGGCGACCACCAGGCCCGTGCGGAACCCGAGCGAGAAGAAACTCACGACGAGCACGATCGCGACGGCCTCGGCGAGCACCTTGACGAACTCGCCCACCGATTCGCTCACCGCGTGCGGCTGGTCGGACACCTTGCGCAATTCCATGCCCGCCGGCAGCGAACCCTGCAGGCGCGCGAACTCGCGTTCCAGCGTCTTGCCCAGGCGGAGGATGTCGCCGCCGTCCTTCATCGCCACCGCGATGCCGATGGCGTCCTCGCCCATGAAGCGCATGCGCGGCGCGGCGGGATCGGAGAAACCGCGTTCGATCGTCGCGATGTCGCCGACGCGGAACGTGCGATCGCCCACGTGCACAGGGAAGTCGCGGATCTCGTCGACCGAGCGCAGCGCGCCCGTGACGCGGATCTGGATGCGGTCGCTCCCGGTTTCGAAGAAGCCCGCGGGCACGACCGCGTTCTGTTCGGACAAGGCGTCCTGCACGGCGCTGAGTGGAATGCCGAGCGTGGCCAGTTTCGTGTTCGACAACTCGATCCAGATCTTCTCGTCCTGCAGGCCGACCAGTTCGACCTTGCCCACGTCGGGGATGCGCTGCAATTCAAGTTCGACGTGCTCGGCGTAGTCCTTCATCACCGCATAGTCGAAATCCTTGCCGGTGAGCGCGTAGATGTTGCCGAAGGTATCGCCGAATTCATCGTTGAAGAACGGACCGACGGTCCCCTCCGGCAAGGTCGGCTTGATATCGGCGACCTTCTTGCGCACCTGATACCAAAGCTCGGGCACGTCCTTCGACGGCAGCGAATCGCGCGCCATCATGATCACCTGCGACTCGCCGGGCCGCGAATAGGCGCGGATGAATTCGTACTTGCCCGTGGTCATCAGGGCTTTCTCGATGCGGTCGGTGACCTGCTGCGAGACTTCGTCCGCACTCGCGCCCGGCCACACCGTGCGCACGACCATCGCCTTGAACGTGAAGGGCGGATCCTCCGATTGCCCGAGGCTGCGATAACTCATGAAGCCGAGCACCGCGAGCACGAGCATCGCGTACACGACGAGCGTGCGGTTGCGCAGCGCCCATTCCGATGCGTTGAAGGATGGCATGTCAGCGCGCCTTCGACAGCGGGCGATTCTCGCGATCGACCGGCGCGACGACCTGGCCTTCGCGCAACAGGTGCCCGCCCGCGGCGACGACACGGTCGCCCGCGTGCACGCCGGACAGCACGGGCACCGATTCAGCGCCGAAGGGGCCGACGCGCACGGGGACGCGCTTCAGCGCATTCGTGTTTGCATCGACGACCCACACCGACATCTCGCCCTTATCCCCGCGTTGCAGCGCGGACAACGGAAGACGCAGCGCGGTCGTCGTCGCGTTCGGTTTCGCGGCGGCGATGTACACGCGCGCGCTCTGTCCGAGTTCGACATTCTTCGCGGCGTTCGCGTCGAGCGCAATGCGCGTGGCGTACGTGCGCGCCTGCGGATCGGCGGCGGCGCTGATTTCGCGGATGCGGCCGGGCAGACGCTCGCCGGGCTGGCTCCACAATTCGACCAGCACCGGCTGGCCGACGGTGAAATCGCGGATGCGCGATTCGGTCAGCGCGATCGCCACTTCGCGGCCGGTATCGCCGGCGAGCGTGTAGATGGCCTGGCCGGCGGTGACGGTCTGGCCGGCTTCGGCCTCGCGCGTGGCGATCACGCCGTCGCGCGGCGCGCGCAATTGCGTGTACGCCGATTGGTTGCGCGCGACGTCGCGTTGCGCGCGCGCCGCACGCGCGTTGCCCGCGGCGGCCGCGTAGGCGGCGGTCTGCGCATCGAGCGTCGAGCGGCTCACCAGTTGTTCGTTCGCCAATCGCTCGTAACGTTGTTTGTCCGATGCGGCGCGTGCGAGCTCTCCTTCCGCGGCGGTGACTTGCGCCTGCGCGGCTTCCGCTTGCGCGCGCAAATCTTTCGGATCGAGTTCGGCGAGTACGTCGCCGCGATGGACGCGATCGCCGGAATCCACGAGTCGGCGGACGATCTGCCCACCCACGCGGAACGACAACGGGCTTTCTTCCCGCGCGCGTATTTCGCCGGCGAAGGCCAGCGGTGTCGCATCCGGGCCCTGGCCCGGCGTCACGACCAGCACGGGGCGCGGCTTTTCGACCGCGGCCTCATCCTTGCCGCAGGCCGCAAGTGCGACCGCGGTGCATGCGGCCAGCACGATGGATCGAAAAAATAGGCGATCGGTGGGGGGATGCCGGGGCATCCTGCGCAGCATGGCCATGAGGGTCTCGACGGGCGCTTATTGAACTGCCCGGTAGACTATAAATAGCGAACCCAACAGTCCAGTATTGATATAGTGCCGAGCATGTCGCAGCGATCGAAAAACAAGCCCACCTATGCCGATGCCCTGGTCGCGCCCGAGAAACGGCAGGCCGGTCCCGGCCGCCCGAAAGACCTCGGCAAGCGGGCCGCGATCCTCGAAGCGGCCAAGCGGCTGTTCGTCGCGCAAGGTTTCGCGGGCGTCAGCATGGATCAGATCGCAGCCGACGCGGGCGTTTCGAAACTCACGGTCTACAGCCACTTCGGCGACAAGGACGCATTGTTCGCCGCCGCCGTGCAGGCGCATTTCGAACAGCAGCTCCCCGAATCCCTTTTCGCCGCGGCCGATGCCGCACCGCTGCGCGACGGGCTGATGCAGATCGCGCGGGCGTTCTTCGCGATGATCATGGATCCCGATGCGCTGGCCGGGCATCGGATCATGTGCACGCCGCAGGTAGTCGAGACCGGCATGACGCAGCAGGCCTGGTCGGTCGGCCCACAGCGCGCGATCGACCGGGTGGCCGATGTGTTGCGGCACCACGTCGAGAGCGGGGAACTGGAAATCGCCGATGTCCCCCGCGCGGCGTCCCAATTCCTGAGCCTGGCCAAGGGCGACCTGCATCAGAAAGTCATTTTCGGCTGCGGCCCGGCGCCGGACGCGAACGAGGTGAAAGCCCAGTTGGAAAGCGCCGTGGACATGTTCCTGCGGGCTTACGCGACCCGGAAGTGACAGTCGCGGGGCACCGCATGACCATGGGCCCGCTGACTTCCGGCACTGAGTTGGAGTGTGCTACCACAGCGATGCTGTGCCTGCCGGGCGTAAAATGCCCGGCTTTCTTTGCGAGACGAACGAGATGACGATGGACTACGCCAAGGCCCGCGAGATGATGGTCGAACAACAGGTTCGCCCGTGGGACGTGCTCGATGCGCGCGTGCTGGATGCGCTCGTGTCGATTCCGCGCGACGCCTTCGTCCCCTCGGAACATCGCGCGCTGTCCTACGCCGACGTGGCGCTGCCGCTGGGGCACGGCGAATTCATGATGAAGCCCGTGGTCGAAGGCCGCGTGCTGCAATCCATCGCCGTGCAGGAAGGCGAGGACGTGCTCGAGATCGGCGCCGGCAGCGGGTTCCTCACCGCGTGCCTCGGCCGCCTGGCGCGCGAGGTGCACAGCATCGAGCTGCACGCCGACTTCGCCGACGCCGCGCGCGCCCGCCTGGATGCGCTGGGCCTCGGCGCAAACGTGCGCATCGACATCGCCGATGCCTTCGCCTTCGACACCGAGCGCCGCTTCGACGCCATCGTCGTGACCGGCGCCGTCGACACGCTGCCCCCGCGCTTCCTGCAATGGCTGCGGCCGGAAGGCCGCCTGTTCGCGGTCCGCGGCGCCTCGCCGGCGATGGAAGCGGTCGTGGCGCGCAACGGCGTCAACGGTCCGCGTATCGAATCGTTGTTCGAAACCGACCTGCCTTACCTAGTGGGCGCCGCTCCTGCGCCTGTCTTCAAATTCTGACCTCCCCTTTTTGTCATTTGATCCGGAAGGAACCCGCATGAGCCGTCGTCCCCTCGTCATGGCCTTAGCCTTCGCCTTGTTGCCGTGCGCCGTGCATGCCGAAGACCTGTTGCAGACCTACGAGCTGGCACGCGCCGGCGATCCGCAGTTCTCCGCCGCCGAGTCCAACCGACTCGTCATCAAGGAAGGCCGCGTGCAGGCGCGCGCGCTGTTGCTGCCGCAGCTCGGCGGCCAGGCCAGCTACTCCAAGTCGAACGAAGACAGCAGCGGCCAGCAGGTGTTCGCCGGCACGCCGCTGGGCAACAACGATTCCACCAGCGACTCCACCACCCGCCGCTACGGGTTGACACTGGACCAGATGGTGTTCGACGGCGCGCGCATCTCGCGCCTGCGCAGCGCGAACGCGCTGAGCGAAGCCAGTGACTACAACCTCGAATCGGCAGGCGACCAGCTGATCACGCGCACGTCGGCCGCCTACTTCAACGTGCTCGTCCAACTGGAAAACCTGGCTGCCGCGGAAGCCGCGGAGACCGCGCTGAAGAAGCAGTTCGACTTCGCGAGCAAGCGCCTGGAAGTCGGCCTCGCGCCGATCACCGACGTGCACGAAGCGCGCGCCCAGTACGACACCGCACGCGCCAACACCATCACCACGCAGAACCAGGTCGCCGACGCCTACCAGGCGCTGGCCGAAATCACCGGCCGCCCGGTGGCCAACCTCAAGGGCCTGCCGGAAGACTTCCAGCCGCAGTTGCCGGAACACGCCGACGAAGATGCGTGGGTGAAGACCGCATTCGACAACAACCCGGCCCTGCGCGCGAAGGAACTGCAGGTGAAGTCGGCCGAACAGGATGTCTCCACCGCGCGCGCCGGCCACCTGCCGACGCTGTATTTCGGCGGCGACTACGGCAACACGCACAGCGACGGCGACACGACCAACAACCTCAGTGGCGCGGAAACTGCGTTCGACAACGAAAGCCGTTCGCGCTCGTTCGGCCTGACGCTCAACGTGCCGATCTTCGCCGGCGGCGCCACGCAATCGGGCGTGCGCGAAGCGCTCGCCACGCGCGACATCCGCCAGGACGAACTCGAGCAGGACAAGCGCTCGCTGGAACGCGCCACGCGCAATGCCTACCAGGTGGTGGTCGCTGGCGTGAGCGAAGTCGAAGCCCGCCGCCTCGCAGTGGTCTCGGCGAAGGCGGCGTACGAAGCCTCGCAGGTCGGCCTGGAAGTCGGCACGCGCACCGTGCTCGACGTGCTCGTCAACCAGCGCAACCTGTTCCAGTCGCAGCAGGCCTTCGCGCTGGCGCGCTACAACTTCCTGCAGAGCGTGCTGAACCTCGAACAGGCCGCGGGCACGCTGGACGTCGATGACGTGCAGCGCGTCAATCGCTTCCTGACGGTCAACGTCTCGGCGGCGGTGCAGCAGCGGACGCAGTAAGCGTTTCGATTTTCGCTATCCCCGAAGCCCGCCGCAAGGCGGGCTTCGTCGTTTCAGCGTGCGCCGCCCGGCAGCACCGGCGCGACCATCGCCAGGCTGCGCGCGAGTGCGCCTCGCCCTTCCTGCACGAGCTGCAGGCCGGCGTCGACCATCCGTTTGCGCGCAGCGTCATCGCCGAGCAGCGCATCGACGTCGGCGAACACGCCATCGACGTCCTGCGCGATGCGCACCGCGTGCGCTTGTTCCAGACGCCGCGCGATGTCGGCGAAGTTGTGCAGGTGCGGCCCGGTGACGATCGCCGTGCCGACGGCCGCCGGTTCCAGCAGGTTGTGGCCGCCGATGGGTTGCAGGCTGCCGCCCACGAACGCCACCTGCGCGCACGCATAGAACGCCATCAACTCGCCGAGCGTGTCGACGACGAACACATCGTCCTCCGCGCCGGGCCATCGCGTGAGGCGGCGCGTGGCGACGTTCCATCCGGCCGCGTGCGCATGGTCGACCGCCGCGCGAAAACGTTCCGGATGCCGCGGCGCCCACAGCAGCAGCAGGCCCGGGTGTTTCTCGCGCAAGCGACGGTGCAGCGCCATGACATCGGCCTCCTCGCCCTCGTGCGTGCTCGCGGCGATCCACGCCAGGCGATCGCCCGCATGTGCGCGGAATTGCGCAAGCAAATCGGCGAGCCCTTCGGGCACCGGCGTATCGAACTTCAGGTTGCCCAGGTCGACGACCTGCTCCGGCCGCGCGCCCAGCGCGACGAAGCGCTGCGCATCGTCCTGCGATTGCGCGCCGACGCGACGCACCGTGCGCAGGGCGCGGCCGACGATCGGCGCGAGCACGCGATACCCACGCAGCGAGCGCGCCGACAGGCGCGCGTTGAGGATGTACGTCGGCACGCCGTGATCGCGCGCGCCGAACAACAGGTTGGGCCACAGCTCGGTTTCGAGGATGAGCCCCGCGCGCGGGCGGAAGTGTTCGAAGAAACGCCGCACCGCGCCCGGAATGTCGTAGGGCAGATAGACGTGCTGCACCGACTCGCCCCACAACGCGCGCACGCGCGCCGACCCGGTCGGCGTGATCGTCGTGACCAGCAAGGGCAGGTGCGGATGCAACTTGCGCAAGGCATTGACGAGCGGCGCGGCGGCGTTCACCTCGCCGACGGAGACCGCATGCACCCAGAGCGTGTCGCGCGGCGCATCGTCGTCCTGCAACCCGCGATACGCCGCATAACGCTCGTTCCAGCGGCGAAAGTAGGCCCGCTGCCGGAACCCGCGCCAGATCAGGTGATAGGCCGTGACCGGCAACAACACGTACAGCGCGACCGAATACAGGCCGCGCAACACGCGCTCGATGGGGTCGCTCCGCATCGCGGCAGGATACGGGGGAGCTTGCGTTGGCGGAAGCACGCTGCCTGCCGCGCGCGTCCCCTAGAATCCCCTGCATGACGCAACCGCCCCCCATCGATCGACCGCCGCTCGGCCCGAGGCATTGGCCGACCTGGATCGGCATCGGCGCGATGGCCGCCCTCGCGCGCCTGCCGTGGGGGCTGCAGCGCGGGCTCGGGCGCGCGATCGGCGCCCTGTTGCGCGTCGCGATGCCGGCGCGACGCCGCATCGCCGCACGCAACCTCGAACTGTGTTTCCCCGAGAAAGACGCCGTCGCGCGCGAGGCACTGCTGCGCGAGCACTTCGCCTCGCTCGGCATCGGTCTGTTCGAATTCGCGCGCGCCTGGTGGGGATCGGTCGACCCGATGCGCAAGAACCTTGTCGTCGAAGGCCTCGAACACGTGCAGGCCGCGCGCGACGGCGGACGCGGCGTCATCGTCGTCTCCGGCCACTTCACCACGCTGGAAATCTGCGGCCGCCTGATGTGCGACCACGTCCCGCTCGCCGGCATGTATCGCCCGCACGCGGAACCTGCGATGGAATGGGCGGTGAAGCACGGCCGCCTGCGCTACGCCGCCGCGATGTTCACCAAGCAGGAATTGCGCCCGGCGGTGAAACACCTCAAGCAGGGCGGCTTCCTGTGGTACGCGCCCGACCAGGACCCGAGCCGCGGCGACACGGTCTTCGTCCCGTTCTTCGACCAGCCTGCGAACAGCCTGTCCTCGACGCACCAACTCGCGCGCCTGTCGGGTGCGGTCGTCGTTGCCTTTCAGCACCTGCGCCGCGCGGACGGTGGCTACACATTGCGCATCGTGCCCGCGCTCGACGACATTCCGTCGAAGGATGCCACTGCAGACACCGCGCAAGTCATGGCCGCGATCGAATCGATGGCGCGCGCCGCGCCCGACCAGTACCTGTGGATCCATCGCCGCTTCAAGCGGCAACCCGACGGCAGCTCGCCCTACGCTTGATCCTTGCCGCGCTGCGATTCCAGCACCTTCGCGTACTTGAGGAACGTGTAGAAGGCCTGCGTGCGCGCCGCGAGGTAGCCGGCCCACCCGTCGAGGAAATAGCGCTTGCCCAGATAGAGCTTGAGGAAAGCGACCGTCGGCTGGAACAGGATGCGCGCCCCGAGCCCGCGGATGCCGCGGCGATGCTTGTGCACGACCAGTCCGCTCGAATAACGATTCACCTTGTCGACGCGGTCGGCCAGCCGCGGTTCGCCGTAATGGCGGAACGGCGCGCGAAGATCGCGTCGCACGCCATCGACGACGGGCGCGGCATGCACCGGCACATCGTTCATGCGACCGCGCGATTTGCGGAACAGGCGCAGCTGCCAGTTCGCGCGCGTCCCCAGGTGCGCCCACTTCCAGAACAGCCACTCCTGCCGCGGGAGTCGATAACCGTCGGCACGCGGCGCATGCAATTCGCGCTCGATCCGTTCGCGCCCTGCATCGGTGAGATGTTCGTCGGCGTCGAGCAACAGGATCCAGTCGTGCCGCGCCAGGTCGATCGCGCGTTGCTTCTGCAGACCGTAGCCTTCGAAGGGATGCTCGGCGATGCGGGCGCCGTGGCGTGCCGCGATCTCGCGCGTGGCATCGGTCGAACCCGAATCCAGCACGATGCGCTCGTCGCAGAACGCAAGGCTGTCCAGGCACGCATCGAGCGTGGTGGCGTTGTTGAACGTCGTGACCACGCCGGAGATCGGCGCGCGCGCGGTCACGCGCGCGCTTCCGCAGGCTCGGCGTCGCGCGCGAGCAGGCTGCCGGCGTAGAGCGCGGCGAGCAGCAGCACCAGCCCGCCCCAGAATGTCGAATACGACGCCAGATGCGTGTTGAACGGGAACAAGGTGACGACGAGCGCGAGCATCGCAGGCCGCGCGTGTTCCCGCGCCAGCGCGTCGGCGTACCGCCATGCACGCCAGCCGAGCGCGAGCCCCGCCAGCCACAGCACCAGGCCGAACGTGCCGGTTTCACTCGCCACTTCGAGGATCCACTGGTGCGCGTGCAACGCGGGGCCTTCGCCCCATGCCGCAAGGCTCCCCTTGCCCGGGTCGCAGGCGCCGAATGCATCGCGGAACCCGCGTGCGCCCACGCCGTTGAACCAGTGCGCGCGATACATGCACGTCGCCGCCGACCAGATGCGCGTGCGGCCGGACAGCGCCGTGTCGACGTTGGCTTCGTTCGTCGACGCCAATTGCGTCGTACGCTCGATGCGTTGCGCGACCTGCGGCACGAAGGTCCCGAGCACGACGAGCGTGATCGCACCGACGGCGAACACGACGAGCAGGCGCTTGAACCCGAGCACGCGCCAGCCCGACCACAGCAGCACGAGCGCAAACGTGATCCACGCCGCGCGCGCGCCGGCGAGCAACACGACGGTACCGATGCCGAGCGCCGCCACGCACCAGCCCGCGACGCCGAAGCGTTTGGCGGCGTAATACAAACCGAACGGCGAAAGGCTCGCGAGCATCGGCCCGAACTTGAGGTTGCACGGCCCGAGGATGCCGCTGAGGCGGTCGAGCGCCTGCTCGGCCTCGCTCGTGCACATGCCATGCCCGCTGATCGCATGCTTGACCGCATCGATCGCGAAGAACAGCGGGCTCGTGCCGACGACCGCCTGCAACAGCGCGTCGAGCGTCCAGATGCCGACGATGATCGCCAGCCCGCCGAAGGTGATGCGTCGGCCACGCGCATCGGCGACCGCGGCCGCGACGAGCCACAGGAACGGCAGGTAGCGCAGATCGACGGCCGCCTCGCGGAACGCGCGCGCCGGATCCACCGCGTCGAAGGCCGACACCGCTTCGGGCAACCAGTACGCGAAGAACAACACGCTGGTGAGCGCCCACGCGGGCGCGCTCAGCAACTGCGCGCCGCCGCGGAAGCGGACGAGGAGCAGCTTGAAGATCGCGGCGAGCGCGCCGAGCACGAGCACGCCTTCGGCGTAGCCGGGCGCAGGCCACAAGGCGACGAAGGCCAGCACCCAGGCCGGCGCCCAGCGCCAACCCCCAGCCATTTGCGCAGTGTCAGTTCCGTTCGAGTTCCGCATAGACCGCGAGCGTCGCCTCCTGCATCGCACGCAGGGTATGGGGCATCGTAACCGGACGCGGCGGCGATGCGTCGAGCAACGCGCTCGCCGTGCGTTCCAGCAGCGTCCCGTCGAAAGGCGGCACGGCCCCGCGCGGGTCGAAGCGATGCAGCAATTCGCCGACGCCGCCATGGTCCCAGCCGACCACCGAGCGCCCCGTCACGATGGCTTCGAGCACGGTGCGTCCGAAGGCCTCGGGCCGGCGCGAGAGCTGCAGGACCAGGTCGCTCGCGGCGTACGCGTCGGCGATCGCGTTCGTCGGCGGGGTGAAAGCCACGACTTCGCTGATGCCCAGCTGCGCGGCGAGCGCGTGCAACTCGCCCAGGTAGCGGGCGCGATCATCCTCGCGGCTGCCGGGCGACCACAGGCGCGCGTCGCGCCCGTTCGCGCGCAATGCCGCGAGCAGCGCCAAGGCATCGGAATGCCCCTTCAGCCGCGTGCCGCGGCCGGGCAACAACAGCAACGGGCCTTCGCCGCCGAGCGCGGGATGCAAGGTGGCCGCGCGACGCCGCGCATCGCGATCCGGCCACGGACGATGCGGGAAGGCGGCGACGTCGACACCGCGCAGGATCACGCGCAGCTTGTCCGGATCGGTGTGCGGATAATGCTGCATCACGAAATCGCGCACCGTCTGCGACACGCAGATCACGCGCTCGCCGCTGGTCATGATCGCGCTGTAGCGCGACGGCGAATTCAACCCGTGCACGCTGGTCACCCAACGGGGCGCGTCGGCGCCCATGCCACGGATCGCGCGCCAGCCGAGCCATGCGGGCAAACGCGAGCGCGCGTGCACGAGGTCGGCGCGTTCGCGTTCGAACAAGCGGCGCAAGGTCGACACGTGACGCAAGGTGAGTGGTGATTTGCGGCCGATGTCGAGGGTGACGTGTTCGGCGCCGACCGCGGTCAGCCGCGGCACCAGGCGCCCGCCGCCGGACACGACGATCGCGCGATGGCCGGCGCGCACCAGCGCGTCGGCGATTTCCAGGGTGGAACGTTCGACACCGCCTGCATCCAGTGCAGGCAGCAATTGGACGATCGTCCGGCGTGTGCCCGGCATCGCCCCGCGAACGTCAGTCGACCAGCACGAAGTGCGCGCCGCAATACGGGCACTGGCTTTCCCCGCCGTCCGCCTCGATGGGCAGGTAGACGCGCGGGTGCGAATTCCACAACGCCATCTCGGGCAGCGGGCAGCTCAGCGGCAGGTCGGCGCGGCGCACGTCGTAGCGCGTCTTCGCGTTGGCGGGGGCACCGGCGACGGACGGATGGGACTGCGGGGATTCGGCCATGGCGCGTGCACTTGTGTGGGAATGGTGCGGGCCGGGAGTCTAGCAGCCGGCCCGTTAGCTTATGCGGGCAGATCGAAGAACAGGACGTCGGCCGGTTCCGTGCCGCCGCCTTCCAGCCGATGTGTTCCGCTTTCGACGGCGAAACCGAGCGCATCGCCCGCGGTCAGCGCGCGGCCGTCGAACGCGACATCGCCGGTGGCCACGTGCAGCCAGTATTTGCGCGCCGGATCCAGGACGACATCGACCGATTGCCCCGCCGACAGCCGCACCGCGCGCAGCCAGGCTTGCTGGCGCACCGGAAGTCCACCTTCGGCGCCATCGGGCGCGGCGAGTGTCTGCCAGCGGCCATCCCGCGCGGCCGGGTCGAATGCGCGCTGCTCGTAGGCCGGTTGCGCGTTGAGCCGGTCGGGCTGGATCCAGATCTGCAGGAAATGCACCGGCGCATCCTTCGCACCGTTGAACTCGCTGTGCTCCACGCCGTGCCCGGCACTCATCCATTGCACTTCGCCGGGACGCAGCACGCCTTCGCCGCCACTGTTGTCCTTGTGCGCAAGCGCGCCCGCCAACACGACGCTCAGGATTTCCATGTTCGCGTGCCGGTGCGGCGGAAACCCGCCGCCCGGCGCCACGATGTCTTCGTTGATCACGCGCAGCGGCCCGAACCCCATCCATTGCGGGTCGTGGTAGTGGCCGAACGAGAAGGTGTGGCGGCTGTGCAACCAGCCGGCCGACACTTCGCCGCGGGCCGACGCGGGCCGCTCGATGATCATTTCTTCGCGTCCTCGGCCTGCGGCACGGTGGCTTCGGTCGTGATGCGCAGCTGGATGTCGTCGCTGACGTTCGGGATGAACTTCGCGATGCCGAATTCGCTGCGCTTGATCGTGGTGGTCGCGTCGAAGCCGACCTTCGCCTCGCCGTTGCGGCCCTGGCCGGCCTTGTTGAGCGTGACATCGAGCACGACCGGCTTGGTCACGTCGCGGAGCGTCAGATCGCCGGTGACCTTGAGCTTGTTGCCCGCACCCTTCTCGACCTTCGTGCTCTTGAACGTCGCGTTCGGCCATTTGCCGGCATCGAAGAAATCGGCGCTCTGGATGTGCTTGGTCAAGTCGGGAACGATCGCATCCAGGCCCGACAGCGGCAGCGTGACGGTCACGCTGGAAGCTTCGACCTTGGCCGCGTCGTACACGAGCGTGCCGTCCACGTCGCCGAAATTCGCCACCGGGTTGGAATAACCGAAGTGGCTCCAGCTCGCGATGACCTGCGTGTGGTTCGGATCGAGCTTGTAGGTGGCGGGCGCGGCCTGCGCGAGGCCGGCGGCCAGCAGGAGGGACGCGAAAAGCAACTTGCAGCGCATCGTGCGATTCCTTTGAAGGGGGTTGGAACAAGAGATACGAGGCGAGCGGTTCAATCGATGCGGCAGGCTTCGTCGAAATTCAAACGCGGCGAGCGCGGGAAGATCGATGCCGCATCGCCCTTGCCGAGGTTGACGAGGAAGTTCGAGCGCCACGACGTGCCGGGGAAGAACGCCGCATCGACCTTCGCGTTGTCGAAGCCCGACATCGGCCCGCAATCCAGGCCGATCGCGCGCGCGGCGAGCAACAGGTACGCGCCCTGCAGGCTGCCGTTGCGCAGCGCGATGGTGCGCAGGTCGCCCTCGGGCTTGGTGTCGAACCAGCCACGCGCATCCGTATGCGGGAACAACACGGGAATTTTTTCGAAGAACGCCATGTCGTAGGCGACGATCGCCGTGCACGGCGCGGCCATGGTCTTCTTGTAGTTGCCTTCGTCCAGCGCGGGGCCGAGCTTGGCCTTGGCTTCGGGCGAACGAACGAAGACGTAACGCGCCGGGCAGCTGTTGGACGTGGTCGGGCCCCACTTCAACAGGTCGTAAAGCCTGTGCAGGGTCGCATCGTCCACTTCGCCGGTGAACCGGTTGTAGGTGCGGGCCTGGCGGAACAGCTGGTCGAGCGATGCGTCGGGCAGCGTCGGCTTGAAGGCGTTGTCGTCTTGCATCGTGGTGAGCGGTCCGTGCCGTGGGGCGCAGTTCGCGCCGAGAGACGCAGTGTAGAGTGTCGCGCGTCAAGCGGCGCTGACGTGGCCGCAACGCACCCATACGACCGGTGGAACATGCACTGATGGCGCAGCCCCCTGCCGCTTGCTGGACGCTCACCGACGGCCGCGCGGGCAACGTGCGGCAGGCGCGCGCGCTGGCCACTGCGATGGGCTTCGCCGATGCGCGGGACGTCGCGCTGCGCCCACGCGCACCGTGGCGCTGGGGCGCGCCACGCGCCCTGCCCGGCAGCGACCACGCCTTCGCGGGCTTCGCCCCGCTGCTCGAGGCTCCGCCGTCGATCGCGATCGGCTGCGGACGCCAGGCGGCGCTCGCCACGCGCCGGTTGCGCGAACGCGGCGCGCGCGCGGTGCAGATCCTCGACCCGCGCCTGCCGCCATCCCTGTGGGACCTGGTCGTCGCGCCCGAACACGATGCACTCACCGGCGCCAACGTCGTCACGTTGGTCGGCAGCCTCCATCCCGTCGACGATCTGTGGCTCGCGCAAGCACGCAGCGATTATTCGATCCTCGCGCCGCTCGCCTCACCGCGCACCGCGTTGTTGCTCGGCGGGCCGAGCGATCACACTACCTACGACATCGCAGCGCTATCGCGCGACCTGCAACGTCTCTCCGCCCGCATCCGCGAGGACGGCGGCAGCCTGCTCGCCACTACTTCGCGCCGCACCCCGCCCGATTGGGCACAAGCGCTGCGCGCGCAGTGCGGCGAGATTGCGGGCCTGCGGTGGTTTGCACCGTCGAGCGCGAACGGCGACGACAGCGACAACCCGTATCCCGGCCTGCTCGCCTGGGCCGACCGCATCGTGTGCACGGGCGACTCGGTGAACATGCTCAGCGAAGCGTGCGCGACGCGTGTGCCGGTGTTCGTGCTCGGCGGCGATGCCGTGCGTGGCCGCGTGCAAGGTTTCCACGCAGCGCTCGATCGCATGCAGCGCGTGCGCCCCTTCGACGACACGCTCGCGCCCTACGCGGTCGAACCCTTGCGCGAAACCGCGCGCGTCGCCGCGGAAGTGCGCACGCGGCTGGGCCTTTAGTCAGCCTGCGAAAGCAGCAGCCCCGAACGCAACGTCGCTGCCTGGATCGCAACGCGCGCCGCGGCGATCGCCTCGGTCTGCGCCATGATCCGCGGCCTGCGATCCAGCGTGCATCGCAACCCCGCTTCCAGCAACGCCGCATGCGCCGCGAGCAATGCATCGCACGTCGCACGATCCACCGCCGCATCCTCGCATGCAGTCCGCAGCAATCCGGGCGTATCCCGTGGCGCAAGCCAACGCGCGTCGTCGTCAGCCCGATCGAGTACGCGCCACTGCAACAGGAATTCCAGGTCGACCAACCCGCCCTGCCCCTGCTTGAGGTCGAACCGCGCCGCGTCGCTGCGATCGAGCTCGGCCCGCATGCGTTGCCGCATCTGCACGACTTCGTCGCGCAAGGTCGCCGGATCGCGTGCACGCGCCAAGGTTTGCGCCCGCACCGTTTCGAAGTCGGACAGCAGCGACGCATCCCCCGCGACGCCGCGCGCGCGCACGAGCGCCTGGTGCTCCCACGTCCATGCGCGCTCGCGCTGGTAGTCGGCGTAACTGGCGAGGCTGGAGACCAACAAGCCTTTCGCGCCATCGGGACGCAAACGCACGTCGACTTCGTACAAGCGTCCCGCACCCGTAACCGTGCCGAGCAGTGCAACCACCTTCTGCGCCAGCCGAGCGAACCAGCGCGAAGCATCCAGCGCACGCGCGCCGTCGGACTGCGCATCGGGCGCTGCGTCGTACAGGAACACGAGGTCGAGGTCGGAGCCGAAGCCCAGTTCTTCGCCGCCCAGGCTGCCGTAACCGAGCACGGCGAAACGCGCATCGGGCACGCGACCATGCGCGTGTTCGACTTCGCGCTTCGCCAGTTCGAGCACGACGACGACCACGGCATCGGCCAGCCACGCCAGTTGCCGCGCGCTGTCGTGCGCGGACTGCCGTGCATCGAGGGTCGCCAGGGCGATGCGGAAGCTCAGCGCCTGGCGCACTTCGTTGAGCGCCATCAGGGCAGCTTCGGTATCGTCGTCGCGCAGCGCCTGGTTGCACGCGGCGGCCAGTGCTTCGCGATCCGGCAAAGCCTCCGCATTGCGGCGATCGAGGAGTTCGTCGAGCAACAACGGGTGCGCGGCGATGCGTTCGGCGAGCAACGCGCTGCCGGACACGACATCGACCAGTCGCGCGAGGGCGGCCGGTTGTTCGTCGAGCAAGGCCAGGTAACTCGCGCGGCGCAGCAAGGTGTGCAGCAGCGGCAGCAAACGACGCAAGGCCGCGTCGGGTTGCGAGGACCGTGCGGCCGACGCGAGCAGCGCGGGCAACACGCGATCCAGCCGCGCGCGCGTGGCATCGGATAGCGTACGCACGCCGGGGGCGCGCGCGAAATCGCGCAGGCTCCCGTCGAGGGTTTCGGTATCGCGAAAGCCCGCGTCGGCGAGCGCCTGCACGTCGCCGGCGTCGGGCAGCGCGCGCCAGTAGGTCGCGAGCTCGCTGGGCGCCACCGCGCGACCGCGCGGGGCGAGCAATGCTTCGAATTCCGTGGACACGCGGGCGCGATGCGTGTCGAGCGCGGTGCGCAGCGCCATCCAATCGACGAACCCGAGCCCGCGCGCGATGCGGTGTTGGTCCAGCGCGTTGGAGGGCAGTGCGTGCGTTTGCGCATCGCGCAGCATCTGCAGGCGGTTTTCCAACCGACGGTGGAAACGATACGCATCGGCCAGCGCGACGCCGGTTTCCGGCGCGACTTGTCCGGTCTGTACGAGCGCATCGAGTGCCGGCAACAACTGGCGTTCGCGCAACACCGGCTCGCGACCGCCGCGGATGAGTTGCAAGGCCTGCACCAGGAATTCGATTTCGCGAATTCCGCCGGGGCCGCGCTTCACGTCGTCGGCGAGTTCCTTGCGCGCGACTTCCGCGGCGATCGCCGCCTTCATTTCGCGCAGGCCATCGAGTGCGCCGTAATCCAGGTAACGGCGATAGACGAAGGGGCGCAGTGCTTCGAGGAAACGCAGGCCCGCGCCGATGTCGCCCGCGACCGGCCGCGCCTTCTGCCATGCATAGCGCTCCCAATCGCGTCCTTCGCGCTGGAAGTACTGCTCCATCGCCGCGAACGGCAGCGCCACGCGTCCGGCGTTGCCGAAGGGACGCAGGCGCAGGTCGACGCGATGCGAGAACCCGTCGGCCGTCGTTTCGTCGAGCAACTTCGCCAGTTGTTGACCGAGTCGCGCGAAGTGGTCTTCCGCCGCGAGCGCTCGTGCACCGTCGCTTTGCCCGTCGTGCGGATACGCGTAGACGAGGTCGACGTCGGAGGAGAAGTTCAGTTCGCCGCCGCCGAGTTTCCCGAGGCCGAAGACGACGAGGCGCTGGACGGTGCCATCGGCCGCGCGCACGAGACCGAATCGTTCCGCGAAATCACCTTCCAGCGCCGCCAGTGCCGATTGCAGGCAGGTTTCGGCCAATCGCGTCGTGCCGGCGAGTGTCGCGTCGACGTCATCCAGGCCCGCCACGTCGCGCCAGATCAGGCGCGTGGACTCGGCGGTGCGATGACGGCGCAGCATCGCCGGCCAGTCGTTGCGCGATTCGCGTGCGAGCACGAGCGGGGGCGTGGGCGCGTTGGATGCGAACGCCGCCACGAGCCCGGGCTGTTTCAACAAGGTTTCGATACCGAAGTCGCTCGCGCGCGCGAGGGCATGCAAGGTCGGTTCGATGTCCGGCGCCCAGGGCGTGGGCACGGTGGCGCGCAGGCGTTCGAGTTGGCGCGCGGCGTAGGCGTCGGCGGGGTCCGTCATCGCTCCATGATCGCATCGCAAAAGAAAAAGCCCGCCCCGGACGAACCGGTTGCGGGCCTGCTCCCTCCCCCACGTCGGGATGCGTGGCGAGAGTGAAGGAATCGTTAGGTGGATTGCACGCTGCACTGCAAAAAAGGACTATCGAGTACAGGAAGCCTTACGCCAGGCGCACCACTTTGCGCCCCTGAATGGGGGAAAGCGCGGCCGCGGCGATCCCCGTGACCTGCGCGATGACCGCTTCGGCGGCCAACTGTCCCGACTCGCAACCGCCTTCCATGAAGCCCTGCGTATCGAGTGCGCAGTGTTCGCCCGCGAAGAAAAGCGGTCCGACGGATTCGCCCATCACGCCACGCAGCGTCGACCAATCCCTCGGACGAAAGCATGCGTAGCTGCCCATCGACCACGGATGCGTCGGCCAATGGAAACGTGCTTCGCGCGGATTTGTGCGCAGGGCGGCGAGACCGGGCCACACGCGATCGAGCGCGGCCGTCGCCGCATCGGCCTGCGCGCGTGGCGTGCCCTGGCCCAAGGCCATGCCATGCCTGCCGCCGGTGAAGTTGGTCAGCGTGCCCGTCGGGCCGATCTGCTTGCGCGTGGTGTCCCACGTGGTCTGGTACGGCAGGTCCGACATCGAGGCACCGTTCGCGCCGTGCGTGCGCCATTGTCGACGGTCGTAGCCGATCATCAACTTCGCGTTGGTGCCGTAGGCCAGGTGCTCGATGGCGTTGCGTTTGCGCGCGGGCAGCGGGAAATCGATCCGCACCCTGCGCAACATCGTGAAGGGCAAGGCGAGGATCGCCTTTCCCGCACGCACCTCGACGCTCGCGCCGTCGCGCCGGAAGGTCAGGCGCACGCCGTCGCCGTCGGCGCGCACGGCCTCGAGCACGTGGCCGGTCTCGATCGACGCGGCCATCCGCGCGGCCAGCATGCGCGGGATCTGGTCGTTGCCCCCGCGCACGTGGAAGCGTTCGTCGCTTTCGCCGAAGACCTTGAACGCGTCCGCGTCCTGCGTGCCGATGAAGGTGAGGAAATTCAACGCGCTTTGCTGGTCGATCTCCAGGCCCATCTCCGTGGTGTAGGCCACGTCGATCAGCTTGCGCAGCCAGCCGGAAACGCCGTGCTTGTCCAGCCAATCGGCGATCGACATCGCATCGAGCGCGCGGAATGCGGGGTTCCTGTCGCTGTAGTCCAGCGCGCCTTCGCCCAGGGCCGCGACGTCGGTCGTGATGGCCGGCACCAGCGGGGCGAGGGCATGCACGATTTCCGCTTCGTCGATGCGTCGCCCATCGAACCACCACGTATCCGCGGCCGTTTCGCCTTCCAGCAGGTCGTCGAGCACGAGCCCCATGTCCTGCGCGAGCTTGCGCATGCGCACGTGGCCGGTGTCGATCAACTCGCCACCGAGTTCGATCACGTGCCCGTTCGGGAAATGGTTGCGCAGGCTGAGCATGCGGCCGCCGACGCGCGACTGCGCTTCGTAGATGCGCGACGCCATGCCGGCCTCGCGCAGCCGCCATGCGGCGCTCAGGCCCGCGATGCCCGCGCCGACGATGACGATGTCGTCGGTCGCGCGCGTCGGTTTGTGCGCAACAGGTGCGCACGCGGTGAGGGCGAAACCGGCCGCCGCGCCCTGCAGCAGGCGGCGACGCGTGGTGTCGACGCGGATCTGCGTTCCGCGCCCGTGGAATTCGTCGAGCGGCATCTCGAGGTTCGCCGCGTTGCGCGCGATGCGCGCGGCACGTTGCAGCAGGGCGAACAACGGCGTGCGTGCCATGGCGGGCTCCTCGGCGGTCGATACCTTCGAACGCAGAGCGTACGTGCGACGGGCCATTACCAGCGGTGCACGCAGCCCAGGACCCAGCCCGCGCGATCGCCGGGGTCGAAGGGTGCGGCGTATGCGGTGGCATCCTCGCCGTCGACATGTTGCCAGGTCAGTTGTACGTCGCAGGCCCGCGTGGTGAGCGCCAATCCGGTGCGGACATCGACGCGCGTGCGATCGTCGTTCGCTGCTTCCGGCCCGTAGGGCGCGTAGGTCGCGTGTTGCGCGCCGTAGGCCGTGGCCGGGTACGACCGCGGCACATACGCGCGTTCGTTCGATTCGCCGCTGCGCGAGACACCCGCATGCCACAGCCAGCGGATGCGCGCGCCGAGCGGCACGCTGCCGTCGGCTTCGAAATACCAATTGGACACCTGCCCGAAATAGTCGGGCGCGTAATGCGCGCGGAATGCGGCGTGGCGCAAGGCGACGCCGACGTGCGCTTCCAGGTAACTCGCTTGCGTCTCCGCGGAGAAGTGCGAGTAGCGAAGGCCGAGGTCCCAACTGCGGCCCTGCTTGTCGCGCCGCGCATAGCCCACGTAGGGAATGCCCTGCACGCCGGAAGCCCCGGCGTATTTCGTACTCGATGCGAACATGCCCGCGTAGGCGCCGCTCGCCCAATCGTAAGCAACGCTCGCCTGCACGGCGGGATCCGACGCGCTCAGCGAATAAGCGCGATAGCGATAGTCGGACACGACGCCGACGCTGCCCGATACCTGCGCATGCGCCGACCACGCGCAGCACAACGCCAATGCGGCGAACGCGCATCGCAGTCGGCGGGTCTTCCGTTCCCTGGCCTCGCGCACCACCTGCCCTCAGTGGCGCGGCGTCTCCTGTGCGTCGGCAAGCCTGCAGCCGCAGGCACATCCGGGGCCCGCGCGCGCGAAAGCGGCACAGGCGTCGATCGGCAGGGGTCGCGCCGTCGCCGAGACTAGCGCAGGTACGTCCGCAAGGGCGTCACGCACGCGGCTGCCGCGGAGCTTCGGTGCGGCGTCGCGCAACAAGGCGACGAGCCCGCTCACCTGCGCAGCGGCGAAGGAGGTGCCGTTCACCAGCCCCCACCCGCCATCGACGGTCGTGGTGGGCAAGGCGTCTGCAGGGGCAAGGAAGGTGCGAATGGGCCAGGCGCGCGAGGGATCGCCGGCCACCGCGATCACGCCCGGCTGCGAAGCCGGGAACCCCGCGTCGGGTGCGTGCGGATCGACGGCCGCGACCACCGATGCACCGCGTGCGAGTGCGACGTCGATCAAGCGTCCCAGCAAGACGTCCCGCGGGCCGCCGAGACTGAGGTTGATCACCTGCGCGCGCTCCTCGATCGCGAACTGCAACGCCTTTGCGAGCGTGAAACTGTTGCAGCGCGCGCGACCGTTGCCATCGGGCTGCCAGCACGCGCGCAGGGCGAGCAGCCGTGCCTGCGGTGCGACGCCGGCGATGCCCAGTGCGTTGTCGGCGCGCGCGGCGATCAGGCCGGCGACTTCGGTGCCGTGCGTTTCGGGGACCACGCGTGGGCTGTCGTCGTCGACGAAATCCCGCGACGCGGCGACCTGGCCGCGCAAGTCGGCATGCGCCGCCGCAACGCCGCTGTCGATCACGGCAACGGTGACGCCGCGTCCGGTCGCATGCCGATGCACTGCATCGAGGTTCCAGAGTTTCCGCGCAGGCTGCGCGGGCGCGAGGGGATCGTCGCCGAGCACTTCGAACTGTTGCATCGCCTGTACGGATTCGACGCGGGGATCGCGCGCCAGTGCTTCGACGGCCGCCGCGACCGCGCTTTCGTCGCGCGCCTGCAGCACGTAGCAGTCGACGCCGAGCGCGGGCATCGCCCAATCGTTGCGCATCGTCAAACCGTTCGCCTTCGCGAGTTTGCGCGCGATGCGTTCGCGCGCCTGGCGGCCCGGTGCGTTGCGATAGTCGCCGACGTAACCCGCTTCGGGCGTGTCGTGCACGGCCGGGGCGCGCAACATCACGAGCAGTTCGCGCGCCGGGTCCGGCGGCGACGCGAGCGCGCCACCGGAGCAGATCACGAGCAGCAGGAGGAGCAGCCCGCGCACGTGCTACTCCGGGGGCGCGAGGCGTTCGGCCATCGCCACGCCCGGCGATGCGCGCAAGGCGTTGCGCACCAGGTCGACCTGGCCCGGCGGCACGGCCACGACATAGGCGCCCGCCGCGTTCGGCCCATCGACGATGCGCGCGCGGCTCGCGCCGAGCAACTCCCGCAGCTGCGCATCGGTGGTTCGGGGGTCGAACACGACGAGCAGGGTGTCGCGCGAAGCACGCGGCGCCGGCGTCGCGGAGAGCGTCGTATAGGTGTGCGGCGCCGGTTGCGGGCCGCCGAGCAGGAACATCGCAAGCACCGCGATGAAGGCGAACTGCGCTGCGACCGCGACGCGCAACCACGCCGGCGTGCCGGACCAACCGGCGCGCACGCGGCGCCAATCCAGGCGCGCACCCGGCGTGCGGCGTGCGGCGTGCAGGCGTTGGTGCATGCGCGCCCAGCCGCGATCGATTTCGCGCGGGTCGTTGACGGCAGGCGCGAGCGCCATCACGCCGCGCAGTCCGGCGAGTTCGGCGCGACATGCGGCGCAGTCGATCAAATGTGCGCGCACGCGCGCTTCCTCGTCCGCATCGAGCGTCGCGTTGGCGTACCACGGCAGCAGGCGCTCGACGTCGCGATGCGCATGGCCTTCGAAGGGGAGCACGTGTCCGCTCACAGCGCCTGCGCTCCTTCTTCGCCGAGCAAAGTCTTCATGTGGCGGCGCGCATAGAACATGCGCGTCTTCACCGTCGCCACCGGGCAACCGACGACGTCGGCGATCTCCTTGCAGCTGTAGCCATGGAAGTAGGTCATTTCGATCACGGCGCGGTGTTCGGGCGAAAGCTGGGCCAGGACGGCGTCGAGGCGTTCGCGCAGTTGCGCGTGCGCCAGTTCGCGGTCGGGCTCGCCTTCGCGGGGTGCTGCGGGTTCGTCGACCGGATCGGGCATCGACCAATCCATGCGGCGCAGCGCCTTCAATGCCTGCCGATACGCGATGGCGAACAACCATGTCGATACGCGCGAGGTCGCATCGAAGGTGTGCGCCTTGCGCCATGCGACCAGCATCGTATCGTCGAGCACTTCATCCACCATCGTCGACTGGCGCAACATGCCGCGCAGGAAACGGCGGAGCCTGGGGTGATAGGCGCGGTAAAGCGCTTCGAACGCGCGCATGTCCTCCATCGCCACGAGGCCGACCAGGTCGGCTTCGTCCATCGCGATGGTGCGGTCGGTCCCGTCTTGTGGGCCCTGCGGCATTCGACCCTCCTGTCGCCCGTCAGTACCGTGGCGGGGGCGGCCGGTTCAAACCATACGCCCAAGCGTGAGGGCAAAAGAAAAGGCCCGCTTGCGCGGGCCTTCTCTCTGGAGCAGCGGCTCTTTGGACTAGCCCCCAAGTTGGGGGCGGTGCCGGCCGAAGGCCGGCAAGTCGGGGATGGCGCTGCGCACATCTCTGATCTTGCGAAGCAAGATCAGAAATCCATGCCGCCTATGCCGCCCATGCCGCCGCCCGGCATCGCCGGTTCGTCCTTCTTCGGCTGCTCGGCCACCATTGCTTCGGTGGTGATCATCAGGCCGGCGATGGACGCTGCGTTCTGCAGCGCGGTGCGGGTGACCTTGGTCGGATCCAGGATGCCCATGGCCACCATGTCGCCGAACTCACCGGTCTGCGCGTTGTAACCGAAGTTGCCCTGGCCTTCCTTGACCTTGTTGAGGACAACCGACGGCTCTTCGCCGGCGTTGGTCACGATCTCGCGGAGCGGGGCTTCCATCGCGCGCAGGGCGATCTGGATGCCGTGGTTCTGGTCTTCGTTGGCGCCGGTGATCTTGCCCACCGAAGCCAGCGCGCGGATCAGCGCAACGCCGCCGCCCGGGACCACGCCTTCTTCCACCGCAGCACGCGTGGCGTGCAGGGCGTCTTCGACGCGCGCCTTCTTTTCCTTCATCTCGATCTCGGTCGAAGCACCGACCTTGATCACGGCCACGCCGCCGGCGAGCTTCGCCACGCGTTCCTGCAGCTTCTCGCGGTCGTAATCGGAGGAGGTCTCCTCGATCTGCGCCTTGATCTGCTTGATG
The DNA here is from genome assembly GCF_054049695.1 of Lysobacter sp. P5_C4. NCBI lineage: Bacteria > Pseudomonadati > Pseudomonadota > Gammaproteobacteria > Lysobacterales > Lysobacteraceae > Lysobacter > Lysobacter sp. P5_C4. The sequence continues at coordinate 194,592 of NZ_JBFULX010000005.1, read as the reverse complement.
CGCGACTCGATGGCCGAGCTTTCGCCCGCGCCGTCGATGATCGTGGAGTTTTCCTTGGTGACCTGGATCTTCTTGGCGCGGCCGAGATCCTTGATCGTCGCCTTCTCGAGCGAGAGGCCGACTTCTTCGGAGATCACGGTGCCGCCGGTCAGGGTGGCCATGTCTTCCAGCATCGCCTTGCGACGGTCGCCGAAGCCCGGTGCCTTCACGGCGCAGACCTTCACGATGCCGCGGATGGTGTTGACCACCAGCGTGGCCAGCGCTTCGCCTTCGACTTCCTCGGCGACGATGAGCAGCGGCTTGCCGGCCTTCGCCACGCCTTCCAGGACGGGCAGCAGGTCGCGCACGTTGGAGATCTTCTTGTCGTGCAGCAGGATGAAGGGATCATCCAGCTCGGCCGACATCGACTGCTGGTTGTTGATGAAGTACGGCGAGAGGTAGCCGCGGTCGAACTGCATGCCTTCGACGACGTCGAGTTCGTTCTCGAGGCCCGAGCCTTCCTCGACCGTGATCACGCCTTCCTTGCCGACCTTCTTCATCGCGTCGGCGATGATGTTGCCGATCGACTCGTCGGAGTTCGCCGAGATCGTACCGACCTGCGCGATCGCCTTGTCGTCGGCGGTGGGCTTGCTGATGTTCTTCAGCTCGGCGACCGCGGCGACGACCGCCTTGTCGATGCCGCGCTTGAGGTCCATCGGGTTCATGCCGGCGGCGACCGCCTTCATGCCTTCGCGGATCAACGCCTGGGCCAGCACGGTCGCGGTGGTGGTGCCGTCGCCGGCGTTGTCGGAGGTCTTGGACGCGACTTCCTTCACCATCTGCGCGCCCATGTTCTCGAACTTGTCGGACAGCTCGATCTCCTTGGCGACGGACACGCCGTCCTTGGTGATCGTGGGGGCGCCGTAGCTCTTCTCGAGCACGACGTTGCGGCCCTTCGGGCCCAGGGTGGCCTTGACGGCATTGGCGAGCACGTTGACGCCGCGCACCATCTTGGCGCGCGCGTCCTCACCGAAACGAATTTCCTTGGCAGCCATTGCGAATTACCTCAGTAGAAGTTTGCTTGTGTACGTTGGAATGCGAAGGGCGACGCTCAGCCGAGGACGGCGAGGATGTCGTCTTCCTTCACCACGAGGTATTCGGTGCCATCGAGCTTCACCTCGGTGCCGCTGTACTTGCCGAAGAGCACCTTGTCGCCGGCCTTGACCTTCGGGCTGCGTACCGAACCGTTGTCGAGGACCTTGCCTTCGCCGACGGCGACGACTTCACCCTTGATCGGCTTCTCGGTGGCCGAGTCCGGGATCACGATCCCGCCGGCGGAGAGCTTTTCTTCTTCCATGCGCTTGATGACCACGCGGTCGTACAGCGGCTTGATGTTCATTGAAACCCTCGCAAGTGCTTGATGCGGTTGGTGAAAGACCGCGATTCTAGCAGTCGTCCGGAACGAGTGCCAAGAAATCGCGCAAATGAAACCCGCGGTGCGGGTCTGCGACTCTAATCGGGTTGCGGCAGCCCGCTTTCAAGGGCGCGATGCAATCGCAAACGAAGGGAACCCCTCCCCCGCAGGCGCAGGGGGGAAGGGCGAGAGAGGGGTTCCGCGGAGACGATGCTCCGAAAAAAGGGCGCGCACGTGGCCGTGCGCGCCCCGGGGTCGGGAGTTGCCGAGTCCGTGGCGGGCGATCCCTCGCCGTCCTCCACCCCCAGTCCGTTGCCTGGCCGAAAAGTTCCTTCGACGGCGCCGAGAATTGCGGACTTCGTCCCCGTTGTGAAGGGTGGTAGCGGCCGTGAAACGGTGCGCATTGGTAGCTAAAACCAGTGTTTACAGCCTGAGCTCCAGTCCCCGGCTCACGCCAGCTACCAAAAGTAGACAGGTTGCTGCCATTATCATTCACCCGGTGAACAGCGGTAACATTGGCGCTTCATACCAGCAGTTTGCGTGTGTAACGTGCGGACACGCCTTCACATGGCACAGATTTTTCTACGCAGCCCATCATGACGTCCCAGCAACGCATCCGTCTCGCGCGCCGACACGCCGCCATGTCGCAAACCCAACTCGCGCAAGCGGTGGGTGTGCAGCGCAGTGCCGTGAGCCACTGGGAAGCTCCGCAGGGCAAGAATCCGAGCGTCAAGCACCTGCGCGAAATCGCGATGGTGACCGGCGTGCAATTCGAATGGCTCGCCACCGGACGCGGGCAGATGGCGCCCTCGCGCGAAACGGTGCTCGACTCCGTCGCCGCGGTCGACGCCCTGCTCGTCGACGACTCGCTCGAACAACGCTTGCTCGTCGCCTTCCGCGAGGCGCCGGTGCGTGCGCGCCTGGCGCTCGTCGAGCTCATGGAAGAACTCGCCAGCCAGCGCACGGGGCGCCCGCGCGCGAAATCGCTCATGACCAGCGACGCCTATTACGACAGCCTCGACTGACGCCGGCACTTAGCCCGGCCCCGCGACACGAGTACGCTATGGCGCCCCGTTCGGCGCCTTTTTCGTGACCGCACTGTTCCGCCGCACCACCCGATTCGCCGCGCTGTCGCTGTTCGCCCTGTGGATGGGGACCGCGTCGCTTGCGGCGAACGCGGTCGACGAGAAAGACCTCCTGCCGGTCGACCAGGCCTTCGCGTTCGACGCGAAGGCGACCTCGCGCGAATCGATCGCGCTGACCTGGCAGATCGCGCCGGGTTATTACCTGTATCGCCATCGCACGAAGGTCGACTCCCCCGACTTCGCGGGCGCCGCGCTGCAGATGCCGGCCGGCAAGCACAAGCACGACGAATTCTTCGGCGACGTCGAAACCTATCGCACCTTGCTCGAAGCGAAGGTGGTGGGCGCGCCCGCCCCCGACGCGCGTTCGGTAACGCTGCAGGTGAAATACCAGGGCTGCGCGGATGCCGGCGTGTGTTATCCGCCGCAGATGCGAAGCGTGCAGGTGGCCTTGCCTTCGACGCCCGGCAGCCTGCTCGATGCGCCCGCCCCCGGCGGCCTGCTGCCATTGCGCGGCGGAAAAGGCGAGCCGCTGCCGGAACAACAGGCCTTCCGGATCGAAGCGATCGCCAACGGCGGCAACGCGCTGCTCGTTCGCTTCGCACCGGCGCCGGGCTATTACGTCTATCGCGACAAGACGCAACTGAAGTTCGATGGCGAGGGCATCACCCTGCGCGCGCCGCAATGGCCGCCGGGCAGGCAACACCGCGACGAACACTTCGGCGATGTCGTCGTGTATTTCGATCCGGTCGACGTCAACGTGCCGGTGCAGCGCGCGCATGCGGGCGCCGTCGACGGCACCTTGCGCGTCACGTTCCAGGGCTGCCAGGACGGCGGCATCTGCTATCCGCTGATGACGCGCAGCTTGCCGGTGTCGTTGCCGGCCGGCGCGGTGTCGGGCGCGAAGGTCGACGATGGCAGTCCGCTCGCCGAAGACCAGCGCCTCGCACAAAGCCTCGGCGGCCAACATCGCGCGTGGGCGTTGGTGTTGTTCTTCGCATACGGGCTGGGCCTGGCGTTCACGCCCTGCGTGTTGCCGATGGTGCCGATCCTGTCCGGGCTCATCGCCGGGCGCGGCGAGCGCGTTGGTGCATGGCGCGGGTTCTCGCTGTCGACCGTCTACGTGCTCGCGAGCGCGGTGGTGTTCACCATCGCCGGCATCCTCGCCGGCTTGCTCGGCGCGGCGGCGAACCTGCAGGCCGCGATGCAGAACGCGTGGGTGCTCGGCGCGTTCGCGTTGTTGTTCGTCGTGTTGTCGCTGTCGATGTTCGGGCTGTACGAGTTGCAGATTCCGGCAAGTTTGCGCGCCCGCCTGGGCGCGGCCAGCGATCGCCAGCGCGGCGGTTCGTGGGTCGGCGTCGCAGCGATGGGTGCGTTGTCGGCGTTGATCGTGGGGCCCTGCGTCGCGCCGCCCCTGATGGGCGCGGTGCTCTACATCGCGCAGGCGCGGGATCCGGTGTTCGGTGGCGCAGCCTTGTTCCTGCTCGCGCTCGGCATGGGCGCGCCCCTGGTTGCCTTCGGCATCGCCGCGGGGCGCGGGATGCCGACCAGCGGCCCGTGGATGATCGCGGTGCAGCGCGTGTTCGGTTTCGTGTTCCTCGGGCTTGCGATCTGGATGTTGTCGCGCGTGCTCCCCGCCGCGTGGACGCTGGCGCTGTGGGGCCTGCTCGCCCTCGGCGCGGCAACGTGGGCGTTCACGCTCGGCAGCAAGCCGGGTTCGAAGATGGCCGCACGCTTCGCCGGGTTGGTGCTGGCGGTCGTGGGTGCGGCGCAGTTGCTCGGCGCCTTCGCCGGTTCGCATGATCCGTTGCGCCCGCTCGCCGGGTTGCGCGGCGCGCAGGAAGAAGCGATCGCGTTCAAGCGCATCAAGTCGGTGGACGATCTCGACCGCGAAGTCGAAGCCGCACGCGCCGCGGGCAAGCCGTTGATGCTCGACTTCTATGCCGACTGGTGCGTGAGCTGCAAGGAGATGGAGAAGTACGTCTTCACCCAGCCGCAAGTGCACCAGGCGATGCGCGATTACGTGCTGCTGCAGGCCGACGTCACCGCCAACGACGCGCAGGACCAGGCCCTGATGCAGCGCTTCGGCATCATCGGGCCGCCGATGTCGCTGTTCTTCCACGACGGGCAGGAACGCCGCGGGCTGCGGTTGACGGGCTTCGAGGAGACGGACAAGTTCGTCGAACGCGTCCGGCGCGGGGCCGCGCCTTGAATGCGTCGACGAAGGTCGTGCTGGTCGCGATCCTGGCGGGAACGCTGGGGGTCGTCGCCAGCCTGCTGACGTCCGGCCCGGGGCCCGTGTGGCGCACTGAAGTCGGTCAGCGTGCGTTGAATTCCGCGATGCAGGCCTCGGCGCCACCGGTGCCGGAGGGCATCCCGGTCGCGAAACGCGGCGAACGCGTGCCGAACTTCCCGTTGGGCGCCCTGGATCGCACGCAGATCGACATACCGGCGCACTACGCCGGCCGGCCCGTGCTCATCAACGTCTGGGCCAGCTGGTGCGGCCCGTGCGTGAAGGAGATGCCCGCGCTGCAGGCCTTCGCGAAGGAACAAGGCAGCAACGGCGTGCAAGTGGTCGGCATCGCGCTGGATGACGCACCTGCGGTGCGCGCTTTCGTCGAGCGCACCGGCGTGACGTATCCGATCCTGGTCGACACCCCCGGCCCCGCCGATGCCGGCGTTCGCCTCGGCAATCCGAAGGGGGTACTTCCGTATTCGGTGTTGGTCTCTTCCGAGGGCCTGCTGCTGAAACAACGCATCGGCCCCTTCGAGGAAGGGGAAATCGCAGGCTGGGCAAGGGATTAGAGGGCTTACTCAAAGGTCGGCATAAGTCCCGCGAACTTCGTCGATACGGTAGAGAACTGCGGCTTGAGTTCTGGACACCCGGGGTCGGTTCCGCCAGACTGCGCGTCCGCACCCCCGGCCCCACCGATGGCGAAGCTGCTGGTCCTGCATGGCCCCAACCTCAACCTGCTCGGCACGCGCGAGCCGGAGGTCTACGGGCGCACGACCCTCGCCGAAATCGACGCCGACCTCGCGCGGCGCGCGCAAGCCGCCGGCCACGAACTCGAGAGCCTGCAGTCCAACGCCGAGCACGTGCTCGTCGACCGGATCCAGGCCGCGCGCACCGACGGCACCGCCTTCGCCCTCGTGAACCCCGCCGCGTTCACCCACACCTCGGTGGCGATCCGCGACGCCCTCGCCGCGGTGGCGCTGCCCTTCATCGAAGTCCATCTCTCCAACCCGCACGCACGGGAACCGTTCCGCCGGACCAGCTACTTCAGCGATCTCGCCATCGGCGTGGTCGCGGGGTTCGGCGCGGCGAGCTACCGGCTCGCGCTCGACGCCGCATTGCAGCGGCTTTCCACCGACACAGCACACTGAGGCCCGCCATGGACCTGCGCAAAATCAAGAAGCTCATCGATCTCCTGGAAGAATCCAACCTCGCCGAGATCGAGATCAAGGAAGGCGAAGAGTCCGTCCGCCTGGCGCGCGTGCCGCGCGGCAGCGTGTCCGTCGCCCCGCAGGTGATGCCGATGCACGTCGAATCGCGCCCCGCGCCGGTGATGCCGATGGCGGGCCCGACCGAAGGCGTCAGCGGCGGCAGCGCCAAGGCCGCCGACCTGCCGGAAGGCCACGTCGTCCGCGCCCCCATGGTCGGCACGTTCTATGCCTCGCCCTCGCCCGACAAGCCGGCGTTCGTCAGCATCGGCCAGGCGGTCAAGGCGGGCGACACGCTCGGCATCATCGAAGCGATGAAGATGTTCAACCCCATCGAAGCCGACGTGTCGGGCACGGTGCTGAAGGTCCTCGTGGAAAGCGGTCAGCCGATCGAATTCGACGAACCGCTCTTCGTGATCGGGTGAGGTCGCACTGATGCTGGACAAAGTCGTCATCGCCAACCGCGGCGAAATCGCACTGCGCATCCTGCGCGCGTGCCACGCGCTGGGCATCCGGACCGTCGCGGTGCATTCCACCGTCGACCGCAACCTCAAACATGTCGCCATGGCCGACGAATCGGTGTGCATCGGCCCCGCGCCGTCCACCGACAGTTACCTCAACATGGCCTCCATCATCGCCGCGGCGGAAGTCACCGACGCCCAGGCCATCCACCCCGGCTACGGCTTCCTCAGCGAGAACGCCGACTTCGCCGAACGCGTCGAGAATTCCGGCTTCGTCTTCATCGGCCCGAAGGCCGACACGATCCGCCTGATGGGCGACAAGGTCGAAGCCATCCGCGCGATGAAGGCCGCCGGCGTGCCGTGCGTGCCCGGCAGTGGYGGCCCGCTCGGCGACGACCCGGCCACCAACGTCAAGATCGCGCGCGAGATCGGTTATCCGGTGATCGTGAAGGCCGCGGGCGGCGGCGGTGGCCGCGGCATGCGCGTGGTGCATACCGAAGCGCATTTGCACAACGCGATCCAGACCACGAAGACCGAAGCGAAGGCCGCGTTCTCCAACGACATGGTCTACATGGAGAAATTCCTGGAAAACCCGCGCCACGTGGAAATCCAGGTGCTCGCCGACGGCCAAGGCAACGCGATCCACCTCGGCGAACGCGACTGCTCGATGCAGCGCCGCCACCAGAAGGTCGTCGAAGAAGCGCCTGCGCCGGGCATCACGCCCGAGCAGCGCGCGGAAATCGGCCGTGTCTGCGTGGAAGCGTGCATCCGCATCGGCTATCGCGGCGCGGGCACGTTCGAATTCCTCTACGAAAACGGGCGCTTTTACTTCATCGAAATGAACACCCGCATCCAGGTCGAACATCCGGTGACCGAAATGGTCACGGGCATCGACCTGGTGCGCGAGCAGTTGATGATCGCCGCCGGCCACAAGCTGTCGATTCGGCAGGAAGACATCGTGCTCAACGGGCACGCCATCGAATGCCGCATCAACGCCGAGGATCCGGACACGTTCATGCCCTGCCCCGGCCTGATCCAGCATTTCCACGCACCGGGCGGCCCGGGCGTGCGCGTGGATTCGCATATCTACGAGAGCTACCGCGTGCCGTCGAACTACGACTCGATGATCGGCAAGCTCATCGTGCACGGCCCCGACCGTGCGACCGCGATCGCCCGCATGCGCGTGGCGCTGAGCGAAATGGTCGTCGACGGCATCAAGACGAACATCCCGTTGCAGCAGCGCATCCTGGCCGACGGTGGATTCCAGCAAGGCGGCCAGAACATCCACTATCTCGAAAAGCGGCTCGCAGAACGGAAAGAGAAGTCGCTGTCGATCGTCTAACGCGTCGCGGACGGGGCTTGGAATGGCGAGATGGCTGCTGCTTGGCATCTTGTTTGCGACGGCCATGGCCGTCGCCGACGACACCGTGCCCCCGGTTTCCGCCGCGCCGACGGAATGGCGCACCGTGGTCCTGCATGCGGGCACCGACCTGGTGGGGTTCCACAAGGCCCTGACGCATTTGAATTCCCCGGATCGGGAGGATGTCTCCATCCTGTCCCGGCTCCAGGCGGACGGTGGTGACCCGCTTGCCGATGTCTTCGATGGATGGCGTTTCGTCGAGGACGAGACGAGAGAACATCGCCTCGGCTTGATCCGGCTGGTCGATCGGTCGACACCCGCGCATTACGCCGTCGAGCTCCATGTCTATTGCGACACGGAAGCAAACTGCGGGGCCTCGCGCGCCCGTGCGCTGACCTATGCCGCACCGAAGCCGAAATCCGCCGCGCCGGCATCGACGGTGATGCAGGAATGGTGGATGCTCGTGATGAACGAGGCGTGCGAACCGGGGCCGATTGCAATGCCGACACCGACACCCCCACTCCGGCGCGACAAGGACATTCCCGAAACGGGCATCGTCAGGATCGGTATCGTGAGCAATCCATGCGGTGAGATCCGTGACGCCTGGATCGTGCAATCCTCGGGCAACGACACCTTCGATCGTTCGACACTGCGCACGATGCGTAGTTGGCGAATCCCGCAGAAATCGGTGCGCGGCATAGTCCCCATCGAATATCACTTGCCTCAATGAGCCCCGGCGACTTCCGCCGCGAAGCCAAGACAGAACTCGACAAGACCGTCGTCGGCATCGAGCTGACGCTGATCTCGATCATCCAGGGCCTTGCGCTCGCCGTGCTGGCCACCGCGGCCGTGCAGCCGCTGCTGCAACTGCAATACACGACGTGGCCCTACATCTTCACCGGGCTGCTCGTGATCCTGATCTTCTGGTCGCGTTCGCTCATCCATACCCTGAGCTTCATCGGGTGGCCGCTCGAGTTCGGGCACACGTTCGGCTACTTCGGCGCGACATTGATCGAAGCCGCGGCACTGACGCAGGTGGCCGATCCCAGATCGTGGTTCGCGCTCAACGCCTGCTACGCGGCCGCGGTGTGGGGCCTGTATGCGTGGGACCTGCGCGTGGTGCGCAAGCAGGCGCACGACGCGACCGACGCAGAGCGCCTGCTCTACGCGGACATCGTGCGCGACCAACGCGCGAACATTCTGGCGTTGATGCCGGCCGCGGTCGCGTTCCAGGGTCTGGCGTGGTGGCTGGTGCATCGCTACCCCGATGCGATGCTGCGCGGCCATTGGCACCTGCTGCTCATCGGCCTGACGATCGCCTTCAGCCTGCACTACCTGCACGACGGCGTCCGGATCCTGCGACGCAGGCGCGATTGGATCCTCGCGCGCCAGGCGCAGGAGCGCCGCGAAGGCTGAACGAACCCCGACATTGGCCGGTGCCCGGCATGGCCGGTTCGCCCGTAAACGCGCGTTCCCCTGATCACACCCGCCAGCTTGCGGGTGTTTTCGTTCCCGGTCTTCAAGTCGAGGTCGTTCGCATGTCCCGCTCTTCGATCATCCGCAACACCAAACGCGCATTGCTCGCCACGGCCCTCGTCGGCGCGCTGATCACGCTGCCCGCCGCCAGCCAGTCGGGCAAGTTGCCGAAGACGCAACTGTGGATGGACGTGGCCACGCACACGATGTCCGGCGTGCCGGGCATGTCGGAAACGGGCGGCGGCATGGGCGGTTTCGCGATGCGCATGTTCGGTGGCGATGCCGCGCAGAACCATTACGGCGCCGCGCAGACGCCGGGCATGCCCGGTCGTTACCTCGATGTCGCGCTGCTCAACCAGCTCAATCCCGGCGCCGAGGCCGAAGACCTGATTCCCGCCGGAATGCAGCTCGGCAAGACCTTGCCGCTGGTCCCGCCGAAGGCGCAGGAGCCCTCGCAGCCCGGCGGTCATTCGACGCCCGGCATGAACGACGGCAACGCCAAGGCGCGCATCCTCATCTACTGGGGCTGCGGCACCGAAGTGCGCGCGGGCCAGCCCCGCGAGATCAAGTTCGAAATGAAGAACGGCAAGGTCACGACCAGCGGCACGCAGTACGCCAGTGCGATGTCCGGCCGTTACGCGCCCAACCGCGATGCGAAGGTCGATCCGCGTTACGCGCTGTGGCCCAACGAGAAGCTGCGCAAGATGGTGCCGGCCGGCGCGTCGCTCGTCGGCAACCACGACATCGACGGGGTGAAGGTCCCCGAGTCGATGAAGTTCGATCTCACGCAGCAACAGGATTTCATGCCGGCCATCGCACTGAGCAGCACCGGCACGCTGGCGACGGGGCAGACCTGGAACTGGAAGTCGGTGGATCGCGCGAAGGGCTATTTCCTCGCGGCCTTCGGCACGCAGGACGATGCGATGGTGTTGTGGAGCAGTTCCGAAGTGCCGGATGCCGGCATGCAGATCATCGATTACGTGGCGCCCAACACCGTCGAGAAGTGGATCAAGGAAAAGGTGGTCCTTGCGCCGACGGTCACCTCGTGCGCGATGCCGAAGGGCATCTTCGCCGGCAAGGAAGGGCAGCCGGGCGGCGGCATGCTGTCGATGATCGCCTACGGCCCGGAAACGAACATCGCGTATCCGCCGAAACCGGCCGACCCGAAGACGCCGTGGAATCCGGAGTGGAACGTGCGCGTGCGCAACAAGTCGACGACGATGGCGATGCTCGGCCTGTCGATCGATGCCGGACAGTCCGCGCAGCAGGAAGGCCAGCCGCAACAGCCGCCCGAATCCAAGGGCAAGCGTTTCCTGAAGGGCTTGCTCGGCCACTGATCGGCAGCGGGCGGTTAAACTGCCGCCCATGCCTTGGCTCGAACTCACGCTGCGCTGCCGCGAACAGGACCAGCCGCGTTACGAACGCGCGCTCGAAGACAGCGGCGCGCTGGCAGTGACGCTGCTCGACGCCGACGTCGATACCCCCAACGAACACGCGATCCTCGAACCCGGCGTTGGTGAAACGCCGCTGTGGGGCGAGATCGCGTTGTCGGCGTTGTTCGATGCCGACAGCGACGCACTCGTGCTGCTCGCCGCGCTCGAAGCCTTCGATCCGGAATTGGCGTGGTCGAACGCCAGCTTCCGCCGCGTCGAGGACCAGGACTGGGAGCGCGCTTGGATGGATCAGTACGTGCCGCTGGCCTTCGGTGCGCGCACGTGGATCGTGCCGTGGAATCGCGCGTTGCCGCTCGAAGCACAGGCACATGACGCCGCCGTCGTGCGCCTGGATCCGGGCCTGGCGTTCGGTTCGGGCACGCATCCGACGACGTCGTTGTGCCTGCAGTGGCTCGATGCGCTCGCCGATGCCGGGCAACTGGATGGGTTGACGGTGCTCGACTTCGGCTGCGGTTCGGGGATCCTCGCGCTTGCGGCCCTGAAGTTGGGCGCAGCGCGCGCGGTGGGCGTCGACAACGATCCGCAGGCTTTGCTCGCCACGGCCGACAATGCGAAACGCAACGGTGTCGACGAGCGAATGAACGTGTTCCTGCCCGACGACGAACCCGTCTCGCAGTATCCGATCGTCGTCGCCAACATCCTGGCCTCGGCGCTGGATGCCCTCGCCCAGACGCTGGCCTCGCGCGTGGCACCGGGCGGTCGGATCGCGCTGTCGGGCATCCTCGCCGGCCAGGAAGACGCGCTGCTCGACCGCTACGGGGAATGGTTCGACGCCCTGGCCGTCGCGCAGGAAGGTGACTGGATTCGCATCGACGGCGTGCGCGCGGCCTGAGCCCGGTGCGTCGCGGCGTGCTTGAATAGCCGCATGTTCGTCCTGTGTCCCCACTGCCAGTTCCTGGTGACGGTCGATCCGCGCAGCGGTCGGCCGCCGGAGGTCTGTCCGAATTGCGGGAAGCCGTTGGACGCGCAAGTGCAGGGAGCGGTCGAAACCACCGACGCGCCGTCCGAACGCCCCGCGCAAGTGGAGGCAGCTGCGGCACCCCCCGAGCCGCCGGCAGAATCCGAAGCCGCAACCGAACCCGAAGCCGCACCGCCGCAAGCCCAACGCAGCGAGGATGCGGTCATCGCCTTGATGGCGCAAAAGCCGCCGCACAAGGCGCGTGCATCGCAAGCCGCCGAGAAGCCCGCGAAGCGCAAGCGCGAAAAGCCGGCGACGCCGGCGCCCGTAGCGAAGCCACCCGCGCCACCGAAACCGCAGCGGCCTGCCGGCCCCACGATGTCCGTGCGCCTGGCGGCCTTGTGGTCCTCGATCAAACCCAAGGCCAAGCCGAAGGTCGAGAAGGCGGTGGTCGAAACGACGCCACCGGCGGAGGAGGCGAAGAAGAAAGCCACCGTAAGACCCGTGCCATCCTTGCGCGAGCGCGCCGCGAAGCGCGCGGCGGCGGCCGCGCAGGACGCGGCAGTCGTCGAAACGCCTGCGGTCGAGACACCGGGCGTCGCAACGCGCTCTGCCGAATCCCCCGATTCCGCAGCGCCGCTCGAACCGGCCGGCATCGAAGCCCCGCCCATCGAATTCATTCCGCTCGCGCAAACACCGGTCGAAGCCGCGCTTGCGGTCGAAGCCTTGCGCGCGACGGCAACACCCGTGGTCGCACCTGCACCTGCATCTGCACCTGCACCTGCACCGGAACCGAAACCGGAACCGGAACCGGAACAGCAGCGCACCGCGCCCGAAGGCGTCGCTCCGGTACCGGAACCTGCATTACCGCCCGTCGTCCCTCAGCCACCCGCGCTCTCCCCGGCACCGAAACCGCGCGCGGCGCTTAACGCTCCGAGTTTCGCGCGCACGCGTGCAGGCTTGCGCGGTGCGATGCCGACGCGCTGGACGTCTTTGGCCGCCATCGGCGCGTTGTCGTTGTTGCTGATGCTGCAATTGCTGCTCGCGCAACGCGATGCGCTCGCCGAAAACGCGCGCTGGCGCCCGGCGATGTCCGCGCTGTGCAGTCTGTTGCAATGCACGTTGCCCGCGTGGCGCGATCCTGAAGCCTTCACGATGCTCAGCCGCGACGTGCGCCCGCATCCGAGTGCAGCGGGCACGCTGCAGATCGACGCGAGCTTTCGCAACGATGCGCGCTGGGCGCAAGCCTGGCCGCGCCTGGTGGTGAGCCTGTCGGACATCGACGGGCGCGTGCTCGGTTCGCGCGCGTTCACTGCACGCGAATACCTGGGCGATGTTTCCACTACGCAAACGACGCTCGGCCCCGGCCAGACCGCGGCGATCACCCTGGCGGTTGTCGAGCCCGCGCCGGGTGTCGTCGCCTTCAGTTTCGAATTCCGCTGAGCGGTCATCGCGGGTGATGCAACGCGCCCCGCCGCCGCGCTAGACTCCCCCTCCCGTTCGGATCGAGCGGGCGCGCCATCGCAGCAGGGGAAGTCGTTTGAACGCCGCCGCCGACCGTCAAGACAACCGCGGCTCGCGTCCGCCGCTGCGCGAGCACGTCGCCAATTCCGTTCGCCGCTACTTGCGCGACCTGGACGGATGCGAAACCGAAGACCTGTACAACATCGCGCTGCGCGAGCTCGAAATCCCGCTGTTCGCCGAAGTGCTGAACCATTGCGAAGGCAACCAGAGCCGCGCGGCCACGATGCTCGGCATCCACCGCGCCACGCTGCGCAAGAAACTGCGGGATTACGGGCTCGGCTGAGCCCGCGCGGCGGGCGATGCGCCCACGCCGCTATAATTCGCGGCCCCACATCCCGGGTTCCCCCGATGTCCGCCGACCGACTGCCCGTTCGCCGGGCCCTGCTCTCCGTTTCCGACAAGACCGGCCTGGTCGAACTGGCGCGCGCGCTGGCGAAGCTGGGCGTCGAACTGGTCTCCACCGGCGGCACGTCGAAAGCCTTGCGCGACGCGGGCCTGGCCGTGCGCGATGTCAGCGAGCTGACGCAATTCCCCGAAATGATGGATGGCCGCGTCAAGACGCTGCACCCGCTGGTGCATGGCGGCTTGCTCGGCCGCAGCGGCACGGACGATGCAGTGATGGCGCAGCACGGCATCGCGCCGATCGACCTGCTGGTGCTGAACCTGTATCCGTTCGAAAAAGTGGCGATCGACCCGAACAGCACGATGGAAGACATCGTGGAGAACATCGACATCGGCGGCCCGGCCATGCTGCGCTCGGCGGCGAAGAATTTCGCGCGCGTCGCCGTGGCGACCGATCCGATGCAGTACGCCGGCCTGGTCGAGGAGCTGACGGGGCACGGTGGCACGCTGTCGGCGCGCACGCGTTTCACGATGTCGGTCGCCGCGTTCAACCGCGTCGCGCAGTACGACGCGTTCATCAGCGATTACCTGTCCTCGATCAACGAGGACGGCACGCGCGCGCATTTCCCGGCGCAACAGAACAGCAACTTCGTGAAGGTCATGGACCTGCGCTACGGCGAGAACCCGCACCAGCAGGCCGCGTTCTACCGCGACCTCTGGCCGGTGCCGGGCACGCTGGCGACGTTCACGCAGCTGCAGGGCAAGGAGCTCTCCTTCAACAACCTGGCCGACGCCGACGCGGCTTGGGAATGCGTGCGCCAGTTCGAACGGCCCGCGTGCGTGATCGTCAAGCACGCCAACCCCTGCGGCGTGTCCGAGGCGGTGGATGTCGGCACGGCATATGAATTGGCGTACGCCACGGATCCGACCTCCGCGTTCGGCGGCATCATCGCGTTCAACCGTGCACTGGATGGCGCCACGGCGAAGGCGATCCTCGACCGCCAGTTCGTGGAAGTGCTGATCGCGCCGGAGTTCGACGCCGCCGCGCTCGACTACGCGAAGAAGAAAGCGAACGTGCGCGTGTTGCGCATCCCGCATGGCGATGGCCGCAACAACGCCGACGTCAAGCGCGTGGGTTCGGGCCTGCTGATGCAGACCAGCGACATCCGCGAAGTCACGCGCGACGAACTGAAGATCGTCACCCGGCGCGCGCCGACCCCGCAGGAACTCGAAGACCTGCTCTTCGCCTGGCGCGTGGCCAAATACGTAAAGTCCAACGCGATCGTGTATGCCCGCGACCACCGCACCATCGGCATTGGCGCGGGCCAGATGAGCCGCGTGGTGTCGGCGAAGATCGCCGCGCTCAAGGCCGAGGAAGCGGGCCTGGCGGTGCCGGGATCGGCGATGGCCTCGGATGCGTTCTTCCCGTTCCGCGACGGCATCGATGCGGCGGCGGTGGCCGGGATTCGCACCGTGATCCAGCCGGGTGGTTCCATGCGCGACAGCGAAGTCATCGCCGCCGCGGACGAGCACGACATCGCGATGGTGTTCACCGGTATCCGCCACTTCCGCCATTGATACGCCAGCGACGGAGCAACGCATGAAGATCCTCCTCATCGGTTCCGGCGGCCGCGAACACGCGCTGGCCTGGAAGCTCGCGCAATCGGCACGCGCGACCGAAGTGCTCGTTGCGCCCGGAAATGCGGGAACGGCGACGGAAGCCAAATGTCGCAACGTCGGCGTGGATGCGCAGGACATTGACGGCTTGCTGGCGCTGGTCGAACGCGAAGGTGTCGCAATGACCGTCGTCGGGCCGGAACAACCGCTCGTGGCCGGCGTCGTCGATCGCTTTCGCGCCGCAGGCCATCGCATCTTCGGGCCGACCGCGGCCGCGGCGCAGCTGGAAGGCAGCAAGGCGTTCGCAAAGGATTTCCTGGCACGCCACGGGATTCCGACCGCGCATTACGCGGTGCACACGAAGATCGACGAAGCGCTCGCCTACGTGCGTTCGAAGGGCGCACCGATCGTGGTGAAGGCCGATGGTCTGGCCGCCGGCAAGGGCGTGATCGTCGCGATGACGCTGGCCGACGCCGAGCACGCGATCGAAGACATGCTGTCGGGCGAAGCCTTCGGCGCCGCCGGCGCGCGCGTGGTGATCGAGGAATTCCTCGAAGGCGAAGAAGCGAGCTTCATCTCGATGGTCGACGGCACGCATGCGCTGCCGATGGCGACCTCGCAGGACCACAAGCGCGCGCGCGATGGCGACACCGGCCCGAACACCGGCGGCATGGGCGCGTATTCGCCCGCGCCCGTGGTCACGCCCGAAGTGCATGCGCGCGTGATGCGCGAGGTGGTCGAACCCACCGTGCGCGGCATGATCGCCGATGGCGCGCCGTTCACCGGTTTTCTCTATGCAGGCCTGATGATCGATACATCCGGCGCGCCCAAGGTCATCGAATACAACGTGCGTTTCGGCGACCCGGAAACGCAACCGGTGATGCTGCGCCTGCGCTCGGACCTGGTGGACCTCGTTGAAGCGGCGATCGACGGCACATTGTCGACGACGCAAGCCGATTGGGACCCGCGCAAATCGCTCGGCGTCGTGATGGCGGCCGAGCACTACCCCGCCACGCCGCGCGTGGGCGACACGATCAACTCGATCGACGTCCCCGACGTGGAAGAGACGAAGGTCTTCCACGCCGGCACGCGCATCGAAGGCCAACACGTCGTGACCTCCGGCGGCCGCGTGCTGTGCGTTTGCGCCCTGGGCGATACGGTCGAACAAGCGCAGCAGCGCGCGTACGCGGAAATCGCGGGGATCTCCTGGCCGGGCGAATTCCATCGCCACGACATCGGGTGGCGGGCGATTGCGCGGGAGCGTGGGGAGGGGTGATCACCCTTTACGCCGCGTCCCCTCTCAACGCACGCACCTTCGCTTCCAGCAAGTCCGCGGTCGCGACCTGACCGGCGATCGGCGCATCGGCGATCACTTCGATATGCGCGCGGAAGCGCCTCGGCACGCGCATGCGCTGCAGGCGGCTGTCGCGCTTGCTCCACATGCTGGCCCACATGCCGCGCAGGGCCATCGGAACGACGGGGACTTCGCGGCGTTCCAGGATTTTTTCAATGCCCGATTTGAACTTGCTCATCTGCCCATCCTTGGTCAGCGCGCCTTCCGGGAAGATGCCCACGAGCTCGCCTTCGGCCAGCGCGGCGTCGATTTCGTCGAATGCGCGTTGCATCAGTTCCGGGTGCTCGCGTGCGCCGGCGATCGGGATCGCCTTCGCGGTGCGGAAGATCCACCGCATCACCGGGATGTTGAAGATCTTGTAGTACATGACGAAGCGCACCGGGCGCGGGATGGTCGCGGCCAGGATCAGTGCATCCATGTAACTGACGTGGTTGCAAACCAGCAACGCGGGACCCTCGTCCGGGACGTTCTCCTCGATGCCGCGTGCGCGCAGGCGATACAGCGCGCGCACCAGCACCCAACTGAGGAACCGCATCAGGAATTCGGGAACGACCGTGAAGATCCAGAGCGCAACGAGCGTGTTCGCGATCGCCAGCGCGAGGAACAACTGCGGGATCGTGAGGTGCGCGTACTGGAGGCCGACGATGCCGAGCACCGCGGCGAGCACGATGAAGCCCGCGTTCTGGATGTTCATCCCCGCGATCACGCGGGAAAGCTCGCCCTTGGGCGTGCGGCTCTGGATCAACGCGAACAGCGGCACGACGTAGAAGCCGGCGAACAGGCCGATGCCGCCGAGCGCGACGATCGTGTGCACCAGGCCATGCGCATACGTCGCGCCCGCTTCCGGCAGCCAGAGCGCCAGCACGAACAGGAACACGCTCATGCCGAAAGCGCCGAGCGGCACGAGGCCGATTTCGACCGTGCGCGCCGAGAGCTTTTCGCACAGCACCGAACCGATGCCGGTCGCGATCGAGAACACCGCGAGCAGGACGGTGTAGGTCGAGACGTCGCCGCCGAGGTTTTCGTCGCCGTAGGTCGGCAGTTGCGCAGTGAGCATCGTGCCGACGAACCAGAACCACGACACGCCGAGCACCGAATTGCGCACCGCGATTTGCTTGCGCACCAGCGCGAGGACGCGAATGGATTCGGGGATCGGATTCCAGCCGACCCTGAGGTCCGGTGCGGCGGCCTCGGTCGGGGGGATCGCGCGACTGACGAGATTGCCCGCGATGGCGAACAGGATGACCGCCGTCGCCGCGACGATCGGCCCGCTCTGGCCTGCCACCTGGAAGATCATGCCGCCGAGCAACATGCCGACGAGGATCGACACCGACGTTCCCATCTCGACCAGGCCGTTGCCGCCCGTGAGTTCCTCGGGTTTCAGCACCGAAGGCAGGATCGAATATTTCACCGGCCCGAACAGCGCCGATTGCACGCCCGTCGAGAACAACGCGATCAGCAGCAGCACCATGTTCTGCATCACGAAGCCGACCGCGGCCGCCGACATGATGACGATCTCCATCATCGTGGTGATGCGGATCAGGCGCGACTTCTCCAGCTTCTCGGCGATCTGCCCGGCCGTGGCGGAGAACAGGAAATAAGGAAGGATGAAGATCGCGGGCGCGAGGTTCGTATAGAAACTGCGCTCGCCGCTCGCCACCCCCATGTAGAACAGCAGGCCGATGATGGCCTGCCGGAAGACGTTGTCGTTGAAGGCGCCGAGCGACTGGGTCGCGAAGAACGGCAGGAAGCGCCGCTGGCGGAGGAGTTCGAACTGGTTGTGCGCCATTCCGTGCAACCGCCGCCGGGGATGGCGCGGAGCCTAGCAGAGCGCCTCGACCTGCGCGCTGGCCGGCGCCCGCGCGGGGACGGCATGCGCTTGCGCCGGTCCGGCAGCGGGATCGGCATGGACGACGAACAGCAACTCGCTCGCGCGCCCCTGGGCATCGAGCGCGCGGATGCACACGCGGCGTGGCGCGAGCTGCCATGGGAGGCGCAGTCGGACGGTGCGAACGCCGGCGTGCGCATCGCGCAAGGCATGCCACGCACCATGGAAGACGAGGCCGTCGTACGCAGGATCGACTGCCCACTCCACGGGCGGATCGCCGCGCGTTTCGCCAAGCTGCACGACGAGCCATTCGACATCGGGGGTGCCGCGCGAGCGTTCGCGGTCCACCCATGCCCGGGCCAACCCGCCGACCGCGGTGAACCCCCTCGGATCGACCCGCAACGATGGCCCGCGTTCGCCGCGGGGATGGCAGCGGATGCCGAGCACGTCGATGCGTGAATCGCAGCGCATCGCCAAGTGTTGCGACAACGTGGGCGTGAAGTGCCAGCCCAGCACGATCACGCGCGGATAGTGGCCATGTTCGCGGCGGGTGATCGCGCGGCTCAGCGTGGACTCGCCGGTGCGGCGATCGGGTGCGTCCACCCACACCAGCGTGGGGTCGCCGTCGCGCACGATTTCGCCGAGCAGGACGTCACCGCCTGCGCGGCGCCGCCCCGCGGGCGTCGTGCACACCGCCGGCAGCGGAAGCGCTTTCGCGCCGAACGCGACGAGCGCCGCATGCATGGCGTTGACCGGTTGCGCCGCGGCGTTCCGGCGCGTCCATTCGGCGGGCGTGGCGCCGACGGCGTCGATGCGGAACGTGGTGTCGCCACGCAGCAGCAACGTGCGACGCAACGCGGCGCAACCGGCAGCGTCGCGGGCGCAGGCGACCCACGCCGTGTGCGCAAGTGCAAGATCCGCCAGGCGCGCCGCATCGTCGGCGAGCAACAGCGCGGTGGCATCGCGCCCGGCCGCATTGCGGCTCGATTCCGGCCAACCGAATGCATCGAGCACCAGTTGCACGGGCGCATTCTCGTTCGGCGGAGGATCGATGAACAAGGCCGCCCGCGGCGCCAGCGTGCGCAACAATGCGAAACACGGTGTCCACCGCACCAGGCGCATCGCAAGCGTGTCGTCCTCGCCCGCCGGATGCAGGTCGAGCACGATGCGGCCCGGCGGGGCGCCGATGCCTTGCCGTTGTTCGGCGATCAGGGCGGCGACGCACAGTGCCGGTGCGCCGCACAACACGCGGCGCACGGGCGCGCGATGCTGTTGCGCGGGGTCGTCGGGCGCGTGCACCAATTCGACCGGCACCGCGCGTTCGCGATTCCGCCCGTCGGACGATTCCATCAGCCGTTGTGCTTGCCGGCGCCCATGCGCGACCAGGCGCGGCAGCCGTTCGAGAAGCGAGGTGGCCATCGCGAATTACCTGCCATGAACCCGATTGGTTCGATGAGGATAACGCGATAATTGCGAGGCGTTCGCGCGCCAGCGCCTAACGTCGGCGCCATGAAACGCGAACAGGCCCTGTTCGGCGAGCGCCTACGAAGTGCATTGAAAGCCGCTGGTTATAGGCAGAGCGCGTCGGAAATCGCTTACCTCCTTGCCAGGCATGGCGGTGATCCCACCACGCCGCAAGCGGTTTCGCGTTGGTTGAACGGAAAGAGCATCCCGCGTCAGCGCAATCTCATCGTGTTGGCGCACCTGCTCCGTATCGAACCTACCGCGTTGCAGTATGGAACGGAGGCGACTTCCCGCGTTCGCGAGACGCGCGTCGAATTTCGCATTCCGGCGATGGATCAACATGCGATCGACGCGTTCATCGCATTGCCGCCAAAGGCGCGCAAGGTCGTGCGGGAATTGATCGAGACGCTGCGCGAGAACGAGCAGAAGCGGAAACGCTGAGCGCGGCGCGCAGCCGACGCCGTTCAATGCGTGGTCACGCCACCCATCCGGCGATCACGAACAACGCCAGCACCGCCAGCCACAACAGCAGGATGCGCCACACCAGGCTCATCGCGTCGCGCAATTCGGGCAGGCCGGGCATGCCGCGCGAAACGGCCACGCCCCCGTCGGCAACGTATTCGGTATCGATCTCGTCCAGCGCTTCGTCCGCCAGCTCGCTGCGCACGCTGGCGCGCGCGGCGGCCGCGAGGAAGCGCGTGTCGCCCGTGTAACCCGCGCCGCCGGCGGTCTTCCAGGCCTGGAACACGCTGTCGAAATTGCCGACCAGCGCGAGCGACAGTGTCATCAATTGCGCGACGGGCCAATCCAGGAAGGCGAGCAGCGTGCGCGCCGCCTGCGACGCGCCCTCGGGCAAGCGCCTGCGCGCTTCGCCCTGCGCGCACAGGGACACCAGGCGATACAGCAGGGCGCCGAACGCACCGAGCAGCAGGAACCAGAACAACACGCCGAACCAACGCCACAGCGCACAACGGAACACCGCTTCGACCAGCGAACCGCCGTCGAGCACGGGTTCGACTTCGTCCGGGAACAGCCGCGCGGCGGCCTCGCGCCGCGCAACGGGATCGGCGGCGCTCACCACCGCTTCGACATCGTGGTCCAGGTCGCGCGGGCCCCACGCATAGAACAACGCGGCGAGCGCGAACAGGAAGGCGGGGAACCCGTAGAAATCGTGCCGCAAGGCGATTTGCAACAACGCGACCAGCAGCAGCGGCGGGCCGATCGCGAACAACATGCCGCCCGCACCGCGCCACGATGCGTTGTCGCCCAGTTGCGCAGCGAGCCATTCGAGCCAGCGGATGAACCAATCGTAGCGACGCAACGCGACCAGCGCCGGCATCGAATGGCCGACGATCAGCGCGATGACGACGGCGATCAACGTAATGGACATCGACGACCTCGGGCGAGCGGATCCGCGACATCGGACCCGTCAGCGGGATGATACGGAATCATCCCATGCGCATTCAGCGCGTGACGGATGCCAACCACGACTGGATCAACCAACGGGCGATGGAAATCGGCGCGGACAACGCGATGCCGCCTTCCTCTTCCTCCGGTCCCACGGCCCAGTCGCGCGCCAGTCCGGCTTCGATGGTATCGGCATCGAACCAGCGCGCGTCGTCCAGCTCTTCCCCCACCACGGGGACATCGGGGCCCGCTTCGGCGAGGAAACCCAGCATCAGCGAACCGGGGAACGGCCAGGGTTGCGATGCGACGTAACGACACGAGCGCACGCGCACGCCGGTTTCTTCGAGCACTTCGCGGGCGACGGTTTGTTCCAGCGATTCGCCGGGTTCCACGAAACCGGCGATCACCGACCAGCGCCGCGGCGGCCAGTTGCGCTGACGCCCGAGCAGCAGGCGCTTGCCGTCGGTAACCGCGGCGATGATCGCCTGGTCGGTACGCGGGTAATGTTCGCTGCCGCAGCGCGCGCACTGGCCGAGCCAGCCGGCGCGCACGAATCCGAGTTCGCCGCCGCACACGCCGCAGAACCTGTGGCGCGCGTGCCAGTGCAGCATCGCGCGCGCTTGCGCGAATACGGTGGCTTCGAAGATCGGCCATTGCGTTGCGGCACTGCGCAGGTCGATGCGCCCCGGTGCGTCGAACCCGACGGTCTTCGCCGACTGGGCAAACCACGCCTGCCCGTCTTTCAGGCCGAGGAAGATCGCGGTGCCGGGCCCGCCACCGAGCGACCAGCCTTCCGGCGCGAGCAGGGCATCGTCGCTGTCGGCGAATGCGCGGCCGTCTTCTTCCAGCACGACGATCCGGGCCTGCGGCCAGAGCGTTGCAAGGGTTTCGGCGTCGTCGCGAAGATGGTCGGCGCGATCGAGCGCGCCGTCGACGAAAGCGAAAGGCGACGGCTGCGTCACACCGTGAAGCTGCTGCCGCAGCCGCACGTGGTCTTCGCGTTGGGATTGCGGATGACGAACTGCGCGCCCTGCAGGCTCTCGCTGTAATCCACTTCCGCACCCATCAGGTATTGCAGGCTGAGCGGATCGACGAGCAGCGTCACGCCGTCGGTTTCCACGGCGATGTCGTCATCGCCGCGCGATTCGTCGAACTCGAACCCGTACTGGAACCCCGAACACCCGCCGCCCTGGATGTACACGCGCAGTTTGAGGTCGGCGTTGCCTTCCTCCGAGATGAGCTCGCGCACCTTGGCGGCCGCCGCCGGCGAGAACTGCACGGGGGCGTCCAGCTGCTGCCAGGTGGGGAATTCGATCAGTTCCATCGCGACAAGATGCGGGCCGAAGGCGCCGCAATCAAGCGGCGCGCGCGGAAACGCCGCGAAAACAGGAATTTACGCCCACCGGCTTCAGGCGACGGCCACGAGTGTCGGTGGCTCATGCGCGGCGGCAACGGTGGCATCGACGTGGACGAGCTGGCCCGTCAGCTGGGCGCCGGCATGCATCTCGACCACGCGGTAGTGCACGTTGCCCTGCACCCGGGCCTTGGCCGCCAGCTCGATGCGCTCGGAGGCATGGACATCGCCCTCCAGGCGGCCGTCGATCATCACGACCGGTGCGCGCACCTCGCCGACGATGCAGCCGTGTTCGGACAGCATGAGCACGGCCTGCGTGCCCTCGGTGGCGGTGACGCGGCCGATGATGCGGCCCTCGACGTACAGCCCGCCGCTGAATTCGATATCCCCGCGAACCGTGACCTGCGGGCCGATGAGCGTGTCGACGGCCTGGCCGTCGCGCGCGGAAGGCTTTGCTTGCGAACTCTTGAACATCCCACTTACTCCCCGGGTGTCGACATCTGTGTCCACGCGAGCGCCATGTCGACGTTCGCGCCCTTGCCGCGCAGCGCCACCTTGACGCGCTGCGGCGTGAATCCGGCGGGCAACACGATGCTGCCGCCGAGCCGCTGGAAATAGCGGAATTCGTATTGTTGCCCCGTCGCCGCGGGCTTTTGTTGCATCTCGTCCCACTTCACCGTCGTCAGGCGCCCTTCCCTCACCCCTTCGACGTCGAACTTCATTTCGCCCTGGCTCACCGCGCCGCGATTGAGGCTTTGCGTGAGCACCACCTGGTAGCGCCAACTGCCGCCGGCCTCGCGTTCGAATTCGGCCGAATGCACCGACAGGCCCTTGCGCTCGCCGCCGCTGCCGACGAAACGTTCGTAGAACGCGACATCCGCGCGCAGGCTCGAGATCTGTTCGTCCTTGTCGGCCAGCATCGCCTGCACGTCGCGGTTGGCGTCCCGGGTGATCTCGTCGGAACGTTTCAGGGTGCTGACGCGTTGTTCAAGTTCGGAGAGCTGGGCCTGCGCGGCTTTCAGGCGGCCCTCGCTTTGCGCGATGCGGGCTTCGGGCGACCCGATCGCGGGTTTGCCGAGCCACCACGCCAATCCGCCACCAACGAGCAGGCCGAGCACCAACGCCGCCACGAGCCAGCCCCAGGACGGCGGGCGGCCGCGGCCTTCACGCGGGACGATCTCGAATTGCGGGCTGGGCCTGGGGGTCGGCTCCATCGGCGGGCTCCACGGGACGACACGGGGACCGTGCCTATACTCGGGCCGGCGAGTGTACGGCCTTTGCCCGCCGGCCGATGGAGGAAAACTGCCATGTCCGAAGCGCACCTTTTCGCGATCGGGATCCTGCTGGCGTGGCTGGCGGGAATCCGCGTGTACCTGACGGTGTTCGGCATCGGCCTGGCCGGCGCGATGGGCTGGCTCGACCTCCCCACCGCGCTCGAGCCGACAACCTCCCCGTGGGTGCTCGGCACCTCGGGCGTGCTCGCGGCGGCGGAGTTCTTCGCCGACAAGATCCCCGGCGTCGACTCGGGGTGGGACCTGTTGCACACCGTGCTGCGCGTGCCCGTCGGCGCGTTTCTCGCCGCGGCGACGCTCTCGCCGGACGGCCACCTGGGGGCGGGCATGCTCGCCACCGGCGCGGGCGTGGCCTTGACCAGCCACGTGCTGAAGTCCGGCAGCCGCGCGCTACTGAACACATCCCCCGAACCGGTGAGCAATTGGACCGCCTCGGTGACCGAGGATGCCGCGGTGGTCGGCGGGCTCGCGCTCGCCTTCGCGCATCCCTGGATCGCGTTGGCGATCGTCATCGGGATCAGCGTGCTGATGGCCACCGCGGTGTGGTGGGTGTGGCAGCGCGTGCGCCGCGCGCTCTTCGGGCCCCGCACGGTGCCGGCGGCAACGAATGTGCCGCATTGAGCATCGCGTCACGGCTTGCAAGCGGCTGGCCGAAGGCGTATCCAGTTTCCGTGCTCTTCCCTTGATGGGGAGCAAGGGATAATGGCGGCACACGCCGGGGGAGCCGATGCCCGCCACCAAAAAACGCCAACAGGCGTCGACTGATCCGCTGTCGCAGTTCCGCGACGGCGTCGACGGGCTTGCGCAACATTTGCGCAGCCGCCGCGCGATGGGCTGGGACCCCGGCTCGTTCGAACAGATCGCGCACGAAATCGACCGCCTCCACGGGCAGGCCGTGCGCCTCGACCAGCGCTGGGCGGGCATGCTCGCGCAGTTGCACGCGCAGATGTCGTCGGCGCGCGTCTCGCAGCACATGCCGGACGCCGCTTCGACCGCGCAGCTGATCTCGGTCGCCGAAAACCTGCTGCTGCACTTGCCTTCCGCCACCAAGGCGGCCGAAGACGAGGCGGCCGCGCGCGCTGAAACGCCGCCGCAAGCCTATTGGCGCCGCTGGAGCGAAGACGCCCCGCCCGCGGGTACCGCGCAGGACGCGGCCTCGCAGGACGCCTCGCCCGAATCGTTGCAAGCCTCCGCTTCCGATGCATCGGCGTCGGCAACCGTTCCCGACAATGTCCCCCTTCCTCCGCTGGGCACGGGCGAAGAACCGCCCTACCGCGTGCTGATCGTCGAGGACGACCGCGCGCAGGCGATGTTCGCCGAAGGCGTGTTGAACGGCGCCGGCATCGAAGCGGTCGTCGCCGCCGAATCGCGCGACGTGCTGGACATGATGCAGCGCGTCAAGCCCGACCTCGTGCTGATGGACCTGCACATGCCCGGCATGTCGGGCACCGAACTGACGACGATGATCCGCGCGCACGAATCGTTCCTGCATACGCCCATCGTCTTCCTCACCGGCGATCCGGATCCGGAGAAGCAGTACGAAGTGCTCGAAGTCGGCGCCGACGATTTCCTGCAGAAGCCCATTCGCCCGCGGCATCTGATCGCCGCCATCGAAAGCCGCGTCAAGCGCGCGCGCATCCTCGGCAAGCAACGCATGACCGAAGGCAGCCGCCACCCGGCGACGGGGCTGATGGCGCGCCCGGTGTTGCTGCAGCAGTTGAGCACCGCGTTGCCCGCGAGCGCCGGCGGCATTTACTTCCTCGAGATCGAAGGCACCTCGACGTTGCGCGAACGCTTCGGCTACGCCGCCCTCGAACGCCTGATGACCGAAGCCGGCCGGCGCCTGGGCGCCCTCGCCGGGGCGCATCCGGCCACGCGCCTGAACGACCACTCGTTCCTGGTCTACACGCCCAGCCTGGAAGACCTGGCACTCGACCGCCAGGCGCGCGTGTGGCGCGACGGGCTGTCGCAGAAGCCCTTCGACGTAGACGGGCATGTCATCAAGTTGCGCGTCACGGTGGGCTACACCGCGCTGCGCCATGGGTTCACCGATGCCGGCGGCGCGCTGGAAGCCGCCGAACAGGCCTCGCGCCACGCGCGCTCGCAGGCGCTGGGCATCTTCGCGTTCGAACCGCCGGACCACGGCCAGACCAGCGACTTGTCCGACTACCTGCGCGACGCACTCGCGGATGATCGCTTCGAGTTGATCTACCAGCCGATCGTCGCCGTCGCCGGCGGCGACGAAGCGCAATACCAGACGCTGCTGCGCATGCAGGCCTCCGACGGCACCTTGCACAACGCCGCCGAGATCGTGCCCGCCGCCGAGCAGGCCGGCATGATCCACGACATCGATCGCTGGGTCCTGGAGCGCGCACTCGACGTGTTGCAACAGCGCCGTGCGCAGAGCCGGCCGGTGCGGCTGTTCGTGCCGCAGTCGTCGCGCACGCTTGCGCGCGATGCGTATTCCGAATGGCTCGCCTCCGCCATCGCGGTGCGCGGGCTCGAAGGCCCCTCGCTCGTCATCGACATCCGCCTGGCCGATGCCTTGATCCACGCGGTCACGCTCAAGACCTTCTGCGATCAACTCGTGCCGGTGGGCGTGCAGTTCTGCCTGAGCCAGTACGAGCATTCGCCGGATGCCGATGCGTTGCTGTCGCAGTTGCCGCTCGGCTACATCCGGCTCTCCGCGCGTTATGCGCACGCCGACGGCGGCGCATTGCGCGATGCCATGCGCACCTCCATCGATCGCGCGCATCGCCAGGGCCTGCAGGTGATCGGCCACAGCGTTGAAGATCCGCAAGCCGCGGCGACGCTGTGGATGAGCGGCATCGACTTCATCCAGGGCAACCTCGTGCAACAGGCGGCGAGCGAGCTCGACTTCGACTTCAAGAACGCGGTGCTCTGATGCCCGAACGCCAGGCCACGAGCCGCTGGCTCACGATGCGGTGGCTGGCGCTCGGCGCCGCCGCCGGTGCGGCGGTTTCACTGGCGCTGGAGGCGGGCGGGATCGAGGGGCCGTGGCAGTTCGCCGCGATCCTCTTCGTGCTGACCGCGCTGATCGCACTGATGGCGGTCGTTTACGTGTTGCATCGCCGCGACCAGCAGATGGCGGCGATGGAGGACAAGGCCGAGCGGGGACAGTTCCAGGTCGACCAGTTGCAGCGCGAAATCCAGCGCCACCACGAACTCGAACAGCAATTGACCAAGGCCAAGCAGGCGGCCGAATCCGCGGTCCTGGCCAAGGGCGAATTCCTCGCCACGATGAGCCACGAGATCCGCACGCCGCTCAACGGCATCGTGCCGATGCTCGACCTGCTGCTGCACGCGCGCCTGCTCCCCGACCAGCACGAACTAGTGCGCACCGCCTACACCTCGTCGCAGCAGTTGTTGCGCATCGTCGACGACATCCTCGACTACTCCAAGCTCGAGGCGAACAAACTCGAACTGGAAACCACGACCTTCAACCTGCGCGACCTGCTCGAAGCGGTCATGCAACTGATGGAGCGCCCGGCCGAATCCAAGGGCCTGCGCCTGCACCTGCACCTGGATCCGGGCGTGCGCCTGCCGGTGCGCGGCGATCCTGTGCGCTTGCGCCAGGTCCTGACGAACCTGATCAGCAACGCGGTGAAGTTCACCGAGCGCGGCTCGATTTCGGTCAGCGTGCGCCGCGTCGGCGAAACCACGAGCCAACATCAATTGCGCTTCGAAGTGCGCGACACCGGCATCGGCATCGCAGCCGATGCGCAATCGCGCTTGTTCCATGCATTCACGCAGGCGGATGCGTCGACCACGCGCCTGTACGGCGGCACGGGCCTGGGGCTGGCGATCTGCCATCGCATCGTCGACCTGATGGGCGGGCGCATCGGCGTGCAATCCGAAGCCGGCCACGGCGCGACCTTCCATTTCGAAATCCCGCTGTTGAAAGTGCTTGGCGACATGCCGACGCGCGAAGCCGACCTCAGCGGGCAGCGTTTGTTGCTGCTCACCTCCGATGCGCGCCTGCGTACGCGACTGAGCATGCTGCTGCCGAACTGGGGCCTGCGCGTCACCACGGTGGAGACGACGCAGGAGGCGCTGGATCGCCTGCGCGCAGCCGCAACGCAGGGGCCGCCGTGGACCTACGGCGTGGTGCTCGCCGACCTGGCGAGCATGCGCAATACCGCGATTGCGTTGCATCGCAACGTCGGCCGCCACGCGAGTTTCGGCGACGTGCGCCTGGTCTATCTGTATTCCGACGAGGAAGTGGCGCAGGAACTGCACACCGGCGCGACGCTGCTGCCCCGCCAGGCACCGGATGCGGAGCTGCGCGCGGCGCTCGCACTGCGCGCCACGCGCGGCGAGACGACCGAAGAGCGCAAGGCCAGCGACAGCGACAAGCCCGCCCGGCATTGGCAGGCGCGCGTGCTACTCGTCGAAGACAATCCCGTCAACCTGCTCGTCGCGCAGCGCCTGCTGAGCGTGCTCGGCCTGGAGTGCGACACCGCCACCAACGGCGAAGCGGCGTTGATGCGCATGCGCGATGGCAACTACGACCTCGTGCTGATGGATTGCCAGATGCCGGTGCTCGATGGGTACAGCGCCGCGCGCAAATGGCGCGAGATCGAACTGGCCGATCCGACCGGCCCCCATCTGCCGATCGTCGCGATGACCGCGAACGCCATGGCCGGCGACCGCCAGCGCTGCCTCGACGCCGGCATGGACGATTACCTCGCCAAGCCGGTGACGCGCGGCCAACTCGAACATTGCCTGCGACGCTGGCTGCAGGAAGCGCCGCGCGCGCGCGCGCCGTCGGCGGCTGCGTACGCGGATGCGAATGCGGGGCCGTCGATTCCCGCCACGCCGGTCGCGCCGATGCCGGCGCCGGCGCGCGCGCAATCATTCGCGATGCCGACCGTGGAGTCCGCCGACATGCCCGTTGCGCCGCCGAAGCCGCCTGCCGCACCGACCGAGCCCACGCCGACCGTGATCTTGTCGGCGCCGATCGATCCGATCATCGACGACAGCGCGCTCGACGAGCTCTACGCCGTCATCGGCGCGGACGCCTCGCGCATCGTGCAAGTGTTCCTGGAAGACGCGCCGCACCTGCTCGCACAGCTCGAACGCGCGGCGCTCGCGCCCGACTTCAATGCACTGCGCGAAGCAGCGCACTCCTTGAAATCCTCGAGCGCGAACCTGGGCGCGATGGCGTTGTCGGCCGCGGCCAAGCGCATCGAACTTGGCGCGCGGATGGAAACGCTGGATCGCCCCGCGGTCGCGGTGACGATGCTGACGGATGAATTCGAGCGCGCACGTGCGGCGTTGCAGTTGCGACTGCGCAAACGCCGCACGGCCGAAGTCTGAGGCTTACTCCTCGATCTTCGTCAGCAAGTAGTTCGCCTCGCCCAAGCGGTCGATCAACGCCAACTGCGTTTCGATCCAGTCGATGTGCTCTTCTTCCGAATCCAGGATGTCGGTGAACAACCGGCGGCTCACCGAGTCGCGGATGCTCTCGCAATGGGCGATCGCATCGCGCAGGGTCGGCAACGCTTCGAGTTCGAGCGCGAGGTCGGCTTGCAGCACTTCGCGCGGGTTCTCGCCGATGCGCAGTTTGCCGAGCGCCTGGAAGTTCGGCAGGCCTTCGAGGAACAGGATGCGCTCGGCCAGGCGATCGGCGTGCTTCATCTCGTCGATCGATTCCTTGTACTCGTGCTCGGCCAGTTCCTTCAGGCCCCAGTTCTTCAGCATCTTGGCGTGCAGGAAATACTGGTTGATCGCGGTGAGCTCGTTGTAGAGCGCCCGATTGAGATGTTCGATGACCTTGGGGTCGCCCTTCATGCCAGTGCTCCGTGCGGGAATGCGCGGATGCTAGCGCTCTGGCGCACGCGACGACGAAACGCGAGGCGTTTGCATCAACGCAGCGGAACCGGGCAGGTGGATGGCGAAGTGGCGGCCGCGTCAGGCGGCTTGCAGCACCGGGAGTTCGGCGAAGCCAGGCTCGGCCGGCGCGTGGCGGGCGAGCAGGTCGGCGGCCATGTCCATGCAGCTGCCGCAGGTGGAACCGGCGCCGGTGCGCATCGTCAGCTCGGTCACGCTCGTGCAGCCGTTTTCCGCGGCTTCGCGAATCGTGCTGTCGGTGATGCCGTGGCAGATGCAGACGAACATGGGGGAGAACCGCAGGCCGGGGAGGACGGCCACATTTCCCCATAAATGCGAATCATTGTCAATTCGCGTCGGGTGCGGATCCCCCGCTGCGTTCACCCAAGACCGCACGCCGACGGGGGCGCTGCCGGTTGTCGCCCCTCAGCTCGGCGCGCTGCTCCTTGGTCGGATGCGGAACGGCCGTGGCGCCCGCCACCTGCCGGGCGAACGGCGCCAGGTGCCCCAATGCGCTGGCATACACGCTGCGCTTGAAGTTCACCACGTGCTCGACCGGGTACCAGAAGTCCACCCAGCGCCAATGGTCGAATTCAGGTTTCTCGGTGCCGTCCAGGCACAGGTGGCATTCCTCGCCCGTGAACTGCAGCAGGTACCAGACCTGCTTCTGCCCGATGCAGACCAGCTTGTCGTTGCGGCGAATGGCCCGTTGCGGCAGGCGATAGCGCAGCCAGCCGGGCGTGACGCCCAGGACCGCGACATGGTCCGGCAGCAGGCCGGTTTCCTCACGCAGCTCGCGATACATCGCCTCGAGCGGCGTCTCGTCGGTATTCATCCCGCCTTGCGGGAACTGCCAGCCGTCGCGGTGGACACGGCGCGCCCAGAACACCCGTCCATCCGGGTGCATGAGCACGATGCCCACGTTGGGCCGGTAACCGTCCGGATCGATCACGATGCGGACTCCTCAATGCACTGCGACCGACTCTGACACGCCCCCGTCGCCCCCACAAGCGGACATTGGTGAAGCATTGCGAGCATTGACGCGGCAGGCCCCCGCCGTGAATAATTCGCGGCTCTCCGCGTGGCTATGTAGCTCAGCCGGTTAGAGCACAGCACTCATAATGCTGGGGTCGGTGGTTCGAGTCCACCCATAGCCACCACATGTCGAAGGCCGGCCTTGCGCCGGCCTTTTGCTTTTTTCAGCCCTGCACCGGCGTCGCTTCGGGGAATTTCCACGACCCGTCGAGCACGGCCGCACGCGGCCGATACAGCCGCACGAGGTAATTCCAGCCCGGCGTGATCGGCAGGCAATTGGGCACCTTGCCGTCGCAACCGCCGAACTGGATCGCGATGGAACCGTCCGGCGATTTGCGCGCGGTGAGGTTGTTGAAGGAATACGCGTTCAGCGGATTGGCCTGGAAGAACCCTTTCGCGTCGTACACCGTCACCGACCAGAAGCCATCGACGGGCACGTCTTTCACCACGAGCTCGTAAACCGTGTCGCCATCGTTCTTCGCCGGCGTGAAGTTGAGATACGTCGCTTCCTTCTCCGGATTCCCGCCCCACGCCGTCGCCACGCCGATCAGTCGCCGCACGGGATCCACGTCGGCCTTCCTTCCGAACATGCGGTTTTTGTCGGGCAGGGTGTCGCCGAGCACGGTCAACGCATCGGTGAGTTTCTTGTAGTCGGCCATGTTCCATTTCGGTATTTCGAACTGGCCCGGCCCGCCGGGCTGCTCGACCTTGATCGCGTCCTGCAGCGCGTGCACCGCTTGCACGTCAACGGGCTTGCTCGGATCGACCAGCGTTCGAATCGCGATGAGCGCATAACGCGTTCCGATCTCCTTGCGCGTGATCGCGTAGGGGCCTGGCTTGTAGGCCACCACGTGCGTGTACTGGTCTTCATCGAACACCTGCAGCGACATGTCGCCCGCCTGCATCGGGCAAGGTCACCGTCACGGGCCCGGCGTCCAGGTCGAACACGCCGGACGAGTACAAGGTGTCGCGGTTCTGGCGCACGACCAGTTGCTTGTCCAGCGGCGTGAGTTCGCGGTTGTGGTCCAGCTTGCCGAAGCCGCCGTGTTTCGCGGCGTTGGCGAATGCCAGGTCGCTTGCGGCACGGCCGAAGTTGTCAGCCGTGACCGGCACCGAACCGGGCTCGGCAACCGGCGCCTCCGCGATGGGCGCAGCGGGTCGCGTGGAAGTCGAGGGCGTCGCGGTTGGCGCTTGCGTGCGTTGGCACGCGGCGAGCGCGAGGACGAGGGACGAGATCAGGATTGCGCGCATGGGGCGAACGCCTGCCGGAACCGGTCGGCAGGATGACCGTGCGCCAACGTTTGCGCCTCAGTAGTTCTACGGAGAGATAGAATCGCCGCCATGGACATCTTCAAATCCTTCACGCTGGAAGCAGCGCACCGCTTGCCGAACGTCCCGCCCGGGCACAAGTGCGCGCGGTTGCACGGGCATTCGTTCCGCGTGGCGATCCACGTCTCGGGCGAGCCCGGCGCCGACACGGGCTGGGTCATGGATTTCGCCGACATCAAGTCGGCGTTCCGCCCGCTGTACGACCAGCTCGACCACCACTATCTGAACGACATCGAGGGCCTCGACAACCCGACGAGCGAAGTGCTCGCGAAGTGGATCTGGACGCGGCTGAAACCCGCGCTGCCGCAGTTGTCGGAAATCGTCGTCAACGAAACCTGCACGTCCGGTTGCCGCTACCGCGGCGATTGAGCCGCTCGCGTCAGATGCGCAACCGTGGATCGAGCTTGAGCGGCGTCAGGTGGTCCAGGCGCAGTTTCGCGAAGTCGGGATGCTGCGGATTCAGCACGATGTTGCACTCGCCGTCGCACAGTGCGCTCGGCACGCGAAGCGCGAGCGAATCCTGCGCCTTCGCCCAACGGTCGCCGATCTGTCGCACCGTGTCGCGATAGGGGCGTTCCTTCCAGTCGCTCGGCAGATCGAGTTGCGCGAGCACGCTGCTCATCGGCAACGTCGCCCGTGCGAGCAACAATTCATCCGGCGTCTCGCCTTCCAGGTGCACGAGGTATTCGAGCATCGCGGCGGCCGGCGACAACGAGGCGTACACGCCGGGCGTGCGGGGCGAGGTCCAGCGTCCACCCGAATCCGCACCGGAACCCGAAAACGGCTCCGACGCCTTGCGCGGCTCGATCACGCGATACACGTGCAATTGATCGCCCGTCAGGCCCAGTTCGTGCAAGGGCACCTGCGATTGCGTCGGCGTCGCGGTGACCGGTTGCGATTGCGACGGCGGATCGCTGGCGGGAAACGAATCGGCGATCGACATGTCCAGCGCCTGTTCTTTGGACTTGGTGGTGCTCATGCAGCTAGCGTCGTTCCGCGCCCGTTGCGCACGCGTGAATACGCCCTCGACAGGCGGCTGTTACAACGCGCGGGATGCACAGCCACGACGCTTCGGCCAATGATCGCCGACCGTCCGCGCGCGCCCTGCTGTTCGATGCGAACGGCGAGGACCGCCCGGTGGAAGATCCGCGCGCGCTCGACCTGGACGGTCTGACCGACGAAGAACTCGCGTGGATCGACATCGTCTCCGACGGCCGGGAGTCCACCGAAGCGCTCATGCGCGAACTCGGCCTGGAGCCGCACCTGATCGCACCGTTGTTCGACACCCACGGCGATCCGCTGGTCATGCGCAAAGGTTGGTACGCCGTGCGCGCCATCGCCCCGCGCTGGGTCGAGAAGGATGCGAACGTCCACGGCACGCCGTGGCTGCTCGTGGTCGGCCCCAATGTCGTGTTCACCGCGCATCGCGATCCGATCCCGTTCCTCGATGCGGTCGTCGCCCATCACGACCCGGCCTCGCACATCGGCGACCTGGACGCGGACAGCTTCGCCATTGCCCTGCTCGATCGCATGCTGACGGCGTACCACGCGGCGCTCGACGCGTTCGAAGCGCGCGTGGACCACATGGAGGTCGCGATGCTGCGCGGTGATGTCCGCGATGATTTCGCACGCGAACTCGGCGGCCTGCGGCGTGCGGTGGCGCGCTTTCGTCGCCTGCTCGGCTCGCATCGCGATCTGTTCGACGCGCTACGTCGCGCGGACTTCCGACCCGAGCAGGACGAACTCGTGCAGAAGCGCTTCCGCAGCGTCAGCGACCGCTACGAACGCGCGATGGACGCGGTGGAGAACGCGCGCAACCTGGTGGTCGGCAGTTTCGAATTGTTGGACACGCGGCTGTCGCAACGCACCAACGAAACGATGCGCCTGCTGACGTTCGTGACGGTGCTGCTCGGCACGCTTGCGGTGGTCGCGGGCATGCTCGGCATGAATTTCCACGCGAGCCTGTTCGACAGCGGCACGCGCGGCTTCTGGATCGCGGTGGGCGTGATGGTCGCGGTGCCGGTGTTCGCGCTTGCGCTCGCGCGATGGCGCGGGTGGTGGAAGCGGTGAAACATGGGGGCGGCGACATCGCGGTCGCCGCCCGCCCCATCACAGATGACCGCCCCTTGGCAGTTCATCGGACAACGTGTGCATCGGGCTGGCCGCCGGCGGTTCCTGGATGTCGCGATCGGCGCTTGCGAGGTTGGCGGCGCGCGAGGCGGCGCTCCTGCTGCTGCGCGCCTGCCCGCCCTTGCGTCCGGCGGCGCGTGCTTCTTCCGAATCGAACTCGTGGGCCACGCCTTGCGCATGGGCGGCTCGCCCGCCTTGCGCGGCGATGGTGCGTTGCTTCTCGGGATCCATCGATGCGAACCCGCGATTGCTGGTTCCTGTGCCTCGTGTTGCCATTGACGTTCTCCTTCACGCGCCCGGGGGATGGAGCGGCTCTTCAGTGACGCACGAACCGGGCCATTCATCCACGCGATGCGGAATGCGAGGCTCGTGCGGGAATTTCATTCCGCCGCTTCCGCCGCCTGGACGGCTGCCAGGTGGCTCTTCAGCTTCGGCAGGGTGTCGCTCGCGAGCAGGCGGACCGATTCGCTGAGCGTCCGGTCGGTGCTTGCCTGCGTGAACATCTGGATCGCCTTTTGGTGCTGGTCGCGGAACGTTGCGATCAAGCGTCCATCGAAGGCTTCGCCCTGCAGGTCGCCAAGATCCTTCGGCGCCTCGACGGTGGGCGGCGTGCCGAGCGTCGGCGCGATTGCAGTGACCTCGTCGCGCAAGGCGACGTGGTCGCCGTTCAACATGCGCGAAAGCTCCTTGTTTTTCGCGCTGCCGCGCGACATGCCGAGTTCGGTGGTGGCGATCTCTTCTTCGTTCGCGCGCGCTGCCGCCGACAGGAAGGACAGGTCTCCGGGATTGAGCTGCGCAGTCCCTGGCGTCGCGGCGCCCGGCGCCGCGGGTGCAATCGTCGAGGCTGTCGCGATCGTCGACGAGGACGCCGTGCCGCTGCGCGCGTCGCTGGTGGTGTCCGGCGCGGTGTTGCCGGTGCTGGGAGAAAGGTCGCCGTCCTCGCCCTGCTTGCGCCGATCGCAACCGCTCGTCGCAACGCACGTCGCCAGCAACAGCCACAGGTATTTGTGAGGGATGTGAAGACGCATCGGGCGGACTCCTGCTTTTCGGGGGATGCCTTCACGACGCAATCGCCATGCCTGCAGGCTGAATGCGCCGGAAAATAGTTCCGGGTGCGGAAAAAGTAGCTCGGCCTTCACCTCCGGATCGCTTACTGCGGAGTAAACCGCAACGCGTCCCCCGCCCCCGAGCCAGACATGGAAGCCTCCCAGTCGTCCGACAGGACGACGAGCGAAAACAACGCGATCCGCGCGCCGTCGCTGCTCATCGTCGACGACGATGTCGGCTTCGTGCACGCGACGGCGGAGGTCGCGCGGCTGGAAGGATTCGAAATCACCATCGCGAGCGAACTGAACCAGGCGCTGCATCGCATGCGCCAGCGCGACTACGATCTTGCGCTCGTCGACCTCGACCTGCCCGATGGCAACGGACTGCGATTGCTCGACGACATCGACGCGCAACGCACGCGCGCGGTGATCGTCACCGGCCGCCCTTCGGTCGAGTCGGCATTGCATTCGCTGCGCAGTTCCGTCGTCGACTATCTGGTCAAGCCCATCTGTCCCGAGCGACTGCGCGAACTGCTGCAGGCGGCCGCAACCGGCCGCCGGATCGCGCCACCGGTCGCCGCCACCCCGAACCACGGCATGGTCGGCGCCTCCCGCGGCTTCCAGTCGGTCTGCCGCATGATCGAAAAAGTCGCGCCGACCGACGCCGCCGTGCTCGTGCATGGCGAGAGCGGCGTGGGCAAGGAACTCGTCGCGCGCGCGATCCATGAAGCAAGCGGTTGCACGGGGCCATTCGTCGCGGTGAATTGTGGCGCGGTCGCCGGCGAGTTGCTCGCGAGCCAGCTGTTCGGCCACGAGAAAGGCAGCTTCACCGGTGCGTTCTCGCGGCACCTGGGCTTCCTGGAGCAAGCCGCGCACGGCACGCTGTTCCTCGACGAAATCACCGAGATGGCGCCGGTACTGCAGACGCATTTGTTGCGCGTCCTCGACTTCGGTTGCTACCGCCGCGTCGGCGGCCACGCGGACTTGCCGGTGGAAGTGCGCATCGTCTCGGCGACCAACCGCGACCCGCGCGATGCCGTCGCGAGCGGCCGTCTGCGCGAAGACCTGTACTACCGGCTCAGCGGTTTCGACATCGCGGTTCCGCCGCTGCGCGAACGCGACGGCGATGCGGTGCGACTGGCGAATGCGTTCCTCGCCGAACTCAATGCACGCGGTGGCACGCGCCACGCGTTTTCACCCGACACCATCGATGCGATCGCCCGGGCGGCGTGGCCAGGCAATGTGCGCGAGTTGCGCAACGCGGTGCAGCGCAGCTACATCCTCGCCGAGGACGGGATCGTGCGGCTCGCCCCACAGTCTTTCCCGAAACCGGCGGAGGAGTCGTCGCACACGATCACCTTCACGATCGGCACGTCGTTCGAGGAAATGGAACGACGGATCCTGCGCAAGACCTTGCAGCATTACGGGAACAACCGCCGGCGCGCAGCGGCTGCGTTGGGCATCACGGCACGGACGATCCGCAATCGCCTGGCGCGGGAACGTGGAGGCGTGGCGACGGAGGATGAGGAGGGCTAGGCGCCCTCCCCATCGATCGGATCAGTGGCGCTTGTTCTCTTCCTTCGTCTTGTCGGTTGATTGCGCCGCCGACGGCGCCTGCGAACGCGCCTGTTCCTGCGATTGCACGCGCAGCTGGTTGTTGATGTTCGACACACCGCCGATGCGCTCGACGAGGTCCTCCGCCGCATAGCGCATGCGACGTTCGTTGACGGTGCCGCTCAGGGTGACGTTGCCTTCGTTGACGTCGACCATGATCGAGCGCGCGTCGATGACGTGGCTGTCGGTCAGGCGTTCGTAGATGTCGTCGCGGATGCGTTCGTCGGAGCGCTTGTAATTCGCCGGTCCCATGCCGCGGAAGGAGGGCTTCGAGGGCGCGCCGCCGGTGTCGCGCTGTTGCGTGCCGAGATCCCAGCCGCTGCGGCTGCCGTAACCCGACGACGATCCATAACCCTGCCCGAACTCGGGTTCGCGTCCGGTCCGGCCACTCCCGGCCGATCCCAGGCCCATGCCGGTGCCGACGCGGAACTGGTCGTCGTTCCAGCGCTGCGCCCCGCTGTCGAAGTCGTCGTCCCAACCGGATGTCTCGTAACCGGTGTTGTAATCCTGCGGTGCATTGCGCTGCGGTTCGTTGCGCGACTGCGCGCCGTAGCCGGACGGGTTGGGTCGCCCGACGCCAGTGGTGCGCTGCTGGTAATCGCGTTCTTCGCGCATGCGCGACTGATCGCGTTCGCCGTAATCGCGCCCGCCGAAATCGCGGTTGGTGCCGGCGCCCTGGCGGCCGTAACCCTGCGTGTTCTCGCCCCACTCGCGACCGCTGCCGGCGTAGCTGCCGCGACCGCTGCCGCCGTACCCGTACTCGTTGCCGCCGTATTGGCTGCCGCCGATGCCGGATTCGAACTGCTGGTCGTCGCGTTGTTCGCGATCCTGCCGCAACCACTGCGGCTCGGGGTTGTAAGTGTCGCGCAAGCCCCGCGTGAAGCGCTGGTCGTCCTGTTGCGACCGTGCTTCTTCGTTGCGCTGGCGCTCCGTGTCGCGGCCGCCGTGACGGCCCTGCTGATGATCTCGATCTCGATGGTTCATGCAAATCTCCTGCTGGCGTTGTCGTGGACTCCGCGGGCCGAAAATACGAGC
This sequence comes from Lysobacter sp. P5_C4, assembly GCF_054049695.1. Lineage (NCBI taxonomy): Bacteria > Pseudomonadati > Pseudomonadota > Gammaproteobacteria > Lysobacterales > Lysobacteraceae > Lysobacter > Lysobacter sp. P5_C4. The sequence continues at coordinate 156,803 of NZ_JBFULX010000005.1, read as the reverse complement.
GGCGCGGTTACGCGCCGATGAGGTCATCCGGGTGCCGTCGCAACTGAATGCAGGGCGCCGGAAAGCGCTTCCGCCTCACGCCGGTTCCACATGGGGTTGGCGAAAGTGCACAGCTTCGCGAGACGAGCTCTCCACCGAGGGAACGCCGTGACGCAACCCGACGATGACCACGACGCCACCCCGCACTCCTTGCGCGATGGCGTTCACGACTTGCGCAACGTCCTGAATGCCGTCCAGATGAACGCCTACGCCGCGCGCCAACTCGTCGACGAGCCTGCACGCACCCTCGCCTGCCTGACACGCATCGAAGCGGCGGTCGAGCGCGGCAATGGCGTGCTTGCGCACCTGCCCGCGGACGAAACCCTGTCGACGGCCGCGCTGATCCTGCGCGAGCGCCTGCACGGCGACATCGATGTCGCCTGCGATGGCGACGAATCGGCGACCGTCCCCGGCTTGCTTCGCCAGGCCCTGTGCGTGGTTGCCGTCGAAAGCCAGGCCCTGGGCGCCAATGCATTCCGCCTGCGCGCGCGCGGCGGCGCGAACGGCGAACTCACCTGCGATGCGCACGGCCTGGCCGCGCCCGGCCCGATCGCAACGGCATTGGCCGGATCGAAAGTGACGGAATTGCGCGTCAGCGCCGAGCGCGCAGAGGGCGGATGGACATTCCGTTGGGCCCTGCCGCCCCTACAGTGAAGAGCGCCTTCACACCGCCCCTACCCGCGTGACGATAGCGTGCGCATCTGTTTGCCCGTGGGGACGGGCACCGGAGGTTCAGTGAACAACGAAAGCCAGCCCGCCCGGCGTCCACGTCGCGGCGCAGCCACAGCAACGCCGGCAGAAACCGTCGTTGCACCATCGCCTGCCGTCGACGCCAACGTCGCCGAACAACTGCAACAACTCCTGAGGGCCATGAACTCGGTCCGCGAAGGCGACTTCTCGGTCCAGTTGCCGCCGCATTGGGAAGGGTTGTCGGGCAAGCTCGCCGATGCCTTCAACGACATCGTCACCCAGAACAAGCGCCTGGCGAACGACCTTGCGCGCGTTGCGCAACGCGTCGGCGGCGAAGGCCGTACGCGCCAGCGCATGCCCGCGGCGAATCGCCAGGGTGCGTGGTCGGACATGGAGTCGTCGGTCAACGGGCTCATCCGCGACATGGCGCGCCCGATCGAAACGATGACCGAGGCGATGGCCGCGGTCGCCAAGGGCGATCTGTCGCGCACCGTGCCGCTGGATTCCGACGGCCGCCCGCTGCAGGGCGAATTCCTGCGCGCGGCCGGCATCGTGAACCGGATGCTCGAACAGATGTCCGAGTTCTCCTCGGAAGTGACGCGCGTGGCGCTCGAAGTGGGTACCGCCGGCCGCCTCGGCGGCCAGGCGAAGGTGAAAGGCGTGTCGGGCGTGTGGAAGGACCTCACCGACTCGGTGAACCAGATGGCCTCCAACCTCACCGCGCAGGTGCGCAACATTTCCGAAGTGACGATCGCCGTGGCGAACGGCGACTTGTCGCGCAAGATCACCGTGGACGTGCGCGGCGAGATCCTGCAGCTGAAGGAAGCCATCAACACGATGGTGGACCAGTTGCGCGGCTTCGCCTCGGAAGTGACGCGCGTGGCGCGCGAAGTGGGTACCGAAGGCAAGCTCGGCGGCCAGGCGATCGTGCCGGGTGTCGCGGGCACGTGGAAGGACTTGACCGACTCGGTCAACGCGATGGCCTCCAACCTGACCTCGCAGGTCCGCAACATCGCCGAAGTGACGACCGCCGTTGCGAAGGGCGACCTCTCGCGCAAGATCACGGTGGACGTGCGCGGCGAAATCCTGGAACTGAAGAACACCATCAACACGATGGTCGACCAGCTCAACGGCTTCGCGGCGGAAGTGACGCGCGTTGCGCGCGAAGTGGGTTCCGAAGGCCGCCTCGGCGGCCAGGCGCAGGTGCCCGACGTCGCCGGCACATGGAAGGACCTCACCGACTCGGTGAACTCCATGGCCTCCAACCTGACCTCGCAGGTGCGAAACATTGCAGAAGTGACCACCGCGGTGGCGAAGGGCGACCTTTCGCGCAAGATCACCGTGGACGTGCGCGGCGAAATCCTCGAGCTCAAGGACACCATCAACACGATGGTCGATCAGCTCAACGGCTTCGCGGCGGAAGTGACGCGCGTTGCGCGCGAAGTGGGTACCGAAGGCAAGCTCGGTGGCCAGGCGCAGGTGCCCGGTGTCGCGGGCACGTGGGCGGACTTGACCGACTCGGTCAACGCAATGGCCTCCAACCTCACCTCGCAGGTTCGAAACATCGCCGAGGTGACGACCGCGGTGGCGAAGGGCGACCTCTCGCGCAAGATCACGGTGGACGTGCGCGGCGAAATCCTGGAACTGAAGAACACCATCAACGTCATGGTGGACCAGCTCAACGGCTTCGCGGCGGAAGTGACGCGCGTTGCACGTGAAGTGGGCACCGAAGGCAAGCTCGGCGGCCAGGCGCAGGTGCCCGGCGTCGCCGGCACGTGGAAGGATCTCACCGACAACGTCAACTCGATGGCGTCCAACCTCACGGCGCAGGTGCGCAACATCGCCGAAGTGACGACCGCCGTGGCGAAGGGCGACCTCTCGCGCAAGATCGCGGTGGACGTGCGCGGCGAGATCCTGCAGTTGAAGGAAACCATCAACACGATGGTCGACCAGCTCAACGGTTTCGCGGCAGAAGTGACGCGCGTGGCGCGCGAAGTCGGTACCGAGGGCAAACTCGGTGGCCAGGCGCAGGTGCCCGGCGTCGCGGGCACGTGGAAGGATTTGACCGACAACGTGAACTCGATGGCGTCCAACCTCACCACGCAGGTGCGCAACATCGCCGAAGTCGCGACCGCGGTGGCGAAGGGCGACCTTTCGCGCAAGATCGCGGTCGATGCGCAGGGCGAAATCCTGCAGCTGAAATCGACGATCAACGTGATGGTGGACCAGCTCAACGGCTTCGCGGCGGAAGTGACGCGCGTTGCGCGTGAAGTGGGTACCGAAGGCAAGCTGGGCGGCCAGGCGCAGGTGCCCGGCGTCGCCGGCACGTGGAAGGACCTCACCGACAACGTCAACTCGATGGGCGCCAACCTCACCACGCAGGTGCGCGGCATCGCGAAGGTCGTGACGGCGGTGGCCAACGGCGACCTGCACCAGAAACTGACGGTGGAAGCGAAGGGCGAAATCGCCGAACTCGCCGACACCATCAACTCGATGACCGAGACGCTGGAAATCTTCGCCGACCAGGTGACGACGGTGGCGCGCGAAGTCGGCGTCGAAGGGCGCCTGGGCGGCCAGGCGAACGTGCCGGGTACCGCGGGCATCTGGAAGGACCTCACCGCGAACGTGAACCAGCTCGCGGCCAACCTCACCACGCAGGTCCGCGCGATCGCGGAGGTCGCGACCTCCGTGACGCAGGGCGATCTCACCCGTTCGATCCAGGTGGACGTGCGCGGCGAACTCGCCGACCTGAAGGACAACATCAACGCGATGATCGGCACGTTGCGCGCAACGACCGAATCCAACCGCGAGCAGGACTGGCTGAAGACCAACCTGGCGAAGTTCTCGGGAATGATGCAGGGCCAGCGCGACATGATCACGCTGGGCCACATGCTGTTGTCGGAACTCGCGCCGCTGGTCTACGCGCAGCAAGGCGTGCTCTACATCGTCGAAATCGACGAACGCCGCGGCCGCAATCGCCTGCGCCAGCTGGCCGGTTATGCCGACGCGAGCGCCAACGACGACGAACCGCGTTACGTCGAGTTCGGCCGCGGCCTGATCGGGCAATGCGCCGCGCAGGCCGAGATGATCGTGATCAACGACGTGCCGGCCGGGACGGTGCAGATCGAATCGGGCCTGATCAGCGCGGTACCACGGAGCGTCGTCGTGCTGCCGGTGCTGTTCGAAGACCAGGTCAAGGCAGTGATCGAACTGGCCTCGCTGACGGAGTTCACGCCTTCGCAGCGTGCGTTCCTCGAACAACTGTCCGGCTCCATCGGCATCGTGCTCAACACCATCGAAGCGACGATGCGCACCGAGCGCCTGCTCTCGCAGTCGCAGCAGCTCGCCGGCGAACTGCAGTCGCAGCAGAAGGAATTGCAGCAGACCAACGAGGACATCGCGCTCAAGGCCACGTTGCTGGCCGAGCAGAAGACCGAGGTGGAGCGCAAGAACCAGGAAATCGAACAGGCCCGTCGCGCGCTGGAGGAAAAGGCGGCCGAACTGGCGCTCACGTCGCGCTACAAGTCCGAGTTCCTGGCGAACATGTCGCACGAACTGCGCACGCCGCTCAATTCGATCCTCATCCTCGGCCAGCAGTTGGCCGAGAACCCGGACGAAAACCTCAGCGACCGCCAGGTCGAATTCGCCAAGACGATCCATGCCGCCGGTTCCGACCTGCTGCACCTGATCTCCGACATCCTGGATCTGTCGAAGATCGAATCGGGCACGGTCACCGTCGACAGCGAAGAGATCGCCTTCTCGCACCTGCGCGAAAACCTGGAGCGCGGTTTCCGCCACGAAGCCGAACGCCGCCGCCTGGATTTCTCGGTCGACTTCCCGACCGATGTCGGCCGCGTCTTCCATTCCGACCCCAAGCGCCTGCAACAGATCCTCAAGAACCTGTTGTCCAACGCGCTGAAGTTCACCGAGCGCGGCAGCGTGCGCCTCGCCGCGCGCGTGGCCACGCACGGCTGGACCGAAGGTCACCCGGTGCTCGACAGCGCGCCGACGGTCATCGCCTTCGACGTGACCGACACGGGCATCGGCATCTCCTCGGAGAAGCAGCGCATCGTGTTCGAAGCGTTCCAGCAGGCCGATGCGGGCACCTCGCGCAAATACGGCGGCACGGGCCTCGGCCTTGCCATCTCCCGCGAAATCGCGGGCCTGCTGGGCGGCGAATTGCGATTGCAATCAGCGCCGGGCAAGGGCTCGACGTTCACGCTGTACCTGCCGCTGGATTACGTGGGTTCGGGCGAACCGGTCCGCAACGTGCTCGGCCAACAGACGCAGGCGGTCACCGCCGACCAGAGTTTCCCCGAACTGATCGAAGTGGCGGACGACCGCGATCAACTGCATCCGGACAAGCCCATCCTGCTGGTGATCGAGGATGATCCGACTTACGCGGCGATCCTGCGCGACCTCGCACGTTCGCGCGGCTTCCAGGTCCTCACCGCCAACCGCGGCGCCGAAGCGTTGCGACTGGTGCGCGATTTCGCGGTCAATGCGATCACGCTCGACATCTTCCTGCCCGACATGCTCGGCTGGACGGTGCTGGCGCGCCTGAAGCAGGACTCCACGACCCGCCACATCCCCGTGCAGATCGTCACCATCGAAGAAGAGCGGCACCACTCGATCGAGCGCGGTGCATTCTCCTACCTCGCCAAGCCCTCGAACCCCGAGTCGATCGAACAGGCGCTGGAACGCATTCGCGAATACACGCTGCCGCGCACAAAACGGCTGCTCATCGTGGAGGACGATGATCGCGAACGGATGAGCATCGAAGAACTCTTGCGCCACGACGACATCTCCATCGACACCGCACAGACCGGCGAACAGGCGCTCCAGTCGCTCGCCGACAACGACTACGATTGCGTGGTGCTCGACCTGCGCCTGCCCGACATGACCGGCCTGGACCTGCTGGACCGCGTGCAGGAACAGCCGAAGCTGCACGAGCTGCCGATCGTCGTGTTCACCGGCAAGGAACTCACCGCTGCCGAAGACGCGTACCTGCGCAAGGCTGCGCGCAGCGTGGTCATCAAGGGCGTGGAATCGCCCGAGCGGCTGCTGGATGAAACCGCCCTGTTCCTGCACCGCGTGATCGCCGACCTGCCACCGCAGAAGCAACGCATGGTGCAGCGCCTGCACGAAACCGACGACGCGCTGAAGTCCAAGCGCGTGCTCGTGGTCGACGACGACGTGCGCAACATCTTCGCGCTGTCCAGCGTGCTCGAACGCCACGGCATGAGCGTCATCACCGCCGGCACGGGGCACGAAGCGATCGAAAAGGTCGCCGAAGACCCCGACATCGACCTGGTGCTGATGGACATCATGATGCCCGGCATGGACGGCTACGACACGATGCGCGCGATCCGCGGCATGCCCGACGCGCGCGCCTTGCCGATCGTCGCGCTCACCGCGAAGGCGATGAAGGGCGACCGTGAAAAGTGCCTGGAAGCCGGCGCGTCCGATTACCTCGCCAAACCCGTCGTGACCGACCAGCTGCTCGGAGTGTTGCGCCAATGGCTGCATCGCTGACACCCCTGCCCCTCGGGCCGGGCCATACGCCGGTCAACATCCTGCTGGTCGACGACCAGCCGGGGCGCTTGCTGACGTATCGGGCGATCCTCGAGCCGCTCGGCGAGCGGCTGGTCGATGCGAGCAGCGGCCCGGAGGCGCTGCAGAAACTGATGCAGGACGAGTTCGCGGTGATCCTGCTCGACGTCAACATGCCCGGCATGGATGGCTTCGAGACGGCGAGCCTGATCCACCAGCATCCGCGTTTCGAACGCACGCCGATCATCTTCGTCACGGCCGTCAACGTCTCCGACCTGGACCGCATGCGCGGTTACAAGCTCGGCGCCGTGGACTACGTGATGGTGCCGGTGATCCCGGAGATCCTGCGTTCGAAGGTGGTCGTGCTTGCCGAGCTGTTCCGCAAGCGCCGCGAACTGCAGCTGGCCAATGAGCGCCTCGCCGCCGCGAACGAAGCGCTGCGCACCGAAAAGGCGCGAGAGCTGGAGTTGCTCAACGAATCGCTGCGCCTGGCGAACGTGGAACTCGCGCAGCGCAACGTGGATCTGCAATCGGAGATCGGCGAACGCGCGCGCGCCGAAGCACAGTTGCGCGAACTCGATCGTCGCAAGGACGAGTTCCTCGCCACGCTCGCGCACGAATTGCGTAATCCGATCGCGCCGCTGCGCAACGCGGTCAGCATCCGCAAGCTCACCGGCAGCGACGATCCCTTCCAGGCCATGATGGAACGCCAGCTCGGTTTGCTGGTGCGCCTGATCGACGACCTGCTGGACGTCGCGCGCATCAGCCGCGGCAAGCTGGTGCTGAAACCCGAGCCGACGACGCTGCAGCAGATCCTGCACGCGGCGATCGAAACGGCATCGCCCGTCCTCGAAGCCGGCGCGCATCCCTTGCAACTGGCGTTGCCGGAAATGGCGTTGCCGATGCTCGCCGACGGCGAGCGCCTGTCGCAGGTGTTTTCGAACCTGCTCAGCAACGCGGCGAAATATTCCGACGCCGGGCGGACGATCGAAGTCGTCGCGCAGCGCGATGGCCAATTCGTCACCGTCAGCGTGCACGACCGCGGCATCGGCCTGACGCGACAACAGATCGACGAAGTCTTCGAACTGTTCGCCCAGGTCGACACGTCGGTCGAACGTGCGCGCGGCGGCCTGGGCATCGGCCTGACGCTGGTCAAGCAACTGGTCGAGATGCACGGCGGCGCGATCCGCTGCGAAAGCCCGGGCCTCGGCCACGGCAGCGTGTTCACCGTGACCCTGCCCTTGCGCGACGTCGCCATCGAGACGGCGCATGCACCCGCACCCGCGATTGCGGCACCCGCGCGTACGGTGCGCGCGCGTTCGCGCCGCATCCTGGTGCTCGACGACAATCGCGACGCGGCCGACACGCTGGCGATGATGCTGGAGATCCTCGGGCACGAAGTGACGCGGCTCTACGATCCGCACCAGGCGGTCGCGGAAGTCGAGCGCTTCGATCCCGACCTGGTGTTCCTCGACATCGGCATGCCGAGCCTGAGTGGCTATGAGCTTGCGCGCCAGTTGCGGGCGCTGCCGGGCGGCGCGCGCCGCGTGCTCGTGGCCGTCACCGGTTGGGGCCAGCCCGATGATCGCCGGCGAACGGCCGAAGCCGGCTTCGACCATCACCTGGTCAAGCCGCCGGACCTGGATATCGTGCGCAGCATCTGCGACGAAACCGAAACACGGACCGCGTGATGGCGCACGAAGAGCCTCGCAGCGGCAGTCCGTGGTTCAATCGGCTCGCACACGATCTGCGCAGCCCGCTTTCGTCGCTGCAGACCGCGGCCTACCTGTTGCGCACCGACCCCGGCGGCGCGACGGCGAAGGAGTTGTCGGACATCGTCGTGCGGCAGTCGCAGCGCATGGCGCGCATGATCGACGAGCTCGACGATTGGTCGCGCGCGCAACAACAACGGCTGGTGGATCGACGCGAACGCGTCGAACTGGGCGGCATCCTCGACATGGCGGCCGGTTCGGTGCACGGCAGCAACGTCGATCCTTGCTATGCCGACGGATCGGCGGACGCGATGATCCTTGCCGATTCGTCTCGCCTGGCCCAGATGTTCCGCACGTTGCTCGAACAGTCCCTGGCGCGCGATGCGCAGGGCGCGCGTGTCGACGTGTCGTCGAATGGCACCACCGTCGAAGTCGTGTTCGCCGACAACGGGCCTGCCGTGGACGAGGCCGTGCGTGCGCAATTGCTGGAAGCCCCACAGATTCCGCCGCCCGACGAAGGACTCGGCCTGCGGCTGCTGATCGCCAAGGCGATCATCGAAGCGCATGCGGGCACGTTCATGATCGAAGGGCCCGGCGAGGGCGCAATGCAGCGCTTGCGTTGCGTGCTGCCGGTCGCGTCGTAACGCGCTTCAAAGCTTCGGCAGCTTCTGGTCCTTCGCGCCGGCCAGATCCCAGATCGGCGCGTCGACGCGCTGCATCGCATCCTTCAACTTGAAGCGATCCGGCGCCCGCACCTTGGCGAACTCATCCCACGTCACCGGCATCGCCACCGGTGCGCCGGGCCGCGCGCGCAGCGAGAAGCTCGACACGGCGGTGGCGCCGCGCCCGTTGCGCAACCAATCGATGAAGACCCGTCCTTCGCGCTTGGCCTTGCTCATCGTCGCGACGTAGCGCTGCGGCGCGCGTTCTTCCATCGCATGCGCGAAGCGGTCGCAGAAATCTCGGGACTGGTCCCATGTGTACCGCTTCGCGATCGGCACGACCAGATGCACGCCCTTGCCGCCGCTCAGGCGCGGGAAGGATGTCAGCCCGAGATCTTGCAGTGCATCGCGCAGCTCGCGCGCCGCCGCCTTGATCTTCGGCCAGCCGATGCCCGGATCCGGGTCGAGATCGAAAATCAGGCGATCGGGCTTTTCGAGGGTCTTCACCTTCGAACCCCACGGATGGAATTCGATGACGTTCATCTGCGCGAGCGACAACACGCCGGGCAGGTCGTCGAGCCATGCGTATTCGGCGCGCTTGCCGTCGTTCTCGGCGATTTCGATGCGATGCAGGGCCTTGCCGAACGCGGGCCCCAAGTGTTTCTGGAAGAACCGCTCGCCCTGGATGCCGTCAGGACAACGCACGACCGACATCAGGCGCTCGCCCGAATCTTCCAGCAAGCGCTGCGCGACGGTTTCGTAATAGTTGAAGACCTGCCGCTTGGTGATGCCGACATCCGGATACACCACGCGGTCGGGCGAAGACAGCGTCGGCAGCGCCGGCTTGCGTGCGGCCACGCGTCAGGCGCTCTTCTTGCTCTTGCTCGTGGACTTCGCAGGCGCCTTCTTCGTCGCGGGCTTCTTCGAGGCCTTGCGCGCGGTCGCCTTGGCCGGCGCCTCGCCCTTCTTCTCCAGGCTCTTCTTGAGCAGGGACATGAAGTCGACCACGTTGGTCGTCGCTTCCGGGGCCGCCGCCTCTTCTTCGACCGTCGTCGTGGCGCCCTTCTGCTTCAGGCGCTTCTTGATCGCGGCCGACAGGCGTTCCTTGAATTCGTTCTTGTAGTCTTCGGGATTGAAGTCGCTGGCCATCGATTCGAGCAGCGTCGTCGCCATCTCCATTTCCTTCGGCGTGACATGCCACTTGGTCGCGTTGCCTTCGGGAATGTTGTACTCCTCGAGCGGGACGACCTCTTCCGGGAAGCGCAGCAGCATCAGCATCAGCGCGTCGTCCTGGGGAAGTACCATCGAGAGGTATTCCTTCGTGCGGATCACCACGCGGCCGATGCCGACCTTCCCGGTCTTCTTCAGCACTTCGCGCAGCAGCACGTAGCCCTTCTCGGCTTTCTTGCCGGGCACCAGCACGTAGGGTTTCTCGATGTACGCCGGGCTGATCTGTTCGCGGTCGACGAAGGCCTCGATGTCGATCACCTCGCGGTTTTCGCTCGCCGCGTTGGCCAGGTCCTCGGGTTCGAGCACCACGTAGTTGCCCTTGGAGTATTCGAAGGCCTTGACGATTTCCTTCCAGGGCACTTCCTCGCCCGTCTCGGCATTCACGCGCTCGTACTTCACCGGCGCCTTGTTGCGCGCATCCATCATCCGGAAATGCAGCTCGGTGCGTTTTTCGCCCGTCATCAGCTGGATCGGGATGTTGAGGAGGCCGAACGAGAGGGTGCCGTTCCAGATCGGGCGGGCTGCCATGACCGCGAACTCCAGGGGCGGGTGGGCTGTGAAGCGTCGCGCCGTGCAGGTGGGGGCGGCGTGAATGGCTCTGCCTGACGTAACAGGCTGATTTCACGCAGGTTACGGATTCCGGAACGAGGCGACGAACGGTTGTTGCACTGCACCATGGATCGGCCTATGCTGCGCCGCACCATTCGGTAATCCGCCGAGTGGACCCACGTGGAGTCCCCCCATGTACCAGCAGATCAACGAGCAGTTGGCTGCCGCCTCGCGCCAGTTCGCGGACACCGCGGCCCAGATCAACAAGCTCGCCCTCGACAACGCCACCCAGGTCTTCGGCCTGCAGATGGCCGCGCTCGAAGCCGGCGCCAACGCGACCTTCGCGTTCTTCGGCGAAGTCGCCGAAGCCCGCAACCCCGACCAGTTCAAGGCCGTTTGGCCGAAGGGCCTGCAGGTCGCCCGTGAGAACGCCGAGCGTTCGATCGCCACCGGCCAGGACGTCATCGGCCGCACGCTGAAGACGAACGAAGCCATCGGCCAGGTCGCCAAGGCGCAGTTCGAAGCGCAGGCGAAGAACGCGACCGACCAGGTCGCGAAGGCGGCGCAGGCCGGCAAGGCCAAGTAAGACCCGGTCCTTCCCGCGCAAGTGGGGATCGACCCCGAAAGCCTCCCCCGAAAGAGGGAGGCTTTTTGTATTGACGTACTGTGTGCCGCAATGTACCGTGCGCCGCAAGTCACAAGGCGAAGCACCGTGGACATGCGCGAGACCACTGCTGTCGAGAGCGCGGGACCGAAGCTGGAAGGCGAACTCCGCCGCGGCGCACTGGTGCTCGCCGTCCTCTCGCAACTGCGTGAGGTGCAGTACGGCTATTCGCTGCGGCAGGCATTGGCCCAGCGCGGCATGCCGATCGAGGAAGGCACGCTCTACCCGTTGCTGCGCAGGCTCGAGGCGCAGGGCGTGCTCGCGTCGGAATGGCGGATCGAAGAAGGCCCGCCCCGCCGTTACTACCGCTTGAACGACGCAGGCGAGGCGTTGCTCGCCGAACTGACCGGTACGTGGAATGCCCTGGTGCACACCATGGCCGGCCTGATTGGGAGCGGGAAATGAACCCGAACGCCGTCATCGAATCCTACGTGGAAGACGTCATGCGTCGCGTGCCGATCAAGGAACGCAACGACATCGGCTTCGAGCTGCGTGCACTGCTCACCGAAATGCTCGACGACCGCGCGCAGACCGCAGGCAAGCCCGCGGACGATGCCATGGTGCTGGCGATGTTGCGCGAATTCGGCCTGCCAGCCGACATCGCCGCGCGGTACCGCGCCCCTGGCTTCGTGTTGCTTCCGCCGGAACGCACGCGCGCATTCGCGTGGTTGTCGCTCGGCGGCATCGCGTTGCAATGGGCGCTCACCCTTCCGCGCGTCGCCGAAGGCGAATCCATCGGCACGTGGTGGCTGACCTGGGGCCTCGGCGCGTTCTGGTGGCCGGGCTTCATGTCGATGATGGCGTTGATCGGCGCCTGGATCCGCCAATGGCGCACGACGACGCCGGCGTGGTCGCCGCGCGACGTCGATCCGGATCGCGTGAACCGCGGCGCGCTTGCCTTCGGGCTGACATGGATCGCGATCGGCGTGACGCTGATGATCGGGCTGCCGTGGATCGCCGCGCAGTTGCCCGAACCCTTCCCGAAGATCTTCGCGTTCGACCCGGCGTTCCTGCGCACGCGCGCGTGGATGATCCTCGCGCTGTGGCTGGGTCACTTCGCGCTGTTGGTGTCCGTCCTGGCGAAGGGGCGCTGGTCGCCTGCGACGCGGCGCATCGACTTGTTCTCCAGTGTCGCGTGGCTCGCGATGCTCGGCTGGCTGATCGTGTCCGGGCCCATCTTCAGCGCGCACCTGACCACGCAGGGCGCGCGATTCGGGCTGTGCATCGTGTTCCTCTGCGTGCTCGTCGACGTCGGCGTCAAGGTGTACCGCATGCAGCCGCGCCTGCATGTACCGAAGATCGCCGCGCGGCACTGAAGAAAAAAACCCCGGCATTCGCCGGGGTTTTTCGTTGCGTCAAACGTCGTCGACGTGCTGCGTGATCTTCGGCGGCTCGTCCAATTTGTCGCCGAGTGCGCGGCGCACGATCGCGTAGAACACCGGGATGAAGAGCAAGCCGAGGAAGGTGGCCGCGAGCATGCCGCCGATGACGCCGGTGCCGATCGCGTGCCGCGCGTTCGCACCCGCACCGGTGGAGATCGCCAGCGGCAACACGCCCATGATGAAGGCCAGCGAGGTCATCAGGATCGGGCGCAGTCGCAGCTTCGCCGCCTCGACGACGCCTTGGGCGAGCGGCTTGCCTTCCTTGCGCTCCTGGATCGCGAACTCGACGATCAGGATCGCGTTCTTCGCCGCCAGGCCGATGACCGTGATCAGGCCGATCTTGAAGTAGATATCGTTCGGCAGGCCGCGCAACATCGACAAGGCCACCGCGCCGAGGACGCCGACGGGCACGACGAGCAGCACCGCCACCGGCACCGACCAGCTTTCGTACAACGCGGCCAGGCACAGGAACACCACCACGATCGACAGGATCATCAGCATCGTGGTCTGGCTGCCGGACAGGATTTCCTGGTGCGATTGCCCGGCCCAGTCGTAGCCGAACCCCGGCGGCAACTTGGTGTCGACGATCTTCTGCATCGAGCTCATCGCTTCGCCCGAGCTGTGGCCCGGCGACTGCGAACCCACGATCTCCACCGCCGCGAAACCGTTGTAGCGCGTGAGCGTCGGCTCGGCGACTTCCCACTTGGACTTCACCACGTTGGAGAGCGGGATCATCGTCGGCAGGCCGTTGGCCTGTTTGTCCGGCGATGGCGTGTAGAAGTGCGACAGCGACTCGGCGCCCGTGCGGTACGCCGCATCGGCCTGCATGTGCACGCGCTTGACGCGCCCGCCCTGCACGAAGTCGTTGACGTACACCGGCGCGAGCATCAACTGGATCGCGCTGTAGATGTCGCCGACGGACAGGCCCATCGCTTCGGCCTGCACGCGGTCCACGTCGAGCTTGAGCTGCGGCGAAGGCGCCAGCGAATTCGGACGCACGCCGACCAACGCCTTGTCTTGGGCGGCCTGTCCCAGCAAGGTGCCCATGGCCGCGTTGAGCGCGTCGCGCCCCTGGCCCGAGCGATCCTGCAGGTACATGTCGAAGCCGCCGAACTGGCCCAGGCCGTTCACCGTCGGCAGGTTCATCACGAAGATCTGCGCGTCGCGAATCGGGTACAAAGCGCCGTTGGCCTGCGCGATGAAGTCCGTCGCGGTGATCTTTCGTTGGTCCCACGGTTTGAGCTTGATGAACGCCATGCCGACGTTTTCGCCCTGGCCGATGAAGCTGAAGCCCGACACCTGCATCATGCCGTCGAAGCCTTCGAGCTTCGCGACAGCCGGCCGCATCTGGTCGAACACTTCGTTCGTGCGGCGCAGCGTCGAGCCCGGCGGCAGCTGCACGATCGCGAACGCGTAGCCCTGGTCTTCTTCCGGCAGGAAGCTGCCCGGCATCCGCCAGAACAGGAAGCCGCACGCGATCGCCAGGCCCAGGAAGGCGACCATCCATCGCGGCGCATGGCGCACCGCGCCGCCGATGTGGCGCACGTAGGTGTTGCTCATCTTCCCGTAGTACTTGTTGAAGATGCGGAACACCGGGTTGCGGCTTTCGTGGTGCGTGCTCGGCTTGAGCAGGCTGGCGCACAGCGCGGGCGTGAAGCCCAGCGCGAGGAAGGCGGAGAACAACATCGCCATCGCGATGGTCAGCGCGAACTGCTTGTACACCGCGCCGGCCGAACCGGTCTGCAGCGCACTCGGGATGAACACCGCCGCCAGCACGATCGTGATCGCGATGACCGCGCCGGTGATCTGGTGCATCGCCTTGCGCGTGGCTTCCTTCGGCGACAGCCCTTCCTCGGTCATGATGCGTTCGACGTTCTCGATCACCACGATCGCATCGTCGACCACGATGCCGATCGCCAGCACCATGCCGAACAGACTCAGCTGGTTGATCGTGAAGCCCAGCACGTACATGCCCAGGAACGTACCGAGCAACGCGACGGGAATGACCAGCGTCGGGATGAGCGTGGCGCGCAGGTTCTGCAGGAACAGCAGCATCACCAGGAACACCAGCACCATCGCTTCGGCGAGCGTCTTGATCACCTCGTCGACCGAGATGCGCACGAAATCCGACGTGTCGTAGGGCGAGAACCACTCCACGCCCTTCGGGAAGCTCGGCTGCAACTGCGCCATGCGCGCCTTGACGGCGGCGGCCACCGCGAGCGCGTTCTCGCCCGGGCCCAGCAACACCGCGAACGCAGCCGTCGGCTGGTCGTTCCACTTCAGGTCGAAGCCGTGCGCTTCACCGGAAATCTCGATGCGCGCAACGTCCTTCAGGCGAACGGCCGCGCCATCGGGCGTCGTGCGCAGCAGGATCTGTTCGAACTCTTCAGGATGCGAGAAACGCCCTTCGGCAGAGACGGGCGCCGTGAACATCTGCGTGTCCGGCGACGGCTCGCCGCCGACCTGGCCGGCGGAGAACTGCACGTTCTGCCCGCGTACCGCGGCGAGCACGTCGGTCGCCGACAGGCCATAGGCATGCAGCTTGTCCGGGTTGAGCCAGATGTTCATCGCGTACTGGCCGCCGAACAACTGCGTGCTGCCCACGCCCGGCACGCGCGCGACCTGGTCGAGCACGTTGGAGGCGATCAGATCGGACAGCTCGTCGCGGTTGATCGCCGGATCGTTGGACTTCAGCGCGACGACGAGCAGGAAGCCGCTGTTGGACTTCGATACGGTGACGCCCTGCTGCACGACGTCTTCAGGCAAGCGCGGCGTGGCCTGCGACACCTTGTTCTGCACCTGCATCTGCGCGGTGTCGGGGTTGGTGCCGGGCTTGAAGGTCAGGTTGAGCGAAGCGCTGCCGTCGGACCCGGACGAGGCGCTGAAGTAATCGAGGTTGTCGATGCCGGTGAGTTGTTGCTCGATGATCTGCGTCACCGCGCGTTCGACGGTTTCCGCGCTCGCGCCCGGATAGAACGCGTTCACGCCCACCTGCGGCGGTGCGATGTTCGGATACGACTCGACGCCGAGCCCGCGGATGGCGAGCACGCCGGAGATCACGATCATGATCGCGATCACCCAGGCGAAGACCGGATGGTTGATGAAATAACGGGACATGGTCGGTCAGCCCTGCGGTTGCGCGGCGGGGGCGGCGGTGTCGGCGGCCTGCTTGTCCGGCGTCCACGGCACGGCCTTCGCGGGCGCGCCGGGCTGCACGCGTTGCAGGCCCGAAACCACCACCTGATCCCCCGGCGCAACGCCGGAACCGACGACCCAATCCGCGCCTTCCTGGCGTTGCGTCGCGACGTTCTTGCGCGCGACCTTGCCGTCCTTGCCGACCACCATCACGTAGGAGCCCTGCACGTCGCGCTGCACGGCGATCGCGGGCACGCGATACGCGTTGTTCTGCATGCCGAGCGTGGCGCGCACGGTGACGAACGTGCCCGGCAACAGCAGGTGTTCCGGATTCGGGACGCGCGCACGCAATGCGACCGCACCGGTCGAGGGATCGACCGTATCGGCGCTGAAGTCCAGTGCGCCGTCGTGCTTGTACGTCGAACCATCGGGCAACAGCACCTGCACCCGGCGCGTACCGGTCGTGTTGGCCTGGCGCACCTGCGTGAGCTCGTCGACGCTCATCGAAAAATCGACGTACATCTGGTCGAGCTGGTCGACGGTGGTGAGCAACGTCGCGTCGGCCTGGCCGACGAGCGCGCCTTCGGTCACCTGCTGCTTGCCGGCGCGGCCGTTGATCGGCGAACGCACCGAGGCATAGCCCAGGTTGATGCGCGCGGCGGCGACCGATGCCTTCGCCGATTGCTGCGCGGCGGCGGCCGAACGTTCGGCCGCGAGCGCATTGTCGAGATCGGACTGCGAGATGAACTTCTGCGGCGCGAGGTTGCGCGCACGCGTCGCGGCGGCGCGCGCATTCGCGTAATTGGCTTCCGCCGACGCCTGCGATGCGACGGCCTGGCCCAATGCGGCCTGCAGCGGCGCCGGATCGATGACGAACAGCAGCTGGCCTTCCTTCACGTCGCTGCCTTCCTCGTACACGCGACGCTGCAGCACGCCGGGAACGCGGGCACGCACGTCGGCGCTGCGATACGCGGCGAGGCGGCCGACGAGATCTTTCACCAGCGGCACGGAGGCCGGGCGCACGGTGATGACGCCGACTTCGGGAGGGGGTATGTTGCCGCCGCCCGCTGCATTCGGGTCGTCCTTGCCGCACGCCGCCACCGCGATGGCGACTGCGAGCACACCCGCGATGCGAGCGTTCGTGCCGTTGCTTCCAAGCTTGCGGGCCATGCGCGGTGCCTCTCATTCCGTTTTCTGTACGCGAGAGTTTACCTTGCGCGCCGGGGCACGGAACCCCTGTCGTTCGTCACCCGTCCCAGCGGAACAATCGAATTGGTTGCGAATGCACCGCGTGGCGAACCCGTCAGCGCCCCATCGGTGGCCAGTGCAGGTGCCGCGACATGCGCGAAGGCACGGGCACGGTGACATGCGGCAGCACGCCCCAGCACGGCGCACGCAGGCGCGCTGCGAGCAGGGCGAGGTTGTCGTCGGCGCGCGCCATGTCCGGATCGATCGCGGTTCCGATCCATCCCGCCAGGCGGCATCCATCGGCGGCGATCGCGCGCGCGGTGAGATACGCATGGTTCAGGCAACCCAGCCGCAACCCGACGACGAGCACGACGGGAATCCCGAGCGCATGCACGAGATCGGCCTGCATCAGGTCGGTCGCAAGCGGTGCCATCCAACCGCCGACGCCCTCGACGACGACGCAATCGGCCTGCGCGCGCAAGCGGTCGTGCGCATCGAGGATGGGTTGGAGCGACACCGCGATGCCTGCATCGCGCGCGGCGAGTTCGGGCGCGAGTGGATGTTCGAGCGCGAAGGGATTGACGTCTTCGTAAGCCACGGGGAACGCGCCCGCATGTTGCAGCGCGAGTGCGTCTTCGTTGCGCCATGCGCCGTCGATGCGTTCGCAGCCGCTCGCCAGCGGTTTCATGCCCACGGCGCGAATGCCCGCATCGCGCATCGCGTGCAGCAACGCGGTGCTCGCGAGTGTCTTGCCGACGCCGGTGTCGGTGCCGGTGACGAAGAGGCCGGTGATCGCCTCCGCGCGCGTGGCCTGGCCGCGCATGCGGAAGCCTTGATCGACCGGCAATTGCGACGGATGCATCAGGCGCCCCTCGTCGCGACGCAGCGTCGCGGCCACGGCGCCATGGTAACGCCGGCGCGCTGCTAGACTCCGGGGATGTTCACCGCCTCCACGCTGTCCGGCAGCAAGCCCGAGCAATACGCCCAGCTCCTGGCGCAGGCGCGCGCCCTGCTCCACGGCGAGCCCGACCGCATCGCGAACGCGGCCAACCTCTCGGCGCTGGTCTACCACGGGCTGCCGCAACTCAACTGGGCCGGTTTCTATTTCTTCGACGGCACCGAGCTGGTGGTCGGTCCTTTCCAGGGCTTGCCCGCGTGCGTGCGCATCCCGCTGGACAAGGGCGTGTGCGGTGCGGCGGCCAGCACGCGCACGACGCAGCGCATCGAAGACGTGCACGCCTTCCCCGGCCACATCGCCTGCGATGCGGCCTCGCGTTCGGAACTGGTGGTGCCTTTGGTGCGCAACGGTACGCTCGTCGGCGTTTTCGACCTCGATAGTCCGGTTCCCGCGCGCTTCGACGTTGAAGATCAACAGGGGCTCGAAGCAATCGCCCGCCTGTTCGAGGAGTCGTTGATTTGAGCACCGCCAAGCTGCGCAACATCGGTCCGAAATCCGCCGCCTGGCTGCGCCAGGTGGGGCTGCGTTCGCGCGAGGATCTCGAGGCGGTGGGCGCGGTGGATGCCTTCATGCGCGTCAAGCGCGCAGGCTTCCGGCCCAGTCTCAACCTGCTGTATGCGCTGGAAGGTGCGTTGCTCGACTGCCACTGGCAGGAAGTCCCCGAAGCACGTCGCAGCGAACTGGTGAACGCCGCCGAGGCCGCCACGGCCCTGCTTCCGCCGCCCCGCAATCGCCCGGCCGCCGCGCCCGTCACGACCACGCAGATGGCCGACACCGAAGACGCCGCGCCGGCGTTCGATCTGCTCGACGAGCCCGCCGGGCACGACGCGGACTGACGCGGGGTCCTTCCGCGCTCGCAGCACCCCAGTTACACTCCCCGCCGCTTGAGGTGACCCGCGGACGTACGTCCAAGGGTTGAAACGGGAAGCCGGTGACCGATCGCATTCGCGACCGCATTCCGGCGCTGCCCCCGCAACGGTAAGCACGCAAGGCCAACGCATCCGCCACTGTGCACGCGCACGGGAAGGCGCCGCGGCCCGGATCGCCTTTCATCGGCGACCAGCGCGCCAGCCCGGAGACCGGCCTCGATGCAGTCCTGGTTGCGATGCGGAGGGCATCGCGGCGGCAGCGCCGTCGCACGCGCCTCCGCTGTGTTTCTCCTTCCCCGACGCGACTCCTTGTGAACCCAAGGCGCGCGGGCGTGCGCGCCGGAGAAACGATCCATGTCGCGCAAGACCCTCGCCGCCGCCGTCGCGGTGGCACTGAGCTTTCCTGCTTCGTTCGCGTTCGCGCAGGACGCCGATCAACTCGACAAGGTGCTCGTCACCGGAACGCGCACCGCGGTCACCGTCGATGATTCGCTGTCCGCCGTTGAAGTCGTCGATCGCGCGGAAATCGAACGCACGCAAGCGCAATCGGTACCGGACCTGCTGCGCGGCCGCGCCGGCATCAATCTCGTCAACCAGGGCGGCGCGGGCAAACTCACCACGTTGTTCCTGCGCGGGTCGGAATCCGACCACACGCTGTTCCTGATCGACGGCGTGCGCGTGGGCTCCTCCACCTCCGGCCTCACCGCGTTGCAGGATCTGCCGGTGGAATTGATCGAACGCATCGAGATCGTGCGCGGCCCGCGTTCGAGCCTGTATGGCTCCGATGCGATCGGCGGCGTCATCCAGATCTTCACCCGCCAGCCGAAAGCCGGCGGCGTGCGCCCGCGCTTCAAGCTCGGCGCCGGCAGCAACGACCTGCGCGAATTGAGCGCGGGTGTCGACTTCGGATTCGATCGCGCGTGGTTCGGCGCCGATTACAGCCACCAGTCGACCGACGGCCACAACTCCTGCACGGGCGCGACGACACCGGAATTCGCAGGGTGTTTCATGGACAACCCCGATCCGGATGCCGACGGCTACGAGAGCAACGCGGTGTCGGTGCGGGCCGGCGTGCGGCCCGTCGACGGCGTGACGATCGACGTGCACGCACTGCGCAACGAAGGGCGCAACGAAATCGACGCCGATCCGCAGTTCGGCCTCGGCGACGTGTCGAATACGACGCAGCAATTGGTCGGCGGCAAGGCACGGTGGGACATCGGCGCGGCGGCGCTCACACTGTCGGGCGGCAGCAACCTCGACCGCTCCCTGCAAACACGCGACGACGCATTCGCCGACTTCTTCGAGAGCCGTCGCGACAGCGCGTCGTTCCAGGCGGATTTCAAGGTCACCGACGGGCAGCTTGCGACGGTCGGTTACGACTGGCAGCGCGACAAGGCCTTCGCGAACGACGCGTTCGGCACGCTGGTCTCGCCGGACGAAGGGGCATTGCGCCACAACCGCGCGGCGTTCGCGCAGTACCAGGGCGCGTTCGGCAAGCAGGATGTCCAGGCAAGCGTGCGCCGCGACGACAACGAACAATTCGGTGGCCATACGACGGGCAACCTTGCGTGGGGGATGGACCTGCCCGCGCAGTTCCGCATCACCGCGAACGCAGGCACGGCCTTCAAGGCGCCGACGTTCAACGAGCTGTATTTCCCGTTCTACGGCAATCCGGAGCTGCTGCCGGAGACGTCGGACACGTTCGAAGTCGGCATCGGCCAGCGCCACGACGCGTGGCACTGGGACGTGCACGCCTACCAGACGCGCGTGGACGACCTGATCGTGTACGACGCCAGCATCTTCGTTGCGAACAACCTGGAACAGGCGCGCATCCGCGGCGGCGAGGTCACCGGTGGATTATCGCTCGAGGCCTGGAACATCAGCGGCGCTGCCAGCTTCGTCGATCCGCGCAACCGCAGCAACGGCGACAACTTCGACAAGGTGTTGCCGCGTCGTGCGCGTTCGAGCGGGCGCGTGGATGTCGATCGCGCGTTCGGTGATTTCTCGGTGGGCGCGACGTGGATGGCGGAAGGGCGCCGGTTCGAGAACGTCTCCAACTCGCTGGAACTCGGCGGATACTCGACGCTCGACCTGCGCGCGCAGTGGGCGCTCTCGGAAACCTGGACCCTGCAGGCGCGGGCGAGCAACGTGTTCGACCACGACTACGAAACGGCCGCGTATTACCCGCAGCCGGGACGCGCGTTCGGGTTGACGGTGCGGTACGGGTCGAAGTAGTCGGCGCATGCAGGAAGGGCGCGTCGATCCCGCGATCGACGCGCCCCGCGATTCAGTCCACCGTCGCGAGCAATTGCAGGCCGCTGAATGCCTTCGTGCCATGCACGGCGACGTAATACTCGCCGGGGGCAGGCGCATCGATCACGACGATCCCGTTGTTGCCTGGACGCTCGGACTTCGCGTCGTGCTCGCCCGGCAAGGCGTGGGCGCCACGACGTACGTAGAGGTCCGCATCGCCGGTCCCGCCGAAGCTGCGCACCGTCAGGCGCGTCGCATTCTCCGGCACGGAGACGACATAGTGACGTGCCAGCGCTTGCCTCGCGTAGATGTGCCGGGTTGGGCCGTACAGGCTCAATGCCAGCGGAGATGGCAGCGGCACTTCACCAAGGACGGCCGCAGCGACGGCTCGGCCCGCATCGACGATCCCCGCGCCGATCGGCTTGTCGATGGCCACCGGAAACATGCGCGTCGAGTCTGCGAGCAGCGTCGCGATCGCCGCCGGGGTATGCGGCGAAGGCGCCGCGCCCTGCATCATCGCGACGACCGCAGCGACATGCGGCGCAGCCATCGACGTCCCGACGTTCGCCCCGATGGCCGGGCCTTCCGGCCCTTCCTTGCCGACGTTGACCGTCGACCAGATGAACCCGTGCGGCAACCATTCCTCGCCATTGGCGTGGTCCTGGCGGAAGCGTCCCCCGCCGGGCGCCGAGACGCTGACGCCGTTGCCATGGTTGGAGTAGTACGCGCGCTTCCCGGTGTAGCCGCTCGACCCCACGACGATGACGTTGTTGCAATTGGCGGGGGCAAAGCTCGATACGTCGCGGTTGCTGTTGCCGGCCGCGACGACGATGGTCGTACCGCGCGCTACCGCGCCATCGATCGCTTCCTGCATGTACGGTTCGCAAGCTGCAGGTCCGCCAAGACTGAGGTTCACGACTTCCGCGGGCGTCGGGTTGTCGGGCACGCCTTCGACACTGCCGCCCGACGCCCAGGTGACCGCATCGGCGATGTCCGACATGTACCCGCCGCAATGGCCGAGCACGCGCACCGGCAGCACCTTCGCGCGATGGGCCATGCCGGCGATGCCGATGCCATTGTTGGCAACCGCGGCGATGGTTCCCGACACGTGCGTGCCGTGCCAACTGCTCGTGCGGGCAGGGCATTGACCCAGGTACGGCGGCAGGTGCGTCCAGTCGCCGGGATCCCAGCCTCCGGGGGTGCGCGATTCGTCGTCGCGGCCCGAAAAGAAGGTGTCGGTGATGAAGTCGTACCCCGCCCCTTCGACGATGTTCGCGTCCAGGTCCGGGTGCGCGGTGATACCCGTGTCCACCACGGCGACGACGATGCCCTCGCCCGTCGCGCCCTGCGCCCACGCGGCAGGCGCATCGACGCCGCCAAGGGGATCGTAGAGATCGGCCTGGAAACGGGAATACTGGTGAGCGCCGACTTGGACGTAGCCCTCGTACCACGGATCGTCGACGACGGCGCGCTGCAGCACCGGATCGCGCATCGCGTACTGCACGTCGGGATGGGCGGCAAGGCGAGCGATCGTCGCATCGGCATCGCCGGGATCGACGCGCAGCACCTGTGCGCCGTTGGCGAGGCGGAAGACGGGCCGCGATGTGGGTGCAAGCGTCCGCAATGCGACCGAAGGTTGCGCACGCGCCAGCGTGTGATCGTGGAATTTCACGACGACACGGCCCGCGGGATCGAAGGCGTGCGCACTGCCCGTGGCGCAAAGGACGGCGAGGGCAAGCCCGAAACGAAGTGTGTTGTGCATGTGTGGTGTCCTCACAGGTCGATGCCGAAGCCGACGCCCGCCGACTGTTCGTCGCTGCTGAACGCCCCGCCCAGGCTGAGCGAGACGCGATCGGAAATGTTGCGCGCGTAGCCGATCGACAACGCACTCTCTCCGTTCTGCCAGCCCGCGCCGGCGGCGAGCCGACCGCGGTCGCTGCGACCCTGCGCCGCATTGATGGCCATGCTGGACATCGCGGCGGACATCGCACCGATACGGTCGATGCGGTCGTCCTGCCGATCGACGCGATCGCTGAGGTCGACGAATTGATCGGACAGGGCCTGTACGCGCTGGTCGGTGTAGGCGCGGGCTTCGTTGAGCGTGGAGGCCTGGGCGGCCTGCATTTGCCGCAGGTTCACCGCATCGGTTGCGGCGATCGCGTCGTCGACGTGCACCACGCGACGTTCCGAACCCGCCGCCCCCACGGAAACCGTGCCGGCCTGGTCTGCGATCGATCCCTGCCCCAATGCCGCGGAGCCGGCGACCGCGCTACTGCCCGTGCCCAGGGCCGTGCCTTCGCCCGTTCCCACGCCGGGAATCGCCGGTGGCGTGGTCGGCAACTGGCCGAAGGCCGCCTCCAGTGCATCCATCCGCGAATGCAATCCGCCGAGCCCGGAACCGAGCGTGCCGTCCAATCCGGCGATCGCCTCGTCGAGCTGCGCCTTGATCACGACATCGTTGGCTTGCGTCCCCGCGGCGACGTTGACGATCTGCCGGAAGATCGGCCCGTGCTCGCCGTCGTCTTCATCCCACCATGTGGTCGAGGAGCCCACCGATACGGTGTTCGCGCGCAGCGACTGCGACCCATGTCCGATCGCGACGCTTCCGTCCGCGCGCGCGTCGCTGAACGCACCCAGTGCCGTGCTGCGCGCATTGATCGCGCGCGCATAGGCCCCGAAGGCCGACGCATCGACGTCCCAGCCGAGCGCGTGATTGCCGAACGCCGACGCATGCGAGGCGATCGACCATGCTTCGGCGCCCACCGCCGTGGCCTGGATCGCCGCGCGTGCGTTGGCGCCGATGGCGACCGCCGCGATTTCCGCATTGCTGCGGACACCGAGCGCAACCGCGAGATCGCCGGCGCGCGCAAACGCGCCCACCGACGTGCCGTCGTACTTCGCGTAAGTGGCATAGCCCAGCGCCGTGGTGTTGAAGCTGTCCGCGATGCTCCCCGCGCCGTAGGCTGTCGCGCCGCCGCCGGTGGCCTTGCTCGCGGTCCCGATGGTCGTGACGTACATGCCCTCGGCCACGGTGTCCGCGCCGATGGCGATGCTCGCCGTGCCCTGGTTGCTGACGCCACGGCCGATCGCGACGCTGAAGGGATACAACGCGAGCGCGTGGTGGCCGATCGCCACACCGGCCTCGCCGTGCGCCTCCGCGTGCATGCCGAATGCGAGCGCGGCGTTGCCCAGCGCGACACTGCTCTTGCCGAACGCCATCGCATACAGGCCCAGCGCGGCGCTGTCGGTGCCGAAGGCGAGACTGCCTTCGACGTCCGCCATCGCGTTGTAACCGAACGCGATGCTGCCGGCACCACCCGCGCGGCTCCATTCGCCGATGGCGATGGCCTGGTCACCTGGCGCTTCGCTGTCGTCGCCGATCTCGATCGCGCCGTCGCCCGGGTTCGCCGACTGCACGACGGCCTCCGGAGGCGCATCGACGGTCGTCGCCGCCCGCGCGACCCCCGTCCCCAACAGCGCGCACACCGCGCCGATCCATACGGCCCACTTCGCTTCCATGGCAGCCCCTCCGGCGGCGCCGGATGCCGAGGATCGGCATCACGACCGACGCACGCTCGGGACCATGCTCGACGCAACGCGGCGCGCGGCGTAAGCGGCGCCGAGCGCCGATGCGCTGCGGAATTTGCCTAGGAAACGCGCGACGCCGCAGTTGCGGCGCAAGCGATTATTCGACCGTCACCGACTTGGCGAGGTTGCGCGGCTTGTCGACATCCGTGCCGCGCGCAAGCGCGGCGTGGTACGCCAGCAACTGCACGGGGATCGCATGCACGATCGGCGACAACACGCCGACGTGACGCGGCGTGCGGATGACATGCACGGCTTCGGATTCGCCGAACTGGCTGTCGGCATCGGCGAAGACGAACATCTCGCCGCCGCGCGCGCGCACTTCCTGGATGTTCGACTTCACCTTTTCCAGCAGGCTGTCGTTCGGTGCGATCACCACGACCGGCATCGCGCTGTCGACCAGCGCCAGCGGACCATGCTTGAGTTCGCCCGCCGGGTAGGCCTCGGCGTGGATGTACGAGATTTCCTTGAGCTTGAGCGCGCCCTCGAGCGCGATCGGGTAGTGCATGCCGCGCCCGAGGAACAGCGCGTGCTGCTTCTCGGCGAACTTCTCCGCCCAGGCGACGATCTGCGGCTCCAGGTTCAGCGCGTGCTGCACGCTGCCCGGCAACTGGCGCAGGGCATCCAGGTGCGACTGCTCGCGTTGCGCGTCGAGCTTGCCGCGCAGCTTCGCGAGCGTGCACGTCAACGTGAACAAGGCGACGAGCTGCGTGGTGAAGGCCTTGGTCGAAGCCACGCCGATTTCCGCGCCGGCGCGCGTGTAGTAGACGAGCTTGCTCGCGCGCGGGATCGCGCTCTCGGGCACGTTGCAGATCGACAGCGTGCGTTCGTGGCCGAGGTTCCTGGCGTACTTCAACGCTTCCATCGTGTCGAGCGTTTCGCCCGACTGCGAGATGGTGACGACAAGCTGTTTCGGATTGGCGACGACTTCGCGATAGCGATATTCACTGGCGATGTCGACCGCGCACGGAATGCCGACGATCGATTCGATCCAGTACCGCGCGACGAGCCCGGCGTAATAGCTGGTGCCGCACGCGAGGATCTGCACGGCTTCGACGTCGCGCATGACGGCGTCGGCCTGCGCGCCGAACAGGGACGCGGAGAACCCGTTGTTGTCGATCACCGCTTCGATGGTGTCGGCCACGGCGCGCGGCTGCTCGTGGATTTCCTTCTGCATGAAGTGGCGGTACGGGCCGAGTTCCAGCGAGGCGAGCGAGACGTCGGAGACGTGCACGTCGCGTTCGACGGGCGCACCGCTGCTGTCGAACACCTTCGCGCCATCGCGCGTGAGTTCGGCGGTGTCGCCTTCTTCCAGGAAGATCACGCGGCGCGTGGAGGAGACGATGGCCGAGACGTCGGACGCGACGAAGTTTTCGCCTTCGCCCAGGCCCACCAGCAGCGGGCAGCCCATGCGCGCGGCGACCATGATGTCGGGATCGCGTTTGTCGATCACGGCGATGGCATAGGCGCCGTGCAACTCCTTAACGGCCTTCTGCAACGCGTGCAGCAGCGAGTCGCCCTGCGCACGGTAGTAATGGACCAGGTGCGCGATGACTTCGGTATCGGTCTGCGATTCGAATTCATAACCGAGCTTGCGCAGGCGATCGCGCTGCTGCTCGTGGTTTTCGATGATGCCGTTGTGCACCAGCGCGATTTCGCCGTGGCTCACGTGCGGATGCGCGTTGCCTTCGGTGACGCCCCCGTGCGTGGCCCAGCGCGTGTGGCCGATGCCCAGTCGCGAGGAAAAGTGTTCGGCCTGCGCGGCCGCTTCCATCTCCGCCACGCGACCGGTGCGGCGCACGCGGCGCACCTCGCCCGCGTTCGCGTCCACGACGGCGATGCCCGCCGAGTCGTAACCGCGATATTCCAGCCGCTTGAGGCCTTCGATGAGGACCGGAACCACATCGCGATCCGCGATCGCGCCGACGATGCCGCACATAAGGGGGTTCGACTCCTGCAGAAGGCCCACAGTCTAGTGGACGCGTGAATGTGTGGCCCGAACGCGGCCGCAATGGATGAGCTGCGGACACTGTCCGCCGGACGGTGTCGTGTCCGCGTGGACACCCGGACAGTGGCGTGTCCGGCCTTACGAATCAATGGCTTGGCGCTGGCACGTTTCGTGCTGCTAATCCCGTAGTCACTTTTTGCGAGCCGCCTCCCACCATGGCCATCCGCGACACCTCCGCACAGGATCGTCCGCTCTCTCCTCCCCCCGCCCGCGTCGCCGGCGGCACATCGTCGCGCCGCCTGCCGAAGATCAAGCGGTCCTGGCTGATCGCCGGTGGTGCGGGCCTGGGGTTGCTGCTGCTCGCTGGGTGGGTCGCCTCCGGTTGGAGTGCGGGCAATCGGTCGGTCGATGCCTCACGCGTCCGCATCGCGCAAGTCACGCGCGGCGACCTGGTGCGCGACATCTCCGCCGACGGCCGCGTCATCGCCGCCAACAGCCCGGTGCTCTACGCGATCGCCGGCGGCACGGTCACGCTCAAAGTGGTCGCGGGCGATGCAGTGAAGAAGGGCCAGGCGCTCGCCGAGATCGACAGCCCCGAATTGCGCAGCAAGCTGGCGCAGGAAGAAGCCACGCTCGCCAGCCTCGAAGCCGAAGCCAGCCGCGCCGGGCTCGATGCGCAGCTCGCGCGCGCCAATGCACGCAAGGCGCTCGACGAGGCGGAAATCCTGCGCCAGGCCGCCGCGCGCGACCTCGAGCGTTACCAGCGGGCGTTCGAAGGCGGCGCGGTGGCGCAGGTCGACGTGGCGAAGGCGCAAGATTCGCTGAAGAGCGCCGACATCGGCCTGGCGCACGCCAAGGGCGACGTTGGCCTGTCCGGCAAGGGCGCCACGCTCGACACCCAGAACAAGCGCCTGCTCGCCGATCGCCAGCGCGCGGTCGTCGTCGAAGTCCAGCGCCAGGTCGCCGCGCTGACCTTGCGCGCGCCCTTCGACGGCCAGGTCGGCCAGGTGCAGATCGCGCAGCGCGCGAACGTCGCGCAGAACGCGCCGGTGCTCAGCGTGGTCGACCTGACCGAATTCGAAGTCGAGATCCGCATCCCCGAAAGCTTCGCGCGCGATCTCGGCATCGGCATGCCGGCGGAGATCCGCAGCTCCGGTGGGGCGCCGTACGAAGCGCATGTCGCCGCGGTGTCGCCGGAAGTCGTGAATGGCGAAGTCACCAGCCGCCTGCGTTTCTCCGGCAAGCAGCCGCCGGGCCTGCGCCAGAACCAGCGCCTGTCCGCGCGCATCGTGATGGACACGCGCAAGAACGTGCTGCAGGTCGAACGCGGCCCGTTCGTCGATGAAGGCGGCGGCAACACCGCGTGGGTCATGGATGGCGACACCGCCGTGAAGAAGCCCGTGCGCCTGGGCGCCAGCAGCATCAGCGCGGTCGAGATCATCGACGGCGTCAAGGAAGGCGACCGCATCGTCGTCTCCGGCGCCGACCAGTTCGGCGACGGCGAACGCATCGCCGTGAATTAGCCCTCGAACGCGCAGCTCTCAAACACGCGGCAGCAACCCTTTTACCTCCCCAAGCATCCACGCACGAACCCAGAAGAAGGAACACCGTCATGCTCGACATGCGCCAGGTCACCAAGGTCTACCGCACCGAACTCGTCGAAACCCACGCGCTGCGCTCGCTGGACCTGCACGTGCGCGAAGGTGAATTCGTCGCCGTCACCGGCCCGTCGGGCTCGGGCAAGACGACCTTCCTCAACATCGCGGGCCTGCTGGAAACCTTCACCGGCGGCGAGTACCACCTCGACGGCCACGACGTGCGCGGCATGTCCGACGACCAGCGCAGCAAGCTGCGCAACCAGAAGATCGGCTTCATCTTCCAGTCCTTCAACCTGATCCCCGACCTCAACCTGTTCGACAACGTCGACGTGCCGCTGCGCTATCGCGGCATGACCGCCGCCGATCGCAAGGCGCGCATCGAAGATGCGCTCTCGCGCGTGGGCCTGGGCTCGCGCATGAAGCATTACCCGGCCGAACTCTCCGGCGGCCAGCAGCAGCGCGCCGCCATCGCGCGTGCGCTCGCCGGGTCGCCCCGCCTGCTGCTCGCCGACGAACCGACCGGCAACCTCGACTCGCAGATGGCGCGTGGCGTCCTGGAATTGCTCGAAGAGATCAACGCGGCCGGCACGACCATCGTGATGGTGACGCACGATCCCGAACTCGCCGCGCGCGCGCAGCGCAACGTGCACATCGTCGACGGCATGGCGACGGACCTGTCCGTCGAACCCAGCCTGACCCGCGTCGCCGCCGCCTCGCTCGCCGAAACGCCGTAAGAGGGCCGCAACCATGTTCGCCTATTACTTCGACCTCGCATTGCGCAGTTTCCGGCGCAACCGCGTCCTCACCGCACTGATGGTGCTGGCCATCGCGCTCGGCATCGGCGCGAGCATGACCACGCTCACCGTCTTCCACGTGCTCTCCGGCGATCCGATTCCGCAGAAGAGCGCGAGGCTTTTCACCGTGCAGCTGGATCCGCAGAGCATGGATGGCTACACCCCGGGCGAAGAACCCGAGGACCAGGTGACGCGCTACGACGCCGAGCAGCTCCTGCGCGAAGCCAAGGGCGACCGCCAGGTGTTGATGACCGGTGGCGGCGTGGCCGTGCAGCCGGAGAAGCAGGGCCTGACGCCGTTCGGCCTGGATGCGCGTTACGTCTCGGCGGATTTCTTCCCGATGTTCGAGCCGACCTTCCTCGCCGGCAACGGCTGGAGCAAGGCGCAGGACGATGCGCACGACCGCGTCACCGTGATCACGCGCAAGCTCGCCGAGAAGTTGTTCGGCACCGTGCAGGCGGTTGGCAAGACGGTGCGCATGGACAACGCCGACTTCCGCATCGTCGGCGTGATGGAGGATTACCGCCCGAAGCCGAAGTTCTACGATCTCAACTCCGATCGCTACGGCGAAGCCGAACAGATCTACCTGCCCTTTTCCACCTCGCGCGATCTCAAGATGGGTCGCAACGGTTCGATGAACTGCTGGGACGACCACAAGGACGGCCCGGACGATCCAGAAGGCGAAACCGGCGTCAACTCGCCGTGCACCTGGATGCAGTACTGGGTGCAGCTGGACACGCCGGAAAAGGCCGAAGCCTACAAGCGCTACCTCACCAACTATTCCGACCAGCAGCATGCCTCCGGCCGCTACCAGCGCCCGACCAACGTGCGCCTGCGCTCGGTGATGGAGTGGCTGGACTATCGCAAGGTCGTTCCGAGCGACGTGCGCCTGCAGGTGTGGCTCGCCTTCGGCTTCCTCGCGGTGTGCCTGCTCAACACCGTCGGCTTGCTGCTCGCCAAGTTCCTGCGTCGCTCCGGCGAAATCGGCGTGCGTCGCGCGCTCGGTGCTTCGCGCAGCGCAATCTTCTCGCAGTGCCTGGTCGAGGCGGGCACCGTCGGCCTGGCAGGCGGCGTGCTTGGCCTGGGTCTTGCGATGCTCGGCCTGTGGGCCGTGCGCCAGCAGCCGGTCGGCTACGCGGACCTGGCGCACCTGGACCCGACGATGTTCCTCGTGACATTCGCGCTCGCCATCCTCGCCAGCGTGCTCGCAGGCCTCGTGCCCGCGTGGCATGCGTGCCAGGTGACGCCGGCCGTCCAACTCAAGTCGCAGTGAGGGCATGACCATGGAACTCCGACCCATTCTTTCCACGCTGCGCCGCCACAAGACGGCCGCCTCGCTGATCGTGCTGGAGATCGCGCTGAGCTGCGCCATCATCTGCAACGCGCTGTTCCTGATCAGCGGGCGCCTGGAAGCGATCAACCGCATCAGCGGCTTCGACGAAACGCACATCGTGCGCGTGCAGCTCGGCGGCATCGGCACGGACGACAACGCCGGCGCGCTGACGCAAACCGACCTGGCTTCGCTGCGCACGCTGCCCGGCGTCAAGAACGCGACCGTCACCAACCAGGTGCCGTTCAACAACAGTTCCTGGAACAGCAGCGTCAACCTGACCAAGGACCAGACGCACCAGAACCTCAACGCCACCGTGTACATGGGCGACGTGCAGTTCCTCGACACGATGGGCCTGAAGCTCGTCGCGGGCCGCGACTTCACCGCAGACGACATCGTGACGTGGGAGGACATGGACAAGCCCGACAGCAAGGTGCAGCCGCACGCCGCGATCCTCACCAAGGCCACGGCCGACAAGCTGTGGCCGGGCGAGAACCCGATCGGCAAGCAGTACTACAGCTGGGGCGAGGAGCCCACGCGCGTGGTCGGCATCGTCGAGCACATGGTGCGCCCGAACAACAACGGCGGTTTCGGCGAGTTCGAGTACGCGCAGTTGCTCCCGGTGCGCGTGCCCTACACGGTCGGTGGCAACTACGTGATCCGCATCGACGATGCGGGACAACGCCAGGACACCCTGGATGCGGCGGAAAAGATGCTGCTGAAGAACGCCAACAACCGCCTGATCGTCGAAAAGAAGACGATGTCGGAAATGCGCGACGAGTTCTTCCGCGGCGATCGCGCGATGGCGTGGATGCTCGGCAGCGTGTGTATCGCGTTGCTGATCGTCACCGCGCTCGGCATCGTCGGCCTGGCGAGCTTCTGGGTACAACAGCGCACGCGCCAGATCGGCGTGCGACGCGCGCTCGGTGCGACGAAGGGGCAGATCCTGCGCTACTTCCAGACCGAGAATTTCCTGCTCGCCACGCTCGGCATCTTCCTGGGCATGGTGCTCGCCTTCGGCATCAACCAGTTGTTGATGGGCAAGTACGAGTTGCCACGGCTGCCGCTGATGTACCTGCCGGTCGGTGCGGTCGTGCTGTGGTTGCTCGGACAGATCTCGGTGTTCGGTCCCGCGCGGAAAGCCGCCGCGGTGCCGCCTGCGGTGGCCACCCGCTCGGTCTGACCTGCCAACTGGGGTTTCCCGGCCTCCCACGGGCCATCGGGGGCCGCGCCGGATGCGGCGCGGCCCCTTTCTTTCGGTACGCTTGCGCCATGCCCACGATCCTGGTCATCGACGACAACCCCGCGGTCGCCACGGCGCTGGAGACGCTGTTCTCCTTGCACGACATCGACACGCGCTCGGTCACCACGCCGGACGACGGGCTGAAGCTGCTCGCGCGCGAGCCGATCGACCTGGTGGTGCAGGACATGAACTTCCACGCCGACACCACCTCGGGCGAAGAAGGCGTCGCCCTGTTCGGCGCGATCCGCGAACGCCACCCCGACCTGCCCGTCATCCTGCTCACCGCGTGGACGCACCTGGAATCGGCCGTCGACCTGGTGAAGGCCGGCGCCGCCGATTACCTCGCCAAACCGTGGGACGACCGCAAGCTGCTCGCGACGGTCAACAACCTGCTCGAACTGGCGTCCACGCGCGACGAACTGCAACGCCATCGCAGCGGCGAACGCCGCCGGCGCGATGCGCTGCTGCGCGAACACGATCTGAAAGGCCTGGTGTTCGCCGATGCAGCGAGCGAAGCGACGCTGATGCTCGCCTGCCAGGTCGCGCGTTCCGATCTTCCGGTGTTGATCACCGGCCCGAACGGCACCGGCAAGGAAAAGTACGCCGAGATCATCCACGTCAATTCGAGCGTGCGGAACGGCCCGTTCGTCGCGGTGAATTGCGGCGCGCTGCCGGGCGAATTGATCGAAGCGGAGTTGTTCGGCGCCGATGCGGGCGCCTACACGGGTGCGAACAAGGCGCGCGAAGGCAAGTTCGAAGCCGCCGATGGCGGCACGCTCTTCCTCGATGAAATCGGCACGCTGCCGCTCGCCGGGCAGGTGAAGTTGTTGCGCGTGCTGGAAACGGGCCGCTTCCAGCGCCTGGGCAGCAATCGCGAGCGCGAAGTGAAAGTGCGCGTGATCAGCGCGACCAATGCGGACCTGGCCTCGCTCATCGGCGCCGCGCAGTTCCGCGAAGACCTGTTTTACCGGCTCAACGCGATCGAGCTGAAATTGTTGCCCCTCGCGCAACGGCCCGATGACATCCTCCCGCTCGCGCGCCACTTCCTGCCCGCGGGCAAGCGCCTGGGCGCGGCGGCGGAACGTGCGCTGCGCGCGCATGCGTGGCCCGGCAACGTGCGCGAGTTGCGCAATACCCTGCAGCGCGCGGGCCTGCTGGCGCGCGAAGACGAACTCACGCCGACCGACCTCGGTTTGCAGGCGCCGCCGGTCGCCGCACCGCCCACGTCGCCGAGCGACGAACCCGACCGCGGCGCGATCGAATCCGCGCTCGAGCGCGCCGGCGGCGTGCTGGCGCAAGCGGCGAGCGAACTGGGCATGTCGCGCCAGGCCTTGTATCGCCGGCTCGACCGCCTCGGCATCAAGCGCGACTGACGGCGCCCCGTGACTTCCCGCCGACTGACGCTCAGCGTGACTTTCACGATCCTGGCAGCGGCCTATCTGTTGCTGACGTCGATCGTGGCAGTGCTCCTGGCGGCAGTGCTCGAACAACCGTGGTGGGCGATCCTGATCGCACCGGCGGTGTTGCTGCCCTTGTTGTATTACCACGTGCGTCGCGCCTTCGCGCCGATGCGCTCATTGTTCCGCGCGCTGGCGGGTACGGTGGCGAGCTATCGCGACGGCGATTTCGGCTTCGGCCTGTCGTGGCATGCGAAGAACGAGCTCGGCGATCTGGTCGACGCGCACAACGCGTTGGGCGATGCCTTGCGCGACCAGCGCCTGGCGCTCGTGCAACGCGAGTTGCTGCTCGACACGATGGTGCAGCACACGCCGGTGGCGATGGTGCTGGTCGATCCGCACCATCGCGTCGTGCACGGCAATCTGGCGGCGCGCAAATTGCTCGGCGATGGCAAGCGGGTCGAAGGCCGGTCGTTCGACGACATCCTCGATCACGTGCCGGACGCCTTGCGCGAAGCGCTGCAGCGCGGCGCCGACGGCATGTTCACCGTCGGCGACGAAGAACACGAAGAGATCTACCACCTCTCGCGCCGCACCTTCCGGCTCAACGGCCGCAAGCACGAGTTGGTCCTGCTGCGCCAGCTCACCGCGGAACTGCGCCGCCAGGAAGTGCAGACGTGGAAGAAGGTGATCCGCGTGATCAGCCACGAGTTGAACAACTCGCTGGCGCCGATCGCGTCGCTCGCGCACTCGGGTGCGGAGCTGGTTCGCCGCGGCCAGTACGAGCGATTGCCGAATGCGCTGGCGACGATCGAGGATCGCGCGCGGCACCTGGAAGGCTTCATCCGCGATTACGCACGCTTCGCCAAATTGCCATCTCCGCGCGTGGAAGCGGTGGATTGGAAGCGCTTCGTTGCACAATTGCGCTCGCAGGTGGAGTTCGTCTACGACGGCGCGGACGAACCGGGCGTCGGTCGTTTCGATGCGGCGCAACTCTCGCAGTGCCTGCTCAATCTGTTGAAGAACGCGCACGAATCCGGTTCGCCATCGAGCGATGTTGCGCTGGCGCTCAAGCGCTTGCCGGAGACCTGGCGCATCGAAGTGCTCGACCGCGGCACCGGCATGAACGAAGCGGTGCTCGCCAACGCGTTGTTGCCGTTCTATTCGACCAAGCGCCACGGGACGGGGCTTGGGCTGGCGCTGGCGCGCGAGATCGCCGAAGCGCACGGTGGACGGATCGCGTTGCTCAATCGCCAGGGCGGTGGCCTGTGCGTGGCGATGACGTTGCCCGCCTGAGCGCGTTGGCCTGAAACTGTCGTTAGTTCGGCAGGGGACCGCTGCGCGTCTGGTTGTTCTTGCACGCAGCGAACAGCGCGAGCGCGGCGACGACCGCGATCAGGGAAGCCTTCAGCACGGCGCGCATGGCGTCCTCCTCAGGGCATCGCGTTGTCGGTGAACGGGTTGGCGTAAGCATTCCGCAACCGCCATCCCTGATTGCGCGACCGGCGTGATCGACGCGCACCCGGGTATTTCGCATCCGGCGTTGTGCGACGCGAACGGCTTCTTCTGCTGCGAACCGGGCCCCGCAGGCTCCGATTCGCCGCGCTGCGGCGGGATCGGCAAGATCGAATCGGCGCCGGATTGCCGCGGCAGCGGAATCAAGGCGCTGATGCGCCAGCCCGGCGGATGCTACGAGGTCGACGAGCCGTTCTGATCGGATCGTTCGCGCCGAAGGATCGGCGCGATCACTTCGGCTTTTTCACGGGTCGTTGCCAACCCTCGACCGTGTGCTGCTTCCCACGCGCGATCGTGAGCTGCGATTCGGGTGCATCCTTCGTGATCACCGACCCGGCACCGATCGTCGCATTCTTGCCGACCGTGACCGGCGCCACGAGCGCGGTGTTCGAACCGATGAACGCGCCATCGTGGATCGTCGTCGTCGACTTGTTCGCGCCGTCGTAGTTGCAGGTGATCGTGCCGGCGCCGATGTTGACGCCCGCGCCGACGATCGCATCGCCGAGATAGGTGAGGTGGTTTGCCTTGCTGCCGACGCCCAGTTTCGCGTTCTTGGTTTCGACGAAGTTGCCGACATGCACGCCGTCGGCGAGCACGGTGCCGGGGCGCAGGCGCGCGAACGGGCCGATCATCACCGTGCCTTCGGTGCGCACACCATCCAGATCGCAATGCGCGCGTACTTCGGTGCCGGCGGCGAGCGAGACATCCTTCAGACGACAGAACGGGCCGATGCGCACGCCATCGCCGAGGACGACGGTGCCTTCGAACACGACGTCGACGTCGATCTCGATGTCGCGACCGACTTGCACGTCCCCGCGAATGTCCACGCGTGCAGGATCGGCGAAGCGCACGCCTTCGACGCACAGTGCGCGTGCACTGCGCAATTGGAAGGCGCGCTCGAGTTGCGCGAGTTGCCAGGGGTCGTTGGCGCCTTCGGTTTCGAGCGGATCGGGCGCGACGACGATTTCGGCGGCACTGAACTCCGAGGCGGCTTCGCGGAAGACGTCGGTGAGGTAGTACTCGCCCTGCGCGTTGTCGTTGGACACGCGTTCGAGCCAGCGTTTCAGCGCCGTGGATTCGACCGCGATGACGCCGGTGTTGACCAGGCGAATCTGGCGTTCGTCTTCCGTGGCGTCCTTGTGTTCGACGATGGACGCGACGCGGCCTTCGGCGTCGCGCATGATGCGGCCGTATCCGGTGGGATCCGCGAGTTCCGCGGCAAGCACCGCAAGACGGCCGGGCGTTGCGAGCAAAGGCCGCAATGTCTGCGGCGTGATCAACGGGACATCGCCGTACAGCACGAGCACTTGCGCGCCGTCGGGCACGTTCGGCATCGCCTGTTGCACCGCATGTGCGGTGCCGAGTTGCCTGGCCTGTTCCGACCAGTGCAGGTCCGGCTGGTCTTCGAATGCGGCCCGCACCTGTTCGCCACCGTGCCCGTACACGACGTGGATGCCTTCGGGCGACAGCGCGCGCGCGGCGGCGATCACCTGCGCGAGCATCGGCTTGCCGCCGATGCGGTGCAGCACCTTCGGCAGCGAGGAGCGCATGCGCTTGCCTTCGCCGGCGGCGAGGATGACGACGTGCAGGGGTGCGGGCATTGGATCCGATCCGGGGAAACGTGTCGACGGATTCTAGCGGTGGTCGCTGCTAGGATGCGTCGGCCTTTCCTTCACGGACGAACGCATGACGCTGGGGCGGCACGCACGCGGATATCTGATCATCGGCATCGTGCAGTGGCTGGTGGACTGGGGCGTCCTGGTCGCACTCAGCGGCTGGGGGATGCCCATCAAGCCGGCCAACGTGCTCGGCCGCGTCGCCGGCGCGTGCCTCGGGTACTGGCTCAATGGGAAATTGACGTTCAGCGGCGACGACACCGTGGTCGGCCGCAAGCAGCTCGTGCGCTTCGTGCTGATGTGGATCGGCACCACCATCGTCAGCACGTGGTCGATGGGCATGATCGACCACCACCTGGGGTTGCAGTGGGCGTGGCTCGCCAAGCCGGGCGTCGAGGGCGTGCTCGGGGTGACGGGGTTCCTGTTGTCGCGGCACTGGGTCTACAAGAAGTAGTCGCGCAAACGAAAACGCCGGCACTGGGCCGGCGTCGTTCGTCGCAGTTTGTCGGCAACCTCAGTGCTTGAGGTTCTTGCGCAGTCGTTCCA
The DNA here is from genome assembly GCF_054049695.1 of Lysobacter sp. P5_C4. NCBI lineage: Bacteria > Pseudomonadati > Pseudomonadota > Gammaproteobacteria > Lysobacterales > Lysobacteraceae > Lysobacter > Lysobacter sp. P5_C4. The sequence goes on along the minus strand of NZ_JBFULX010000005.1, from coordinate 120,347 downwards.
GCGCCTGCAGCTGCGCGGTGACTTCCGCCAGGCGGGCCTGCGCTTCGGCGATTTCCATCGCTTCGCCACGGCGCGCGAGGATGCGCTCGGCTTCTTCCTTCGCGGCGCGGACCGCGGCTTCGTCGATGTCCTGCGCGCGCACCGCGGTGTCGGCCAGGACGGTGACGACCTGCGGCTGCACCTCGAGGATGCCGCCGGAGATGGCGAAGTCGAGCTTTTCGCCGCCCGGCAAGGTCACGACGACCTTGCCCGGCTTGAGGCGCGTGATGAGCGGGGCGTGCTTCGGCGCGATGCCGAGTTCGCCCAACTCGCCGGTCGCGACGATCAGTTCGGCTTCGCCGCGGAAGATCTCGGCTTCGGCGCTCACGATGTCGCAGCGGATGGTGGATGCCATGCCAGGTGCTCCTTAGGCCGCCATCTTCTTGGCCTTCTCGACGGCCTCGTCGATGCCGCCGACCATGTAGAACGCCTGCTCGGGCAGGTGGTCGAGTTCACCGTCGACGATCATCTTGAAGCCGCGGATCGTGTCCTTCAGCGACACGTACTTGCCCGGCGAACCGGTGAACACTTCGGCGACGTGGAAGGGCTGCGAGAAGAAGCGCTCGATCTTGCGGGCGCGCGACACGGCCTGCTTGTCTTCTTCCGACAGCTCGTCCATGCCGAGGATCGCGATGATGTCCTTGAGCTCCTTGTACTTCTGGAGCGTGGACTGCACACGGCGCGCGGTGTCGTAGTGTTCGTTGCCGATCACGTTCGGGTCGAGCTGGCGCGAGGTCGAGTCGAGCGGGTCGACCGCCGGGTAGATACCCAGCGAGGCGATGTTGCGCGAGAGCACGACGGTGGCGTCCAGATGCGCGAACGTCGTCGCCGGCGACGGGTCGGTCAGGTCGTCCGCGGGCACGTACACGGCCTGGATCGAGGTGATCGAACCGGTCTTGGTCGAGGTGATGCGTTCCTGCAGCACGCCCATTTCCTCGGCGAGCGTGGGCTGGTAGCCCACCGCCGACGGCATGCGGCCGAGCAGCGCCGACACTTCGGTACCGGCCAGCGTGTAGCGGTAGATGTTGTCGACGAACAGCAGCACGTCGCGGCCTTCGTCGCGGAAGTACTCGGCCATCGTCAGGCCCGTGAGCGCCACGCGCAGGCGGTTGCCCGGCGGCTCGTTCATCTGGCCGTACACCATGGCGACCTTCGACTTCTCCGGCTCGGCCACGTTGACGACGCCGGACTCCTGCATCTCGTGATAGAAGTCGTTGCCTTCGCGGGTGCGCTCACCCACGCCTGCGAACACCGACAGGCCCGAGTGCTCGGTCGCGATGTTGTTGATCAGTTCCATCATGTTGACGGTCTTGCCCACGCCGGCGCCGCCGAACAGGCCGACCTTGCCGCCCTTGGCGAACGGGCACATCAGGTCGATGACCTTGATGCCGGTTTCCAGCAGTTCGTTGCCGGCCGACTGTTCTTCGTACGACGGGGCCGCGCGGTGGATTTCCCACTGCGTGTCGGCCTTGACCGGGCCCGCTTCGTCGATCGGCGTGCCGAGCACGTCCATGATGCGACCCAGGGTGCCCTTGCCCACCGGCACGGAGATGCCGCGGCCGGTGTTGTCGGCGATCAGGTTGCGCTTCAGGCCGTCGGTCGAACCGAGGGCGATGCAACGCACGATGCCGTCGCCGAGCTGCTGCTGCACTTCCAGCGTGATCTCGGTGTTCTGCACCTTGAGCGCGTCGTACACCTTCGGCACGCTCTCGCGCGGGAATTCGACGTCGACGACCGCGCCGATGATCTGAACGATCTTGCCCTGGTTCATAGCCATAGCCTCAGTAATAACTCTTGATTGCTTGCAGAAGTGCAGCGCGGTTTACACCGCGGCCGCACCACCCACGATTTCGGAGATTTCTTGCGTGATCGCCGCCTGGCGGGCCTTGTTGTAGACCAGGTTCAGCGTGCCGATCAGCTTGGTGGCGTTGTCGGACGCGGACTTCATCGCGACCATGCGCGCGGCATGTTCGGAAGCCACGTTCTCGAGCACCGCCTGGTACACCAGCGATTCGATGTAACGCGTCAGCACGTGCTCCAGCACGGCCTGCGCGTCGGGTTCGTACAGGTAATCCCAATCGTGCTTTGCGACCTGCGTTTCCGACGCCGGCAGCGGCAGCAACTGGTCGAACGTCGCCTTCTGCGTCATCGTGTTGACGAAGTCGTTGTAGGCGAGGAACACCTTGTCGACCGAACCGCCCTGGTAGGCATCCAGCATCACCTTGATGACGCCCACCAGCTGCTCGACGTGCGGCGTGTCGCCCAGGTGCGTGACCGAGCCCAGCATGCCGACCTTGATGCGACGGAAGAACACCGACGCCTTCTGGCCGATGGTGACCACGTCGACCTCGACACCCTGCTGCTGCCACTGGCGGAACTCACCCAGCAACTTGCGGAACAGGTTGTTGTTGAGGCCGCCGGCCAGGCCACGATCGGACGAAACGACGATGTAGCCCACGCGCTTCACGTCCGCGCGTTGCACGAGGTAGGGATGACGGTATTCGGAGTTCGCCTGGGCGAGGTGGCCGATCACCTGCTTCATCGCACGCGCATACGGGCGCGAGGCCTTCATGCGGTCCTGCGCCTTGCGGATCTTGGACGCCGAGACCATTTCGAGCGCGCGCGTCACCTTGCGGGTGTTCTGCACGCTCTTGATCTTGGTTTTGATTTCGCGACCACCAGCCATCGTACGTCTCCGATTACCAGGTGCCGGTCGAGCGGAACTCTTCGATGCCCTTCTTGAACGAAGCCTCGAGCTCGTCGTTCCAGTCGCCGGTCTCGTTGATCTTCGAGATGACGTTGCCCATCGTGTTCGCGAAGTGGGCCTGGAGGGCGGCTTCGAACGCACCAATCTTGGCGACCGGCACATCGTCCATGTAGCCCTTGTCGACGGCGTAGATCGAGAGCGACTGCTCGGCGACCGACATCGGCGCGTACTGCTTCTGCTTCATCAGTTCGGTCACGCGCTGGCCGCGTTCGAGCTGCTTGCGCGTGGCGTCGTCGAGGTCGGAAGCGAACTGCGCGAACGCCGCCAGCTCACGGTACTGCGCGAGCGCGATGCGGATGCCGCCCGAGAGCTTCTTCATGATCTTGGTCTGCGCCGCGCCACCCACGCGCGACACCGAGATACCGGCGTTCACGGCCGGGCGGATGCCGGCGTTGAACAGGTCGGTCTCGAGGAAGATCTGGCCGTCGGTGATCGAGATCACGTTGGTCGGCACGAAGGCCGAGACGTCGCCGGCCTGGGTTTCGATGATCGGCAGCGCGGTGAGCGAGCCGGTCTTGCCCTTGACGGCGCCGTTGGTGAACTTCTCGACATAGTCCTCGGACACGCGCGCGGCGCGCTCGAGCAGACGGGAGTGGAGATAGAACACGTCGCCCGGATAGGCTTCGCGGCCCGGCGGGCGGCGCAGCAGCAGCGAGATCTGGCGGTAGGCGACTGCCTGCTTCGAAAGATCGTCGTACACGATCAGCGCGTCTTCGCCGCGGTCGCGGAAATATTCGCCCATCGTGCAACCGGAGTACGCGGCGATGTACTGCATCGCGGCCGATTCGGAGGCCGACGCGGCGACGACGGTCGTGTAGGCCATCGCGCCGAACTCTTCGAGCTTGCGCACGATGTTGGCGATGGTGGAGTTCTTCTGGCCGATCGCGACGTAGATGCACTTAACGCCGGAGTGCTTCTGGTTGATGATCGCGTCGATCGCCACCGCGGTCTTGCCGGTCTGGCGGTCGCCGATGATCAGCTCGCGCTGGCCGCGGCCGATCGGGATCATCGAGTCGATGGACTTGTAACCGGTCTGCACCGGCTGCGACACCGACTTGCGCCAGATCACGCCCGGGGCGATGGTTTCCACCGGCGCGGAGGTCTTGGCGTCGATCGGGCCCTTGCCGTCGATCGGCTCGCCCAGCGCGTTGACGACGCGGCCGAGCATTTCCGGGCCGGTCGGCACTTCGAGGATGCGGCCGGTGGTCTTGGCCGTGTCGCCTTCGCGCAGGTGTTCGTAGTCGCCGAGCACCACGGCGCCAACCGAGTCGCGCTCCAGGTTCAGCGCCAGTGCGTAGGTCGCGTTCGGCAGCTCGATCATTTCGCCCTGCATCGCGTCGGCCAGGCCGTGGATGCGCACGATGCCGTCGGACACCGAGGTCACGGTGCCTTCGTTGCGTGCTTCGGCAGCGAGCTTGACCTTCTCGATGCGGGACTTGATCAGTTCGCTGATTTCGGACGGGTTGAGCTGCGTGGTAGCCATGGTGTTTTTCCCGATGTACCGGCGTTGCCGCCGGCGATTAGCAAAGAATTAGTTGGACAGCGCGGCCTGGAGGCGACCGAGCTTTCCGCGCAGCGAGCCGTCGATGACCACGTCGCCTGCATCGATCACCGCGCCGCCGATCAACGCTTCGTCCACCGCGGTCTCGACTTCCACGTCGCGGCCGAAGCGCTTCACCAGCGCGGCCTTGATGGTGGCGAGCTCGGCGGCCGGCAGCGGCGTCGCGGACGTGATGCGCGCCTTGACGACGCGTTCGGCTTCGAAACGCAGCTCGTCGAACAGCCCGGCGATTTCCGGCAGCGCGGACAGGCGGCGGTTGTCGGCGAGCAGCGCGAGGAAGCGCGCGAAGGTTTCACCGTCGATCGCCACTTGCGGCGGCGTCAACAACGTCACCGCGTCGGCCGGCGTCAGCGCGGGATTGCCGAGGAGCGAGGCAACCTGCGGATCGGCCGCCACGCGCGCGGAAAAACCGAGCGCGTCGGACCAGCCGGCGAGCGCGTTGCCGTCGCGCGCCAGCGAGAACGCGGCGCGGGCGTAGGGACGGGCGAGGGTCAGGGCCTTGCTCATCGTTGCGTCCTCAGAGCTGCGCGGCCAGGTCGTCGATCAGCGCCTTGTGGGCGTTGGCGTCGATCTCGCGCTTGAGCAGCTTTTCGGCGCCGGTCACGGCGAGGACGGACACCTGCTTGCGCAGGTCTTCCTTCGCACGGTTCGCGGCTGCGGCGATTTCGGCTTCGGCCAACGCCTTCTGGCGGTTGGCTTCGGCGATCGCGTCGGTCTTGGCCTGGTCGACCATCTGGTTGGCGCGGGCGTGGGCCTGCTCGATGATCTCGTTGGCCTTGATGCGCGCGGCCTTGAGTTCTTCGTTGACCTTGTCCTGCGCCTGCGCGAGGTTCTTCTGGCTCTGGTCGGCGGCGGCGAGACCTTCGGCGATCTTCTGCTGACGGTCTTCGATCGCCTTCATCAGCGGCGGCCAGATGAACTTCACGGTGAACCAGATGAGGATCGCGAACGAGATCATCTGGCCAAGCAAGGTGATATTCGGATTCATGTCATGCCCTGCGAATCGAAGGCGACGCGGCCGGATGCCGCGACGCCGGGTCCAGCGACGCGCACGCCGTCATGGCGTGCGCGCGGGTGCTGCTCAGGCAGCGGCGCCCTGGAGGGCGGCCAGCAGCGGGTTGGCGAACGCGAACATCATCGCCACGCCGACGCCGATCAGGAACGCGGCGTCGATCAGGCCGGCGAGCAGGAACATGCGGCCCTGGAGCATCGGGACGAGTTCGGGCTGGCGGGCGGCGGATTCGAGGAACTTCGAACCCATGATGCCGATGCCGAGGGCGGCGCCGAGCGCACCCAGGCCGACGATGATGCCGATGGCGACGGCGGTGAGGCCCTGGACGTTGGCGATGAATTCCATGGTGGATCTCCGGATGACTGAACTAGTTGGTTTGAAGGGTGAAGCGGAAATACTGATGTGAAGCCGGTGGTGGTGCGAACCGCGGAAAAACCTCAGTGATGCTCGTGCGCCATCGCGAGGTACACGACGGTCAGCACCATGAAGATGAAGGCCTGCAGCACGATGATCAGGATGTGGAACACGGCCCAGATCGAATTGAAGATCACGCCGGGAATGAAGGTGATCCACGAGGCGAACAGCCCCGCGATCAGCATGAAGACCAGCTCGCCGGCATACATGTTGCCGAACAGTCGCATGCCCAGGCTCACCGGCTTGGACAGGTATTCGACGACGTTGAGGAAGAAGTTCGGGATCGCCAGGACGATCTTGGCGAAGGTGCCGTGCGCGTGGAACGGCGCGGTGAACAGCTCCTTCGTGAAGCCCCAGCCACCCTTGGCCTTGATCGAATAGAAGATGATCAGGAAGAAGACGGTGATCGACATGCCGAACGTGGTGTTGACGTCGGCGGTCGGCACCCAGCGCAGGTAGGTGTGGTGCGCGGTCTCGTGGCCGGCGATGGCGGTGACCGCGGCGCTCGGGATGTCGAGCGGCAGCAGGTCCATGGTGTTCATGAAGATCACCCAGACGAAGATCGTCAGGGCCAGCGGCGCGATGAAGCGGCGGTCGCCGTGGAAGGTGTCCTTGACCTGGCTGTCGACGAATTCGACGACGATTTCGACGAAGGCCTGCGGCTTGGACGGCACGCCGGCGGTCGCCTTGCGCGCCTGCGTCCACAGCAGGAAGCAGCCGAGCAGGCCGACGGTCAACGCGACCAGCCACGAATCCATGTGGAAGTCGTGGCCCAACACCTGCACTTTCCAGTGCGTCAGGTGGTGGACGATGTATTCGGTCAGGCCACCGCTGCTCTTTTCAGGACTCACGCCAGATCCTCAAATTCCAAAAGCCACTCAAGCCCAAAGTTTCGTCGCAACCAACATGGCGACCGCGGCCATCGCCGCACCGCCGAGCACCGCCAATGCAGGCAGGTGCCACACCGCGATCGCAAGGAACACCCCGACGACCACGACCACCCACTTCGCGGCGAGCCCGAGCAGCAGGCGCCCAAGCGCCATGCCCGCTCCCTGCACGCCACCTCCGAAGGCGCTCCATGCGGCCACCAGGCCACCGAGCGTCATCGCACCTCCGCCCAGCAGCGCACCGAGCGCGGCTTCACGGCCGGACATCAGGCAGGCCAGGGCTGTCGCCAGCGTCACGAGCGCCTGCGTGGCGGCCGTGCGCTGCGCCAGCCGCCGGCCGGCGGCGACGGTGTTCAGCACGCGCGTGATCCGGGGGAGGTGACGGAGGCTGCGGACCTGAAAGGGCTCCGCGAAGCCCCGAAAGTATAAAGCGACGCCGGACGGGCGGCAACCGCCGGAAGCACCGGAAATCAGACAGTTAGCGAGGTGAACGCATCGCCCGCACGGCGCGCGCGGACATCCGGAACCTTTGCCGGGGACGCCGGTCAGTGAACTCCGAGGCTGTCGCTACTTCCTCGTCGGTCCTCGCGGCAGGCTCACCGGAGCCCCGACGTCTCGTCGCGTCGGGGCTTCGCCTTTTGCGGGCTTACTTCTTTTTGGGCGCGTAGATATCCGTCGCCGTGCCTTCGAACACTTCGGCGGCGAAGCCCACCGACTCGCTCAACGTCGGATGCGGGTGGATGGTCGAACCGATGTCTTCTGCATCCGCCCCCATCTCGATCGCCAGCGCGATCTCGCTGATCAGATCGCCTGCATGCACGCCGACGATGCCGCCGCCGATCACGCGATGCGTGGCTTCGTCGAAGATCAACTTGGTGAAACCTTCGGTGCGGTCGATGCCGATCGCGCGGCCGCTCGCGGCCCATGGGAACTTGCCGACGCCGACTTTCAATCCCTTCGCGGCGGCTTCGGTTTCCGTCACGCCGACCCACGCGATTTCCGGATCGGTGTAAGCCACCGAAGGAATCACGCGTGCGACCCACTCGCGCTTCATGCCGCTCGCAACTTCGGCAGCGAGGCGCCCTTCATGCGCCGCCTTGTGCGCGAGCATCGGGTTCCCGATCAGATCGCCGATCGCGAAAATGTGCGGCACGTTGGTCCGCATCTGGCGATCGACAGGAATGTAGCCGCGATCGGTGACCTGCACGCCCGCGCGCGCGGCGTCGAGCTTGCCGCCGTTCGCGCTGCGGCCGACGGCGACGAGCACGCGGTCGAAGGTCTTGCGCTCGGGAATGCTTTCGCCTTCGAACGCAACGTCGATGCCGGCCTTCTTCGCCTCGCTGGAAACGACCTTCGTCTTCAGGTGCACTTTCGCACCTTGCTTCTTCAGGCGCGCCGCGAGCGGCTTGACGAGATCGGCATCGGCGCCCGGCATCAGCTGGTCGAGCAGTTCGACGACGGTCACTTCGCTGCCGAGCGCGCGATACACCGTCGCCATTTCCAGGCCGATGATGCCGCCACCGACGACGAGCAACGTCTTCGGAATGTCGATCAGTTCCAGCGCATCGGTCGAATCCATGATGCGCTTGTCGGTCCAGTCGAAACTCGGAAGCTTCACCGGCTGCGACCCGGCCGCGATGATGCAGTACTGGAAGCGCAGCAGTTGCGTGCCGCTCTCGCCCACGATCTCGAGTTCGTTCGGCGAAACGAACTTCGCCGTGCCCTGCACCTGCCGCACCTTGCGTTGCTTCGCCATGCCGGCCAGTCCCTTGGTGAGCTGGCCGACGACTTTGTCCTTGTACCTGCGCAGCGCATCGAGATTGACTTGCGGTTCTGCAAACGTGATTCCGAAGTCCTTCGCGTGCGCAGCTTCGTCGACCACGGCCGCCGCATGCAGCAATGCCTTCGACGGGATGCAGCCGACGTTGAGGCACACGCCGCCGAGCGCGGCGTAGCGTTCGACGATCACCGTGTCCATGCCGAGGTCCGCTGCGCGGAATGCGGCGTTGTAACCGCCAGGGCCCGAACCGATCACGACGATCTGGCATTCGATGTCGGCCTTGCGGCCGGTGGCGGCGGCGGGCGCGGGGCCGCTTGAGGGCGCGGCGGGCGACGGCGTGACCGGCGTTGCATGCGAAGGCGCCGCGGTTTGCGCGGGTGTCGACGCTTCCGACTTCGCGGGTGCTTCGGTCTTCGTGGGCGCAGTCGCTTCGGCCGCACCTTCGCTTTCGACGATCGCGACGACGCTGCCTTCCGACAATTTGTCGCCGACCTTCACCTGCAACTCGACGATCTTGCCGGCCACCGACGCCGGCACTTCCATCGTGGCCTTGTCGGATTCGAGCGTGACCAGGCCCTGGTCCAGCTTCACGGTGTCGCCGACGGCGACGAGCAATTCGATGACCGGAACGTCGTCGTAGCCGCCGATGTCGGGAACCTTCACTTCGGTGCGTGCCATGCGCCAATCTCCTCGGTCAGAGCGTCGCGCGACGCAGGTCGCCGAGCAGTTGCGCCAGGAACGCGGTGAAGCGCGCGGCGGCGGCGCCGTCGATCACGCGGTGGTCGTAGCTCAGGGAGAGCGGCAGCACCAGGCGCGGCTGGAACTGCTTGCCGTCCCACACCGGTTGCATCGACGACTTCGACACGCCGAGGATCGCGACTTCCGGCGCGTTGACGATCGGCGTGAACGCCGTGCCGCCGATGCCGCCGAGCGAGCTGATCGAGAAGCAGCCACCGCTCATGTCGGCCGGCGAAAGCTTGCCTTCGCGGGCCTTGCCCGCCAGCTCCGCGGTTTCCTTCGCGATCTGCAGCACGCCTTTCCTGTCGACGTCGCGCACCACGGGAACGACGAGGCCATTCGGCGTATCGGCGGCGAAGCCGATATGGAAATACTTCTTGAGCGTGAGGTTCTCGCCGCTGGCATCCAGCGATGCGTTGAAGGTCGGGAACTTCTGCAGCGCGACGACCGAGGCCTTCATGATGAAGGCGAGCATCGTGAGCTTGAGCCCCGCCTTCTCGTTTTCCTTGTTGATCGAAATGCGCAGCGCCTCGAGGTCGGTGATGTCTGCATCGTCGTGTTGCGTGACGTGCGGAATCATCGCCCAGTTGCGCGCTAGGTTGGCGCCGGCGATCTTCTGGATGCGCGTGAGCGGCCTGGTTTCGATTTCGCCGAATTTGCTGAAGTCCACGTGCGGCCACGGCAGCAGGTTCAGGCCGCCCCCCGCGTGCGTGGCACCGGCCGACGCTGTGGCACCGCCGGAGAGCGCACGCTTCACGAAATCCTGCACGTCCTGTCTTTCGATGCGGCCCTTGCGGCCGGTGCCCTGCAGTTGCGCGAGGTCCACGCCGAGCTCGCGGGCGAACAGGCGCACGCCGGGACTCGCGTACGGCACTTTTTCCGGCAACAGGCCATCGGCGTCGAAGGCGACCGGCGGCGAACGCGGCGGCTGCGCTTCGGCATCGATGCCGGGCTTGCTGTCCAGCGCGGCGCCCTGCACCGACGGCGCGGCCGCGATGCTCTGCTTCGCGATGTTGTCCGGCTGCGTCGAGGGCGCGACGGGTTCGACTTTCTCGCCGGTTTCCGCCACGGGCTGCGTCGGCGGTGGCGTGGGTGGATTCGGTGCCTGTGCCGCGGGGGCCTTCGGTGCTTCGGCCTTCCCGCTCGCCGCGTCCGTCGCTTCGATCAACGCAACCACGCTGCCTTCGGACAGCTTGTCGCCCACCTTGACCTTCAACTCGCGCACGACACCGGCGAAGGGCGCGGGGACTTCCATCGTCGCCTTGTCCGATTCCAGCGTGACCAGGCCCTGGTCGACCTTCACCGTGTCGCCGACGGCGACGAGGAGTTCGATGACCGGCACGTCGTCGTAACCACCGATGTCGGGGACTTTCGCTTCCTGGGTTCCGGCCATGGGGGACGACTTCCGTGGAGGTTGGCCGTCTATTGTGGCGGTCGCGGGACAGCGCGCCAACCGCGCTGCGCCGCGCGGCAAAAAAAAAACCGCCCGCTGGGGAGGCACGGGCGGTGGGAAGCGCCGGGGGTGCCGGCGCGATCCGGTCCGACGCCAGGTCAGCGGTGCGCTTCGCGCACCTTCACCTTGGCGTCGATCAAGTCCAGCGTGCGCCCGTCGGGCAGGCGATACGCGAGCGCGTTGTCGATGGCGTCCAGCGCTTCCATGCGGCGGCAGAGGCTTTCGGCGCGCGCTTCCAGCTGCTTCTCGCGCGGCTGGATGCGGCGCTCGATCTCCTTGTCGAGGTTGTTCATGCGATCGATGCGCGCCTGGTCGCCGCTGAACGCGGCCGAGATCGCGCCGCCCACGATGTCGCCGATGACCAGCGGCAGCACTTCGGAGATGGCGTGGGTGATGCTGTTGCCGAGTTCGTTGCCGTTGAAACGATTCGCGGCGACGGCATGCTCCAGGCGCTTGTCGATGTCGGCGCGCGACTTGGCGAGCGCCGCGCGCGTCTGCTCGGGATTCGCGCTCAGGCCGGTGGCCACTTCGCCGAGCGCAGTGAAGGCGATGTCCGCCGCATCGCGGCCGATTTGCGCGGCAAGCGGCAGCGTTTCGCGCACCTGCTTCTCGTAATCGGCGACGCGCTGACTGTCGTCCTTGCTGAGGTTGACCCACTTGTCGTCGATGAACATGCGCCCGGTTCGCATGACGATGGCCTTCGGGGTGCCGGTGTCGCGCGTGAATATCACCGACTTGTCGGTGACGCTGAGCTCGTAGTCGCTGTCGACATCGCACTGCAGGTCCTTCGCTGCCGCGGTGCCGCAGGCCACCGCGAGCGCCAGTACCAGGCCGCCGTTCAACGCAAGCTTCATGCCACGCATCCGTTCGTCTCCTCGTCGATGGACCCGATCATGCAACCCTCGTGCCGAAACGGCACGTGCCGGTGGGTGGCATGACTGACGTCATGGTGGCGCATGGGACTGCAACCATCGGTGCAGACGGCGCATCTTCCCTGACGTGGCAATCACTCCCCCGGCCACCGTGCGAGGTCCGTCATGTATTCCGTACAACATGTCCTGTGGCGTGGCGTGATGGCGCTCAGCCTGCTGGTCGTCGGCGGCGTTGGTGCCGGCGTGACTACGCAGTCCGTGCCCGCCGGCCAAGATGCGCTCGCTTGCGAAGATGCGGCATTCGTCTTCCATGGCGTGCGCGGTGCGGTGAAATCCGAGTTCGCGATCGTGCCGGGCGCGCAGCCGCCGCTGCAGATCTTCGACACCATCGTGGTGAAGGGCATTCCGCCGAAGCCCGAAAAGGCGTGAGGACGATGTCGCGCGGCGCGGTGCGCCGCGCGCGAAGCTGAACGTTCGCGTCATCCAGTTGCATCCGCGGTGAAATTCCGCCACCGATCTCGCGCCGTGCGCACGGTGCTCCCGTTGTCGTTCATGCAGGCCTCGCAACCATGGCCTCGCCCCATCTCCCCGGGGCTCAAGAACACAACGTGGAGAAATGCATGCGCAAGACTTATCGAACCCTCGCCATCGTCGCCGCACTCGCGGCCACGCCGATGGCTTTCGCACAAGACAATGGTTCGACTTCCGATGCCACGACGCCGAGGCACTTCAGCGTGGTGGGCGGCTACGCGCACATGGTGCCGAAGTCGAATCCGGGCACGATCGGCGGGCAGACGGCCGATCTGGACGGCAACGGTGCCGCGACGCTGAGCGGCGCGTGGCATCTCGACGATCATTGGGCGGTCGAGTTGTGGGGCACGCCCGACAAGATCAAGACCGACGTCGATCTCGCGAACGGCGCCCGCGGTTCGTTCAAGCAGCAGCCCGTCGCCGTGAGCGGGCAGTATCACTTCGGGCAGGCTGCGATGCCGATCCGCCCCTTCGTCGGCCTGGGTTATTACGAGTCGAACATCGACGATGAGCGTTTCGATCCGACGGTGGCCGGCGGCAATCATGTGGGCCTGGATTCGCCGAAGGGCGCGATCGCGACGGTCGGCGCGGATTTCAACGTCACCGATCGGGTGTTCGCGCGTGCCGATGCGCGGTATCTGAAGGGGAATGCCGAGGCGAACGTGGCCGGCGCTCCCGCGGGTGAGATCGACCTGGATCCCTGGGTCGTCGGTGTCGGCGTGGGTGCGCGCTTCTAAGCGTTCACCGCTTCGCCGGACCCAGCCCCTCTCCCGGACGGGAGAGGGGTTTTTACGTCAGGGGTGTTCGGCTTCCGCATGGATCTTTTCGCGGCGCAACAGATACAGGCCGCTGCCGATGATGATCGCCGCGCCGATCCACGTGACCGAATCCGGCAACACGCCCCAGAACGCCAGGTCCAGGCACACGCCCCACACCAGCGCGGTGTATTCCAGCGGCGCGATCAGCGAGGCTTCGCCCCACTTGAAGGCAAGCGTGATCGCGTATTGGCCGAACGCGCCCGCGACGCCGAGGCCTGCGATCAGCGGCCAATGTTCGCGCTGGATCGCGACCCAATCCGGATACGCGAGCGCACCGGCACCGATCGCCATCATGGCGAGCAACCACACCATCATCGATTGCACCGAATCGGTCTTGGCGAGCAAGCGCACCGTGATCGCCGAAATCGCGTAGCACAGCGCCGACAACAGCACGGCCATGCCCGCCAGGCTCAGCACGCCCTGCCCGGTCGGGCGCAACACGACAAGCACGCCGACCAGGCCGATCCCGATCGCGATCCATCGCCGCGGCCCGACGTACTCCTTGAGGAACGGGACCGACAAGGCCGTGATCAGCAGCGGCGCGACGAAGAAGATCGAGTACGTCGTCGACAGCGGCAAGGATTTGAGCGCGTAGACGAAGGCCACCATCATCACGATGCCGAGTACGCCGCGCAGCAGGTGCAGCGACCAGCGCACGCGGAACAGGTGCGGCAGCCCGACCGTCGCCAATGCCCATGCGAGCACGAGGGGGAGCGATGCGAGCCCGCGGACCGCCGCCACCTGGAAGGGCGGGTAATGCGCCGAGAGCATCTTCAGCGCCGAATCCATCAGCGCGAACATCGCGACGGCGACGAGCATCAGGCCGATCGCGCGGAGTTGGCGCCGGCGATCGGCGTGCACTTGTGCGTTCATCGCCCAAGCTTGGGGCAATGGCGTCCTCGACGCCACCCTGCACGCGACGCCCACGCGCCGCACGGCAGCCTGCAGCCGTGCCCGAAGGTCCCTCCATCGTCATCCTGCGCGAAGAAGCCGCGTCGTTCGTCGGCCGGAAAGTGCTGCGCGTCAGCGGCAACACGCGCCTGCTGGACGCGCAACGCATGCGCAACCAGACGGTGCGCAACGTGTGCAGCTGGGGCAAGCATTTCCTGATCGCGTTCCCGGGATTCGCGCTGCGCGTGCACTTCATGCTCTTCGGCAGCTATCGCATCGACGAGGCCAAGCCGAACGCCTCGCCCCGGTTGTCGCTGGGTTTCGCCAAGGGGCGCGAACTGAACTTCTACGCCTGTTCGCTGAAATATATCGAAGGCCCGCTGGACGACACCTACGATTGGAGCGTGGATGTCATGGCCGATGCATGGAATCCGCGTGCGGCGCGCAAGACGTTGCTGGTCCATCCCGACGCGCTCGTTGCCGATGTCCTGCTCGACCAGCACGTGTTCTCCGGCGTGGGCAACATCATCAAGAACGAAGTGCTGCACCGCATCCGCGTCCATCCGGAAAGCACCGTCGGCGCCCTGCCCTCGCGCAAGCTCGGCGAGATGATCAAGCAGGCGCGCGAATACAGCTTCGACTTCCTCGAATGGAAGAAGGCCTACGTGTTGCGCAAGCACTGGCAGGTGCATGCGAAGAAGACCTGTCCGCGCGACGGCACACCGCTGTCGTATCGCAAGCACCTGGGCCGCGCGCAGCGCCGCGCCTTCTGGTGCGAGACCTGCCAGCCGCTTTACCGGTAACCTTGCGCGATGGAACTGTCCGAAGACCCCATCGCCGACACGCGCCGCTGGCTCGAACGCGCCGTCATCGGGCTGAACCTGTGCCCGTTCGCGAAGGCCGTGCATGCGAAAGGCCAGGTGCGCTGGGTGTTGAGCGATGCCTCGACGCCGGAAGCCCTGCTCGCGGAGTTGGGGGAAGAACTCGGGTTGCTGCGCGACGCCGATCCCGGGGCCGTCGACACCACGCTCATCGTGCATCCGCAGGTCTTGCAGGATTTCGCGGATTACAACGATTTCCTCGGCGAGGCTGATGCCCTGGTCGAAGCGATGGACCTCGACGGCGTGCTGCAGGTGGCGAGCTTCCACCCGCAGTACCAGTTCGCCGACAGCGGCCCGGACGACATCGAGAACTACACCAATCGCTCGCCCTGGCCGACGTTGCACTTGCTGCGCGAGGACAGTGTGTCGCGCGCGGTGGAGGCGTTTCCCGACCCGGACGTGATCGTGGAGCGGAACGTGGAAACCTTGCGGAAGCTCGGGCGCGAGGGTTGGGAAGCGCTCTAGACCAGGGTGCCTGCGCGCTCGTCGTCTTCGACCAGGCGCCATTCGCCCGGCGCCAGGTCGCCCAACGTCAATCCACCGATCGCGCTGCGATGCAAGGCCTCCACGTGGTTGCCCACGGCCGCGAACATCCGCCGCACCTGGTGATAGCGCCCTTCGGTCAACACCACGCTCGCATGGCGCGCATCCCGGGCCTCGAGCGTCGCCGGTTTCAGCGGCGTGTCTTCCGTTTCCAGCATCAGCGTGCCGCTGGCGAAGATCGCCGCTTCATCGCCGCGCAAGTCCTGCGCCAGCGTGGCTTCGTAGCGCTTCGGCAGGTGCGCCTTCGGCGAGACGATGCGGTGCAGCAGCCCGCCGTCGTCGGTCATCAGCAACAGGCCGCTGGTGTCGCGGTCCAGTCGTCCGACGGTCGACAGCAAGGGCGCGCGCAAACGGAAGCGCGGTGGCAACAGGTCGTAGACGATGCGGCCCTTGTCCTTCGTCGAACACGTGTAACCGACGGGCTTGTGGAGCATCAGCAACAGGCCGGCGGGCGGATCGAGCGGCTCGCCGTCGACGCGGATCGCGGCGTGGTCGACCTGGTCGTCGGCGTACAACACTTCGCCGTCAGCGTCGGTGATGCGCCCTTCGCGGAACATCCACTGCACTTCCTTCCGGCTGCCGTAACCGAGGTTTGCGATGTGCCTGACCAGCTTCATGCGCGCACCGCCTCCAGTACCTTGAAGCCGCCGGCGTCGGCGAGCACGCGCACTTGCGCGAATTTCTCGCCGAGGACCGCCTCGTACGGCAGGTGTCGATTCGCGACGAGCACCAGTCGCCCACGCGCGCGCAGCGCCTGCGCCGCGACGTCGATGAAGCGACGGCCGAGGTCCGGCCGGTCCGCGCGCGACTGCGCATGGAAGGGCGGATTCATCACGATGAAGTCGTATTGTTTCGACAGGCCCTGGGTGACGTCGTGCCAGTGGAAGCCGACGTTGGCGTGTCCGGCGAGGTTCTGCCGCGCAAGCGCCAGCGCGCGTCCTTCGGCTTCGTAGAGATCCATCGCCTGCACATTCTTGCAACGCGCGAGCACGTCCATCGCAAGCACGCCGACGCCAGCGCCGAGGTCCGCGCCTTCGCCCGCAAGGTCCTTCGGCAGATGCTGCATCAGCAGCGCGGAGGCTTTGTCGATGCGGTCCCAGGCGAAGACGCCGGGCCGGCTCAACAACGTATCGCCCGCGACGAAACGCGGTGCATCGAGCGCGCGCCACTCGTCCAGCAACGCAAGATCCATCGCACGTGCACCGGTCCAGAACACGCGGCAGTGATTCTTCGACAACACGTTGACGTGGCCGGCGAGCCGCGCGAGATCCGCCTGTCCGGTCTTCGCGCCTTCGTCGTTCGGCATGCAGGCCAGGACGGTGCCCGAAGTCCCTGCGTGAAAGAGCGCTCGTGCCAAGAGGGCGCGCGCTTCGTCTCGCTGGCGCGGTGGCAGCACGAGCACGAGCGCAAAGGTGCCGTCGACGTCTTCGCCATGCACGTCGATGCCCGAGCGCTGCAACGCATCGAACGCAGGCTTGTAACTCTGCTCGGCGACCAGGCCCGGCAACGGACGTGCATGCAGCGGCCAGCCATCGCGCGCGCGGAGGAACAAGGCACCCTCTTCGACCGGCCAGGCGAGCGCGCCCGTCGCTAAGGGATGGAACAAGGTTGCGAGCGCGGCGTCTTCGTCGCGCGGACCGGAAAGGTTCGACATGCCGCCCAGTTTACGCGGCGTGCGCGGCCTGTTCCCGGTGACGACGCAAGTAATCGGTCATCCACGTCACGCCGATGCACGCGCCGAGCGCCAGCGCCCAATTCACGGCCGCGGCCGAATCCAGTTGCAGGAACGACGCTGTCGGCGCGATCCACGCTGGCCCCCAGATGCCCACGACCACCGCGCTGCCGACGCCGAACACGGCGACTGCGCCGCGCAGCAGGCTGCGCTCGAGCATGCCGGACCGCGCGGACTGGACAAGCGCGGGCTCCGGCGCGCGCGCGAAGGCTTCGGCGCGTCGTGCGACTTGCGACGCGAAGTCGGCGGGCAAACCGTCGGGCAGCGGCGCGCGCAACGCATCGGCGACCTTGCGGTAATGCAGTGCCAGCGGATCCGTGGACGGCACGCCGTCGCGCGCATCGCGCAGCGCGCGTTCCTGCGCCTGCCATTCGCGTTCGTCGATGCCGTTGCGGGGATCGTTGTGGTTGGTGTTCATGCGGCGACTCCCATGCGTCCTTCCAGCACCTGGCGAAGGCGCTGGCGGCTGCGGAACAGGTGACTCTTGATGGTGCCCTCGGCGAGCCCGGTCAGCTCGGCGATCTCGCCGATCGGCATCTCGTCCAGGTGATACAGCGTGAGGATCGTGCGCTGCAGCGGCGGCAGTGTTTCGATCGCCGCGTGCAGGCAGCGTGCGGATTCGGCGTCGGCCATCGACCCTTCCAGATCGAAATGGTCGCCGACGTTTTCCAGCAGCGATTGATGCGCGTCGGCGTCGGCGGCGTCCTGCAGCGGAATGCGCTTGCGCTCCAGGTGGCGCTTGGCCACCGAATACGCGACCTGCCCGATCCACGCCTGCAGTGAGCTGTCGCCGCGGTATTGATGCAGATAGCGGTGTACGCGCAGGAAGGCGTCCTGGCACAGCTCGCGCGTGTCGTCGGGCTGCCTGACCATGCGCTGGATCACGTGGAAGCACAGGCCCTGGTATTGCTTCACCAGGCGTTCGAAGGCGCCCGGCGCCTGGGCGAGCACGTCCGCCACCAGCGCGCGGTCGGCGTCCCGATCGGGCCCGTCGGCGGGCGGGGTCGCGGTTGCGGGCGCGTCGTGTTCCAGGGGTCGGCCTCCATCCATGCCAGTTCCAGATACGCCCGACGGGCCATCGGTTGCAACCCGGAGTCGGCGACGAACGGTCGACGCGGGTGCAACCGGTCCCGCGCCACGGGTATCTCCTGCTCCGTCACCCCACTCACGACCCGACCCAGACCCACCCGGAGCCCGCCATGGAACTCGAAGTCCTCATTCCCATCAGCTTTTTCGTCGCCGTCGCCTACGTCATCAAGGTGATCGTCGATGCACGTACCCGCCGTTCGCTGATCGGCGCCGGTGGTTCGGAAGAACTCGTCCGTTCGATCATGGTGGGCGAAGAAGCGCGCCAGAAGCACAGCTCGCTGCGCTGGGGCGTCACGTTGCTGGCCATCGGCGCGGGCTTCGGCCTGATCGAAGCCGGCGGCTGGGACCACGTCACGCCGGGCGTGATCGCGGTGCTCGCAGTGGCGACGGGTGCGGGGAACCTGGCGTATTACTTCATGACCAAGCGTATGCAGACGGCCTGATCCGTCGCTGGCGCCCAACCCCTTCCCTGCCGCGCGGGGGAGGGGTTTCGTATTTGTTACGCCGGCGATAACGCCGGCTTGATCGAATGTCCACGGCCGCTGGACGAGGATGACGCTCGACAATCTCTGCGGGAGCAGCGCATGCGAGCACTCTTCGTCGGTGGCACGGTCGACAATGCCGAACTCGACCTGGACGGCAATACGCCGCCGAAGCACTACCCCGAGAACACCGGCGCGGGCCAATCGCGCTACAACCTGCACCACGTCGGCCAACGCAGCGGCGGCGAGATCGCCTACGCGGTCTACGCGGCGCCCGACATGGCCTCCTCCGAAGTCCAACGCGTCGCCACCGAGCGCGATTACGCGCGCAGGTTCGAGGCACAGCCGCAGGAAATCGCCTGAGCGACGGCCACGCGTGGCGCTACGGCGCCACGCGCCACACCGTGTTGCCGACATCGTCGGCGACCAGCAACGCACCATCCTTCGCCATTGCCACGCCCACCGGGCGTCCGCGCGCGTTGCCCTGCGCGTCGAGGAAGCCGGTCAGCACATCCTGTTGGTCGCCCGCGGGTGTGCCGCCCGGGAACGGCACGAAAATGACCTTGTAACCGCTGGGCGGATCGCGATTCCACGAGCCGTGCAATCCGATGAACGCGCCCTTGCGCCACGCGGCGGGCATCTTGTCGCCCGACGAGAACGCGAGGCCGAGCGACGCGACATGCGGGCCGAGCGCGTAATCGGGTGCGATCGCCTTCGCGACCATGTCGGGGCGCGCAGGCGTCACGCGCGTGTCGACATGCGCGCCGTAGTAACTCCACGGCCAACCGTAGAACGCGCCCTCCTTCACCGACGTCAGGTAATCGGGAACCAGGTCGTTGCCCAACTCGTCGCGCTCGTTGACCACCACATACAGGGCCTTCGTCCCCGGTTCGAACGCGATGCCGACGGGATTGCGCAAGCCACTCGCAAAGACGCGCGATGCGCCCGACTTCGCGTCGATTTCCAGGATCGCCGCGCGGGTGTCCTCGATGTCCATGCCGTGTTCGGCGGCATTGCTGTTGGAACCGACGCCGACATAGAACTTCGCGCCGTCCGGCGACACGACCAGGCTCTTCGTCCAATGATGGTTGCGCGGCGCGCCGGGCAGGTCGGCGAAGTGTTCGGGCTTGGCCGGGATCTGCGTGTCGCCGGTCTTGTACGGCACCCACACCAGCGCGTCTGCGTTGGCGATGAACAGCTTGTCGCCGACCAGCGCCATGCCGAAGGGCGAGAACAGGTTCGACACCAGCGTGGTTTTCGTTTCCGCGACGCCGTCGCCGTCCTTGTCGCGCAGCAGCGAAATGCGGTTGGGGCTCGGGACTGCGGCGCCGGCTTTTTCGAATGCCTTGTCCATGAAGACCGCGCGGATCGGATTCTTCGGCTCGTCGGGCGTCGGCGGCCGATTGCTTTCGGCGACCAGCACGTCGCCATTGGGCAGGACGTAAAGCCAACGCGGATGTTCCAGGCCGGTGGCGAAGGCCTTGACCTGCATGCCGTTCGCAGCCGTGGGCGCTTCGCCGGCTTTCCATCCCGTCGCGGTTGCGATTTTCACCGTGGGCACCAACGCCTGGTCCGGCGCGGCCAACGGGGGCGAGGGGCCGCTGACGTCTTCGGCTGCGAACTTCGACGTCGGCGCGCAGGCGGTCGCGATGCACGTCGCGAGGATCGGCAAGACAAGTCGGACACGCATGGGTTGCTTCCGTGACAGATGCGTTCGCGTCGGTGTGCGTACAGTGCAATGCGCGCCGTGAGCGAGACGCGAGCGCGGCTAGCGCCAGTACAATTCGACGCCCACCGTGGCGCCGCGGCCCGGCGCGGGTTCGTAGTAACGGCGATTGGCTTCGTTGACGATCACCGAACCGGCGTAAGCGCGGTCGCCGAGGTTGTCGAGCGCGAGGAACACGCGGCCATTGTCGAATCCGTAGCCGAGGCTCGCGTTGAAGACGGCATACGACGGCGCGGCCTCGTCGCCGAAGTTGTTGACCGGCACCGAATCGACGTACACGCCCTCCACGCGCGCGTGCCAGCCGTGCGCGACCTCGCCCCAACGCACCGCCGCCTGCGCCTGCGTGCGCGGAATGCCGGGGATGCGCGTCCCCGCCGCGATCGGCAGCGTCGGCACGGTGCAAGGCGCGGCGGTGCATGCGAGGAAGCCATCGACGAATTTCGCATCGAGCCACGTCACCGCGAATTCCGCGACCCATGCATTCGCGAGCGGCAACGCGCCTGAAAGTTCGAGCCCGGTGCGTTGTGCGCGCCCCGCATTCTGGAAAGTCGTGCGGCCGCCCGCGCTCGTGCCGACGGTGAGTTCGTCCTCGGTGCGCGCCTGGAAAAGGGCGAGCTCCGTGCGCAGGCGTCCGCGCGATAGTTTCATCCCCGCTTCCGCACTGCGCGTGCTCGCGGCCTGCAGCGCGAAGTTGAGTCCGCTCCCACCGTCGCTGCGATACTGCAATTCGTTGAACGTCGGCGTTTCGAAGC
Source organism: Lysobacter sp. P5_C4 (assembly GCF_054049695.1). Taxonomy (NCBI): domain Bacteria; kingdom Pseudomonadati; phylum Pseudomonadota; class Gammaproteobacteria; order Lysobacterales; family Lysobacteraceae; genus Lysobacter; species Lysobacter sp. P5_C4. The sequence goes on along the minus strand of NZ_JBFULX010000005.1, from coordinate 99,379 downwards.
CCTCGCCATAGGCCGCGTAGAACTGCAGCGCTTCGTTCGCCCGCCACCGCACGCCGAGAACCGGCGAAGTCGCCGAATACGTGACGCGACCGCTGTCGTCGGGATTGCCGGGGCGGATGTAGTGGTCTTCGGAACGGAAGCGAACGCGGCTGTGGCGTGCGCCGGCTGTGACTTGCCAGGCATCGCTCGGGATCCACGTGGCTTGCAGATACGGGTCGAGCGCATCGACGCGATCCACCTGGTCGGCACGCAATGCCCCGCGCACGCCGAGCGTGTCGCCGATGAAGTTCTCGTAGCCGCGGCGATCCTGGCGCATGGTGTCGTACGACAAGCCCGCCGTCAGCGACCAGGCATCGCCGAATTCGCCGGTCCAATGCGCGTCGAGGCCGGCGTAGGGCGAATGCAGGTCCACCACGCCACCGTTGCTCAGCGAATTGCCTTGCGTGCCAACGGGGATGGCGAGGAATTGTTCGACCTCGCGTCGGCCTGCGTATGCCGTCGCGGTGAATGCACCGCGCGCGAGGACTGCGCCAAGCTGGCGTTGCGAGACCGATTTGCGCGTGTTGAATGTCAGCGCCTGCGGCGCGGCCTGCGTTGGATCGCTGCGGAATTGCGCTCGATCCAGCCCCAACGGATCCTGCGTGCCCGGCGCATCGAGCGTATCGAGCACCAGCGTCGCCGTCGTGGCCTCATGTTCGAATCGCAATTTCCCATGCAGCAAATTGCGCTCGGCCGCCGAGTGCGCGCGGAAGCCATCGGTGCGGAAATGCTGCGCGCCGATCAACCCGCCGACGCTTTCGCCCGCACCTTGCACGGCGAGCGACAGCCGCCGCGATGCATCCGGGCCGACGTTCGCAGCCGCATCGATCGCCAATGGCCCTTCGGGGTCCGCGGTGAACACCTGGATCACGCCGCCGGCCGCGTTGCCGTACAGCACGGAGAATGGCCCGCGCAGCACTTCGATGCGGTCGGCGAACGCGAGGGGCAGATGGGACACCTGCCCCTGCCCGTCCGGCATCGTCGCGGGCACGCCGTCGATGGACAGGCGCACACCGCGGATACCGAAACTGGCGCGCGTACCGAAGCCGCGGATCGAGATCTGTTCGTCCTGCGCGTAATTGCGTCGATCGCGCGCGAGTACGCCGGGCACGCTGGCCAGTCGTTCGGACAACGCCACCCCGAGGACATCGGTGCGGCCGTCGTCGCGATCGATCACGCTCACCGATGCCGGCACGTCGCGCGCGGCAGCAGGTGCATGCGTGGCGGTGACCTGCACGCGATCGAGCTCGACGGGCGCGGTCTGCGCGCAGGCGATGGCAGGCGCCAGGCTCGCGAGAGCGATGAGCGGTCTGGAAGCGGGCATGCCGGCGATGGTGTGGCATGCCCGCGTGATGCGTGCGTGGATCAGGCGATCGCGGGTGCCTCCGCCTCGATCCCGCGCGCGGCATCGCCCGACAACACGGCGGCCACCGGTGCCGCCTGCCCGATCAGATATCCCTGTGCGTAACGCACGCCCATGGCGCGCAACCGCGCCAATTGCGCGTGCGTCTCGACGCCTTCCATCACCACGCGCGCGCCGATCGCGTGCGCCATCGTGACGATCGCCTCCACGATCGTCATCGCGCGCAGCGAATCGAACATGTGGCGCGCGAACGCCTGGTCGATCTTCACGAATTCGAAGTCGAGTGCGTGCAGGTGCGTGAGGTTCGAATAGCCCGTCCCGAAATCGTCGAGCGCGAAGGGAATGCCATGCGACCGGCAGTGCTGCATGACCGCGGCGACGGGCGCGTAGTCCAACATGCGACTTTCGGTCACCTCGAGTTTCAGCGTGCCGGGCGGCAACTGCGCGCGCTGCACGCGTTGCACGATCTGGCGGGCCATGCCCGGCTCGACGAGTTGCCGCGCCGAAAGATTCACCGCGATGCTCGGCAGCGGGGACACGCCTGCCTCGCGCAAGGCGATGAGCACTTCGATCACGCGGTCCAGGACGTATTCGCCCACCGGCACGATCAGCGAGGTCTCTTCGGCGAGCTTGATGAATTCCGCCGGCGAGACCGGCCCGCGATCGGGCAGTTGCCAGCGCACGAGCGCTTCGTACCCGCGCACGCAACCCTCGACGATGTCGAAGATCGGCTGGTAGCGCACTTCGAGCGTCTTCGTGTCGAGCGCGTCGCGCAGCCGCGCCTCGAGGCGGATCTTGTCCAGGCCTGCGCGCTCTTCGTTCGACTCGGTCGCAAGGTCTTCCGCCGGCAACGCGAGATCCGGCGGCAACGCGGCGAGGATGCTGCGCGTCCGGCGCAACAGGCTCAGCACCAGCGTGCGCACGATCGGGTCGCCGCCGTCGAGGCGTTCCAGGAATTGGTCGTGGTCGATCGCGAGCAGCGTGGTGTCGGCGCGTGCGGTGGCCGTTGCGCTGCGCGGCTGGCCGTCGAGCATGCCGAGCTCGCCGATCAATTCACCGGGGCCCAGCGTGCCGTGCAGCGTGGTGCGGCGGCCTTGTTCGGAGTGCAGTTCGATCGCGCCGCGTTCGATCAGCCAGGCGCAATCGGACGGGTCGTGTTGGCGATACAGGACTTCGCCCGCGAACAGTTCGCGGATTACGGTGCTCATGCCCCTTCCCCCTGTGGAAGACATGATGGATGTTGGCCGGGTATACGCAGTTCGGTGCGCAACCCGGCCGTCATCCCGCGATTACTTCACGTACGTGTTCGTCCCCACCTGCACCCGGATCTTCTTCGGCGCGTCCTGCGTCCCGTCGGCGTGCGTGATCGTGAGGGTATAGATGCCGACCGGCATGCGTTCGAAGTAGTACTTGCCGTCTTCGGTCAGCGTCTGTTCGCGCTTGGTGCCGATGTCGGTGTTCTCGATGCGAACGACGTCGCCCGACTTCGCGCGGCCCCAGAGGCCACCGCCGGAATGCTGCGCGTAGGCAGTGGAAACGAACAAGCCGAACGTCGCGATTGCGACGAGGAAGCGATGGGCGAATCTTTTCATGGCAATCTCCCGGGGAAGGTTTTTGGTGACGCGTTGACTTGCTGCGCCGGGATTCTAGGGATCGGGTCGTTTCGTGGACCGTGCCGGAGGTCACCGGACCTTTGGACCATTCACACGCCGTTTGCTTCGAACGGCAGTTGCACGAAGGTGGCGCCGTGCGCCATCGCATCAGGCCCGAAACGACGCTCGGCGAAAATGAATCCGTTGTCATCCACCAGCAACACCGTGCTGCAACGCGTGCCGTAACGCGCGCCGCGCACGAAGGGCGGCGACAGCAGGCGTTCCATTTCCAGGCCGACGCCCGTGTCGGGCAGGCGCGCGTCGGGTGCGGGCGTCGTGTCCGCGAGCGCGGAAAACAGGGGTGCGAGCGAGTTGTCGTCGATGCGCCCGGGCGCATGTGCGAGCCAGCGCTCCAACGCCTGCGTCGCATGGCCACTTTTCGGCCACGCCGCATCGAAGGCGCCATTGGACATCGCATGGAGACCGTCGCTCACCACGTGCGTTTCGAATCGCGGGTGGTTGGTGGCGAAATGCAGCGCGTCGCCATCCCAGCACAGCAGGTTGAATCGACCGTAATCGCCGGCCGTGTCGGCGAGTGACGCCATGTAACGATCCGCGGCGCCATCGCCCGTCGCGAAACCGCGCACGAGCGCACCGCGAGAACGCGGCGCCGCTTCGGGATTCAACCCGGCGCGGACATTCGTCACTGCAGTGAAACGCCGGCGCGTGGACGCGAGCAACCAGCTTCCACCCGCTTCCAGGTCGCGCCCACCGAACACTTGCGGAATGTCCGGATCGGGTCCCGCGGGCGCGGTCGGACGCCCGTGGAATTCATCGCGGTTGGCGATCACCGCGAGTCTCCAACGCGGGTGCGCGCGGAATCCGACGGCGATCAGGCACATCAGCCGGCCGCCTCGAGTTCGCGCTGGCGTTCCTGCTGCTGCAACTTCCACATCTGCGCGTAATGGCCCTGTGTCGCGACGAGCGCCGCATGCGTGCCGCGTTCGATGATGCGACCGGCATCCATGACCAGGATCTCGTCGGCGTTCATCACCGTCGACAGGCGATGGGCGATCGTCAGCGTCGTGCGGCCCAGTGCGATGCGGTCCAGTTCGCCCTGGATCGCCTGCTCCGAGCGCGAGTCGAGTGCGGAGGTCGCTTCGTCGAAGATCAGCACCGCCGGGTTCTTCAGCAGTGCGCGCGCGATGGCGACGCGTTGCTTTTCGCCGCCCGACAACTTCAGGCCACGCTCGCCGACTTCGGTCTGGTAACCGTCGGGCAAGCCCGCGATCAGATCGTGGATGTGCGCGGCGCGCGCGGCGTGTTCGACTTCCTCGCGCGTGGCGCCGGGGCGGCCGTACTCGATGTTGTAGTAGATGGTGTCGTTGAACAACACCGTGTCCTGCGGCACGATCGCGATCGTCGCGCGCACCGATTGCTGGGTGTAATCCCGCACGTCGTGCGCCGTGCCGCCCGCATCGGTGATGGTGATGCGCCCGCCGTCGACGTCGTAGAAACGGTACAGCAGCCGTGCGAGCGTCGATTTGCCGGACCCCGAGTGGCCGACCACTGCCACGGTCTCACCGGGCCGGATGGTGAAATCGACATCGCGCAGGATCTGTCGCCGCACGTCGTAGGCGAAGCGTACGTTCTCGAAACGGACTTCCGGCTGCGTGGCATGCAGCGCCACCGAACCGGGACGGTCCTGCACGTCCTGGCGTTCGTCGAGCAGGCCGAACAGCCGTTCGAGGTTGGTCATTGCCTGCTTCACTTCGCGATACATCATGCCGAGCATGTTCAGCGGCGCGGAGAGTTGCAGCAGGTAGGCGTTGACCAAAACGAGATCGCCGACCGTCATGTGGCCTGCGACGACGCCCGCCGCCGCGCGCCACATCATCGCCGACACGCCGAGGGCCACGATCGCGGTCTGCCCAAGGTTGAGCACGGCCAGCGTCTTGCGGCTCATGACCGACGCGTTCTCCAGGTGCTGGAGGTTTTCGTCGTAGCGGCGGGCTTCGTGGTCCTCGTTGCCGAAATACTTGACGGTCTCGTAGTTGAGCAGCGAATCCACTGCACGCTCGTTGGCCTTCGTGTCGGCCTCCACCGCGGCGCGGTAATAGCGCGTGCGCCATTCGGTGATCGACACGGTGAACAGGATGTAGGCGACCAGCGTGATGCCGGTGATTGCGACGAAGCCCCAGTCGTAAGCCCACGCCAACACCGCGGAGACCATGACGATCTCCAGCGCCGTCGGGATGATCGTGTAGATCGTCCAGTCGAGCAGGTCGGAGATCGCGGTGCCACCGCGTTCGACGTCGCGCGCCACCCCGCCGGTCCTGCGCGCGAGATGGAAGCGCAACGAAAGCGCGTGCAGGTGGCGGAACACCTGCAGCGTCACGCGCCGCGAGATGCGCGCCATCACGCGCGCGAAGACGACCTGTCGCAGTTCGGTGAACAAGGTGACCGAAACGCGCGATGCGCCATAGGCAAGCAGGAGCGCGACCGGCAGGACGAGCAGCGTCGGCGCCACGTTGAGGGAATCGACGATCTTCTTCAGCACCAGCGGAACGACGAGGTTCGCCAGCTTGCCGAGGACGACCAGCAACAGCGCGAACCCGATGCGGCCGGCGAAGGGCTTGAGGAAGGGGATCAGCGAACGCAGGACCTGCCAGTCGGCGCGCGCGCCGCTGGCCCGCGCGACCGGGGCGCTGCCGGCGACGCTGTCGGGCGCCGCGAGGATGTCGTCGGAGGCTTGCGTGGGCTGCGCTTGAGCTTGCTCGTCGGGGGTCTGCATGGGCATCCACATGGAGGCGCGATGGACAGGATGCAACGCCGGGGGCGATCCTGCGCGGCATGTCTCGGGCTTTTCAATGAGCGCGGTTTCTCAATGAGCGTCTACGTGGACGACGCGGTGACCCTCTGGCGCGACCGCCGCTGGGCGCACCTGATGGCCGACACCCTCGACGAGCTGCACGCGATGGCCGCCCGGATCGGCCTGCCGCGCCGCGCCTTCCAGGACAAGACCAGCGGCGCGCATTACGACGTGGACGCCGACATGCGCCAGGCCGCGCTTCGCCTGGGCGCCGTGGCAATTTCCCGCCACGACGACCGCGCGCTCGTCCGCCGGGTCATCGCGCGCGCCAAGGCACAGGGCCGGCACGAGGCACCGTAGAATGCGGCTCCACCGATCCACGCCGCGAGCACGCCATGACCGACACGCCTCCCGACCGCCTCTCCAACGATCCGAGCAGCAAGTTCTACGACGAACAGGCGCTCGAGCGCGGCATCGGCATCAAGTTCAACGGCACCGAGCGCACCAACGTCGAGGAATACTGCATCAGCGAAGGCTGGGTGCGCGTGCCTGTCGGCAAGTCGCTGGACCGTCGTGGCCAGCCGATGACGATGAAGGTGAAGGGCGCAGTCGAAGCGTGGTTCCGCATGGCCGAAGATGAACAAGACAGCCAGGCGTAAGTGAACGCCCGAAAGGTGACCGCCGGCAACGGGGTGACCGTGACGCGCATCCGGGTCGGCCGGCGCGACGATCCGTAGACTGCGCGGTCCAAGGGGACGCAAGACAGGGGAAGACCGTCGCGCAATGCGGCGGGTCGTACGCATGCTCAATGAAACGCAAGCCCGCGATTACATGCACAAGCTGCTCGCGGCGATGGCCAAGTCCGGTGGTTCCGACCTCTTCCTCTCCCACGACTTCCCGCCCAGCATGAAGGCGCACGGCGCGATGACGCCGCTCACGCAGCAGAAGCTGACGGGCGAAGTCACCGCCGTGCTCGCGCATGCGCTGATGAACGACAAGCAGCGCGCGGAGTTCGCGCAGGAGATGGAATGCAATTTCGCGATCGCCGTGCCGGGCGTGTCGCGGTTCCGCGTGAACGTGTTCGTGCAGCAGGGCCACGTCGGCCTGGTGTGCCGCACGATCGCGGCGGAAATTCCCGATTTCGAAAAGCTCCGCCTGCCCGAGGTCCTCAAGGACGTCGTGATGGAAAAGCGCGGCCTGGTGCTGGTGGTGGGCGGCACCGGTTCGGGCAAGTCCACGTCGCTGGCGGCGATGATCGACCATCGCAACCGCACGCAGGCCGGCCACATCATCACGGTCGAGGATCCGGTCGAATACGCGCACACCTCGCACAAGTCGCTGGTGACGCACCGCGAAGTCGGCGTGGACACCCACTCGTGGCACCACGCGCTGAAGAACACGTTGCGCCAGGCGCCCGACGTCATCCTCGTCGGCGAAATCCGCGATGCCGAGACGATGGAACATGCCATCGCCTTCGCCGAAACCGGCCACCTGTGCCTGTCCACGCTGCACGCCAACAGCGCGTCGCAGACGATGGAGCGCATCATCAACTTCTTCCCGGAAGAACGCCGGACGCAGTTGTTGATGGACCTGTCGGCCAACCTGCGCGCCATCGTCTCCCAGCGCCTGGTGCGCACCGAGGACGGCAAGGGCCGCGTGGCCGCGATCGAAATCCTGCTCAACACGCCGACCATCGCCGAGAAGATCTTCAAGGGCGAATTCAACGAGCTCAAGGGCGTCATGAACAAGTCGCGCGAGCTCGGGATGCGCACGTTCGACTGGGCCTTGTTCGAGTTGTACAACGAGGGGCAGATCTCCTACGAGGAGGCGATCCGCAACGCCGATTCGGCGAACGAGCTTCGCCTCAACATCAAGCTCAAGAGCCGTCGCGGCGAGCCGGCGTCGGCGTTGGCGTCGTCGTTCGAGCTCAAACACGAGCCGAACGCGCACGAAACCGAGATCCTGCGGCGCGAGGAACTGCGCAAGCAGCAGGACAAACGTGACGAGATCGAACTGGAACGCCTGCAGGCGCTCAAGCGCCAGGCGCAGGACGCGCAGCAGGCGGCGAACGGCTAGGCGATCGGCGCCGGCGGCATCGGATCGACTGCCGGAGCAGGTTGCGGCGTGGGCACGTTCGGTGGCGGCACCCCCGCATCATCGCGTGACGCCGTGCGTTAGCATCGTCGCTCGCACCCCAGCGGAGCCCCCGCATGCAATATCTGCTGCTCGTCTACACCGATCCATCGCTGATGGACGCACTGCCCGCCGGGCAATACGACGCGATGATGAAAGGATGCCTGGAGAAGGCCGACGACTTGCAGCGCGCGGGAACGCTGGTGTCGTTTTCGCAACTCGAAGATGCCGACACGGCGCGCTCGGTGCGCATCCGCGATGGCCAGGCGCGCGTGAGCGACGGGCCCTTCGCCGAAACGAAGGAATTGCTGGGCGGATTCAACCTGATCGAAGCCGACAGCATCGAGGACGCCGTGCGCCTGGCCGCCGAACTTCCCTGGGCGGCGACGGGATGCATCGAAGTGCGCCCCGTGCGGAACATCGACCTGGTGCGCAAACGCGTCGGCGCGTGAAACGACCGGCCATGCCGAACAACCACAAACTCCGGCGCTTCCGCAAAGTCGCCGCACGCCGGCAACAACACCGCTGCCACTACTGCGACGCCCCGATGTGGTCGAACAACCCCTGGGCCTTCGCGGAACGACACGGCCTGCGGCTGGAAGACTGCGTCCACTTCCAGTGCACCGCCGAACATGTGATCGCGCGCCGCGATGGGGGCGCAGAAGTGCGCAACATCGTCGCGGCGTGCCGGCATTGCAACTTGACGCGGCACGAGACCGAGGATCCGTTGCCGGCGGATGCGTATCGCGAACAAGTGCAGCAACGCGTCGCCGAGTCGCGGTGGTTCACGCGTGCCCTGATGCTGGGCGCCGCGATCACGCCTTGATCTTGTACCCCGTCTTGAAGATCCACCAAACCCCGATCAAACACGCGATCAGGAACCCGACGATCGCCCCGGCGCTCAACCACACGTTCACGTCGGCGATTCCGTAGAAGCTCCACCGCATTCCACTCACCAGGTACACGACGGGATTGAACAGCGTGAACGTCCGCCACGGTTCGGGCAGCATGTCGATCGAATAGAACGCGCCGCCGAGGAAGGTCAGCGGCGTCACGATCAGCAGCGGGATCACCTGCAGGCGCTGGAAGCTGTCGGCCCAGATGCCGATGATGAAGCCGAACAGGCTGAAGGTCACCGCCGTCAGCACCAGGAAACACAGCATCCAGACCGGATGCGCGATCTCGTAGGACACGAACGCGCGTGCCGTCACCAGGATCAGCAGGCCGAGCATCAGCGACTTGGTCGCCGCCGCGCCCACGTAGCCGATCACCGCTTCGAAATACGACACCGGCGCGGACAGCAGTTCGAAGATCGTGCCCGACCATTTCGGCAGGTAGATGCCGAAGGAGGCGTTGGAAATGCTCTCGTTGAGCAGCGACAGCATGATCAGGCCGGGAATGATGAAGGCGCCATAGCTCACGCCGCCCAGATCGCCCATGCGCGAGCCGATCGCCGCGCCGAACACGATGAAGTACAGGGAGGTCGACAGCACCGGCGACAGGATGCTTTCCAGCATCGTGCGGAACGTGCGGGCCATCTCGAAGCGGTAGATCGCCTTGATCGCATGGCGATTCATGACGGGCAAGTTCATGCCGGCGCCCTCACCAGGCTGACGAAGATGTCTTCCAGCGAACTCTCGCTGGAATGCAGGTCCTTGAAGTCGATGCCCTGCTCGTGCAATCGGCGCAACAACGGCGCGATGCCCGTTTCCTCCGATTGCGTATCGAAGGTGTAGACGAGCGAATGTCCATCCTCCGACAGCGAGAGCGGCAGGTCGGCCAATCCCGAAGGCACCTGCGCGAGCGGCGACTGCAAGGAAATCGCCAGCTGCTTGCTGCCGAGCTTGCGCATCAGCGTGTGCTTGTCCTCGACGAGGATCAGCTCGCCCTTGCGGATCACGCCGATGCGGTCGGCCATCTCTTCTGCTTCTTCGATGTAGTGCGTGGTGAGGATGATCGTCGTGCCGTTTTCGCGCAGGCGGCGCACCATCTGCCACATGTCGTGGCGCAGTTCGACATCGACGCCCGCGGTGGGCTCGTCGAGGAACAGGATCTGCGGCTCGTGCGCGAGCGCCTTGGCGATCAGCACGCGGCGCTTCATGCCGCCCGAAAGCGTCATGATCTTGTCGTTGCGCTTGTCCCACAACGAGAGGTCGCGGAGCACGCGCTCCAGGTGCGCGGCATCCGGCGGTTTGCCGAACAGGCCGCGGCTGAAGCGCATCGTGGAGAGCACCGTCTCGAACGTGTCGGTGGACAACTCCTGCGGCACCAGCCCGATCTTGCTGCGCGCGCCGCGATAGTCCGAGACGATGTCGTGCCCATCTGCGACGACCGTGCCCGAGCTTGCATTCACGATGCCGCAGATGATGCTGATCAGTGTCGTCTTGCCCGCGCCATTGGGGCCGAGCAAGGCGAAGATCTCGCCGCGCAGGATGTCGAGGTCGATGTGCTTGAGCGCCTCGAAACCGGAGGCGTAGGTCTTGCCGACGCCTTTGATCGAAACGACCGGCTCTCTCACGACGTGATCGCGTTGGGCCATGCGTGGCGCCTCGGCTCGATGGCGGGGGCGTCCATCGTAGCCGGGCGCCGCGGGGCCTGCGCCGTCCAACCCGGCGTCGGTCAACCCAGCTCGCCCGTTTCGCGCGCGGCGGCGCGGGGTCGGGCGAAGAATGCGCGGAGCGCGCGGTTGACGGTGTTGAAGAAACTGCGCTTGCGACGTCGCATGGGGCCTCACCGGGGGTCGTGGGGGAGGCTCAGGCTACGGGCCCCATGCGACGGCGATAAGACGGCAATGCGCGGAATCAGTGTCCCGGATGCGGGGCAATGGCCCACGGCCGAGCATTCAGTCGACTTGGGCGGCCACCACGCGGTTGCGGCCCTGCGCTTTCGCCGCATACAGCGCGCGATCGGCCGCCGCGATCAGGCGTTCGGGCGAACGCTCGCGGGTCGGCGTCACCGCGGCGACGCCGACACTCACGGTCACGTACGGCGCGATCGTCGAGTTGTCGTGGCGCATCGCGGCCGCTTCGACATCGCGGCGCAACGCCTCCCCCAGGGCCACGGCCGCTTCGAGCGAGCGGTCGGGCAGCAACAACACGAGTTCCTCGCCACCGAAGCGCGCGACGAGATCGTCGATGCCGTCTGCGAACCGCGTGCACAGGCGCGCGAGTTCACGCAGGCATTCGTCGCCGTACAGATGTCCGTGCGCATCGTTCAAGGGCTTGAAGGAATCGGCGTCGACCAGCACCAGCGCCAGTTCGCGATGTTCGACCGACTGCCATTCCCACTCGGCCGCGAGGCGTTGGTCGAAGCAGCGGCGGTTCGCGATGCCGGTCAGGCCATCGATCATCGACAAGGTTTCCAGCTTCCGATTCGCCGCTTCCAGTTCGGCGACGACGCGCGCCAGATGGATCGCGCCGGCGATCTGGTCGGCGATCGCGTCGAACACCTCGCGCGCTTCCGGGTAGAAGAAATCCGGCTGCGTGCTTTCGATGTTGAGCACGCCGTGCAGGCGCGCGCCATGGCGGATGGGCACCAGGTATTCCGAACGCACCTTGGTGTTCCCGGGCACGTAGTCCGGATCGGATTCGACGTCGGTGATCAGCTGCGCTTCGCCGGTGCGCGCGCAGCGCCCGGCGGCGCCGACGCTCACCGGCCACCCGTGCGCGAGCTCGGCGGGATACAGATCCAGGTCGCCTGCCCAGACTTCCTGCACGAAGTGCGCCCCGTCGTCGTCGAGCAGGATGATGCTGGCGATGGCCACCGGCAGGTTGCGCACCAGGCAATCCACGATGCGGCGCAACACGGCTTCGAGGTCTTCGCCCTGCAGGGCTTCGCGGGAGATCTCCGCCAGCAGGGCGGTCAGGCGCGCATGCCAAATGGGCGCGACGGTTTCCCGTGCGCCCGCAGGCTCAACCAAATCGATGTCGTCCGGCCCGTGCATGCTGCCCCCGAGGCGCCCCTGGGGCCGAGTCTAGCGCGGCGGCGGGGGCGACGTCGGACTCAGGCCTTTTCCCGGCCGATGACCGCGCCGGCCTTCGGTCCCGGCGTTGCGGTTGTGGCAGGCGCCGTGAAGAATGCACGGATGTGGTCTTTCATCGTCCCCGCCCATGACGAGGCGCCGTTGATCGGCGCGACGCTCGATGCGATCGGCGCCGCCGCGCGCGATTGCGGCGTCGCCTGCGAGCGCATCGTCGTCGACGATGACTCGACCGACGGTACGGCCGATGTCGCGCGTGCACACGGCGCGCAGGTCGTGTCGGTTGCGTTCCGCCACATCGCTGCCACGCGCAATGCAGGCGCTACGGCTGCCACTGGCACGCGCTTGTGCTTCGTCGATGCGGACACGCTGGTGGATGCGGGCGTGCTGCGCGCGGCAATCACTGCACTCGAGGCCGGCGCAGTCGGCGGTGGCTGCGCCGTGACCCTCGACGGCCGCGTGCGCTGGTCCGTGCGCCTGTTCACCGCTGCGCTGATGCAGATCTTCCGATGGATGCGCGTCACGCCGGGATGTTTCGTGTTTTGCACGCGTGATGCCTTCGTCGCCGCCGGTGGTTTCGACACGCGCTACTACGCAGGCGAAGACGTCGCCTTCAGCCGCGCGCTCGCCACCGTCGGCCCTGTGCACATCCTGCGCGAAGCGGTGCGCACCTCCGACCGGAAGCTGCGCACGTTCGGCGTGCTCGACCACCTGCGCCTGATGTTGCGATTCGCACTGCGCGGGCGGCGCATCCTGCGCTCACGCGATCACCTGGCGCTCTGGTACGACAAGCGACGCCACTGACGATCAACCGCCGCCGGACTTGAGTTCGCCGAGATCGAGCGTGCCGTCCTTGCTCGTGTCCAGGATTTCGAAGACCTGCTGCGCGCCGCGCGTGAGCTCTTCTTCGGTGAGTTCGCCATCGGTGTTGAGGTCGATGCGCCGGATGCGGTCGGCGGGCGACAACATGCCGTCCTGCTGCGGGCCGCTCGCGCTGCCCAATTCCTCGGCGCCGACCGATTGTTGTGGTCGGCGTCGAGGTCGCGGAAGACGCGGGTCATGGCGTCTTCGTATTCGTCTTCGCTGATCGAGCCATCGCCATTGCCGTCCATCGCGGCCATGCGCTGGTCGGCGTTCTGGGGGAGTCGCGCGGAGGACGGCACGGGGTTGCTGGTGCGTGGGGTGACGTCGGTTGCAGGGCTGGTTTGCGCAAAGCAGGGCGCGGCGCAGAGGGCGCCGGCGAACAAGGTTCCGATCAGGGACGAGCGGTTCATGGTGTGCTCCGGCATTCGTGGGCGAGGGGCCGGAGGCTGCGGCGACGCGCATTAAGCGGCCGTCAAGATCGCATTGAACCCGCGCTCCCGCGGTCGCACACTGACTCTCGTCCCCCCCCGGAATCCGAGTGCCGCCATGACTGCCCGACCCGCCCTGCTCGCGATGCTCCTGGTGCTGACGGCGTGCGCCACGACCGGCCCCCGCACCGTCACCGACCAGGCACGCCCCCACGCCGTGGGCGAAGGCAGCCCCGTCTCCGTGCGCTGGGGCGATCCGGCACAGTTCGCCGAGCTGCGTTACAGCCAGAACCGCCGCCTGTCCGCGGAAGGCGACTGGGTCGTCGAACTCGCCGACTACATGCAGGAAAAACTCGCGAAGGCCGTGCCCGCGGGCGAACGCGTGGACGTCGAGATTCTCGACATCCAGCGTGCGGGCCAATACGAATGGCTGCACAGCCAGACCGACGACGTGCGCGTGTTGCGCGACGTGTACCCGCCGCGCATGACGCTGCGGTTCTCGCGCAAGGCTGCCAACGGGAACGTGATTGCCGAAGGTGAGCGCAAGATTGCCGACCTCGCCTACCTGCAGACGCAGCCGCCGTTCCCCAGCAGCGATACGTTGCGCTACGACAAGCGCCTGATCGACACGTGGATCCGCCGCGAGTTCAAGTAAGGCGGCCGCTCACTTCAGCGCGTCCTGCGCTTCGGCCAATCGGCCCAATGCAGCGGACAGACCGTCGATGGTCAGTGGCTTGGTGAGGTGTTCGCGGAAGCCCGCGGCGAGCGTCGACTCGCGATCCTGCTCCTGGCCGTAACCGGTCAGCGCGACCAGCCCGATCGCATCGCCGAATTCGGCCCGGATCGACTTCGCCAACGCACGCCCGTCCATGTCGGGCAAGCCGATGTCGAGGAACGCGTAATCCGGTTGCGAAGCGCGCACTTCGGCCAGCGCGGTGGCGCCGTCGTAGGCCGTGCGTGCACGGTAACCAAGGCGATCCAGCAAAGCCGCCATCGTGTCCGCGGCGTCGCGGTTGTCGTCGACGACCAGCACGCTGTGGGCCCGGGGCTCGAGCGTCTCTTCCTCGGGATCGATGGTCGTCGCCGGCGCTTCGATCACCGGGACGCGCACCACGAACTCCGATCCCTTGCCGATGCCCGCGCTGTAGGCGGCGACATCGCCACCATGCAGCGCCACGATTTGCTGCACCAGGCTCAGACCGAGGCCGAGGCCGCCCTGGGAGTGCGCCAGGTCCTGGTCGCCCTGCACGAACAGGTTGAAGATGTCCTGCAGGCGCCACGGCGGAATGCCGGAGCCGTTGTCGCTGACCGCGATTTCCGCGAACGCGCGATTGCGCCGCAGCACGACCTTGATCTGTCCGCCACGATCGGTGAATTTCACCGCGTTGTTGAGCAAGTTGCCGACGACCTGCTGCAATCGCGCCGAATCGCCCGACACCCACGTCTGTCCGTCGGGTCGTTCCAGCGTCACGGTGTGCGCGCGGCTGCGTGATTCGGGCTCGCAGGATTCGATCACCGCGGCCAGCACCGCGCCGATCTCGACCGGCTTTTTTTCAAGATGGATCTTGCCGGCGGTGATGCGCCCGACATCCAGCAGGTCGTCGACCAGCCGCGTGATCTGCACCAGCTGGCGCGAGATCACGTCCCGGCACATGCGCAGGCGATCGGTCTCCATCGGTTCGAGTTGCATGATCGAAACGGCGTTGGTGATCGGCGCGAGCGGGTTGCGCAGTTCGTGACCGAGCATCGCGAGGAAAGTGGTGACGCGCTTGCCTTCGTCTTCGAGTGCGCGGACGCGGCGGCGGTCGGTGAGGTCGCGCGTGACCTTCGCGAAACCGATGTGCGTGCCCGACTCGTCGTGCAGCGAGGTGATGACCACGCTCGCCCAGAACCGCGAGCCGTCCTTGCGCATGCGCCAGCCTTCGTCTTCGCAACGGCCGTCTTCGAGCGCGATCTCGAGTTCGCGCGCAGGCCAGCCGGCGGCAGCGACTTCCGGCGGATAGAACACGGAAAAATGCTTCCCGATGATCTCGGAGGCCTGGTAACCCTTGGTCATCTGCGCGCCCGCGTTCCAACTGGCGACATGGCCGTCGGGGTCGAGCATGAAGATCGCATAATCCACGACGCCTTCGACCAGCAGGCGGAAACGCTCTTCGCTTCGGCGCAGCAGCTCCTCGTGGCGACGTCGGACGCTGAGGTCGCGCGTGATCTTCGAAAAGCCGATCAGGCGGCCATCGTCGTCGAGCACCCGGGTGATCACCACGTTCGCCCAGAATTGCGTGCCGTCCTTGCGCACACGCCAGCCTTCATCCTCGAACCGACCGGTTTGCGTCGCCACCTGCAACTCGTGTTCGGGCCACTTGGCGTCGATGCGTTCCTGCGGATAGAACGACGAGTAATGCCGGCCGATGATCTCGTCGGCGACATATCCCTTGATGCGCTGCGCGCCTGCGTTCCATGTCCTGACGATGCCGTCGGGATCGAGCATGAAGATCGCGTAGTCCGGGACTTCGCCGACCAGGCGACGATAAATGCTGTCGTCGTCCTTCCATTGCCTCGACGATGCCGGAACCACTTCAGGCAGCTTGTTGCGCGTATCCAATGAGGATGTCCCCTGTCCGGCCGGGCCGGTCTCCTGCATCGCGCCTCCCGTGGGATGCGCGCGAGCTTCCATTGGACCATCTGGCACGTTAATGGGCCTTCACACCGTCACCACGCCGCCCCGGGAGACCGAAGGGGCGGCGTGGCGTGGCTTGAAGCTTCAGCCGCCGTTGTCGTCCGCCGGCGGGGTCGAGCTCGACGCTGCCCCGTCATGGCCCGAATGATCGGACGCGTCCGCCGACGTGCCCTTGTCCTTGGTGCTCCAATCGTCCTTGCCGGACTTGTCCTTGCTCATCA
This sequence comes from Lysobacter sp. P5_C4, assembly GCF_054049695.1. Classification (NCBI taxonomy): domain Bacteria; kingdom Pseudomonadati; phylum Pseudomonadota; class Gammaproteobacteria; order Lysobacterales; family Lysobacteraceae; genus Lysobacter; species Lysobacter sp. P5_C4. Next base: position 83,271 of record NZ_JBFULX010000005.1, on the reverse strand, counting down.
TCTTGTCGTGCCCCGACGCCATCTCGGCGCGCGAAAGCATGCCGTTGCCGTCGGCGTCCATCTTGCCGAACATTTCCTTCGCACCGGCGCCGTGTTCGGTGGCCGACAACTTGCCGTCGCCATCGGTATCCATCCTGCCGATCTTGTCGGCGGATTTCATTTCCATGTGCTCATCGTGCTTCATGCCCTTTTCCGAAGCCTCCATCGCTTCGTGCCTGGCGTCCATCTCGGCTGCGGTGACGAAGCCATCCTTGTTGGTGTCCATGTCGCCGAACATCTTCGTGACGGCGGCATCGTGCTCGGCCACGCTGACCTGGCCGTCGTTGTTGGTGTCCATCATCTTGAACATGTCCCCGCCCTCGTGATTCGCCGAGGCGCCGAACGCGACGCTCGCGAGTCCCGCGGCGAGGCACAGATGCAATGTCTTGCGTGTCATGGGGGGACGCTCCTGCTGTGGAATCCCGAGCCTGCGCGGCGGTTGGTGAGCGGCGGATCAATGCGCGATCCAAGCTCGGCAGTGCGGGACGGGATGATTCAGGAATGTGCAAGCGCCCGTTCGACGCGGCGCTCACGCCTGCCTGCTAGCGTCGCCGCATCGTCGGAAGGAGCCCACGCCATGCGCCTGCTCGTGCTGTTGTTCGCGATCGCGATGCCTGTCGTCGCGTGGTTCACCGAACGCGGGACGTTCGGGCCGCCGTCGGGCGCGGTGTCGGCGCAATTCCCGAACCTGCTGCTGCCCGCAGGATGGGCATTCGCAATCTGGGGCGTGATCTTCCTCTTCGACGTGTTGTATGGGGGATGGCAAGCCGCGCGCTCGCGACGCGACGATGCGACGCTGACACACATCGCACCGTGGACGGCAGCGGGATTCGCATTGACGACCGCGTGGATGCCGCTGTTCTCGATGGGCCTGTACTGGCTGGACCTCATCGTGATCTTCGGCGCGCTCGCGTGCCTGCTGCGCGCGGCCTTCGTGCTCACCGACGACCGCCAGCGCCTGCCGCAGCAATGGCTGTGGGCATGGACGCCGATCTCGCTGCATGCGGGCTGGCTGTCGCTGGCGGCGTTCGTCAACATCGCGCAGGTGGTCGTCGCATACCGCGTGTTGTCCACGACCGACATGCTGGCGTGGAGCATGGCCCTGTTCCTCCTGCTCGCCGTGCTGCTGTTGTGGGCGAACCATCGCATGCGCGGCAATCCCGATTACGCGGGCGCGGCGACGTGGGGGCTGCTCGCCGTGCACATCATGCAGTCGGATTGGGGCGTGCGCGGTGCGACGGCGGCCTCGTGGTCCGCGCTCGTGCTCGCGGTCGCGCTGGTTGGCCAGACGGTGTGGTTGCGCTTCAAGCATCGCGGCGGTTGGGTGACGAACGCTCCTGACAACAACACGCCGGGCAACAACACGCCGGACAGCAGCGCTCACGCGTAATCCGCAAGGGCGCTGCAAGACTGCCGGCATGCCGGCACCGCGCGATCTGATCGTCCTGCGCCCCGAGGGGCTGTATTGCCCCGCGGGCGGATTCCACATCGATCCGTGGCGCCCCGTTCCGCGCGCGGTGATCACGCATGGCCATGGCGACCACGCACGCGGCAGCATGGGCGAATATCACGCCACGCGCGCGGGACTGCCGATCCTGCGCTGGCGCCTGGGCCTGGAAGAACGCATCGCCGCCTACGAGTACGGCGAGTCCTTCATGCTGGGCGATGCCCGCGTGTCCTTCCATCCCGCGGGGCATGTGCTGGGGTCGGCGCAGGTGCGGATCGAAGTCGATGGCGAAACCTGGGTCGCTTCGGGCGATTACAAGCGACAGCCCGATCCCACGTGCGCGCCGTTCGAAGTCGTGCCATGCGATGTGTTCATCACCGAGGCGACCTTCGGTTTGCCGGTGTATCGCTGGCCCGGGACATCGGAGGTCGCGCGCGAGATCGTCGAATGGCGCGAAGAGTGCGCGTCGCGCGGCGCCTCGGCGGTGTTGTTCTGCTACGCGCTCGGCAAGGCGCAACGCATCCTCGCCGAATTGATGGCGCATACCGAGCGGCCTGCCTGGCTGCATGGCGCGATCGCCGCGGGCGTGCAGGTGTATCGCGAATGCGGCGTGCCCTTGCTCGAAACGCGCCTGGTCAGCGATGAACAACGCGGTGCGGATTTCGCGGGCGAACTCGTGCTCGCACCGCCGTCCGCCGCGGGCAGCGCGTGGATGCGGCGCTTCCGCCACGCGCAGACGGGGTTCGCCTCGGGGTGGATGCGCATTCGCGGCAACCGGCGGCGGCGCAACCATGATCGCGGGTTCGTGGTGTCCGATCATGCGGACTGGCCCGACCTGCTGCGCACGATCCGCGAAACCGGCGCGCGTCGCGTCATCGCAACGCACGGCAACACCGATGCCCTGGTGCGCGCCCTGAACGAACACGGCATTGCGACCGAAACCTTCTCGACGCAATTCGGCGGCGACGACTGATGCGCCGTTTCGCCGCCCTGTATCGCCGCCTGGATCGCAGCACGGCGACGTCCGACAAGCGCGCCGCCCTCATCGACTATTTCCGCGAAGCACCGCCCGAAGACGCCGCGTGGGCGCTGTGGCTGCTGTCGGGCGGGAAGATCGGCGGCGCGCGCGCGAAGATCGCCGGCACCAACGAGTTGCGCGATTGGATCGCCGAAGCGAGCGGCGACCCGGCGTGGTTGGTCGAGGAGAGCTATCACCACGTGGGCGATCTCGCCGAGACACTGACGCTGCTGTTGGACGATCCGCCGCCGGGCGCTCGCGACGACACGCCGCTGCATGTGTGGATCGAGCAACGCCTGCTCGGCGTGGCCGGGACCGATGCCGCCACGCGACACGACGTGATCGTCGGCGCGTGGCGCGCACTTGCCTACGACGAGCGCCTGGCGTTCAACAAGCTGCTCACCGGCGCATTACGGGTGGGCGTCTCGCAGCGCCTCGTACAGCAGGCGCTCGCCGAAATGAGCGGCATCGACATCGCACGCATCGCGCAACGCATGCTCGGTGCGTGGTCGCCCTCGCGCGCCTTCCTGCGCGACCTGCTGACCGAGGGCGAGTTGCCCGGCGATCGGGCGCAACCCTATCCCTTCTTCCTCGCATCGCCGTTGGAGGCCGCGCCCGAATCGCTCGGCCCGATCACCGATTGGCTGCTTGAATGGAAGTGGGATGGCATCCGCGTGCAGTTGATCCGCCGCGGCAGCGACGTCGCGTTGTGGTCGCGCGGCGAGGAACGCCTGGACGGCCGATTCCCCGAGATCGAACACGCACTCGCCGCGCTCCCGGGCGACGCCGTCATCGACGGCGAATTGCTCGGTTGGCGCGAAGGCGATGCGCCGCTTCCCTTCACCGCCCTGCAGACGCGCATCCAGCGTCGCAAGCCCGGCGCCAAGATCCTCGCGGACACGCCTGCTCGGGTCCTCGCGTACGACCTGCTGGAACGCGATGGCGTGGACCTGCGCGCGATACCGTTGCAGGCGCGACGCGCCGCCCTGGCCGAGCTGCTTGCAGCACACGCCGATCCGCGCGTGGTGATCTCGCCCGAAGTGATCGCGCCGGATTGGGATGCGGCCGCCGCCTGGCGCATCGGAGCCCGCGAGCGCGGCGTCGAAGGCCTGATGGTCAAGCGTCGCGCGTCGCCTTACCAGGTGGGCCGGCGTCGCGGCGATTGGTGGAAGTGGAAGATCGACCCGCTGACCATCGACGCGGTGCTGTTGTACGCGCAATCGGGCCACGGCCGGCGCAGTGCGCTCTACACCGACTACACGTTCGGCCTGTGGGACGGCGAGGCGCTCGTTCCCGTCGCCAAGGCCTACTCGGGACTGGATGACAAGGAGATCCTCCAACTCGATCGCTGGATCCGGGCGAACACGATCGAACGCTTCGGCCCCGTACGTTCGGTGACGCCGTTGCATGTGTTCGAGCTGGGGTTTGAGGCGGTGAATCGTTCGACGCGCCACAAATCCGGCATCGCCGTGCGCTTCCCGCGCATCCTGCGCTGGCGACGCGACAAGCCGGCGGCGGAAGCCGATCGTCTCGACACCTTGCAGGCGCTGGCGCGATGAAGGCGTTGAACGCGTGGTTCGCATCGCAGGGATGGACGCCGCTGCCGTTCCAGCGCGAGATGTGGAAGCGCTGGAAGGCCGGCGAATCCGGCCTGCTGCACACGCCCACCGGCAGTGGAAAAACGCTCGCGGCCTTCGGTGGACCGCTGCTAGACGCACTCGCCGACGCGCCGGCGACACCGCGCAAGAAGAATGCGACGCGGCCCCTGCGCTTACTGTGGATCACGCCCCTGCGCGCACTGGCGACCGACACGCTGCGCGCCTTGCGCGAGCCGGTGGATGCGCTCGGCCTGGATTGGCGCATCGGCTTGCGCACCGGCGACGCGAGCGCGCGCGATCGACGCCTCGCGCGCGCGGGGCAGCTCGATGCACTGGTGACCACGCCCGAATCGCTGTCACTGCTGCTCTCGTATCCGGACACGGCGGCGCAGCTGTCGGAACTGCGCACCATCGTCGTCGACGAATGGCACGAACTGCTCGGCAACAAACGTGGCGTGCTGCTGCAACTGGCCTTGGCGCGCGTGAGGGCCTTGGCGCCCGCACTGCGCATCTGGGGGTTGTCCGCGACCCTGGGAAATCTGCAGGAAGCCCGCGACGTGTTGTTGCCGCACGCGCCCGATGCCGCACTCGTCTCGGGCCTGCCGCCGCGCACGCTCACACTCGACACCTTGCTGCCCGAAGCCGGCGAACGGTTCCCGTGGGCCGGTCATCTCGGCCTCGTGCAACTCTCCCGCGTGGTCGAGCGATTGCTGACGACCGGCACGAGCCTGCTGTTCACCAACACGCGCTCGCAGGCCGAGCTCTGGCATCGCGCCTTGTCCGCCGTGTGGCCCGAAGACCAAGGCACGCTGCTCCTGCATCACGGATCGATCGACGCGAAACTGCGCCAGGCCGCCGAAATCGGCTTGCGCGACGGTACGGTGCGTTGCGTGGTCGCGACATCGAGCCTGGACCTCGGCGTCGATTTCCCCGCGGTCGACCAGGTGTTCCAACTCGGCAGCCCGAAGGGCATGGCGCGCCTGCTACAGCGCGCGGGCCGCGCGCGACATCGCCCCGGCGAGCCGGCGCATGTGGTCTGCGTGCCGACGCATGCACTCGAAATGCTGGAATACGCCGCGGCGCGCCAAGCGCTGGCCCATGGACGCGTCGAACCACGCATGCCACCGCGCCTGTCGCTCGACGTGCTCGCGCAGCATTGCGTGACGCTGGCGCTCGGCGGCGGATTCGGTGCCGAGGCCTTGTTCGACGAGGTGCGCGGCACGCACGCATTCTCCGAACTCGATCACGCGACGTGGCTGGCGGTGCTGGACTTCATCGTGCAAGGCGGGTCGGCGCTGTCGCATTACCCCGACTACCGGCGCGTCGTGGTCGACGAGGACGGCCGTTACGTCGTCGAGGATCGCAGGGTCGCGTACCGGCATCGCCTGTCGATCGGCACGATCACCAGCGACGGCAGCGTGGCGGTGAAGTTCCTGCGCGGCGGTGCGCTCGGTTCGGTGGAGGAAAGTTTCATCTCGCGGTTGCGGCCGGGCGATCGTTTCCAGTTCGCCGGCCGCACGCTCGAGTTGATTCGCCTGCACGAGATGACGGCGCAAGTGCGGCTGGCCAAGCGCAACGACGGCATGGTGCCCAAGTGGCAGGGTGGCCGCATGCCGTTGTCGGGCGAATTGGGGCGCGAAGTCGAACGCGTGCTCGCGGGCGTGGTTTCCGGCGAGACCGATTCTCCCGAAGTCCGCGCGTTGCAGCCGCTGCTGATGCTGCAGCACGCCTTGTCCGCGTTGCCAGGCCCGGATCATCTGTTGTGCGAGTGGGTGAAGACGCGCGACGGGCGCCATCTGTTCGTCTACCCCTTCGCCGGCCGCGCCGTGCATGAAGGGCTGGCTGCGCTGCTGGCCTTGCGCTGGGGACGGCGCGTGCCCAACTCGTTTTCGTTCGCGGCGAACGACTACGGCCTGGTGCTGTCGGCGCAGGCGGAGGTCGATGTCGAGTCGTCGCTGATCGCCGAACTGCTGCGCCCCGACGCCCTGCTCGACGATCTGACCGACAGCTTCAACCTCACGGAACTGGCGCGTCGCCAGTTTCGCGAGATCGCGCGCGTCGCAGGATTGCTGCCGCCGTCCCTGCCCGGTCGAACACCGCGCTCGATGCGCCAACTGCAGGCCTCCAGCGGTTTGCTCTACGACGTGCTCGCACGCCACGACCCCGGGCACCTGTTGTTGACGCAGGCGCAGCGCGAAGTCTTCGCGCAGCAGCTGGACGTCGTGCGGCTCGCGCATACGCTGGATGATTGCGCGCGCCGCCCCATCGCGCTGCATCGCCCCAAGTCGCTGACGCCGCTCTCGTTTCCCTTGTGGGCGGAAAGCCAACGCGGCCACCTGAGTACGGAAGACTGGCGCGCGCGCGTCGAACGCGTCGCAGCGCAACTGGAACGCCGCCATGGCTGATGCGATGGATGTCGTCATCGCAGGCGAACCGTTGCGCTTGCTCGCCGATCGTGCCCTCTACTGGCCCGCGCGCAATCGTCTGTTGCTCGCCGACCTGCACCTCGGGAAGGCCGACATCTTTCGGCGCTTCGGCATCGCGTTGCCCAGCGGCGGCACGCGCCTGGATCTGTCGCGCATCGCCGCGCTTGCGCAGGCCACGGGGGCCGACACCGCATGGGTCCTCGGGGACTTCCTGCATGGCGGCATCGAGTCGCCGCAATGGCGCGCGGGTTGGGAGGCCTTCCGCGCGGCGCATCCGCACTTGCGCATCGGCGTGCTCGCCGGCAACCACGATCGCGCACTCGTGCGTGCGAATCTCGACATCGACCTGCTCGGCGATGCGATCGACGATGGCCCGTTCTCGCTGCGCCACGCACCCGATGCGCGCGCTCCAGCGCACGTGCTGTGCGGCCACTTGCACCCGACGGTCCGCGTCGAAGGCCTTCCCGGCCGGTGGCCTGCGTTCTGGTTGCAAGCGCGCACTTGCGTGCTTCCGGCTTTCTCGGCGTTCACCGGCGGGCGGACGCCGGAGTTGCACGCGCGCGACGGTCTCGTCGCCTGCGTGCACGACGCGCTGTTACGGCTGGCTTAGTTACTGGCGAGGGCCGAGCGACGCAAACAGATCGCGGATGTCGCTCTCCTGCGATGGCTCGAATTCGACACCGAGATCATCCAGCCCCACGCGCGTGACATGACCGCGCAACGTGATCGATTCCTCGGCGTCGCCATTCTCGAAATACAGCCGCAGCGTCGCGCCGTTTTGCGGCGACCAGTGCTGCGGCAGCGTGACGCGCGCGCCGCCCAACGACAGATCCAGCAGGTGCGAATCGAGCTTGTGCCCGTTCGGCCGCACGAGGATGGCGCGCACCATCTGCTGGCGCGGATAGCGGCGGCGGTCGTCGTGTTGTTCGTCGCTCATGGCGCCGGCGAATCTAGCGCGGGCTGCGTGAAGCCGACGCTCAGGCGGGGTAGACCAGTTTTCGTCCTTCGACCAGCAGCACGCCTTGCGCCTGGAGCGCCTGCAACATCGTATCGATCTGCGCTTCTTCGAACGGTGGGTTGAAGGCCGACAGCCAGGAACGCAGCGTCTTCACCGTCCGCGGCACGGCATGTTTCATGCCTTTCAGGCGATCGACCACTTCCTGCAGGCGTGGCGGCGTCGCGGACTTCTTCGCGGCGGCCTTCTTCGCCGGTTGTCTTGCGGCTTGCTTCGCAGGCTGCCTGGCGGGTGGCTTGGCCGGCGTTTTCGCAACGGCCTTCGCCGCTTTCGCCACGGGTGCAGGCTTCGTCGCAGGCAGCTTGACCAATGCGCCCGGGATCGTCGCCACGCGCTTGCACGCGATGCCGAGCTTGTCGAGGTGCTTCACCAACGGATCGAAACCGGTGTCCCTGGAGACGATGACGAAACTCGCACCCGGCTGCTCGGCCGCCAACTTCCCCATGTAGAACGCGATGTGGAAATCGAGCGCGTCCTTGCCGTTGCCGACGATCGGGATGTATTGCGCATTCGGCCCGAAGGCCTGCACCGCCTGCACGAGCCCGAGTTCCAGCCGCGTCTGGTGCTGCCCGAGGAAGACCAGGATGCGCCACTCGCCCGGCTTCAGTGCGCCGAGGTTGTCGGGCTGCACGTTCTCGAAATCGACGAGGAGGTATTGGTTGGCCATTGCGACTTCCGCGGCGGTGACCGCGGAAGTCTAGGCCAATGCGCGTTCTCAGATCTTCAACGCGCCGCCTTCGATGATCGGTTTGCCGTCCAGCGTCACCGTGCTGCCCGGCAGCGAGACGGTCTGGCCGTAGGACACGGTGTTGTCGCCGCCGGCCCACGTGTTGTTGCCGGTGCCCACGGTGATCGTGCCCGCGGGCACCCAGTTGCCGACGGTCGCGTTCGCGGGGAACTTGATGTTCGGGTTGATGCCGAAGTCGACGAAGCTGAAGTCGTCCTTGTGCGTATCGTCGACGGCGTCGTATTCGGCCTTCATGCCGGCGAAGCCCGGGCCCGTGCCGGTCATGCCCGTCACCTTGCCGTCCTTGAAGGTCAGCGTGAGGTTGTCGATCTGCTGCCCGCGATAGAAGGCGCGCGTGTTGACGAGCTTGCCGTTGGCAGTGCCCGCGACGGGCGTGGTGTAGACCTCGCCCGCAGGCAGGTACACCGCATTCGCCGCGCCACCGGCCTGCATGTCTTCGGCGGAAATCACGCCGTCGCTCACGCCGACGGGACGTCCCTTGACGTTCACCGTGAGGTCGGTGCCGTTGGGATGGGTGATGTGGATTTCGCTGCCGCCGGCGAGGATGCCCTTCACCTGCGCGCCGCGTTTGACGAGGTCGGCGTAGTCCAGGTTCACGCCGCCCCAGAACAGCTTCGACAGTTCGTCTTCGGTGACACCGTAGCGTTCGGCGCGCCATGGCGTCGGATACAGCGAGTTGCCGACTTCCAGCGTGCGCACGCCCTTGCGCTGGTAGAGCGCACCCATGCCTTCGTTCGCCTTGCCGCGCGCGGCCATGCGCTTGGGGTCGGCGCCTTCGAACAGATTTTCCGTTGCGCCGTTGCCCAGCGTGATGATCACGTCGACCACGTCGGCCAGGTCCGCCGACAACTTGTCCTGCTGCGAATCCCACTTCTCCGGCACGTCGAAGAACATGCGCCTGGCCAGGCGATCGCTGCTGTAATCGATCATCGGGAAGGCGCCGACCTTGCGCGCGGCGATCGCGATGTCTTCCAGCAATTCGGCATCCGTCGCGCGGCCGGTGATGAACACCACTTCGCCTTCCTTCACGGCCGCGTTGGCGACGAGGCGGTCGGCGAGTTTGTCGAAATCGGTGGGCGCGGGTTTCGTCGCGGCGGCGGTGGTCGTGGCCGGCGCGGGCGCAGTGGCGGTCGAGGACGAAGGCGTCGTCGACGTGGGCGTCTCGTGCTTCTGGCAACCGGCGATCAACGTGGTCGCGAGGGCGGCCGCCAGGGCGGTCGTGGTCAGATGGCGTGTCATGGCGGGGACCCTCATCACCCGGGGCGGGCGATTGGGCCAACGCATGCGCCGCGGCCGGTCGGACACCGCCGGTCGTCGCGGTGAACGCGCGCCGACGCACGGTTCCCTAGACTGGCTGCATGGCTCGCCGCAAACGTTTGCCCCGCGCGTTCTACCGCCGCGACACCCTCCACGTGGCGCGCGACTTGCTCAACAAGATCCTCGCGATGCCCGACGGCCGCGCAGGCCGCATCGTCGAGGTCGAGGCGTATCTGGCGGGCATCGACCCGGCCGCGCACACCTTCCGCGGGCGCACGCCGCGTAACGCCACGATGTTCGGCGAGCCCGGCCACATGTATGTCTACTTCACCTACGGCATGCACTGGTGCGCAAATGCGGTCGCGTGGGATCAGACACCCGGCGCCGGCGTGCTCATCCGTGCGCTGGAACCGATCGCGGGCCTGGATCTCATGCACGATGCGCGCGGCGGCGTTTCCGAACGTTTGTTATGCAGCGGACCGGCGCGCCTCACGCAGGCACTCGGCATCACCGGCGTGCAGAACGGCGCGGACCTGGTGAAGGGCGATGGCCCGCGCATCCTCGACGACGGCACCGCGCCGCCCTTGCACCCCATCGCGACGCCGCGCATCGGTATCAGCGCCGGACAGGAACATCTGTGGCGGTTCGTGGTGCCGCACAACCTGCATGTGAGCCCGGCGCGCGTGAAGCAGGTGCAGGCCTGACTCAGTCGCGATCGAAGGCCTGGAACGCCGCGATCGCGCGCGCGATGCCGTCATCGTCGACGTCCAGGTGCGTGACCATGCGGATGCGCGGCATGTAGCCGATCGACATGCGGATGCCGGCGTTGTCCATGTGTTTGCGGAAGGCGTCGAGTTTGTCCTTCGGCACGTCGATGAACACCATGTTGGTGTGCTGGGCGGCGACGGTGACGTGCTTCAAGCCTTGCAGGCCATCAGCGAGGGTTTTTGCGCGGCGGTGATCGTCGGCCAGGCGTTCGACATGATGGTCGAGCGCGTGCAGGCACGCCGCAGCCAGCAATCCCGCCTGGCGCCAGCCACCACCGGCGACCTTGCGCCAGCGCTTCGCATCGTCGATCAACGCGCGTGAACCGACGAGCACCGAGCCGACCGGCGCCCCGAGGCCTTTCGACAAGCACACGGACACGCTGTCGAAGTGCTTCGCGATCTCCCGCGGCGCCACGCCGTCGGCAACGGCGGCGTTGTACAAACGCGCACCGTCCAGATGCAGCTTCAATCCGCGGCGGTCGCACAGCGCGCGCGCTTGCGCGAGGTACGCACGCGGCAGCACACGGCCATTCCACGTGTTTTCGAGGCACAGGATCTTGGAACGCGCGAAATGCGGATCGACCGGCTTGATGGCGCTCTCGACTGCCGTCAGCGGCAACGTGCCGTCCTCCTCCTGCACGATGGGCTGCGGCTGGATCGAACCGAACACCGCCGCGCCGCCGCCTTCGAACTTGTAGGTGTGCGCATCCATGCCGACGATGTATTCATCGCCGCGCTGGCAATGCGCGAGCAACGCGAGCAGGTTGGCCTGCGTTCCGCTTGGCGCGAACATCCCCGCTTCGAAACCGAGGTCGTGCGCAAGGCGTTCCTGCAGTGCGTTGACGGTCGGATCTTCGCCATACACGTCGTCGCCGACGGGCGCGCGGAGCATCGCTTCGCGCATGGCGGTGGTGGGGGCGGTGACGGTGTCGGAGCGCAGGTCGATGGGGTTCATCGGCGCAGCTTACTTCAGACGGTTTCGTGCGCCAGCCCCATCAGCCGTTTGTGCACCGGCTTGCCGTGGTCGGTGATCACCATGACGCCGGTGAAGCGCAAGTCTTCGGCCAGCGCCGCCAGGTGTTTGTCGACTTCCTTCGCCAGTTCGAAGACCTCGGCGTCGTCTGCGCGGCGGCCCTGCGTGGTCATCTGCGCCTGCAGGTCGCTGCGGAAATCCACGAAGGCCGAGAGGCGCCGCACGTCGTCGAAGAACTGGCTGAGGATCACGCGCTGGTCGACGTTGCGGCACAGCGAGGTGAAGTGCCCGTGGCTTGCGTACCACACGGCGGTTTCCAGGTCGGCGTGCAGCAGCCGCGGGCAATGCGTGCTGCCGACCAGGCGCAGGATGCGCTTGGCCTCCGCCGTGTTTTTCACCACCGAGCCGAGGATCGAGTCGATCACGCGTTCGTATTCGGCGAGCTGCAGGGCATCGCGCTCGACGGTGTCCTCGTGCTTGCGCCGGCGCTCGAAGATCAGCGCCAGCCAGATACCGACGAACACGGCGAGCACGCCGCTCAACGTCTGCACGATGAACGACCACGCCATCTCGCTGAACATGACGGCTCCGCGCGTTATTCCGCGGTGGTCGGATCGATGATGGTCGCGACCTGGGTGACGCGCGTCACCGGGAAACTGCCGAGGCGGCCGTGCTCGCGCACCATCTCCTCGTCGGGCGCGACATACACGCAATACAGGGCGTCGCCGGTGACGTAGCTTTGCACCCACTGGATTTCGGGGCCGAGCTGGCGCAGGACGCCGACAGAGCGACGCGCCAGGCTCTGCAGTTCCTGCTCGGTCAGGTTCGATGCACCGGGGACTTCACGTTCGATCACGAACTTGGGCATTGGGAATTACCTCCGTGACTAAACAACGCGCCGGGGGTATTGGACAGGCCGCGCTGTGGCCACGGCCGTTCGCCTGCCGTTCGAATTCCCTCACGACCCCGCGATGACGCCTTGCGATCTCCGCCGCGCAAGGACGGCGGCGCGCCCGGCCGAAGCGAGCAGGTAGAGGAGCGTGGCCACCTCGGCGATCACCAGCCCCGCCACCGCGCCTTGCCAACCGAAGGGCGACACGAGGACGACCGCCGCGACCACGCGCAAGGCCGCGCCCAACCACAGGCCATGCGTGAACGCGTCGCCGCGCCCGGCGAGGATCGCGGCGTTGCCGAGCATGCCACGTGCGAAGTCGAGCAACGGCAGCCAGCACAACCACGCGAGCACGTCGGCCGCGAGTTCGAACTGCGGCAGGAACGCCCGCAACAACGGCGACAGCCCGAACAGGGCCGCCCCCGCCAACACCGCGTACGCCGCGGGCCACCACAGGGCGCGTCGCCAGAAGGCCCGGCGCTTGCCCGGCGCGGCATGCAACAACCCGGGCAGTGCGCTCGCGATCGACGCCTGCAGCGGGAAGCTCACCAATTCGACGACACGCTGCGCGAGGAAGAGCATCCCGGCCGTGGCCGGGTCGATGATCCGCATCACGATGGGCTTGTCGCCGTGGGCGAAGATGCGGTCGGCCATGCCGCCCTCGCCGTAACGGAAGCCGACGCGCACCAGGCGCCGCACCGCATCCCAGGAGCGAGGCGCGTCCTTGCGCGGAACGACGTACGCACCGCAAGCGACCAGCGTCGAGATCCCCAACGCGGTCGCGACCCACGCATCCAGCGTGAGAACGACACCCCAGGCGAGCACCGCGAGCACCGCCAACAGGCGCAGCGCATGGGGCGCGGCCTGCCAGAACAACCGGTGCGATTCCCGGCCCTGGCCATGTTCGAAGCTCGCGCGCATTTCGGCGAACCCCATCATCACGATCTCGGCCAGGCCCACCGCGAACCACAGTCCCCAACCGCGCCCGTCGTTCGCGATCAGCACCATCGCGCCCATCACCACCAACGCACACGGCAACCCGATGACGATGAGCGTGCGCGTCCACAAGGTGGCGATCTGTTCGCGCGTACTGCCGAACGCGCGATGGCTGTTGTGGTAGACGACCGCGGGCCCGCTCACCAGCAGCGGCGCAAGGCACGCTGCGATCGCCACGGCGGTGACGTAGCGTCCGTAGTCTTCGGGGTTGAGTGCGAGCGCAAGCAGCAACAGGGTCGCCGCGTGGACACAGGTGCGCGTCCATTGCCACGCGCGCAACTGGAGCAACGGTGCATTCATCGAGCCAGATCCTTTGGCCAGTTCGTCCGGCGTCCCGTCGAACGTCCCCGATGCGATGTGCAACGCGCGCGAACGCGAGCGCCGTCGTTTATTTCACGATCAGGTTGAAGCCCACCTGGCGCACAACGCCGTTGGATTCGCCGCGAACGACGAGTGGATAGGTGCCCACCGCAGCTTGTGAACTGGAGACGCGCAGCGCCACGCGCGAGGTGCCGTTGCCGTCGGCCGGGGGCGTGAGCGGGTCGATCGACCACGTGGCCGTCACACCGGCGGGCAACCCCGTGATCGACAAGTCGACCGGCGCATCGAAGGCGCCATAGCTTCCGAGCGTGATGATCTTGCCGCCCGTGCTGCCGCGCGTGACTGCGATCGATGGCGAGGCCTGCAGCAGGAAATCGCCGATGGTGCCGCTCGCCCGATGGCAGGTGCCGGCGACGCTGTCGGTGAAGGTCTTGCCCGCGATGGGCACGAATTCGGCGAGCCAATCCGATGCGGACAAGGTCAACTTGAGAATCCCGTACGTGCTGCTCTGCTTGCGTTCGAGCATCGGCGAGGTGCCGTTGACCGGATACATCGAACCGCCGCCCGTGCCGACGACGAGTTGGCGCACGCCATCGGTTTGCTGCACCTGGTTGCCATCCATCGGCGACCACCGTTGGTAATTGTGGTCGTGTCCGACGAGCGCGAGGTCCACGCGCGATGCATACAGGCGATCGAAGAACGCCTTCATCGCCGGGTAGCCGCTGTAGTTTCCGCGGCTGATGAACACGTGGTGCCAGTAGGCGGCGGTGCACGGTTTCGTGTTCGCGCGCAGGTCCGCGTCGAGCCACGCCAGTTGCGCGGCAGACACCGTGTTGCCGGTCTTGCTGTTCAAGGCGATGAAATGCCAATCGCCGACGTCGAAGCTGTAGTAGCCCTTGCTGCGGTCGCCCGCGGGGCCGGTCTGGTTGCCGACGCCGTTGAAGTAGTCGTAGTAACCGGAGGCCGTGGTCGTCGTGTACTCGTGGTTGCCGGGCACCGGCTGGGTGATCGCCTTGAAGCGGCCCCAGTTGGGCGCGTAACGCGTGTTGTAATCGACGAGCGAGCCGTTGTTGTACGCGTTGTCGCCCAGCGTGAGTGCCACGACGGGATCGATGGCAACGACGAGATCGGCGGTGCGGCCGCAGTTCGACGGCGCCGTCGCGCTGCAGATGTCGCCCGCCGCGGTGACCACCACCGTGTCCGCACCGTTCGCGTCCAGCGCCGCCAGGAACAGCGCGACAACGAGCGCCCCCCATGCCCCGAGTTTCATCCCCGCCTTCCTCCGTGTGCATTGCGTGTACACGGATCAACGGATGCGACGGCGCATCACAGGACAGGCGCGCGAGATGAATGCGCAACGCTGCGATCACGGCGCCGGCACGTTCGCGACCACGGCCGTTCCTGCATACGTGCCGTACGCGAAACGCGTGAAGCCCGGCGAGAACGCAACGGCCGAGGTCACGGCCAGACCGGTGCCCGCTTCGAACGTCTGCCGCAGCGCGCCGTCGGACACGCGCCAGAAACGGATCGTGCCGCGCTGATCCCAGCCTTGCGGCGTTTCGAATGGACGGTAGCCGGTGGTGATCAATCGCGCGCCGTCAGGTGAGAAGCGCACCGCGGCGACGCCTTCGTTGGACTGCGCATTCGGGAAGCGGCGGAGCACCGCGCCATCGCTGACGCGGAACAGCGTGGTTTCATTCGGCGCGGAGGCCCAGGCCGCGAGCGATGCGCTGTTCGGCGCGAATTGCATCGGCGTCGTGCTGCGCAGATTGCCGGCGGTCAACAACCGCGTGATGGCCCCGTCGCTGCGGCGCTGGAGCGTGATCGTGCCTTGCGAGGCGGAGGCCTGCAGCAGGCCATCCGGCGAGAACACCCAGTTGGTGGAGATCTTGTTGTAGCCGCTGCCGACGAGTTGCACGACGGCGAAACTGGCGATGCGCCAGCGCGCGGCGGTGGTGTCGCCGGTCGATGCGGTGAGTTGCGCGTCGGGCGTGAAGGTCACGACCCCGTTCGGCTGGATCGTGATGACCAGCGAACCGAGGAACAGCCCATCGGAGGCACGGTGAATGCGATACGCCCCGCCGCGACTGCTGTTGTGGACGGCGAGCTGCGCGCCGTCATTGGAGTAAACGACCTGATCGGCCGTGCCCGAGCGATGCGGCTGCAGCACCGAAAACACGAGCGCGCCATTGGAGGCCGCACGCGCACGCACCCAACGATCCGTCGAGCCGACAGCGACGCGCGCACCGGTGCCTGGCGACCACGCCACGCCGATGATGGAGTTCGCGAGACCGCTCGGCGTGGGCGCCGACCAGACGATCTGGGGTGCGGACTGCGCACGCACGCTGGCGCCGATGGCGAGCGACAGGACGAGCAGCCCGAAGGCGAATTTGCGTGACGTGTTCATGCTGGGTCCTCCGCGACGCTCGGCAGAGGTGGATGCCTGCGCGCGCCCCTCCGGTTCGACGCCCCAACTCAGCCGCCGCTTCGGCGACGCACGCGGAACACGGTGAATGCGAGGATGGAACGCCGCGCCCCCGCTTGACGCGCGAACATGTGGGCCGCGATTCCAAGGACGACAAGATGGCGAAGCCGAAGCTGTTCGAACCCCTGCGCGTGCGCAATCTCGCGCTCGACAACCGCATCGTGATCGCGCCGATGTGCCAATACTCGTGCGACGGCGACGGACGCGCGAACGACTGGCATGCGATCCACCTGGGGCACCTGGCGCTGTCGGGCGCGGGCCTGCTGACGATCGAAGCGACCGCCGTATTGCCGGAAGGCCGCATCACCTGGGCCGACCTCGGCCTGTTCGACGACGCCACCGAAATCGCGCTGCGCGACGTGCTGCATCGCGTGCGCGCCTGGTCGGACATGCCCATCGCGATCCAGCTCGCGCATGCAGGACGCAAGGCGAGTTGCGAAACCCCGTGGGCGGGTGGGCACCAGCTTCCCGCCGACGACACGCATGGATGGCACACCGTCGCGCCGAGCGCGGTGCCGCACTATCCGAAGGATCAAGCGCCGGCGGCACTCGATGCCGCCGAGATGCGGCGGATCCGCGACGCCTTTGCAACCGCTGCGAAGCGTTCCGCGCGCCTGGGGATCGACGCCGTGCAGATCCACGGCGCGCACGGCTATCTCTTGCATCAATTCCTGTCACCGTTGAGCAACCAACGCGACGACGAATATGGCGGCAGCCTCGAAAACCGCATGCGTTTCCCGCTGGAGGTGTTCGACGCCGTGCGCGCCGCGTTTCCGAGCGATCGCACGGTGACCGTGCGCGTGTCGGGCACCGATTGGGTGGAGGGCGGATGGGATGTCGCGCAGACCATCGCATTTGCGAAGGCGCTCGAAGCACGCGGCTGCGATGCGATCCACGTGAGCAGCGGCGGTATCTCGCCCGAACAACACATCAAACTCGAACCTGGCTACCAGGTGCCGCTGGCGCGTGCGGTGAAGCAAGCGGTAGACATCCCCGTCGTGGCCGTCGGCCTGATCACCGAGCCCGAGCATGCGGAGGCGATCGTCACCAATGGCGATGCCGATATCGTTGCCCTCGCCCGCGCGATCCTCTACGACCCGCGCTGGCCGTGGCATGCGGCGGCGAAACTGGGTGCGACGGTGCGCCCGCCGAAACAATACCTGCGTAGCGAACCACGACAGGATCGCGGCGTGTTCCCGCACGGCACGTTCGACCCACCGGCGCGATGGAAGGCGGACCGATAAACTCACGCATCGTTCTCGGGGGAAGACCGATGCAATCGGAGTCGTTGCGGTTCTGGATCTTCGTACTGGTGTCGCTGGTGGCGTTCGTCGCCATCCTGCGATTCGTTACACGTCATCGCAGCGAACGCCCGCGGGGAGCCACCGTGTTTGCGGTGGCAGCCGTCGTCGTGATCGGCGGCATGGTGTTCGCGAAATACGGCCACAACATCGGCCTGCCGTGGTGGATCTACTACACCGTGCCTGCAATGGCGACGCTGCTGCTGCCGCCGATCGTGTTTCGACTGGGCGGCAGTGAACTCGCGTGGTACCTGGGCCTGGCCTTCCTCTCGTCCCCGGTGATCCACGTGTTGTTCTCCTTCCTGCTGGGGTGGAAGGAGTACATGCCGTTCATGCCGGTGCCGTCGTGGCGGGAGTTGTTGGGCCAGTAACGACCGCCCCCGGCAGGGCACCGCGTTGTAGCGGACAGCCCGCCGAGGAAGCGCAGCGAATGGCCCCCGAACTCACGCGTCGCCACTTCATCGCCGGGTTCGGCGCCGCCTCGTTGCTGGGCGCCGGGTCCGCAGTCTCCAGTGCCGATCCCGCAACGACCTACGCATTGGCGCCCGGCGTGATCCACCTCAATACCGCCTCGCTCGGCGCGACATCGAACGCGGTGCTCGACCGCACCCTCGCCGCCTGGCGCGAACTCGAATCCAGCCCCGTGCGCATGGCCTACGGCAAAGACGGCCCACCCACCTTGCTGCAAGCATGCGAAACCGTGCGCGCGCAGGCCGCCGCGTTCCTCAACTGCGATGCCGACGAACTCCTGATCACCCGCTGCACGACCGAAGGCATGAACACCGTCGCGCAGGGCATCGCGTGGAAGCAAGGCGACCGCATCCTGACGACCGACCAGGAACACCACGGCGGCAGCCTGTGCTGGGAGTACGCCGCGCAACGGCACGGGGCCGCGATCGATCGCGTTGCCATCGCGCCCGAAGAACACGACGTCGACGCGATTGCGCAACGCATCGAGGCCGCGATGACGCCACGGACGCGCGTGATCAGCGTCAGCCATGTGATCTCGACGACCGGACTGCGCATGCCGGTTGCCGCGATCGCGAAGATGGCCCGTGCGCGCGGCGTGTTGTGCGTCGTCGATGGCGCGCAAGCCGTTGGCCAGATCCCCGTCGACGTCAAAGCCCTCGGCTGCGACGCGTATGCGACCAGTGGGCACAAATGGCTGATGGGCCCCAAGGGGACGGGGATGTTGTACGTGTCGCGCGACGCGAGCGACGCCATTCGGCCGATTCAATGGCAGGACGCGCATCGGTATGGCGCGGAGTCGGCGGGGGTTGGGCCGCAACCGCTGGTGATCGGATTGGGGGCGGCGATACAGCGCGTGCAGGAGATCGGCATCGACGCGATCGAACGCCATAACGCGGCGCTGCGGAACAAGGCTTACGCCGGATTGCAGGAGATTGCGCAGGTGCGCGTGGTCGGGCCGCCGCCTGGACCGTTGGCGGCGGCGATGGTGGCGTTCGTGTTGCCCGATGCGATCGATAGCCAACGGGTGCTGGAAACGATGCTGGAGAAGCACCGGATCATCGTGAAGAAGGTGGAGAAGCGGTGGTTCAATGGGATACGGGTGTCGCCGCATGTATTGAATGGCGAAGGGGAGATCGATGCGTTCCTAGATGCCTTGCAGACGATGTTCCCCGCTTAAGCCCCTCTCCCTCCTGGAGAGGGGTTGGGCAGAGGGCCCGTCGGAGCGACGAAACCCCCTCCCTCAATGCACGTAACCCGACTCCCGGCACGTCGCCCGGACCTCCTGCTCCACCATCGCCCAGGACGGTGATCCTTCTTCTCGCAGCGCGTCCCAGCTTTTCTGCAGCACCGGCGACAACTCATCCCAGGTGCCATGTGCGCATTCCTCCCGCGCGACCTTGAGAACGGCTTGGAACAGATGCGCATCGATGTTGCGGATCATGGGCATGAGGGGGTCCTCCCGATCCTTGTTGCTCAGGAGGAAAGGTGCGCGGGGTGGCGTCAAGGATGAGGCTGGGAAGGGTGAGGGTGTCTGACTGGTTCAGGCCAACTGGGGTGCCAAGTAGAAGCGACTCGATACGCAGTGAAGAATGGTGGCGCAGAGACTAAAGGTGGCCTTTGCGGCTAAAGGCAGATGTTGCTAGTAGTCTGGCGTCATGGCGTCGATTGGGTGGGTGAAACAGGCGCAGGGGACCCTACTTCAATAGCGGTAGGGAAAATGCAGGGACAGCCAGGGATCGGCGCATCAGTCGCGCGCAAGGGCGCGGCGAAGGGGCTTGCGTGTCCGACATTCCATTTGAGCTTGGTGCTCTCTACAACCGAGTTGCGCAAATACACGAAATTTTTGGCGGCCAGCGGCAAGGCGGCATTTCAACGCCGACAAGTGCACCTTATGTCTTTATCTTTACCGGCGATTCCGGAAAAGCCCACGGGTACGCGGATCGATGGGACGAATTAGATGGTCTCTTCCACTATGTCGGAGAGGGACAGAAAGGCAACATGCGGATGAAAGGCGGCAACAGCGCCATCCTTCGTCACTCAGTGGAAGGAAAGCGATTGCTGCTATTCCGCATGCTCGGCAAAGGCCGACCGTATCGCTACGAGGGCGAATTCGCAGCCGTTGATCACTACGTGTTACCAAACGTTCTGGACACGAAGGGATTGCTACGCGATGCATTAGTCTTTCGGCTCAAGCCTCTCAATGAAGATCCGTTGTTCGATTCTGCAGAGGACCCCTCCGAGCTTGTCGTGCCGGGAAGCACGTCCTCTCAGCGCATCGTCGAGGTTCGTACTAAGCAGCAGCTATTTCGACGCCGGTTGTTGGGATTTGAGCGCGAATGCCGCCTAACAGGAGTCCGCGACCTCCGCTTCGTCCGCGCAAGCCACATCAAGCCCTGGTCGAAGGCGACGGCTGGAGAGCGGGTTGATGGCTGCAATGGCCTCCTCCTTACGCCTAGCGCCGACCATCTCTTTGACCAAGGCTGGATCTCATTTGCCAACGACGGGCGGTTGCTTTGTTCCCGCCATCTCCCAGGCGACATCGGCAAGAGATTGGGATTCAACATTCGAAGTGGGAAAAAATGCGGCCAACCGTTCGTATCGAAGCAGTGCGCATTTCTTGAGTTTCACCGAGACTACATTTTTGAACAAAGGCATGCGCCGCCTGTTAAGACTTTCGTCGATCGCTAAGCTAGAACCGGTGTTCAGGGGCAAATTCGCGATACAGCAAGAAGTCTTCAATCTCACGGTAAACCTGCGCAGCAGCCTTCCCACCAGCGATATATGCAGAAAACTTCGCAGATCCAGCTCGCGATCAACCGGACGAAATCCGTGTAAATACTCGCCGTAGGAGCGATTAAATACGGTCACGCATGCAGGTGTTAGGAGCGGAAGGGTTTCGCTCCAGAAGCTATGAAATCCCGCCGCAATTTCATGTTCGCCATTGAAGGTCATCCGTGCGTCGATCCCGTCCCCGACCCTCTGCCCCAACCCCTCTCCCGGGGCAGAGGGGCTAATCCCCCGCCCCAGGCGTACCCTTCCCCCCATGCTCCCCGACTTCGACAACTTCGACCCCGACGACAACTTCTCCGCGTCCTTCTCCCCGTCGTCCGAACTCGACGAGGACGCCGCGCTCGAGACCGTCGCCTGGCAGCTCCTCCTCCTGATCAATCCGGGGGACGAGGATTCGGCCCAGCTGCAGTTTTCCGAGATCCGCGAGGCCCTCGGCTCAGGCGCGGAGCCCATCGACGCCATCCGCGATGCGATCGACTGGAAGGCGGGGTTCTTCCTCGCCGAGGACGATGCGGCCGGGGTGGTCGAGGTGATCGACGAGCTCGCGGCGCGGGTCGGGGTGCGGGTGGATTGGGACCTGGACGACGAGGCCGACGACGCGCTCGCCGATGCGGATGTCGGTTCGCTGCTCTCGCGGGCGGCGGTGCAGTTGCGGGAGCGCGGTTACTCGCTGTGGTCGTGGGAATCCGGCAGCGAGCATGTCGCGGGGTGGATCGCGGCGCGGTCGGACGACGAAGCGGTGCCGGCCGTGGCCGGTGCGCTGGGGTTCCACGTTCGCGCAGTCATCTGATCCTGTAGTCCGACAATCTCCAGCGGTCAACCTTCGTCGGAAGCGGTCCTTTTCGATTCCTCGGACGTGTCTTGCTGCTGCTGTTGTTCTTGCTGCGGCTGCGGCTGTGCCTGCTGTTGCGGCTCCTGCGGCGCCAGCTCCGGCGCAGCCACCGCGCCCGGGCAATCGCCGCCGGCCTGCACCCATCCGTTGGCCACGCGCTTCATGCGCTGGCCGTTGACGCAGCGTTCGTCCTGCGCAGGTTTGTCCGCGGCCTGGGTCCGCTCGCGGTTGTCCTGGCGGAGCCGCTGCTGGACCTGGAGGGTTTGCTCGCGCGCGGCGCGGGCAGCGGCGTCGCGGGCTTCGGCTTCGTCCATGAAGGTCGCAGTCGGCGTGGCTGCCCTGGCAACGGTGGCGGGCGTCGGCGGTGGCAATGGCACGGGTTGCACGACGGTGGCCGCGGTGGGCGCAGCGTGCTGCGCTGGCGGTTTGATCGGAAGGTGGCCTTTCCAGTACTGCAGGCCGACATACCCCAGCACGCCCACGACGATGAGCGCGATCGTCCAACGCAATCCACTGTTTTTCTTGCGACGACGCCGCATGCCCCTGTCTCCGAAACCGGTTATCCGCCCCTGTGCGGAGCATAGCGGGCTGGCCGGCGGGAAACGTGTTGCGGTGCAATGTTCGGGCGCTTGGTCCGACGGGTGGAGACTGCCCGGAAACCTGGTCGGGATCAGGGCGTGGGTGGAATCAGACTCAAGTCGCTGCGATAGCTCCAGATTTCCGACTGCACTTCGTCCACGGACGCGGCATACCCTTCTAGCAACTGCTGGCGCACCGTCGGGTCTTCCACCGATGCGAGCACGCCTTCCAATCCCCCGCGGCCTTCGTCGAAACTTGCCCAGCCGTCGCGCGAGACCATCAGCATGTAACCGGGCGACGGCGTGCCGCCGATGCCTTCGTACCAGGTGAACGACGATCGGGGTTTCGCGGCGTCGAGCGTCGCGCGCATGCGCTTGACGATCTTCTCGAAGCGCTCGCTGCGGCCCAGGCGCACCTTGTACGTGTAGACCTGCAGCATGCGCGCGGGCTGCCACTGCTCGAGCGGCGTGCCGTTGCTCAGGTCGCGGCGCACGCGGAACACGGTGCGCGCGTCGGCCTGCCCGTAAGGCAGGAAGGTGCGATCGGCGTCCTTGCCGTCCTCGGCGGGCGCGACGCGGTTGTCGAACGCCGCGAACGGTGCACCGAAGGTGCCGTCGATGAACATGCCCATGCGCGGGCCGTGCGTCACGTACCAGCCGTACCAGGCGAGCGGATCGTCGTGCGTGCGATGCCATTCGAGGTGGCGTTTGTAGCCGGCGTCAAACTGGGTCTCCATGCCGTCCTTCGGGCGATAGGCGAAGAGCTGTGCGGCGTCGCCGGAGTCGCGCAGGGATGGGGTGGCGTCGGCCGCGAAGGTGGGAAACGCGGCGCAGGCGATCGCGACGGTGGCGATGGCCTGGAGCAAACGGAGACGCGGCATGTGGTGGGGCACGTGTCGACGGGGGAGGTCGAGTGTATCGCCCTGCCTTTGCGGCGCCGGAAAGGCGCCCTTTTTCGTTCAACCCGTTGCGCGCTGCGGCATTCACAGCACAATCCCGGCATCCGCCCACCGGAATGCCCCCATGGCGATCTCGAAGTGGCTCTCCCTGCTGGCGCTCGTGCCGGCCGTTTCGCTCGCGGTGGAGACGACCGCGCCCCCTGCCCTCGACGACTACATCGCGCATTGCGATACCGCGGGCCGCACCGTCTGGAACGTCTCGCTCTGCGCCCCGGTCGTGCTGGTCGCGCAGGACGGCACGATCATCTGGACGAGCATCACCCCTTCGTCCGCCCCCTTGCCTTCCACGCGCGCCAACACGTCCGTCGAATGGGGCGGCCGCAAGTGGGTGATGTTGCTCGCGCCCTTGCCCGATGGTGACGCCGCGTTGCGTCGCCTCGTGTATCACGAGTCGTTCCACGTGCAGCAGGCTGCGCTCGGTTTGCCCGACAACATGGCGGTCGCCTCGCATCTCGAATCGGAGCAGGCGCGTGTGTCGATGCGCCTGGAATGGAAATCCCTCGAGCGCGCGCTCGCCACGAGCGGTTCCGAACGCAAGCGGCACGTCGCGCAGGCCCTCGCCTTCCGGCAGCAGCGGCTGTCCGACGCCACCGCGCGCAACGACGAACGCGCGCAGATGCGGCACGAAGGCCTGGCCGAATACACGGGGACGGTGTTGTCGGGCGATCCGAAGGCGCTCGCCATCGACAGCCTGCAACACGGTAACGACCGGCCGTCGTTCGCGCGCAGCTTCGCTTACGTGAGTGGTCCGGCGTGGGGCCTGTTGCTCGACGCGTACGCGCCGAACTGGAAGACCACGATCGCGAAGACGCCCGAGGCCGACCTGCCGGACCTGATCCCGCTGAAAACCTCGCGCAAACCCATGCCGGCCGCGTACGGTGGCGAGGCCATCGCACGCGAGGAAGCCGGGCGCGCCGCGCGTCGCAAACAGATCATCGACGATGCCACGCAACGCACGTCCGAAGCCGGCGGCCTGCACCTTCCGCTCGCGAAGATCCAGCTCGACTTCGACCCCAACCGCGTCACGCCGATGCCCGACGGCTCGCAGGTCTACGACAAGATCACGCTGACCAGCGACTGGGGCACGATCCAGGTGGAAGGCGCGCCGCTGCGCATCGTCAAGGACTGGAACGCGGCCTACGTGCCGTGGCCGCTGCCGGATAAAATGACGCTGAAGCTGGACGAGGGATGGAAGATCCAGCGCGGCGACGATGGCAGGATGTCGGTGGCGCGCTAGCGCATCGCCGGCGCATCACCACCAAGGGGCAACGCATGCAGCACAAACCTGGCGCACTCGCGATCGCGTTGGCGACGCTCGCGGCCGCCGCAGTTCCGACACTCGCCGTGTGTTCGCTGATGCTGTTCTTCCGCGACGAAGACGGTTGGGCCACGTGGCTCGCCTACGTGGCCGCGCTGACGTTCGGCATCGCACTGGTGCACCTGGCGTTGCTGGGGTTGCCGGCGGTGGCCTGGTTGGTTGCGAAGCAGAAGTTCCGCGCATGGACGATGGTGGCGGTGGGCGCCGTCGTCGCGATGGTGCCGGTGTCGTTGCTCGCGTTGCCCGGCGCGCCGTGGGGCGACCAGGGCGATACGTGGGGCGATTGGGTGCAGATCTTGTTGGTGTTTGCGCCGATCGGTGCGTTGAGTGCGTTGGCGTTTTATTACGTGTGTCGGGCGATGACCAAGGCGCCGGCGGGGGCGTAAAAAAAGAGGCCAACCTTTCGGCTGGCCTCTTTGGTAGCTCAACGCTGGCCTTGCGGCCGCCTTTCGTTTGATCCATTTACGCGCTCAGCGGATTCCCCCGCTCCACGTCGATCTTGTACAACTTGATCGCGCGGGCCACATCCTTCCCCGCCATCTTCCCTTCCGCGGCAAGCGCTGCGATCGCGGCGTGCGCGATGTAGTTGCGGTCGACTTCGAAGTGGCGGCGCAGGTTCGCACGCGTATCCGAGCGGCCGAAGCCGTCGGTGCCCAGTACCGTGTAGCGCGTCGGCACGAACGCACGAATCTGCTCGGCGAAGGTGCGGATGTAATCCGTCGCCGCGATCGCCGGCCCTTGGCGCCCTTCCAGGCACTCCGTGACGTACGCCTTGCGCGCCTTGTCCTCCGGATGCAGGCGGTTCCAACGCTCCGCATCGAACCCGTCGCGCGCGAGTTCGTTGAAGCTCGGGCAGCTCCAGATGTCGCTGGTCACGCCGAAGTCCTTATCCAACAACTCGGCGGCCGCGATGGCTTCCCGCAGGATCGTGCCGCTGCCCATCAGTTGGACGCGCAGCTCGCCCTTCTTCGGCTTGCCGGCGTCGCGCAGCAGGTACATGCCCTTGATGATGCCGGCTTCGGCGCCTGCGGGCATGTCGGGATGCGCGTAGTTTTCGTTCATCAGCGTGAGATAGAAATACTCGTCGCGCTGTTCTTCCACCATGCGCTGCATGCCGTGCTGCAGGATCACCGCCACTTCGTAGCCGAAGGTCGGGTCGTAGCTCTTGCAGTTAGGGATGACGCTCGCGAAGACCTGGCTGTGGCCGTCTTCGTGTTGCAGGCCTTCGCCGTTGAGCGTGGTGCGGCCCGCGGTGGCGCCGAGGAGGAAGCCGCGCGCGCGCATGTCGGCGGCTTGCCAGGCGCTGTCGCCGACGCGCTGGAAGCCGAACATCGAGTAGTAGATGTAGAACGGCACCATCTGCAGGTCGTTGGTGCTGTAGCTGGTGGCCGCGGCCATCCAGCTGGAGAACGCGCCGCATTCGGTGATGCCTTCTTCCAGCACCTGGCCGGCGGAATCCTCGCGGTAATACATCAGCTGGTCGCGGTCGACCGGCTTGTACTTCTGGCCGTGCGGGGCATAGATGCCCAGCTGGCGGAACATGCCTTCCATGCCGAAGGTGCGCGCTTCGTCGGCGACGATCGGCACGCAGCGCGGGCCCACTTCCTTGTCGCGCAGGATGATCGACAGGCTCTGCACGAAGGCCATCGTCGTGCTGATTTCGCGGTCGCCGCTGCTCTTGAGCAAGCGATCGAACACTTCGAGCTTCGGCGCGGTGAGCGATTGCGTCGCCTTGCGGCGGCGCGCCGGCAGGTGGCCGCCGAGTGCGCGTCGACGTTCCTGGAGGTATTCCACTTCCGGCGATTTCTCGCCCGGGTGGAAGAACGGCACGGCGCTGTCTTTCAGCTGGTCGTCGGTGACCGGGATGTTGAAGCGGTCGCGGAAGATGCGCACGGCTTCGTCGTCGAGCTTCTTGGTCTGGTGCGTCGGATTGAGCGCTTCGCCCGCCGCGCCCATGCCGTAACCCTTCACCGTCTTGGCGAGGATGACGGTCGGCATGCCCTTGGTCTTCGTCGCCTGGTCGTAGGCGGCGTACACCTTGTGGGGATCGTGGCCGCCGCGGTTGAGGCGCCAGATGTCGTCGTCGGAGAGATTGGCGACCATCGCCTTGGTCTCCGGGTACTTCCCGAAGAAATGCTCGCGCGTGTACGCGCCGCCGAAGGCCTTGCAGTTCTGGTATTCGCCGTCGACGGTTTCCATCATCAGCTTCTTCAGCACGCCGTGGGTGTCGCGCGCCAGGAGCGGATCCCAGTAGCTGCCCCAGATGAGCTTGATCACGTTCCAGCCGGCGCCGCGGAAGCTGCCTTCGAGTTCCTGGATGATCTTGCCGTTGCCGCGCACCGGGCCGTCGAGGCGCTGCAGGTTGCAGTTGATGACGAAGACCAGGTTGTCGAGGCCTTCCCGGCCGGCGACGGAGATCGCGCCGAGGGATTCGGGTTCGTCCGTTTCACCGTCGCCGAGGAAGCACCAGACCTTGCGGTCGGTCTTCGGCATCAGGCCGCGGCCTTCGAGGTATTTCCAGAAGCGCGCCTGGTAGATCGCCGAGATCGGGCCCAGGCCCATGCTGACCGTCGGCGTCTGCCAGTAGTCGGGCATCAGCCAGGGGTGCGGGTAGGAGCTGATGCCGCGGCCGTCGACTTCCATGCGGAAGTTGTCGAGCTGCGATTCGCTGATGCGGCCTTCCAGGAAGCTGCGCGCGTAGATGCCGGGCGAGCTGTGGCCCTGGATGTAGAGCAGGTCGCCGGGGTGTTCGGCGGTCGGGCCGCGCCAGAAATGGTTGAAGCCCACGTCGTACAAGGTGGCCGCCGAGGCGAAGGACGCGATGTGGCCGCCGAGGTCGCCGGGCTTGCGGTTGGCGCGCACGACCATCGCCAGCGCGTTCCAGCGGATGATCGAACGGATGCGCCATTCCATCGCCGCGTCGCCGGGCGACTTGCCCTCCAGCGCCGGCGGGATGGTGTTGATGTATTCGGTGGTCGGCGCGAAGGGCAGGTGCGCGCCCGCGCGGCGGGTGAGCTCGACCATGTTGTCGAGCAACTGGTGCGCGCGCTCCGGACCGTCGTTGTCGATGACCGCCTTGAGCGATTCGACCCATTCACGGGTTTCGGAGGGGTCCGGGTCGTTGAGAAGCAGATCGTTGAGCCAATTCATGGGGGTTCGAACGGTGCGGTTAGAGCCGGGATTCTAGCAGCGGCCCCGTGGACGCCACTTTTCGCTTTCCGGTGAAACTAACCGGCGGCGACGCCACCCTTTGGGGTCGCCCCGTAAGATCGGCGCAATGAACATCGTCCTGCCCCGCGTTTCAGTCGCCCTCTGCGTGCACAACGGCGCCCGCTGGCTGCGTGAGCAGCTGGACTCGGTGCTGGCGCAGGAAGATGTCCTGCTCGAAGTGGTGGCCCTGGACGATGTCTCCAACGACGGCTCGCTCGCGATCCTGCGCGAGTACGCCGCGCGCGACCCGCGCGTGCGCGTGGAGTTCAACGAAACCAACCTCGGCCACGTGCGTTCGTTCGAGAAATGCATGGCGCTGTGCACGATGCCCTTGATTGCGCCGTGCGACCAGGACGATGTCTGGGAGCCGCGCAAACTCGCGACGCTCGCCCGGGCGCTGGGCGACGCGGACCTGGCGTATTGCGATTCGGCCTACATCGATGGCGACGGGCGTTCGCTCGGCCGGCGCCTGTCGCAGGATCTCAACGTGATGTTGTCGGGCCGCGATGCGTTGCGCTTCGCATTCGGCAACACGGTGTCGGGGCATGCGCTGGTGGTGCGGCGCGACGTGTTCGAAAGCGCGCGGCCGTTCCCGGGCCTGCTGTACCACGACTGGTGGTTGGCACTGTGCGCGGCGTCCGGCGGTGGCGTGGTGTATGTCGACCAAGCCCTCGTGCGTTTCAGGCGCCATGCGGATGCGGCTTCGCCCGCGGGAAAGAACGTCGCGGCCGGCGTGCGCCGCAAGCGCTCCTCGTCGCACAACAAGCGGTGGCTCGCGCAGCAGTCGTATGTGTTCGAACAACTCGGATATGCGCAGTGGTTTCCGCCGCTGGTGGCCGGGCGCTGGTTGTTCGCGATGCTGGCTGCCGAAGATGGAAGGACCTGGCCGTTGGCGAAGGCGGTGTGGCGCGATCGCCGATCGGTGCCGCCGCACGCTGCGCCGCGAATGATCGCTGCCCTGCGCTATTACACCCGCGTGGCCAACAAGGTCATGCGCGCCAAGCGCGAGCGCTCGTTCTACGGGCCGCTGTTCAAGTAAGTCCCGCGGGAAGTTGCCACGCGGCGTTCAGCCGGTCGCGATCGGTGCGTTGTCGGTGGCGGCCGAGCAATCGCGCGATGGTGGAGGGCTCGATCAGCCGCACCGGCACCGACGACAGCGCGCGGTGCCTGAGCCCGTGCAGGCCGATGCGCAGTGCGAGATCCGCCGTTGCGCAATCGAGGTCGCGGTAGGACGGATCGAAACCGCTGTCTCGCAGGAAGACGGTGCGGCGCACGGCGATGCATCCCCAGGCGATCGCATCGTCGTTGTCGTTGCGTTGCGGCGCGACGAGGCCCGCGTCCTCGCGTCGTGCGTGCGACATCAGTTCGGTCAGCCATCGCGCATCGAACCCCCGGCAACGGCTGTCGAGGAGCACCACCGTGTCGTTCGAAATGGCCTGGATCGCACGATTGCACGCATCGGCGATTCCCGCATGCACCGCGCTCGCCCAACGCACGCCGGTGAACAGCGCATTGCGCAGGGGCGGCGCGCGGGTGGAGGCCACGACCACGTCGAACGGCGCGTGGTCGGTCTGCGCACGCACGTGGTGGAGGCATTGCTGCAGGGCCGACAGGCCGGCGCGGTCGACAATGACGATGGCGACGTCACGCACGCTCCCGCGCTCGACCGTGGGCTCCGCAAATGTGATGGCCATCGGATTGCGGCTTACTGATGAGGTATCGGCCACGCTAGGGCGAAGCCGCTTCAGCATCGACGAGAAAATTCTCCAAATAGAGAAAAGCGGGACATTCCGTTGCAAACCCGTGGATTGCCGGCGTTCGCGGCCGTAACAATCTGCCCCGAGGGCCAATGGGTAAACGGTTGCAGCCGGCGTCGAATAAGTGAAAGCTGAACGCCGTGCCGTATTTTTCACCATCCGTGTCCGATCCGTGTGGCAAGTCCACGTAACCTTTGACTCACCTGCCCAGGAAGTACCAGGCCCTCATGTCGCCAGGAAGCGCATCTTCAGCCCGCCGTCGACCGGAGCCGAGGCTGCCCGCGGTCGAAACGGCAGCGCATGCATCGCACATGCCGCGCGTGTCGGTCGCGCTATGCGTGTACAACGGTGAACGGTGGTTGCCGGCGCAGCTGGATTCGCTGCTCGCACAGCAGGATGTCGTGCTCGAGATCATCGTCGTCGACGATTGTTCGACCGATCGCTCGCGCGAAATCCTGCGTTGGTATGCGCGGCGCGATGCGCGCATCCAATTGCATGAGAACAAGGCCAACCTGGGCCACCTGCGTTCCTTCGAAAAATGCATGGCGATGTGCACCTCGCCTTTGATCGCACCGTGCGACCAGGACGACATCTGGCATCCGCGCAAACTCGCGATCCTTGCCGACGCCATCGGCAATGCCGACATGGCGTATTGCGATTCGGCCTACATCGACGAAGCGGGCCGCCCGCTCAACCGCCGCATCTCCGACGATCTGGGCGCGATGCACGCCGGCCGGGATGCGTTGCGTTACGCCTTCCAGAACACGGTATCGGGCCACGCGATGGTGGTGCGTCGCCGCGTGTTCGACAACGCGCGGCCGTTCCCCGAAAAGCTCTATCACGACTGGTGGCTCGCGTTGTGCGCGGCAAGCGGCAATGGCGTGGCCTATGTGGACCAGCCATTGGTGCAGTTCCGCCGGCACGACGATGCGGCATCGCCGCTCGGCAAGGATGCGTCGGGCAAGCTTCGGCCCACGCCGCTGGGTGCGCCCTCGCGCAACCGCAGGTGGCTCGAACAGTTGACTTACATGATGGGCGCGATCGGCGACACCCGTTGGGCCGTCGCCACGCAGGCACGCGATTGGCAGAAGGCGCTGCGCACGGGCCTGGACAACGACTTCCGCGGCCTGCTGAAGCTCACATGGCGCGACCGCGCGTCCGTGCCGCCGTGGAACGGTGGCTACTCGTGGCTGCGTGCCATGCGCTTCTACGCGCGCTTCCGTCGCAAGGCCAATCGCGCGCGCCGCGAGCCGAAGCTCACCACCTCGCTGTTCGGCGGCTGATTCAGCGCGGCGTGGTTCAGCGCGGCGGGTGCGCGTACCAGTAATGCTTCGACTTGTTGCCCAGGTTCGGGCTGTAGGCCGGATCGAGCATCGTCGACAGCGCCCACGTTGATTCCAGCTTGCGGTTGTCGGCATCGTTCGTCGCGAACGCGTTGCCTGCCGCGTCGACGCGCATGCGCAGCGACGGCACCCACGTGTGGCGCAAGCCGCTGCGCCCGATGCGCAGCGTGAGATCGAGCATCGCGCCGGTGAGCGTCGCGTAGGTTTCGTCCAGGCCGCCGGCATCGACGAACACGGCCCGCGGCAAGGCCACCAGGCCATGCATCAACGCGGTGAGGTTCTGCGGCAGTTTCGCGCGGCCGGCATACCCATCGCCGTCGGCGCGCGCGCCACCATTCATCGCCGACCACGCGCCATCCACGCCGATCAGCACGCCGTTCCCGATGACGTGCTTCTCCGGATCGAACAACTTGCCGCCGATCGCGCCGCCCTTCGGCCGCGCGGCCCAGGTCACCGTGCGGAGCAGCCACGTGTCGTCTTCCGGCACGCACCGGCCGTCGATGAAGACGACGATGTCGCCTGCAGCCGCGCGCACCGCGGCGTTGAGCGCGGCAGGCGTCGAGGCCGCGACGCGGAGGTCGAGGCCGGGATAACGGGTTCGCTGCACGGCTTGCCGGCAAGCCTGCAACAGCGCCGCATCGCCGGGATCGGCGATCACGACCGTCGCGCTCGGCAAGGGCGAAGGCGGCGCGTAATCGACGATGTAATGACCGGTCGGATGCGAGTGCACTTCGCCCGACAGACCATTGCGTTCGAGATGCTCGAGGATCGCGCGGCGACCCGCCTCGAGCGCATACGGTTTCACCGCATTGCCCGCGGCGGTGCTCGCGTCGTGGATGCGCCAGTGATACAGCACGTGCGGAACATGCACGACCTGCGTCGGTGCGAGGCGGTCCACGCAGCGCAACATCAGATCGTAATCCTGCGCGCCTTCGTAACCGACGCGGAAGCCGCCCACCTCGCGCAACAGCGTCGTGCGATACGCGCCGAAATGCGACACCAGGTTGTAGGCGCGCGCCAGCTCCGGGTTCCAGTCGGGCTTGAAGAAGGCTTCGCGGCGGCGGTTCGCGTCGTCGACCTTGTCTTCATCCGAATAGACCACCCCGGCGTCGGGGTGCGCTGCCACCGCTTCGGCGACGCACAACAGCGCGTGCTCGGGAAGCAGATCGTCGTGGTCGAGCAACGTGACCCAGGGCGCGGTGACGATCTCCAGGGCGGAGTTCGATGCAGCGGAGATGTGGCCGTTGACGGGGCGATGCACGACGCGGATGCGTTCGTCGCGTTGCGCGTAGGCATCGAGTGTCGCGACGACTTCGGGATCGGTCGACAGATCGTCGGCGATGCACAGCTCCCAATGCGGGTACGCCTGCGCGATGACCGAATCGATCGCTTCGGCGAGCCACGCCGGCGACGGGTTGTACACAGGCATCACGACGGCGATGGGCATCGGCGGCAGCTTGTTCGCGCGTTCCACCAGCGCGGCACGCTTGCTGTCGTCCACCGTGTCGAACTGCGCCACCCATTGCGTGTAATCGGGGCCTTCGCCGCGGCGATCGGCGTGGTGGATGCGGCGCGCGTCGAGGCGACGGCGGTTCCAATCCCTGAGGCGGCCGCCCGCGCGTCCGGCGAGGTCGCCCTGGCCGAACGCGCTGCGCGGCAGGACGAGCTTCACCGCGCGCTCGACGCTCTTGCGGCGCAACCCCGGGTGCATCAGGCCGCGCCAGAGCGGCGCCAGCCAGCGATGCCGCGGCTGGTCGAGCACCGCTTCGCGCATGTCCGCTTCCAGCGCGTACATCTGTGCCAATTGCAGGCCCATGGCGCGTTTGCCTTCGGGCAGATCCGGACGCGCGGCCACGCACTTGCGCTGGTCGGCGGCGATTTCGCGATACATCGCGAGCACGCGGCGATTGCGGCGCTCGTAGGTGGCCGCATCGTTCGCGCTGCGGTCGAATACCCAATCACCGAGGTTCGCATCGTGCCGGCGATAGCCGAGCAACGACTGCTGCAAACAGAAGCAACGCCCCGCAAGCACCGCGCGCAGGGTGAGCATGTTGTCTTCGACCATGCCTTCCATCGGCGGGAAGTCGGTCAGCAACGTGCGGCGAATCGCCATCGATGCACCGAGCACCGCGGCCAGCTTGCCCCGGCGCAACAGCCAGTCCTGGTCGATTTCGTACGGCGTGCCGCGCACCGCGAGTTCGATCGGCTTGCCGCGCGCGTCGATGTCGTCGACCAGCGACCCGACGATCTGCGCATCGGGGTCCGCGGTGAACGCCGCGAGCAGCCGATGCACGCGCTGCGGATACGAAACATCGTCGCCCGCCTGGCAGATGAGCACGTCGCCGGTGGCGATGCCCGCCAGTTCGGTCAGGTGCGCGCACAGGCCGAGGTTGCGCGGCGTGCTGCGCACCGTCACGCGATGCGGGCCGCTGTAGCCTTCGAGCGCCTTGCGGGCGGCGGCCAGCGTACCGTCGGGCGAGCAATCGTCGGAGACGATGATTTCGCACGGGATCGTCTGCGCCAGCGCCGAGCGGATGGCGTCGGCGATCATCGCCTCCATCTTGTAGGCGATGACGAGGATCGTCGCGGTCGGGGTGTCGTCGCCCATCGAAGTTGCGCCCTGCGAATCGTGTGTGGCGAAGCCGGCTCAGCGAGCCTTGCGGATCTGCGCCTCGACGGCGGCGATGGCGGTCATGTTCACCACGCGGCGCGGCGTACTGGCGGGCGTTAGGATGTGCGCCGGCTGGTCGATGCCCATCAGGATCGGTCCGATCGCCACGCCGTCGGTCATCACGCGCACCATGTTGTAGGTGATGTTCGCCGAATCCAGGTTCGGCATCACGTACAGGTTGGCGCGACCCTTGAGCGTGGTGTTGGGCATGATGCGCAGGCGCAGGTCTTCGTCCCACGCGGTGTCGCCCATCATTTCGCCGTCGACTTCCAGCTTGGGCACGCGCGCCTTGAGGATCTCGCGCACCTGGCGCATCTTGCGCGCGCTGGCGTCGTCGTGGCTGCCGAAATTCGAATGCGAGAGCAGCGCGACCTTCGGTTCGATGCCGAACAGCTTCAAACGATAGCTCGCCTGCAGCGTGCTCTCGGCGATCTGCTCGGCCGTGGGGTCCAGCTGCACGTGCGTATCGAGGAAGAACCACACGCCCTGCTCGTTGATCACGCCCGTCATGGCCGACGTGCTGGTCAGACCGGGGTCGAGATCGAACACGCTGCGCAGGTAGCCCAGCTTCTTGTGATAGCGGCCGACCAGGCCGCAGATCATCGCATCGGCTTCGCCGCGTTCGACCATCAGCGCGCCGATCAGCGTCGGGCGCGAACGCATCAGGTTCTTCGCCGCCGCCGGCGTCACGCCGCGGCGTTCGGTGAGCGCGTGGTATTGGTGCCAGTAATCGTTGAAGCGCGGATCGTCGTTGATGTTCGTCAGTTCGAAATCCACGCCCGGGCGCATGCGCAGGCCGAGGCGTTCGATGCGCGTTTCGATGACGTCCGGCCGGCCGATCAGGATCGGCGCGGCCATGCCTTCGTCGATCACCGTCTGCACGGCACGCAGCACCGTTTCTTCCTCGCCTTCTGCGTACACCACGCGCTGCTTGTCGCCGCGCGCGCGGTCGTAGACCGGCTTCATCAGCAGGCCGGTGCGATAGATGAACTGGCCGAGCTTCTCTTCGTAAGCGGCGAAGTCGAGGATCGGGCGCATGGCGATCCCCGAGTCCATCGCGGCCTTCGCCACGGCGGGTGCGAGCATCACGAGCAGGCGCGGATCGAACGGGCGCGGGATGATGTAGTCGGGCCCGAAGCACGGCATTTCGCCACCGTAGGCGGCGCCGAGATCGGAGGCTTCGCGGCGCGCGAGCGCGGCGATCGCGCGCACGCATGCCAGCTTCATCGCCTCGTTGATTTCCGTGGCGCCCACGTCGAGCGCGCCGCGGAAGATGTAAGGGAAGCACAGCGCATTGTTGACCTGGTTCGGATAATCCGAACGGCCCGTCGCGATGATCGCGTCGGGGCGCACGCGCTTGGCTTCTTCCGGCGAGATCTCCGGGTTCGGGTTGGCGAGCGCGAGGATGATCGGGCGCCGCGCCATCGTGACGACCATCTCCGGCTTGAGGATGCCGCCGGCCGACAGGCCGAGGAAGACATCCGCACCATCGAGGATCTCGGCGAGCGTGCGCTTGTCGGTGTCGCGCGCGTAACGCTGCTTGTCCGGATCCATGTGGCCGCGGCCGGTGTAAAGCACGCCCTCGCGATCGAAGGCGAGGATGTTTTCCGGCTTCATGCCCAGCGCGACCAGCATGTCCAGGCACGCGATGCCCGCGGCGCCCGCGCCGGCGGTGGCGAGCTTCACTTCGGAAATCTTCTTGCCGACGATCTCCAGGGCGTTGAGCACTGCGGCGCCGACGATGATCGCGGTGCCGTGCTGGTCGTCGTGGAAGACCGGGATGTTCATCCGCTCGCGCAACTTGCGCTCGACGATGAAGCACTCCGGCGCCTTGATGTCTTCCAGGTTGATGCCGCCGAAGGTCGGCTCCAGCGAGGCGATGATGTCGACCAGCTTGTCGGGGTCGCGCTCGTCGATCTCGATGTCGAACACGTCGATGCCCGCGAACTTCTGGAACAGCACGCCCTTGCCTTCCATCACCGGCTTGCCGGCGAGCGGGCCGATGTCGCCCAGGCCCAGGACCGCGGTGCCGTTGGTGATCACCGCGACCAGGTTGCCGCGCGCGGTCATGGCGCTGGCCTGGTTGGGATCGGCGACGATCGCTTCGCAGGCGTAGGCCACGCCGGGCGAGTAGGCCAGCGACAGGTCGCGCTGGGTCACCATCGGCTTGGTCGGGACGACCTTGATCTTCCCGCGCGGCTCCATGCGGTGGTAGTCGAGCGCGGATTGCTTGAGATCGTCGGACATGTTGGCCGTGGCGCGGGGTGGGGTCGTCGATTCTACCCACCGCGCCGGGCGGTGGTTGCCGCGCGATGCTTAGAATGCAGCCTGTCTTCACGGAACCTTCTTTCCATGGGCGTTGCGTCCCTGTCCCCGCGGTGGTCCGCGATGCTGGCGCGCCCGGCGCCGTGGGCCGTCGCGCTCGCGGTGTTCCTGCTCCAGGCGCCGCTGGTACTCAATCCGGGGTACTTCAGCCACGACGAGCTCCAGTGGGCGTACTTCGCGACCCACCTGGACCATTCGGTCGACTGGTTCGACGTCGCGACATTCCAGTACCGGCCCCTCACCTTCAACCTGTGGATGGTGCTGTCGCGCGCACTGTTCGACACGCCGCAGGCCTTCCATGCGGTCCTGGTCGCCTGGGGCGCGGGGAATGCGACGCTGCTGTATGCGATCGGCCGCCGCGCGGGCATCGATGCGCGCACGTGCGCGGTGGCGGTGCTGGTGTTCGCGCTGAGCCCGTACGCGGTGGTCGCGCACGGTTGGGTGGGGACGATCGCCGACCTGGCGTGGCTTTCGTGCGGCCTGGCGATCGCGTGGTTCGGGCTGCGCGCGCAGTCGTTGGGGGCGATCGCCGTCTTCGCCGCGGTCGCGACGCTCGTCGCCCTGCTCGCGAAGGAAGCCGCGCTGTCGATTCCGCTTGTCGCTTCGGTCGCATGGGCGTTCACGCGCCAGAAGCGCTGGGGCGCGGCGGCGCTGGGGGCCTGGGCTGCGGCCGCGGCGTACCTGGCCGTGCGCCTGCCGGTGTTGCTCGAGACGACGGACAAGCCGGCGCTCTACACCGCGAACGTGGCCAATGTCGCCGTGCGCTGGGTCGAATACCAGTTGTTCTCCCCGATGGTCCGCGTGATCGAAGGACAGGCCACGCTCTCCCAGTCGAGCTTCAAGTACCTGCTGATGGCCGCGGTGTTGTGGTGCGCGTGGCTCGCGGCGATGTGGCGCGGCAGCCGGCGCCTGGCGGCTTTCGCGATCATCGCCGGCGGCGCGGCGCTCGGCCCGGTGTTGCTGCTCGGCGCCTCGGCGAACCACTATGCCTACGGCTTCGCGGCCGTGTATGCGCTGTGCGGCGCGGCGGCGTGGGCGCGCACTGCGCGGTGGGGTCGCATGGCGCTCGGCACGATGGCCCTGATGACCGTGCTGCACGGCGTGGTGGTGATGGGCGTGATGCTCGACGTGGGGCGCGTGCAGTCGGTGTTTTCACCGGCGCTCGCCGATGTGCTGCGGAACCGCGCGCTCGATGGACCGGCCTTGCGCCTGCGGCCTGCCGCGGACGCCAAGGGATGGATGTTCCAGCGCCTGACGCACGAGATCCCCGCGTATCGCGAAGTGCCGATCGGAGACCGCATCCGCCTGGTCGGCCCCTCGGAACCGGCCGACTACACGATCGCGCACGACGGCCGGCTCGCACCGGCCCGCTGATCACTGCAGTTCGAACAGGCCTTCCGACGCCATCACCTGGTCGAGCCGGATGCGGTTGGCGAACAGCGAGAAGGCGAGCATGCCGGCGAGCCCGTTGGCGCGCGATACCCATTGGGGCAACCAGCGCGGGTGCGTCAGCGCGCCGCAATCGAACATCGGTTCGAACCGCTGCACGTCGGCGAGCGTCATCTTGCCCGCGAACAACATCCGGCACAGCCGCAGCTTGCGATTGCGCAACGCCCAGCGGAAGAAGGTGTGCACGCCGATCAGGCCGCGCACATAGACCGTGTCCTTGGTGAACGCATAGCCGCCGGTCGTCGGCACGCCCCGGAACACGCGTTGCGCCGAGACGAAACTCTCCAGCGGCGGATTGTCCGCGTCGAGGAAGAAGCGGAACACCTCGATGAAATCCGCGCCTTCCAGCGCGCGCGCGACCGCCTCGATGCGCAGGCTGATGCGCTTCATGCGCTCGATGTCGATGCTGCCGGTGATCTGCTCGGCGAAGGTCGCCAGGCCTTCCTGGGTCGCCGTCGTACGCGGCGAGGACAACGACAGGCTCTGCAATTGCGGCTGCTCGCGCCCGTTGAGGGCGGTGAGCGAATGGACGAATGCTTCGTGCTCGAGCAACTGGTGGCGATCGTAGTCGCTGAACGCGGCGCTCGACCTCAGACGGATGCGCGTGGCGCCGGCGGCGGCCTTCGCGATCAGCTCGGGGTCGAGCACCACTTCGATCAGGCGCGCGTTGAAGAAATCATCGAGCGAGGCCTGCAACTGCAGCTGCAACGCGGTCGCGGAGATCTGCACCTGTTCTTCCGGCGCGAGCAATTCCTTGTCGAGCTCGTTGGCGATGTCGATGAAGTGATGCGCCGCCTCGCGCGTGGTCGGACCGCCGCCGGGCAAGGGTTCGTCGGGGCGGCCGAACAGGCGGATCGAATGTCGCGTGACCTCCGGCGTGCCGAGGTTCTCCAGCAACTCGCAGGCGATGCCCCAGCTGCGCGCGGAATCGCAGACGTAATGGCCGAGCGGATGGTCGGGGTCGGCGGCCTTTTCGATCGCGGCGAGCTCGCGGCGCGCTTCGGTGAAATCGTACTTCGGGTATTCGTGCCTGGGCAGCGCGTATTCGCCGCGGTTGTAGGAGGCCATGAAGCTGGCTTGTTCGCTCGCCGGCCAACTCACCATGTTCAGCAGCCGGATGCTGCGTGCGGCCTTCACCATGCGCGCGTCGAGTGCCGCATGAAAGAGGATGTCGTCGGCCAGCTCGACCATCAGTGGCGACCGTATTTGTCGTCGATGCGTTTGTACAGCGCCTTGTTTTGCACCTTGTCGTTCGCTTTCTGGCTCAGGCGCGTCGCGAGCTGGTTGGCGGCGCCGGCGACCTCGCCGCGCAGCTTCAGGAAGTTGGCGAAGCGATGCGGATCCAAGGTGCCGGCTTCGATCGCCGCGCGCACCGCACAACCGGGTTCCCTGGCGTGCTGGCAATCGCGGAAGCGGCATTGCTCGGCGAGCGCTTCGATGTCGCCGAAATTCTCTGCGATGTCTTCTTCGCCCGTCGGCTTGAGCTCGCGCATGCCCGGCGTATCGATCATGCAGGCGCCCGAGGGCAGCGGGATCAGCGCGCGATGCGTCGTCGTGTGGCGGCCGCGGGAATCGCTTTCGCGGACTTCGCCGGTCTTCATCTTTTCCACGCCGAGCAGCGTGTTGGTGACCGTGGACTTGCCCGCGCCGGAAGACCCCACCAGGACGATGCTCTGCCCCGCACCCAGCCAGGGTGCCAGCGCGGCGACGCTGTCGGGATCCTTCGCGTTCACGGGCACCACGTGCACGCCCTGCGCGACGCCTTCGAGGGCGGCGCGCGCATCGTCGATGGCGTTCGCGTCTTCGGCCAGCGCCTTGTCGGCCTTCGTGAGCACGACGACCGGCACCACGCCGCTGCCGCCGATGAGCACGAGGTAACGTTCGATGCGGCGCGGATTGAAGTCCGCGTCGAGCCCGCACACGACGAACACCGTGTCGATGTTGGCCGCGATCAATTGCTGCTTGTAGTGCTCCCCCGCCGCGCCGCGCTTGATCGCCGTGTGGCGCGGCAGCAGCGCGACGATGCGCTTGCCTTCCAGCAGCACCCAATCGCCGACCGCCGCGCGCTCTTCCGGCGCGATGCCGCCCTTGCGATAGCTGGAGGCGCGCTGCCACTCGGGCGGGGATTCGGCCTTGAAGCCGGCGTCGGGACCTTCGGCGACGACGTAACCGGTGCGGTGCTGTTCGGTCACGCGCGCCGGGCGCGCCTGCGGATGTGCTGCAAACGTTTCCCGCCAGGCCGCGTCGTCCACCTGCGCGGCGTAGGGCCAGCCGATGGCGCGCAGGGAAGGGGTCACGGGCGGGTGCGGGTCGTCATCTGCCGGATTCTAGCGCTCCCCGTGCTGGTAGGCTTGCGTGCCTCCACGTTTTTCGAATGCCGCCGATGTCCCTGCGCAGCCTGAAGACCCGCGAACGCCTGTCCGAAGTCCGATACGAGATCCGCGGGGAGCTGGCGCGACGCGCCCGCGAGCTGGAGGCCCAGGGCCGTACCCTGGTGAAGCTCAATATCGGCAACCCGGGCGCCTTCGGCTTCCGCGCGCCGGAACACCTGCAGCGCGCGATTGCCGACGGAATCGCCCAGACCGATCCCTACACGCACCAACAGGGCCTGCCCGCCGCGCGCGAGGCGATCGCGCAATTCCATCGCCGCCGCGGTACGCCGAACGCTTCACCCGAACGCGTGTTCGTCGGCAATGGCGTCAGCGAGCTGATCGATCTCAGCCTGCGCGCGCTGCTCAATCCCGGCGACGAAGTCCTGCTGCCCTCGCCCGACTACCCGTTGTGGTCGGCGGCGACGATCCTCAACGATGGGCGCCCGGTGTATTACCGCTGCGAGGCGGAGAACGGATTTCTCCCGGACCCGGAAGAGATCGCGACGCTTGTTTCGCCGCGTACGCGCGCGATCGTGTTGATCAATCCCAACAACCCGACCGGCGCGAGCTACCCGCGCGAACTGCTCGAACGCATCGTGGCGATCGCCGCGAAGCATCAGTTGCTGCTGATGTCCGACGAGATCTACGACGAAATCCTGTACGACGAGGCCACGTTCCAACCGCTCGCGCCGCTGGCCGGCGACCTGCCGTGCCTGTCGTTCGGCGGTTTGTCCAAAGTCCATCGCGCCTGCGGCTGGCGCGTGGGCTGGGCGGTGTTGAGCGGCGATCCGCTGGCCAGCGGCGACTTCCACCACGCGATGGATCTGCTCGGCGCGCTGCGTTTGTGCGCGAACGTGCCGGGGCAATTCGCGATCGAGCAGGCGCTGCACGGCGTCGACACCATCCGTGCGTTGACCTCGCCCGGCGGACGCCTGCATGCGACGCGCGAGGCGCTGATCCAATGCTGCGAAGCCAGCGAGCATCTGTCGCTGGTCGCACCGCAGGCCGCCCTGTACGGCTTCCCCGCCGTCATCGGCGAGGCCGCCGAAGGTTTCGACGACCATGCCTTCGCCCTGGAAATGCTGGAGCACGAAGACGTGCTGATCGTGCCCGGATCGAGTTTCAACGTGCCCTTCCGCAATCATTTCCGGGTGACCTTGTTGCCCGAAGCGCCGGTATTGCGCGAGGTGTTCTCGCGGATCGAGCGCGTTCTCGGACGATGCGCCGAAGCGGCCCTCGCGCAACGCAGCGCGGTGGCCTGATGCGCAAGCTCGCCGGCATGCGGTACCTCGCGCTCGGCGACAGTTACACGATCGGCGAAGGCGTCGATGCGTCGCTGCGCTGGCCGGTGCAGCTTGCGCGGGCCTTGCGCGAGGAAAAGATCGGCCTGCGCGATCCGCGCATCATCGCCACCACGGGCTGGACCACCGACGAACTCAACGCCGCCATCGACGCGGCCGAGCCCCTCGGCCACTGGGACCTGGTGTCGCTGCTGATCGGCGTGAACAACCAGTATCGCGGGCGCACGGTGCCGGACTATCGCAGCGAATTCCGGGCGTTGCTCGCGCGCGCGATCGGGTTCGCGAACGGCCGCGCGGACCGCGTGCTCGTCCTGAGCATTCCCGATTGGGGCCTCACGCCCTTCGCGAAGACCGAAGCGCGCGAGCGCGCGAACATCTCCGGTGAAATCGACGCGTTCAACGCAGCCGCGCGCGAGATCGCGGAACAACAGGGCGTTGCATTCGTCGACATCACGCCCGCGAGTCGCGCCAATCCCCTGCAGGTGGCCGAAGACGGTCTGCACCCCGACGGCGCGGCCTACACGACGTGGACGCAGCTCGCGCTTCCCGTCGCGCGCGGGTTGTTGGCGCGATGAACGACGCCGCGCTGCCGGCAGCCGATGCGCTGCGCATCGCTCGGGCGTTCCTGCCGGATCGCTGGTACGGCAATCGTTCGCTGTACTACTACTCGCGCGTGAAATTGCGGACCGACCCGTTGTATCCCGGCGTGATCGACGCCTTGCGCGGGACGTCCGCGCCCGTGCTCGATCTGGGCTGCGGCATCGGCCTGCTCGCACATGCATTGCGGACGCATGGGTTGTCGATGCCGTACCGCGGCGTGGACATCGACGCACCGAAGATCGCGCAAGCGCAGCGTGGCGCCCTGCGCGCAGGGCTGCGGGATGTCGCCTTCGACGTGGTCGACCTGGCGGCCGGCATGCCCGCGCACGACGGAAGCGTCACCGTGCTCGACGTCCTGCAATTCGTCCCGCCGCAAGCGCAGGACGCGATCCTCGCCAGCGCGATCGCGTGCATCGCGCCGGGCGGGAAACTCGTGATCCGCACGGGCCTGGACGACGGCAGCGTGCGCGCACGCACGACGCGACGCATCGATGTGTTCTCGCGCATGGTGCATTGGATGCCGTCCGCGCCGAAGGCCTACCCGGACGCGGACGACCTTCGCGTGCGTTTCGAACGCGCGGGCCTGCGTGCGACGTTCACGCCGCTCTATGGCAACACGCCGTTCAACAACTGGCGGATCGTCGCGACCCGCGACTGAGAGTCCCCTTCAACCGGGAAGCACCACGCGATAACCGCGCGCCTGCAATCGCTCGAGCACCGCGCGCAATGCCTCGACATTGCGGCCGTGCTTCGCGCCTTCGTGCAGCAGGACGATGGCACCGGGCGAAAGCTGTCGTTCGATGCGATCGGCCACGCGGCGTGGATCCGAAGCGAACGCATCGTATCCGCGCGCGCTCCACGCCACGCGCGTCATGCCCTGCGCCTTCAACACCGCCGCAACGAACGGATTGGCCATGCCGACGACCGCGCGGAACCAATGCGGCGTCGCGCCGGTGAGTTCGCGCAGCGTGACCTGCGTCCGTTCGATTTCCTCGCGCATGCGCGTAGGCGGCAAGGCCCAGAACCAGGCTTGCGGATGCGTCGCGCTGTGGTTGCCGATGCCGTGGCCGCGGCGCGCGATTTCGCGCACGAGGTCGGGGTGCGCACGGGCACGTTCGCCGACGAGGAAGAAGGTGGCCTTCGCGTCGAACGCATCGAGCAAGTCGAGCACCGCGGGCGTGTCCTGCGAGGGGCCATCGTCGATCGTCAGCCAGGCCACTGGCGCCTCGGTCGGCAGGCGCCGCAACACCGGGCTGAACAGGGCCGAATCCGGCACCAGCGTCGCCCACCAGAACGGCGCATGCGAGGCGACCATCGCCGGCAGCCCGACCTGCCAGCCGAAACGCCACCACAGCCACGCGACGAGCGCCTGCGACAGCACCAGGCACCACGCCCAGACATGGGGGCGGCGCGGGACAAGGCGGGGAGCGACGACCACGGTCATGGGTGCATCTTGCCCCAAGGATTACAATTGGCGCTCCAGCAGTTCCGGAATGCCCCCATGTCCCTCGACCCCGCCCTGCGTTCGCGCATCGACTCGCTGCTCGCGGACAACCGCATCGTCCTGTTCATGAAGGGACAACCGCAGGCGCCGCAGTGCGGCTTCTCGGCGAAGGCCGTGGGCGCGCTCAATTCGCTTGGCATCGACTACAAGCATGTCGACGTGCTGGCCGACCCGGAAATCCGCGACGCGATCAAGCTCTACGGCGATTGGCCGACGATCCCGCAGCTCTACATCGGCGGCGAACTGGTCGGTGGCAGCGACATCATCGAGCAGATGGCCAACTCGGGCGAACTGCACGGCGCGCTCGGCCTGCCGCCGCCGGATCGCACGCCGCCGACGATCCACATCGGCGAAGCCGCCATCGCGATGCTGCGCACGGCGATCAACGATGCCGGCGGCGATGTCGTCGTGCGCATGGACATCGATCCGCAATACCGCACGCGCCTGCACCTGGCGCAGCCCGATCCGAATGCGATCACCGCAACCTTCGACGGGATCCGCGTCGAGTTCGACCTGGCCGGCGCCCGCCGCGCCGAAGGCCTGCGCATCGATTGGGCCGACGACGCCCGCGGCCGCGGCCTGGTCATCGAGAACCCGAATGCACCGCCGGTGGTGAAATCGATGACGCCGGCCGAGGCGATGCAACGCCGCGATGCCGGCACGTTGCGCATCGTCGACGTGCGCCCGTCGGAAGAACGCGCACTCGCGGCGATCGGTGGCGAGGTGCTGAATCTCGACGGCGGACTGGAATCGATCGAAGCGCTGCCGAAAGACACCGCGCTCGCGTTCCTGTGCCATCACGGCAACCGCAGCGCGCAGGCGGCGGAACATTTCCGTCAGCAGGGGTTCGGCGAGGTCTACAACATCGCCGGCGGCATCGATGCGTGGGCGGACGTCGAGGCGGGCGTCGCGAAATACTGAGTCAGCGCGCCAACAGTGCGCGCACGCCGCGCAACAGCGCGACGACGCCGAGGACGGCGAACAACGCGTCCATCACCAGCCGTGGTTGGATGGGGGTCGTCGCACCCAGGGCATTGTTGTTCGCCTGCATGAATCCGGCGAGATGCCAGAATCCCCAGCCCGCGAGTGCGGCACCGATGAGCAACAGGCCGATCGCCTGTTGCAG
Source organism: Lysobacter sp. P5_C4 (assembly GCF_054049695.1). Lineage (NCBI taxonomy): Bacteria > Pseudomonadati > Pseudomonadota > Gammaproteobacteria > Lysobacterales > Lysobacteraceae > Lysobacter > Lysobacter sp. P5_C4. Next base: position 39,382 of record NZ_JBFULX010000005.1, on the reverse strand, counting down.
CCCGGGTTTCGACCGACGCCTGTAGTCGCCCGTCGTCACTTCGTGAACGACACTTCAAACGAGATGTAGAACGGCGCTTGTTGCGGCACGTAGAACATCTGCCGCGACAGCTTCTCGTCCATGCACTTGGCCAGCGCGGTCTCCGCGCTGCGCCAGTGGTTCGTCGCCCTGCCCTGCGCGTCGAGTTCGAGCACGACGGTGAAGGACTTCGGCGCCTCGTCCGTGCGGCAACTGTCGGCGGCGCGATCGAGCACGCCGGCCTGCGAACGCCGCAGCATGCCCGCGGAAAGCTTCGGCATCGCGGCTTCGTCGCGATCGGCCAGCGCCTTCGCGGCGTCGTAGTCGAGTGTTGCAACGGCGGTCGCCGCCGGGGCGGTGGTCGCGGCTGCGGCGGGCGTGGTCGCCGTGGCGGCGAGGAGCAGCAAGGTGGTGATCATGGTCGCGATGCTAGCGCACTAACCGAAACCGCCACCCGCATCGAGCCACGCTTGTTCAGCCGCCGTGCTCTCGCGGCCCAGCACGCGGTTGCGATGCGGATAGCGGCCGAATTGCGCGATCACGTCGAAATGCTTCTTCGCCCAGCCGCCCTGGTCACCGTTGGGCATCTCGGCATACAGCGCAGCGGCGCGCGTTTGGTCGGCCATGTCTTCGGAGTGTTCGAAGGGCAAATAGAAGAAGACACGCAGCGCCGGCTCGATCTGCCGGTCGTGGCCGGCATCCACCGCCTGCCGCGCGATGCTGCGGGCCAGGCTGTCGGTCGCGAACTGGTGCGCGGTGCCGCGGAAGATATTGCGCGGTATCTGGTCGAGCAGGATCAGCAGCGCGAGCGTGCCCTCCGCAGTCGCCTGCCATGCATCGAGCTCGCGTGCCGCGGCCCGGAAATGCAGGTCGCGAAAGCGCGCGTCGCACTCGCTGTCGAATTCGGGGCCGCCGCCGAACCACTTTTTCTGCCCCGCGTCGCGCCAGAAATCGACGATGTCGTTCGGAACATTCATTCGTCGAACCGCAGGTGCTTCACGCTCTTGCCATGGCGACGGATCAGGCGCAGCGCTTCGATGCCGATCTGGATGTGGCGCTCGACGAATTCGGCGCTGACCCGTGCATCCGACGCTTCGGTCTTCACGCCTTCGGGCACCATCGGTTGGTCGCTCACCAGCAGCAGCGCGCCACTCGGGATGCGATTTGCGAAGCCCGCGGCGAAGATCGTCGCCGTCTCCATGTCGATGGCCATGCAGCGCATCACGCGCAGGCGTTCCTTGAAGGCGGCGTCGTGTTCCCAGACACGGCGGTTGGTGGTGTACACCGTGCCGGTCCAGTAATCGTGGCCGAGGTCGCGGATCATCGTCGACACCGCGCGTTGCAGCGCGAAGGCCGGCAGCGCGGGGACTTCAGGCAACAGGTAATCGTCGGAGGTGCCTTCGCCGCGGATCGCGGCGATGGGCAGCACGAGGTCGCCGAGTTGGTTCTTGCGCTTGAGCCCGCCGCACTTGCCGAGGAACAACACCGCCTTGGGCATGATCGCCGACAGCAGGTCCATCATCGTCGCGGCATTGGGGCTGCCCATGCCGAAGTTGATCATCGTGATGCCGTCGGCCGTCGCGCTCGGCATCGGGCGGTCCATGCCGACGACCTGCGCGCCGGTGAGCCGCGCGAAGTGGCCGAGATAGCCACCGAAGTTGGTCAGCAGGATCGTTTCGCCGAATTGGTCGAGCGGCACGCCCGTGTATCGCGGCAGCCAGTTCTCGACGATCTGGGGTTTGTCTTTCATGCGGCACTCGCTTTCATGGGGCGATTATGACGAAAGACATGGTGGCGCTCGCATCACGTCTCGGGCTAGCGTTCGGGATCGCGCCACCAAGGGGATGTCCGTGTTGCCCAAGCCCATCGTTGCCGTCTTCGCGACGGTCCTCATCGCCGGCTGCGCCAGCACGGGCGCGACCAAGTCCACCGCAGACGCACCGGCCAGGCCGAGCTGGCTCGACGATCCGTATCCGAGCACCTACCAGCGCGTGCAGTCGCCGCCCGTGCTCCTCACCGGCGCGACCGTGCTGACCGGCACCGGCACGCGCCTGGAAAACGCCGACGTGCTGTTGCAGGACGGCAAGGTCGTCGCCGTCGGTGCGGGCCTGCAGGCGCCGGCCGACGCGACCCGCGTGGATGCGCACGGCAAGTGGATCACGCCGGGCATCATCGACATCCACTCGCACCTGGGCGTGTATCCGAGCCCGGGCGTGAGCGCGCACAGCGATGGCAACGAGATGACGGGCCCGGTCACGCCGAACGTCTGGGCCGAACATTCGATCTGGCCGCAGGACCCGGGCTTCCTCACCGCGCTCGCTGGCGGCATCACGAGCCTGCAGGTATTGCCGGGCTCGGCCAACCTCATCGGTGGCCGCGGCGCGACGTTGAAGAACGTGCCGTCCACGACCTACCAGGCGATGAAATTCCCCGGCGCGCCCTGGGGACTGAAAATGGCGTGCGGTGAAAATCCGAAGCGCGTGTACGGCCAGAAGGGTGGCCCGGCCACGCGCATGGCCAACGTCGCCGGTTACCGCGCAGCCTTCATCGAAGCGGCCGACTACATGAAGAAACAGCAGGACGCGAAGGAAGGCCCCGGCAAGCGCGACCTGAAGAACGACACGCTCGCCGGCGCGATCAACGGCGACATCCGCGTCCACATCCACTGCTATCGCGCCGACGAGATGGCGACGATGCTGGACCTGGCGAAGGAATTCGGTTTCAGGATTTCTGCGTTCCACCATGGCGTGGAGGCTTACAAGATCGCCGACAAACTCGCCGCGGCAGGCACCTGCGGCGCGCTGTGGGCCGACTGGTGGGGCTTCAAGATGGAAGCGTTCGACGGCATCCAGGAAAACATCGCGCTCGTCGACCGCGTGCCCAACGGCTGCGCGATCGTGCATTCCGACAGCGAGGAAGGCATCCAGCGCCTCAACCAGGAAGCGGCGAAGGTGATCGCCAACGCGCATCGGATCGGCCTCGACATCACGCCCGAACACGCGATCCGCTGGCTCACGCAGAACCCCGCGAGGGCGATGGGCATCGACGGCATGACCGGCACGCTCGAGCCTGGAAAGATGGGCGACGTGGTGGTGTGGAACGGCAATCCGTTCACCGTCTACGCGCATGCCGAGCAGGTTTACATCGACGGCGCGCGCTTGTACGACCGCAACGATCCTTCGCGACAGCCGAAGTCGGATTTCATGCTCGGCCAGGAGGAAGTCGTGGGAGGTGTGCGATGACCGCCGCCCTCGTCAGGACGCTCGCCGTCGCCTGCGCGCTCGCGCTCTCGGGAACGGCCACGGCGCAGGACCTGCTCATCCACGACGCGAAGGTGCACACGGCGACATCACGCGGCACGCTCGAGCACGCCGACGTCCTCGTCCGCAACGGCCGCATCGCCGCCATCGGCGCCAACCTGCAGGCCGGCAACGCGACCGTCGTCCAAGCCAACGGCCGCGCGCTGACGCCCGCCCTGTTCGGCGGCATCACCGATATCGGCCTGGAAGAAGTCAGCGGCGAAAGCACCACCGTCGACAGCCAGCAATCGCTCGGTGAAGAAAAGGATCCGGCGGTGCGTCCGGAGTTCGACGTCACGCTCGCCTACAACCCCGAGTCGGTGTTGCTGCCGGTCGCGCGCGTGGAAGGCATCGGTTGGACGATGCTGGCGGCGGGCTCGACGACCGGTGGTTCGATCATCGGTGGCCAGGGCGGCGTCGTGCGGCTGGACGGCAGCCTCGATCCCGTCGGCCCCAGGGCTTTGTTCCTCTCGCTCGGTTCAACGGCATCCAACCTCACCGGCAGCTCGCGCGCCGCGCAATGGATGATCCTCGACCAGCTCGTCGCCGAAGCACGCGGGCGCATGTCGGCGGATTCGAAATTCGCGATGCTCACGCCGATGGGGCGCGCGGCGCTTGCGAAGTTCCTCGATCGCCGCGGGTTGATCGTCGTGAACGTCAATCGCGCGGTCGACATCGTGCAACTGCTGCGCTGGAGCAAGCGCAACAACGTACGCGTGGCCGTGACCGGCGGCGCGGAAGCGTGGAAGGTCGCCGACCAACTGGCCGCGGCGAAGGTGCCGGTGTTCGTCGATACGCTCGCCGACCTGCCTGCGGATTTCGATCAACTGGGTGCGACCCTGGAGAACGCTGCGCGTCTGCACAAGGCCGGCGTGGAGGTCGCGATCCAGAGCGCCGGTTCGCATCACGCACGCAAGGTGCGGCAGATGGCGGGCAACGCGGTCGCCAACGGATTGCCGTGGGAAGACGGCCTGGCGGCGTTGACGCGCGTGCCGGCGGAAGCCTTCGGCGTCGATGGCGATTTCGGCACGATCGCGGTGGGCAAGCGTGCGGACCTGGTGCTGTGGAGTGGCGATCCGCTCGACGTCACCGCCCTCGCCGAGGCCGTGTGGCTCGACGGACGCGCGCAGCCGATGCGTTCGCGCCAAACCGAGTTGCGCGACCGCTACCTGCGTTCGCCCAACGGCCTGCCCCGCGCGTATCCTGCCGGCTCCGACTGAAGGCGCCGGGGAGGCTCCGCCATGCATCACCTGAACTGGCTGGCGATCGTGGCTGCGGCGGTGTCCGCGTTCGTGCTCGGGGGTCTCTGGTACGGGCCGTTGTTCAAGCACGCGTGGTGCCGCGAAGCGGGCGTCGAGCCGAACGCGGCACCCAAATCGCACCCGGCGAAAACCTTCGGCGTCGCGTTCGTCGCGGCGCTGATCGCCGCCTACGGGTTCGCGATGCTCCTGCACCTGATGAACACCGGGCCGGAGCTGTGGAAGGCGGTGCATGCCGGCGTAATGGTCGGTTTCTTCTACGTGGCGATGAGCTTCGGCATCAACTACGCCTTCGCCGGCCGCAGCCTCAAACTGTGGCTCATCGACGCGGGTTACCACATCCTGCAGTTCGCGCTGTACGGCCTGATTATCGGCGCCTGGCACTGAAGTGGACGCGCCGCTGCGCTGGTATTTCGATTTCCTTTCGCCCTTCTCCTACCTGCATTGGCAGAAGGTGAAGGGCCTGCGTGCGAGGCACGCGGTGGAACCGGTGCCCGTCGTGTTCGGCGCGATCCTCTCCGCGCATGGGCAGAAGGGCCCGGCGGAAATCCCGGGCAAGCGGGAATTCACGTATCGGCACGTGCTGTGGCAGGCGCGCGCCGAGGGCGTGCCGATGACCTTCCCGCCCGCGCATCCATTCAACCCGCTCGCCGCGCTGCGCGCATGCATCGCCGCGGGCAGCACGGTCGAAGCGGTGGATGCACTCTTCGACTGGATCTGGCGCGACGGGCACGCGGGCGATTCCGAAGCAGCCCTCGCGCCGCTGCTCGATCGGCTCGGCATCACGCCGGGCGCGATCGCCGCCGCGGAAACCAAGGCGGCCCTGCGTACGAATACCGAAGCGGCCATCGCGGCCGGCGTGTTCGGCGTGCCGACCCTGCAGATCGGCGATGCCTTGTTCTGGGGCAACGACGCCCATGCCTTCGCGCTTGCTGCACTGCACGATCGCGCGGTGCTCGACGATGCGCAGATGCAGCGCGTGTCGACCCTGCCCGTCGGGATTTCCCGCCTGCCCTGAGTTGCGGTAGGGTCCGCGAACTGCATCACATATTTCCGCGGAGGGACGTCGGCAATGCGTATCGGTCTGGTGGTGGATTCGGCGTGCGACTTGCCTGGCGATTACTTGCGCCGCAATGGCTTCACGATCCTCCCCATCACCGTCCGCATCGGCGATGAAACCCGCGAGGACCAGCGCGACGAACGCGTCACGCTCGACTTCCTGCACACCCACGTCTCCGAGCACGGCGCCGAAGCGGAGACCGCGCCGTTCTCCGTCGAACAGATCACCGATGTCTTCCTCAAGAAGCTGGTGATCGACTACGACTACGTGTTCTGCATGACGATCACGCGCACGCGCAGCCCGATCTACGACAACGCGCTGCAGGCCAGCTACGCGATCCTCAACGAATATCGCACGGTGCGTTCGGCCGCGGGCCACGACACGCCGTTCGCATTGCGCGTGATCGATACGCAGACCTTGTTCGCCGCGCAGGGCATCACCGCGGTGGAAGCCGTGCGCCTGGTCAAGGCAGGCGAAGGCGCGCCGAAGATCCGCGCGCGCCTGGAAAACCTCGCGCTGCACACCTACGGATTCATGATCCCGCGCGACCTGTATTACCTGCGCGCGCGGGCCCGCACGAAGGGCGACCGCAGCGTGGGCCTGCTCAGCGCGGCGCTGGGTTCGGCGCTCGACATCAAGCCGGTGCTGCGCGGCTATCGCGGCCAGACCGAGCCGATCGCCAAGGTGAAGGGTTTCGACAACGCGGTGCAGAAGTTGTTCGCGCACACCGCCGATCGCGTGCGCCGCGGCCTGATGACGCCGACGGTCTGCCTGAGCTACGGCGGCGAGCTCGCGGAAATGCGCGCCCTGCCCGGCTATGAAGACCTGCGCGTGACCTGCCAGAGCTACAACGTCGAATTGTTCGAGAGCGTCATGAGCCTCACGGGCATGGTCAACGTGGGCAAGGGCGCGCTGGTCGTGGGCTTCGCGTCGGAGCCGCACGCGTTCGAAACCTGAGGCCTTGACGCCGCGCACGCGCCCGGCGGGCGAGCATCGTTGCATCCCGAAAGGAGTCGAACGCCATGACCCGTTACTACCTCACCCTGCCCGATCCGAAAGCCGCGCGCGGCAGCGACGCGAACACGTCCTTCAACGCGCACGGCGCCGCGGAATTCGCATCGGAGTTGGAGCAGGCGTTGCGGTCGACCGCATTGTTCGAACGTTGGCGCGGGCAGCAGAAGGATCCCGATGACATCGACCAGGCGCTGGCCGCGGTCGATCCGGCGGCCAGCGTCACCGGCGAACAGAACGACCTGCGCATCGACCTGGTGGCGACGACCTCGCTGCCCGCGAGCATCCTGCGCCATCGCCTGCGTTTGCTGGCCGGCGATGGTTGGCAGTTGCGGGATGTCGGCGCGTAACCGGAGCGAGGTGGTCTAGGTCGAGGTGGTCGCGCGCTCGCCGACATGCGCTGCGAGCAGCGCCATGCGCCCGTGCACGCCTTCGCGTTCGAACACGTGGTGCAGGTGCGTCTTCACCGTTTCCGGGCTGATGCCGAGTTGCCGCGCGATCTGCTTGTTGCTCATGCCGCGCGCGGCCCAGTGCACGATTTCGCGCTGGCGTTCGGTCAGCGAGGACCAGTCGCCCGTGTGATCCGGCGTGCCATGCAGGGGCGCTTCGGCGATCGGCGCCGGCGCGGGAACGCCGGTGCCGGCGTGCAGGGCCTCGAGGAGCAGCTCGGGCGCGACCACGAACAGGCCCGACTCGGCCGCACGGATCGCACGCATCACCGCGTCGGGGGAATCGTGCTTGTCCAGGCACGCGTGCCCCTGCGCCTCGACGCAGTGCTGCAGTGCCTCGATGTTGGGGCTGCGGTAGAAGTACAGGCGCCGCGGTGCCGGGAGTTGCGGTTTCCGGCGTTCGCGATCGACCTCGGGGTCGTCGCCGTCGAGCAGGAGCAGCGCGGGCTGGCCGTTCGGGGATTCGCGCGGCTGGCCCGGGGCATAGGCGCCCAGCCAGTCGAACTCCCCGCGCATCGCCAGCAGGCGCTGCATGCGAGAGCGCCAGGCGGCGTCGAGACCGATTACGAGCACAGGCATCGCAGCCATCGGGGGCCCTTGGTTGGACACGGTGCGACGCCTCCCCCCGGATGCTCTCGCCGCTCACTCGTGAACGCTGGTCTCCCCGCAAACCGGACACGCGACCGTTCCCCCGACACAGCGATTGCGCGCAGGGGCTGGCACGCGGAATCTCCAATCGCAGCACGAATTCGAAGTCGTGCGCCTCGTCCTGAGTTGCATGCACCCCTTCATGCAACCCCCTGGCGACGGAGACCCAAGGCTCCGTCGCCTTTTTTGTGTGGAACGTGAGGTCGGGCGAGAATGGCGTTCGCTTCGCGTGAGGACGCCGCATGACACCCGACCGACGCCAGGCCCTGTTGTCGTGGAGTGGCGGAAAGGATGCGGCGTGGGCGCTGCACGCGTTGCGGGCCGCGGGCGAGGTCGACGTGGTCGCGCTTGTCACGACGGTCACCTCCGGTTTCGACCGCATCGCGATGCACGGCATCCGCCGCGATTTGTTGCACTTGCAGGGGTTGGCGGCGCGATTGCCCGTGATCGAAGCGATCATTCCACCGCAATGCGACAACGCGACGTACGAAGCATCGTTCGCGACTGCGTTGGCAGCGGCTCGGATGCAATGGCCGGCCTGCGCGGAAATCGCGTTTGGCGATCTGTTCCTTGAAGACGTGAGGGCGTGGCGCGAAGCGTTGTGTGCGCGGCTGGGGTGGACGCCGCTGTTCCCATTGTTCGGGCGCGACACGGCGCAGCTCGCGCACGAGATGATCGACGGCGGATTGCGTGCGCACTTGTGTTGCGTGGACACGCAGCAACTCGATGGCGGCTTCAGCGGGCGCGCGTTCGATGCCCGATTGCTGGCGGCGCTGCCGGTGTCCTGCGACCCGTGCGGAGAGCGCGGTGAATTCCACACACTCGTGCACGCCGGCCCGATGTTCGCCGAAGCGATCGCCGTCGAACCCGGCCAATCGGTGTTGCGCGACGGGCGCTTCGCCTATACGGACTTCAGCGCCGCCGCGTGATGCGCGATGTGTTCGCCGATGAACGAGGCGACGAAGTAGAAACCGTGGTCGTAGCCGGGGCGCATGCGCATGTGGAGTGTGTGTCCCCCCTCGACGCAGGCCGCGCGCAGCAGCTCGGGTTGCAGCCTGTCCTGCAGGAAGGGATCCGCCTCGCCCTGGTCGACCAGGAGTTGCAATCGGTCCTCCGAAGCGCGCAACAGGTCGCATGCGTCCCATTGGCGCCACGTCTCGGGGTCTTCACCGAAATACGCCGCGAACGCTTTATGGCCCCAGCCGCGCGACGCCGAACAGATCGGGGCGAGCGCCGACACGCTGCGATAGCGGCCCGGATTGCGTAGCGCGCAAATCAGCGCACCGTGCCCGCCCATCGAATGCCCGGTGATGCCGCGCACGTCGCTCACGGGGAACGCGGCTTCGATCAATGCGGGGAGTTCCTGCGTCACATACGCGTGCATCTTGTAATTCGCCGACCAGGGCGCTTGTGTCGCATCGACGTAGAAGCCCGCACTCAAGCCGATATCGTCGCCTTCGGCATCCGCGACGCCGGCGCCGCGTGGGCTGGTATCGGGACTGACGATGATCAGCCCGTGTTCGGCGGCGTAACGCTGCGCACCGGACTTCGTGATGAAGTTCTGTTCGGTCGACGTCAAGCCGGACAGGAAATACAGCACCGGGCAACGTGCGTGCTGCGCCTGCGGTGGAACGAAGACGCCGAAGCGCATCTCGCACGCGGTCGACTCGGCCGCGTGCGCCCAGACTTCCTGCGTGCCGCCGAAGCACGCGTGCGATTCGAGCTTGCGCATCAGAAGTGAATGACCGTGCGGATGGATTCGCCGCGATGCATCAGGTCGAAGGCTTCGTTGATGCGGTCCAGCGGCAGGTCGTGCGTGATGAACGGATCGAGTTGGATTTCGCCGCGCATCGCCTGCTGCACCATGCCCGGCAGTTGCGTACGGCCCTTGACGCCGCCGAATGCCGAGCCGCGCCACACGCGACCGGTGACAAGTTGGAACGGCCGCGTACGGATCTCCTGGCCTGCGCCGGCGACGCCGATGATGACGCTCTCGCCCCAGCCCTTGTGGCAGCACTCCAGCGCCGAACGCATGACATCGACGTTGCCGATGCATTCGAAACTGAACTCCACGCCGCCGTCGGTCATTTCGACGATGACCTCCTGGATCGGCTTGTCGTAATCCTTCGGATTGATCGTGTCGGTCGCGCCTTGTTCGCGTGCGAGATCGAACTTCGTCGGATTCGTATCGACGCCGATGATGCGCGCCGCGCCTGCGGCTTTCGCGCCCTGCACGACCGCAAGCCCGATCCCGCCGAGACCGAACACCGCGACGTTGTCGCCGGGTTGCACCTTCGCGGTGTTGTGCACGGCGCCGAGGCCCGTGGTGACACCGCAGCCCAGCAGACACACTTTTTCGAGCGGCGCCTGCGGATCGATCTTCGCCAGCGAGACCTCCGCACACACCGTGTATTCGCTGAACGTGCTCGTGCCCATGTAGTGGAAGATCGGCTTGCCTTCGTACGTGAAACGCGACGTGCCGTCCGGCATCACGCCCTTGCCCTGCGTCGCGCGCACGGCCTGGCACAGGTTGGTTTTCCCCGATGTGCAGAACTTGCACTTCCCGCACTCGGCCGTATAGAGCGGGATGACGTGGTCGCCGGGTTGCACGCTCGTCACGCCTTCGCCGACCTCGACCACCACACCGCCGCCTTCATGGCCGAGCACCGCGGGGAAGAGGCCTTCCGGGTCGTCGCCGCTCAGCGTGAAAGCGTCGGTATGGCACACGCCGGTGTGCGTGATGCGCACGAGCACTTCACCCGCGCGCGGCGGCGCGACGTCGATCTCGACGATACGGAGCGGTTCTCCGGGGGCAAAAGCGACGGCGGCGCGTGACTTCATGGCGTGGGCTCCGTTGGGGGAGCCCACGCTACACCGGCGGGGCGACGCTTGGAATGCGTCCTGTCGGCGCGGCGCATTGCGTTTGCCTTCCTGTCTCGACAGCAGGAGCCACCCATGCGTCGTTCACTCGTCTGGTCCGCGCTCGTCGCAACTGTCGTGCTCGCCGCGTGCGAAGCACCTGCGCCACGCAACGATGCTGCGGCAGCGCAGGCACCCCCGCTCTTCGAAACCTTCGGCGAATTGCATCGCGACATCGGCACCCCGGTGCCGGGTGCACAGCGCTACTTCGACCAGGGACTGCGGCTCGCCTACGGTTTCAACCATGACGCTGCTGGCCGCGCGTTCGCCGAAGCAGCCCACCTGGATCCGCAATGCGCGATCTGCGTCTGGGGCCAGGCCCTCGTGCTCGGGCCGAACATCAACCTGCCGATGGCGCCCGAAACAGCGCCGCAGGCAACCGCGCTCGCCAGGAAGGCGCAGTCGCTCGCCGACAATGCAAAGCCCGCGGACCGCGCATTGATCGATGCATTGGTGAAGCGTTACGCCGATCCCGCACCCGTCGATCGCGCGTCGCTGGACAAGGCGTACGCCGATGCGATGGCGAATGTCGTCGCGCAGCATCCCGAGGACGACGATGCGCAGGCCCTGTACGCCGAAGCGCTGATGAACCTCACGCCGTGGAATTACTGGACCGCCGGCAAGCCCAATGCCGACACGCCCAAGATCCTGGGCGCGATCGAAACCGTGCTCAAGCGCAACCCGAAGCATATCGGCGCGATCCACTACTACATCCATGCGGTCGAGGCGTCCGACGATCCGGGCCGCGCCGAAGCGCTCGCCGACACGCTCGGCAACCTCGCGCCCGGATCGGGCCACCTCGTGCACATGCCCGCGCACATCTACATCCGCACGGGGCGCTACAACGACGCGACGCTCGCGAACTTCCGCGCGTCCACCGCCGACAAGGACTTCCTGGCAGTGTGCCACGGCACCAACGGGATGTATCCGCTCGGTTACGTGCCGCACAACTGGCACTTCGCCACCCTGAGCGCGGGCCTGATGGGCTCGCGCACGCTTGCTACGCAAGCTTCGGAACAGACCGCGCAGCGCGCGGACATGAAACAGCTCGACGCGCTCAACTTCATGCAGCACTTCGTCGTCGTTCCGATGCAGACGCAAGTGCGCTTCGGGCAATGGGACGCGATCCTCGCGCGCACGCAATCGCCCGCCCCGCAGCCCTATCCCACGGGCATCTGGCACTTCGCGCGCGGCATGGCGCAGTTGCGCAAGGGCAATGCTGCGGAAGCGCAGCGCGAACTGGCGGCACTGCAACAACTGGCAGACGACCCGGCGATGGGCAAGCTCATGCTCGGCACCACCAACTACGCCGGCGATCTGCTCAAGGTAGGCGCCGGTGTCCTGCGCGGTGAAATCGCGTCGTCGCAGGGCAAGCACGAGGAGGCCATCGCGTCCCTGCGCAAGGCCTCCGCGCTGGAGGACACGCTCACCTACAACGAACCCGCGGACTGGCCGCTGCCCGTCAGCAATTATTTGGGCGCCGCGCTGCTGCAGGCGAAGCGCCCAGCCGATGCGGCGAAGGCATTCGAAAACGACCTGCAGAAATTCCCGAAGAACGGTTGGGGCCTGTATGGCCTGGCGCAGGCGCAGGAAGCGATGGGCGACCGGCAGGCCGCGGTCGAAACGCGCAAGCAGTTCGATGCGGCGTGGCAGTGGTCCGACACGAAGCTGCAGGCCGCGGTGTTCTGACTCAGTACTGGAATTCCGAAAACACCCGGTCGATGTTCCCCGCCCACGGGCCTTCGTAAAACGCGAGCTTGCGTTCGGCCGGTGTCTGGTTCGCTTCCGCGCTTTCGATCAGCGGATCGAGGAACACGCGCTCGTCGACGCCGCTCTTGTTGCGGCGATCGCGGCGCGCGAGGCCCGCGGCGGAAATCTTCAACACTTCGATCGCGAGCTCGCGCACGGTCGCCTGCGTGTTGCCCAGGCGCGCGGGGAGCTTCAACGCGTGCCGCGGCACGCCGTCGCGCAGGGCGTGGCGTTCTTCGCGCGAGTAATCCTTCATCAGGTCCCACGCCGCGTCCAGCGACGCATCGTCGTACAGCAGGCCGACCCAGAACGCAGGCAACGCGCAGATGCGATTCCAGGGACCGGAATCGGCGCCACGCATTTCCAGGTACTTCTTCAGCCGCACTTCGGGGAACGCGGTGGTCATGTGGTCCGACCAATCGCGCAAGGTCGGCAGCGCACCCGGCGTGACGTCCAGCTTGCCGTCCATGAACTTGCGGAACGACTTGCCGGACGCATCGAGGTATTCCCCGTTGCGATACACGAAATACATCGGCACATCGAGCAGGTAATCGGTGTAACGCTCGAACCCGAACCCGTCTTCGAACACGAAGTCGAGCATGCCCGTGCGATCGGGATCGGTGTCGGTCCAGATGTGCGAGCGATAGGAAAGGAAACCGTTCGGCTTGCCTTCGGTGAACGGCGAATCGGCGAACAGCGCGGTCGCGATCGGCTGCAGCGCGAGCGAGGTGCGGAACTTCTTCACCATGTCCGCTTCGCTGGCGAAGTCGAGGTTGACCTGCACGGTGCACGTGCGCGTCATCATGTCCAGGCCCAGATCGCCGCGCTTTGGCATGTAGTCGCGCATGATCTTGTAGCGGCCCTTCGGCATCCACGGCATTTCGTCGCGGCGCCACTTCGGCTGGAAGCCCATGCCGAGGAAGCCCAGGCCGAGTTCGCCCGCGACCGCTTTCACTTCGTCCAGGTGGCCGTTCGTTTCGCGGCACGTGTCGTGGATGGTTTCGAGCTGCCCGCCGGAGAGTTCGAGCTGGCCTGCAGGCTCGAGCGTGACGCTCGCGCTGTCGCGCGAAAGCGCGATCGTGCGGCCGTGTTCCTGCACCGGCGTCCAGCCGAAGCGCACCAGGCCTTCGAGCAGGGCTTCGATGCCGCGCTCGCCGTCGAAGGTGGGCGCGCGCAAATCGTCCGTGCGGAATCCGAACTTCTCGTGCTCGGTGCCGATGCGCCAGTCGGTGGCCGGCCTGCTGCCGGACGCGAGATATTCGACCAATTCGCGACGGTCGGTGATGGGCAGTTCGGCGACGTTGCTCAGACTCGACATCGGGTCCATCCGTTGCAGGCCCGGCACTATAGTCCTCGAAACGTCCACGCGATCCTCACGCGGACAGGACGCCGCCGTTCCAATGTTGGCACTTGCGCAGGGCGTTCCCGCGCGAGCTGGCTGCCGTCAGACGCCCAGCCAGCGCGAGACCACGGCGCGCGCTTCGTCGACGCCCTGCTTGGATTCGGCCGAGAAGGTCTGCACCGACACGCTGTCGCCGTACACGCGCGTCAGTTCCATGCGTACGGCCTGCAGCGTGTTGGCGGCCGCGCCGCGCGAGAGCTTGTCGGCCTTGGTCAACACCGCATGCGCGGGAATGCCACGGTTCAAGGCGTAGCCGAGCATCTGGCGGTCGTAGTCCTTCAGCGGGTGGCGGATGTCCATGATGACGACCAGGCCCTGCAAGGCATCGCGCGTGGAGAAGTAGCCGTCGAGGAATTGCTGCCAGTGCGACTGCAGGTCCTTGGGCACCTTGGCGTAGCCGTAGCCGGGCAGGTCGACCATGTGGCGCTGCGGGGCGACTTCGAAGAACACCAGTTGTTGTGTCCGGCCCGGGGTCTTGGACACGCGGGCGAGCGCGTTCTGCTGGGCGATGGCGTTGAGCGCGCTCGACTTGCCGGCATTGGAGCGGCCGGCGAAGGCGACTTCGGCGCCGGCATCGGGCGGCAACTGACGGTAGTTGTGCGCCGAAAGCACGTAGCGGGCGCGGGCAAGGGGGTTGGCCATGGGGACAAGGATCGCATGCCGCGCAAGCCCGGCCGGCCTCCGGTTTGACCGGTCGGCGGCCCGACGTCGATAATCCCGCACCTTCGCGACCCGATTTCGGTCCGCGACCACCCGGCGGCCTGGTTCGCCGGACCCAGCAATTTCGGAGCTTTGCATGCGCCACGCCCGCGTCCTGCGCTACGCCGGTCTGACCGCCGCTCTTGCGGTGGCCGCCGTCGCCTTCGCCCAATCCAAGGTGACGCCCGTCGCCCCGGATGCCCAGGTGGAAACCAAGCCGCTGGTCGAGGCCAAGCCGGTGTGGGGCGACGTCAAGCGCGGAGACCAGAAGGCCGGTACGTGCGCGGCCTGCCACGGCCTCGACGGCAACCCCACCGATCCGCAGTACCCGCGCCTGGCCGGCATGCCGGAGCGCTACATCGCGCACCAGCTGGAACTGTTCAAGAACGGCCAGCGCAACTCGGGCATGGCCGCGGTGATGAAGCCCTTCGCCGATGCGCTCACCGCGCAGGACATGCGCGACCTCGGCGCGCACTTCGCGATGCAGAAGGCGGGGGCCGGCGTGGCCGACGACACCGCCATCGCCGCCGGCCCGAACAAGGGCATGAAGTTCTACGAAGTGGGCGAGCGCCTGTTCCGCCAGGGCGACCTGGCGCGCGGCATCCCGGCGTGCATGTCGTGCCACGGCCCTGCCGGTGGCGGCAACCCAGGCCCGGCCTACCCGGCGATCGCCGGCCAGCAATCGGCCTACGCGCAGCGTCGCCTCGAGGAATACCGCGCAGGCACGACCACGCAGACCGACCCGCACCTGTTCAACATCATGGCGTCGGTCGCCAAGCCGCTGACGGATGAGGAAATCCAGTCGCTGGCCAGCTACGTGCAGGGCCTGCACAAGCGCTCCGACGAAGCCACCGCGCAACAATAACCACGGCGGAACCTGCGCCGGCGGAAGCTGTCGAAGCGTTCACGACCTTGATCAGCACGCCGGTCCCACACTGTGGACCGGCGTTTTTTTTGACACCCACAAGGATCCGCATGACCCGTCGCATCGCGCTCCTCCTGCTGGCCCTGCTGCTTCCCGTCGCGGCCTTCGCGCAAACGGCGCCCGCGCCGGTCGAGAACGTCGACTACGAAGTGCTCGACAACCCCGGCACGTTCGACAAGGTGGGCAAGGGCGAGATCGAAGTCGCCGAAGTCTTCGCCTATACCTGCCACCACTGCCACGACCTCGCGCCGAAGCTCGACGCCTGGCGCGCCACGCTGCCGAAGAACGTCAAGGTGCGTTACGTGCCTGCCGGTTATGACGTCGGCGATCCCTTCGGGCGCGGGTTCTTCGCATCGGAACGACTCGGCGCCCTGGCGCGCACGCATGCGGCAACCTTTCGCGCGTTGCACGACGAACAAGTGCTGCCGATGAACCCCAGCGATGCCGAACTCACGGCGTACTACGCCACCCTCGGCGTGGATGCGAAGCAGTTTTCGGCGGCGCTGTCGAGCCCGCAGGTCGCCGCACGCATGCAGGCCGCGCGCGATTTCTCGCTGCGCATCCAGCTCCAGGGCACGCCGACGCTCATCGTCGACGGCAAGTACCGCGTCCTGGGCCGCTCGCTCGACGACATGCTGCGCATCGCCGGCGCGCTGATCGCGCACCCGCCCCGCTGACGTTTTCCCGTCCCATCCATTCCGCCCACCTGGCATTCATGCATCCCGCTGGAGGATCGACCCCCATGACCCGACGCGCCCTGCTCCCCTTGCTCCTCCTCGCCCTCGCCGCCTGCGGCAAGACCGAAGCGCCGACGGCCGCCGCGCCGACCGCGCAGGCCACCGCCGCGATGCCCRCCAGCGCCGACGAACCGGCCGCAAGCACGTCGGCTGCGCCGGTTTCGGCTTCGACCGGCGCCCCGGCCCCCACCGCCGCGGCCGACGCCGCTGCGCAGAAGGCCCTCGCGGCCGCGAGCGATCCCTCCGGCCTGGTCGAAGGCCGCGATTACGTCGCCATCAAGGGCGGCGAGCCGTGGAAGCCGCTGGACGGCAAGATCGAAGTCGTCGAAGTCTTCGGCTACGTCTGCCCGGCGTGCGCCGCGTTCGATCCGCTGGTTTCGGCGTGGAAGGCCAAGCTGCCCGCCGACGTCCGCTTCTCCTACGTGCCAGCGCCGTTCGGCCCGGAGTGGAACCCGTACGCGAAGGCGTTCTACGTCGCCGAATCGATGGGCCTGGTCGAGCGCTCGCACAGCGCGCTGATCAAGGAGATCCACATCACGCAGACGATGCCGGGCGAAGGCGATCCGGTCGACGAGCAGAAGATCGCGAACTTCTACGGCAAGTACGGCGCGAACCCGAAGGAATTCCTGAGCACGATGAATTCGTTCTCGGTGAACGCGCAGGTCAGCAAGGGCCGCCAGTTCATGATCCGCTCGGGCGCGAACAGCACGCCGACGTTGATCGTCAACGGCAAGTACAAGGTCACCGGCAACAGCTTCGAGGACATGCTGCGCATCGCCGGCGGCCTGATCGCGAAGGAGCGTGCCGCGGGCGGTGCGCCTGCCGCCGCGGCGTCGCAGGGCTGATCGCGTCGATCACCGACGGACGATGACGCACCGCCGCCTCAAGCTGCTCAGCGCGAACATCCAGGCCGGGTCGAGCACCCGTCGCTACACGGATTACGCGATGCGCAGCTGGTCGCACGTGCTGCCGGCGGGCAACAAGCGCGGCAGCCTCGATGCGATCGCGCAACTCGCGGGCGGCCACGACATCGTCGGCCTCAACGAAAGCGACCCCGGGAGCCTGCGCTCGGGGTTCACCAACCAGACCCATTACCTCGCGCAACGCGGGGGCTTCGCGTACTGGAGCCACCAGCCGAACCGCAACGTCGGCGGTTTCGCGTCCAGCGCGAACGGCTTGCTGTCGAAGCTGGAGCCCGTCGAAGTGCACGATCATCCCCTGCCCGGCCGCGTGCGCGGGCGCGGCGTGCTGGTCGCGCAATTCGGCAATGGCGACGACGGGCTGACGGTGGCCGTGGCGCATCTGTCGCTCGGCGCCGGTTCGCGCGCATCGCAACTGTCGTTCATCGCCGAGCTGCTGCACGACCATCCGCACGCGATCCTGATGGGCGACTTCAACTGCGATCCGGACCGGCCGGAGATGCAGCAACTGTACAAACGCACGCGCCTGCAACCGCCCGCGTCGTGCGTGCCGACCTTTCCGAGCTGGCGGCCGCAGCGCGCGATCGACCACATCCTCACCACCGGCGACCTGCGGATCGCGCGCATGGAAGCGTTCGCTGCGGCGTATTCGGATCATCTGGCGATCGCCGCGGAGATCGATGTGCCGGAACACGCGCTGCGTTGAGTGCGTCTGAGGGATTCCTGACGTTCGCTCGGGTGGTTTGCTGACTGATCGATTCACGAGGCGTCGGCTATAGTCGGTGCCAGGTCGTTCGTCTCCCCCAACGGATCGTCCATGCTGCGACATACGCTGCCGCTTCTCGCCGCTCTTTTGTGTTGCTCGTCCACGGCGATCGCACAACAGGGCAAACCCGCGTCCGCGCCCGCGCCCGCCGGCAAGATCGTGCCGCCGCCGCTGCGCAATGCGCCGATCGTGGTCGTTCCGCAACGCGACCAGATCCGCGAAGCGTTCGCCGCAGCCGAGCGTGGCACCGTGTCGCCGACCCAGATGGCGGCGATCGCGAATCATCCCCTCGCAGGCTGGGTGGAGTACGCGCAGCTCAAGCGCGACATCGATACCCTTCCGGCGCCGCGCGCGCAGGCCTTCCTCGCGAAGTACAAGGGGCAGGCGCTCGAAGGCGCCTTCCGCGAACTCTGGCTCGCCGCGCTTTCCCGTCGTGAAGATTGGCCCGCGTTCCGCAGTGCGTGGTCGGCGTCGGTCAAGGACGGCGCATTGCGATGCGCCGAACTCCAGTCGCGCGCGGCGACGGGCAATACCGACGCCACCTGGGTCGCCGACGCGCAAGCGATGTGGCGCAGCACGGGCAAGGCCTTGCCGACGGCGTGCGATGCGCCGTTCGCGATGTTGGCAGCGAAGGGCGGCTTGCCTGCGTCCTTGCGCTGGGAGCGCATCGATGCGGCCGCCAACGCATGGGAGCCGTCGGTCATGCGCAGCGCCGCACGCGGGCTGCCGCCGGCGGACATGGCGCTGGCCAACGACTACGCCGCGTTCTTCGAAGCCGTCCACGATCGCGCGCTGACGTGGCCGAAGACGGCACGTAGCCGGCTGATGGCCTCGCAGGGGCTCGCGCGCCTTGCGAAGTCGGTGCCGATGCTCGTCGACACGCAACTGCCGAAGTTCGCGAACGCGCTGCAATTCACCGATGCCGACCGCGCACGCCCGCTGTACCAGGCCGCGTTGTGGACCGTCGCGTCCTACGAACCCGATTCCGCGCGCCGCCTCAATGCCGTGCCCGACAGCGCGTACGACGAACGCCTGCACGAATGGCGGGTGCGCGAAGCCATGTCGCGCAGCGATTGGCCCGCCGCACTGGCCGCGATCCGCAAGATGGGCGACAAGCAGCGCAGCGATTCGCGCTGGACCTACTTCCAGGCGCGGCTTACCGAAATCGCCGGCGACAAGGCGGGCGCGCAGGCCTTGTATCGCGACGCCGCCAGCAAGCCGGAATTCCATGGCTTCCTCGCGGCCGATCGCATCGGGCAGCCCTATGCGCTGTGCCCGGTGGACGTCGCACTCGGGACGTCGCAGCAAGCGGCGATCGCACGCGATCCCGCCGTCGTGCGCGCAATGGCGCTCTACCAGGCCGACCGCCCCGGCTGGGCGCAACGCGAATGGGACGACGCGCTGTCGCGCTTCGACGACAAGCAGCGCCGCCTGGCCGTTGCGGTCGCGCAGGATTACGGATGGTTCGACCGTGCGGTGTTCGCACTCGGCAAGCAGCCCGAAGAAACACGCATGTACGGCCTGCGCTTCCCCCTGCACCACGATGCGACGATCCGCCGCGAGGCCGCAAAAAACGGGCTCGATCCCGCGTGGGTCGCCGCCGAGATCCGTGCCGAGAGCGTCTTCAATCCGAATGCCCGCTCCGGCGCCAATGCGATGGGCCTGATGCAGGTCGTGCCCGCGACCGGCATGGCCACTGCAAAACGCATCGGCCTGCCGTGGAGCGGGGCATCCACCCTCTACGACCCCGACGCGAACATCGCCATCGGCACCGCGTACCTGCGCCAGTTGTACGACAAGTACGGCCCGCCCTACATGGTCCTTGCCGGCTACAACGCGGGGCCTGCGCCGCTCGCGCGCTGGCAGGCGCAGCGGCCCGGCATGGATCCGGATTTCTGGATCGAAACCATCAGCTACAAGGAAACGCGCGAATACGTCGCACGCGTGCTGGCCTTCAGCGTGATCTACGACTGGCGCCTCAATGGCGACGCCGCGCCGGTCAGCGATCGCATGCGTGGGCGCGCGGGGACGCGCAAGGCCTTCACCTGCCCGGCGACGGTCGTGCTGAACACCCCCTAGAATCGCGCCGATGGAGATCTTCCTCGTCGGCGGTGCGGTGCGGGACCGGCTGCTGGGCTTGCCGGCGGGCGATCGCGATCATGTGGTCGTCGGCGCAACGCCCGATGCGATGCTGGCGCAGGGCTTCAAGCCCGTGGGCCG
Organism: Lysobacter sp. P5_C4; assembly: GCF_054049695.1. Lineage (NCBI taxonomy): Bacteria > Pseudomonadati > Pseudomonadota > Gammaproteobacteria > Lysobacterales > Lysobacteraceae > Lysobacter > Lysobacter sp. P5_C4. The sequence goes on along the minus strand of NZ_JBFULX010000005.1, from coordinate 19,301 downwards.
CGACTTCCCGGTCTTCCTGCATCCGAAGACGGGCGAGGAGTACGCGCTAGCGCGCACCGAACGCAAATCGGGTCGTGGGTACCGCGGGTTCGTCGTCGATGCCGACCCGGGCGTGACGCTCGAAGAAGACCTGCAGCGGCGCGACTTCACGATCAATGCCATCGCAGAGCGTGACGACGGCACGCTTGTCGATCCCTGGCACGGTGCACGGGACCTCGAGCAACGCGTGTTGCGGCATGTGGGGCCGGCATTCGTCGAAGATCCCTTGCGTGTGTTGCGCGCGGCGCGGTTCATGGCGCGCTTGTCCGCCCTCGGGTTCACCGTTGCGCCGGAAACGACGGCCCTGATGCGCGAAATCGTGGCATCGGGCGAGTTGGCCGAGCTCGTCCCCGAGCGCGTGTGGCAGGAGCTGGTGCGTGCGCTCGCGTCGAAGACGCCGTCGGCCTTCCTGCGCACCTTGCGCGCGTGCGGCGCGCTGGCCGTGGTGCTGCCCGAAGTCGATGCGTTGTACGGCGTGCCGCAGCGCGCGGAATACCACCCGGAGGTCGACACCGGCGTGCACATCGAACTGGTGTGCGACATGGCGGCGCGGCTCGCGCCGGGGGATGCGGTGGTCGGGTTCGCCGCCCTCGTGCACGACCTGGGCAAGGCGCTCACGCCGGCCGACGTCCTGCCGAAGCATCTGGGGCATGAGCACGCCGGCCTGGCGCCGCTGCGCGCGCTCTGCGATCGATTGAAGGTACCTCTCCAGCATCGCGATCTGGCGAAGATCGCGTGTCGCGAACATCTCAACGTGCATCGCCTGTTCGAACTGCGCGACCGCACGGTGCACGAGTTGCTGCAACGGTGCGATGGGTTTCGCCAGCCTGCGCGAATCGCCCAACTCGGGTTGGTGTGCGAGGCGGACAAGCGTGGCCGCGCAGGACTGGAGGATCAGCCTTATCCGCAGCGCGAGGCGTTGATCCGCTTGCTGGAAGTCGCGCAGTCCGTCCGCGCCGCCGACGTCGCTCGCGAAGGACTGGAAGGTCCGGCGTTGGGCGAAGCGCTTGCGAAGGCACGCATCCGCGCGATCCACCAGGCACGCACACCCGCCTGAGGCACTTCAGCGCGCATCGATTCGCAGCAGCGCATCCCGCGACGGCATCAACACGCTGGTCATCCCCAGCACCACCCCGCACGTATTCGCCACCGCATCCCACGCATCCATCTGCCGCGTCGTCGTCAGCACATCCTGCGCAATCTCGATGCCGATGCCGAGCGCCACCAGGAACAAAGCCGCCGACAGCAACGCACGCCGCGTCGCGAACACCTGCACCGCCATCGCCGCGAGGATCGCGTAACCCAGCAGGTGCTCGACCTTGTCGCCCCCCTCCGGCAGATCGGGCAGGAGCAACGCAGGCAGCAGCGACCCGACGATCACGACCGCGATCATTCCCCACCAGATGCCGAGCCAACGCTGCGGGCGCGCGAACGGCTTCGCTGCGCCGGATCCCAACAGCCGCATCACAGGCGCCAGCTCAGATCGCCGACCAGGAAGGCGGCGCCGAATTCGACGTCCCGCTGGAAGCCCATGGCCTGGAAACGTTCGCCCATCTCGCCGGGCAAGGTGAGGTGCTTGGCTTCCTGGCGCAGGCGATAGCGTTGCGCTTCGTCGTGTGCGCGTGCTTCGGCGGCGAGCAGGTTGGGCTCCAGCCCGTTGCCGATGAGGAAGCTCGCCTGCGTGCAGTAGCCGGCGAGATCGAAGCCCGCGCCCGTGCCCGCTTCGGCGAGCGCGGTGAAATCCACGGAGGCGGTGATGTCCTGCAGGCCCGGCAGGTCGTACACGTTCCCGACCATGCGATGGCGGCGAAACGCGCGCAGTGTTCCGTTCGTGCGCTGCGGCGAATAGAACTCGCGCCGCGGGTAACCGTAGTCGATGAACAACATCGCGCCCTTGCGCAGCCCACCCATGACCGCCTGCACCCAATACGGCAATTGCGGCAACAGTTCGGAGCGATAGCCGTCGGGGAAGGGTTCGTCGCGCTGGCGTTCCACGTGCCGCACCGCTGCGGCGAGCAGCGCATCGGCCGGGCGATCGGCGCGCACGAAGCGGCCTTCCCCATCGATCGCAACATGTTCCTCGAACACTTCGCCATCGCGCAATGTGAAGCGCGGCGTCGGCAGCGCATCGATCACCTCGTTAGCGAACAGCACGCCGTCCCACGGTTCCTGTGGTGGTGCGTCCAACCATTCGACCAGATCGTAGAGCAGCGGATTCAAGCGTTCGCGCAGCCGTCCCTGCTGGCGTTGGCGCAAGTCGGCGCTCGGTTCGAGGATCGCGTATCGCGCAGGCAGCGCGTCGGCCGCAAGCAGCTTCTTGAGCGCGACCTCCGCGAATGCGCCGCTACCCCCGCCGAGCTCGACGACATCCGATTGCGGCCCGAGCTGCTGCAACACCGGCGCGAAGCTGTCGGCCACGCACGCGGCGAACAACGGCCCCAGTTCCGGCGCGGTGATGAAATCGCCGCTCGCGCCGAACTTGGTCGCGCCCGCGCTGTAGTAGCCCAGCCCCGGTGCATAGAGGCTCAGCTCCATGAAGCGCGAGAACGGGATCGCGCCGCCCGCGGCGTGGATCTGTTGCTGGATGCCCTGGCGCAGGCGTTCGCTGTGGGCGAGCGCGTCGGCGTCGGGCACGGGGATGGCATGGGGTTCCGGCGATGCGGACATGGACGGCAAATACATCGACAATGCCGACAGGATAGCCGCAAGGACCGCAAGCGCCCATGACGACCGCCCGTCCCGTTGCCCTGGTCACCGGCAGTGCCCGCCGCCTGGGTGCGGCGATCGTGCGCCGCCTGCACGCCGACGGGTTCGACGTGGCGATCCACTGCCACGCCTCGCGCAGCGATGCCGATGCGCTGGCCGGCGAGCTCGAGGGCGCGCGCGCCGGTTCGACCGTCGTGTTGCAGGCCGATCTGCAGCAGTTCGACCGCCTGCCTGAACTCATTGCGCAGACCATCGGCCGCTTCGGCCGCCTCGATGCGCTGGTCAACAACGCGTCGTCCTTCTTCGCCACCCCGCTCGGCCAGGCGACGCCCGACCAGTGGGACACGCTGTTCAACGCGAATGCGCGCGCACCGTTCTTCCTGGCGCAAGCCGCCGCACCGCATCTGCGCGCGACGCGCGGCGCGATCGTCAACATGGCCGACATCTACGCCGAGCGCCCGCTGCACGCGCATGCGCTCTACGGCATGAGCAAGGCCGCGTTGTTGCAGATGACGCGCGCGCTCGCGCTCGAACTCGCGCCGGACGTGCGCGTCAATGCGATCGCGCCCGGCGCGATCCTCTGGCCCGATGGCGGGAAGGAAGACGCGGCGAAGCAGGCCATGCTCGACCGCACGCCGTTGCACCGCACGGGCACGCCGGAGGAAATCGCCGAAGCCGTGCGCTGGTTGTTGCGCGACGCCACGTACACCACCGGCCAGGTCCTCCGCCTCGACGGCGGACGCACGCTCGAAAGCTAGAGCGTCACCGTTTCGAGCGTTTCGCCGAACGCCGGATGCGCGCGCCACAATTCGGCCAGCGTCACCTTGCGCACGGGGTCGACGAACGCCGGCGCGATGTCCGCCAACGGGCGCAACACGAATGCATGCCGCAATTCCGGCCGTGGCAGTTGCAACTGCGGCAGGTCGAGCACCAGATCGTCGAAATAGACCAGGTCGACATCGAGCGTGCGGTCGCTGAACTTCACGTGCCCGCGGATGCGGCCGTTGTCGGCTTCCAGTTCGCGCAGCCACTCGATCAGTGCGAACGGATCGAGGTCTGTGTCGACGATCGCCGCGGCGTTGAGGAAATCCGGGCCTTCGAAGCCCACCGCCGGCACGCGATACACCGGGGACACCACGATCTCGCCGAAGCGCACGCGCAGCGCATCGATCGCCGCGCGCAGATGGCGCTCGGGTTCGACGTTGCTGCCGAGACTGAGGTAGGCCTTGGTCGTCACGCGCGGCTGCGTTCGATGGACACGCCCACCGCGCGCGCACCGCGCACCGCGCCGGGCTTGCTCAGTTTCAGGCGCACGTGCGAGACGGCGAATTCGTCGAGGATCAACGCGGCGCACCGTTCCGCGAGGGTTTCCACCAAACCGAATTCCGACGCCGACACGTAGGCGATCAGGCGCTTGCTGACCGCCTTGTAATCCAGCGTGTCTTCGATCGCGTCGCTCGCCGCGGGCTTGCGGTTGTCGAAGGCCATCTCGATGTCGAACACGAGCGGCTGCCGGATGCGGCGCTCCCAATCGTAGATGCCGATCAGCGTTTCGATCTGGAGGCCTTCGATGAAGACTTTGTCGTTCATGCGGTCGCGGGCTGGACGGCAGGCAACGATGCCATATCCCAGCGCGGCTGCACGTGGACTTCTCGACCGCTGCGTTGCCCGGCCTGCAGGCGCAGCGCGCCGGCGAAGGCGATCATCGCGCCGTTGTCCGTGCACAGCGCGGGGCGCGGAAAGCACACGCGGCCGCTGCGTTTGACGGCGATGGCGTGCAACTTCTCGCGCAGGCGTTTGTTCGCGCCGACGCCGCCGGCGACCACGAGCGTGTCGCAGCCCGCGGCATCCAGCGCGCGCTGGCACTTGATCGCGAGCGTGTCGACGACGGCATCTTCGAACCCGCGTGCGATGTTCGCGCGCGTGGCGTCCGTCTGATCGCTGTTGCGCCAGGCGAGCAGGACCTGCGTCTTCAAGCCGCTGAAACTGAAATCCAGGCCGGGCCGATCGGTCATCGGTCGCGCGAACTTGAACACGCCGGGCGTGCCGGTTTCGGCGAGCTTTGCGAGTTGCGGGCCGCCCGGATACGGCAGCCCCATGAGCTTGGCGGTCTTGTCGAAGGCCTCGCCCGCGGCGTCGTCGAGGGTCTCACCGAGCAGCCGGTAGCGCCCGATGGCGTCCACGCCGACCAGTTGCGTGTGGCCGCCGGAGACGAGCAACGCGACGAAGGGCGGCTTGAGGTCCGGATCCTCCAGCAGCGGCGCAAGCAAGTGGCCTTCCATGTGATGCACGCCGATGGCGGGGACCTCCAGGGCCCAGGCCAGGGAACGCGCCACGCCGGCGCCGACGAGCAGCGCACCGACCAGCCCCGGGCCGGCGGTGTAGGCCACGCCATCGAGGTCGGCGGTCGTGAGGCCTGCCTCGTCGAGTGTCTGGCGAATCAGGGGGAGCAGCTTGCGGACGTGGTCGCGGCTGGCCAGCTCGGGCACCACGCCGCCGTATTCGGCGTGCAGGGCGATCTGGCTGTAGACGGCGTGCGCACGCAGACCCTCGGGGCCCGGGCGCGCGGTGTCGTAGACGGCCACGCCGGTTTCGTCGCAGGAGGTTTCGATGCCGAGGACGCGCATGGGAGGCAGATGGGGCCTGCGGAGGCTGAAATCGAGGCCGCCGCGCGGTTGCGCCAGCGGAAAGGACGCGGGTATCATACGCGGCTCCCCGGGTCTGCCCGGTGGTCGTCCACTTGTGCAGCAACCCCAGACAGAAGACCGAGAAACCGTATGCCGAGCGTCAAAGTCCGCGAAAACGAGCCTTTCGAGTTTGCCCTGCGCCGCTTCAAGCGCACCTGCGAGAAGGCCGGCGTGCTCGCCGAGACCCGCAAGCGCGAGTTCTACGAGAAGCCGACGCAGGAACGCAAGCGCAAGGCCGCCGCCGCGGTGAAGCGCCAGGCGCGTCGTACCTCGCGCGACGTCACCAAGCGCCAGCGCCTGTATTGATCCCGCGCCGGCGGCGAGCCTCTCGCCCCGCGTCGAATCGATCAGCACCCCGCGAAGCCGGCCGCGCCACAAGCGCCGCCGGCTTTTCGCATTTCTGCGGTGCCCGCCTGTAGAACGGGCACCGGACCCCGCACGGAGCACGCCATGACCCTCAAGAACCAGCTGACCGACGACATGAAGACCGCGATGAAGGCCGGCGAGAAGGAACGCCTCGGCGTCATCCGCCTGATCAATGCCGCGATCAAGCAGAAGGAAGTCGACGAGCGCATCAGCCTGGACGATGCCCAGGTCGTGGCCGTTCTCGACAAGATGGTCAAGCAGCGCCGCGATTCGGTGTCGCAGTATGACGCCGCAGGCCGCGAGGACCTCGCGGGCATCGAACGCAACGAGATCGCGATCATCGAGCACTACCTCCCCGCCCGCATGTCCGAAGCCGAGATCGAGGACGTGGTCGACGGCGCGATCCGCGACAGCGGCGCCGCGGGCCCGGCCGACATCGGCAAGCTGATGGGCGTGCTCAAGCCGCGCCTGGCCGGCAAGGCCGACATGGGCGAGGTCTCGTCGATCGTGAAGCGCCGCCTCGCCGAAGGTTGATCGCGGCGTGGCATCCTGACGCCGATGGCCCGCATCCCCGACGCTTTCATCGACGACCTGCTCGCGCGCACCGACATCGTCGAGGTGATCGCCGCGCGCGTGCCGCTCAAACGGCAGGGCAAGGAATTCGCGTCGCGCTGCCCGTTCCATGACGAACGTTCGGCGAGCTTCACCGTCTCGCCGACCAAACAGTTCTACCACTGCTTCGGCTGCGGCGCGCACGGCACCGCGATCTCCTTCCTGATCAACTACGACCGCCTCGAATTCCTCGACGCGGTCGACGAGCTCGCCAAGCGCGTCGGCATGGAAGTGCCGCGCGACACGCGGCAATCGAACGAAAACCACGACACGACCGACCTGTTCGCCGCGCTCGACGCCGCGGCGAAGTTCTTCCGCAAGCACCTGTCCGCGAGCGACAAGGCGAAGGCCTATGTCGAGAGGCGCGGCATCGCGCCGGAGATCGCCGAGCGCTATGGCATCGGTTACGCGCCCGACGGGTTCAACGCGCTGCGCGACGCGCTCGGCACCGATCAACGCCGCATGCAATTGCTCGAGCGCGGCGGGATGTTCTCGAAGAACGACAAGGGCCACGTCTACGACAAGTTCCGCGATCGCCTGATGTTCCCGATCGCCGATCGTCGCGGGCGCACGATCGCCTTCGGCGGGCGCGTGCTCGATCCCGAGGATTCGCCGAAATACCTCAACTCCCCCGAGACACCGCTTTTCCACAAGGGCCGCGAGTTGTACGGCCTGTGGCAGGCGCGGCAGGTCAACAGCAAGCTGGATCGGCTGATCGTCGTGGAGGGCTACATGGATGTCGTCGCGCTCGCGCAGTACGGCGTGTCGCAGGCGGTGGCCACGCTCGGCACGGCGACGACGCCGGACCACGCGGAGTTGCTGTTCCGCAACGCCGCCGACGTGTTCTTCTGCTTCGACGGCGATCGCGCGGGCCGCAACGCCGCGTGGAAAGCCCTCGAATCAGTGTTGCCGCGCATGAAGGACGGCCGCCAGGCGTTCTTCCTCTTCCTGCCCGACGGCGAGGATCCCGACAGCATCGTCCGCAAGGAAGGCAGCGATGGCTTCGATGCGCGCCTGCGCCAGGCCACGCCACTGTCGGAGTTCTTCTACGGGCAGATGAGCAACGATGTGAACCTGTCCAGCATCGACGGCAAGGCGCGCCTGGCCGAACGCTGCAAACCCTTGCTCGCACAGATTCCCGACGGCGCCTTCGGCGACTTGATGAAGCAGCGCCTGACCGAACTCACCGGCGTCGGTGCGCGTGCGAGTGCGCCGGAAACGCACGTGCCCGCGCAGCGCGCGCGCAACGCGCCGAATGTCCCCGCGCCGAAGCGCAGCCTGGTGCGCAGTGCGATCGCGTTGTTGCTGCAGCAGCCCTCGCTGGCGCTTGCCCTGGAACCGCCGTATCGATTCGCGGCGCTGCGCCAGCCCGGTGTGGAACTGCTTTCGGAACTCGTGGCGCTGGTACGCGAGCGGCCCGATATTCGCACCGGCGGCGTCCTCGAACACTTCGGCGGTCGCGACGAGGCCGCGGCCCTGCACAAGCTCGCCACGCAATCGCTGCCCGGCGAGCAGGAGTGGGAGCGCGAATTCCTCGACGTGATGGTGCAACTCGAAGACCAGACCGTGCAGCAGCGCATCGAGGAACTCAATTCGAGCGATACACCGCTCGATGCTGCGGAAAAAGCCGAATTGCGCGCACTCCTGCTCGATCGCCGGGCGGCAAAGCGCTGACCACCGCGCGCTACGGATACGGATACGGGTAAGGCGGCGGATTCGGCGGCGGCATCGGTGGCGGTTCGGTGGGCGGTGGCGGTGGCGGATCCAGTTCCGCCGCGCCGTTGACGCTCCACTGCAGGTTGGCCACCGACGCGCAGGCGAGCGTTGTCGTCGCATTCGCCGAACGCCAGACGACGTTCTGCCCACTGCCCGTATTCCGCCAGAGCAGGTCCGCGTGCAGGTCTCCATCGAAATCGCCGACGCCGGCGATCCGCCAGGCCATACCCACGGCCTTGACGGCCTGCGGCGTCGCCCTGTTGGCCGAACGCCAGATCACGTTCGCGCCACTGGTCGCGTTGCGCCACAGGATGTCGGCGGCGCCATCGCCGTTGAAATCGCCGACGCCGGCGACGTTCCAGGACAGCCCCACGCTCCCCAGCCCCGCCGCGGTTGCGGCGTTGCCCGATCGCCACGCAACCGCCTGCCCGGTGCTGCGGTTGCGCCACAGAATGTCGGCGTAACGATCGGCATTGAAGTCGCCGACGCCCGCCACGTCCCACGCCACGCCCGCCGATGCGACGGCGAGGGTCGTTGCCGCATTGCCCGATCGCCAGATGCGGTTCTGGCCCGTCGTCGCGTTGCGCCACAGGATGTCGGCGACGCCGTCGTAGTCGAAGTCGCCCGCGCCGACGACGTCCCAGGGCGACGCGAGCGATGCGAGGAACATCGGCAATCGCGAATCCCCCATGCGCCAGATGCGGTCCTGGCCGGACGTGTTGCGCCACAGCACGTCGGCCACGCCGTCGCCGTCGAAGTCCGCGAGCGCGGCGATGTGCCAGATGCCCGGGACCGATGTCAGCGCGGATGCGTGCGATGCATCGGCTGACTTCCACACCACCGTCTGGCCGCTGGCGGCGTTACGCCACACCAAGTCGGCTTGTCCCGCCTGTGCCATGACCGGCCACAGGGCGATCGTTACGGCAGAGCTCCACAGTTGCGCGCGCATGGCCCGCCTCCACCGCCGCACTCAGCGACGCGCGAGTGGATGCGTGGGTCCGCGGCAACGGTTCAAATGCCCCCGCGAAGGCAGGGGAAGGCGAACGGCGGATGCCATCGGCGCACGGTCGCGCATCGGCCTCCACGCTGCCTGCCCCTGCCTGCGCAGGAGGAGTCGATCAGGCCGGCGCGCTCGCCAGCGCCCAGGAGACCGCGGCGCAAAGTGCGAGGAAGAGCAGCAAGCGCGCACTGCGTTCGCTGCGGTCGGCGTTCTTGTCGTGGTGCATGTTGGAATCCCCAGGTTCCGGGGGACCGATATGACGCGCGCGGCGTTGCGATGTTTGGGCAGCGCGTCACATCCCGGCCCTGCGCGGACGGGACGGTGCGGAGTTTGCGGATCAGTGCGCGATGTAACGCGACGTGCGGCCCAGTTTCAGCGGGCAGTCAGCGCCAGGCGAGTGGTTGGAAGTCCAGCGCGGAGGCCGGCGCCAGCCACGGCATCAGCCAATGGTCGATCAGCAGGAAGGCGAACAGCGCCATCAGGTACACGATCGAATACTGGAACGTGCGCATGGCGAAGAACTCGTCCGGCGGATCCAGCAGGCGCCATGCGTACCAGAGGAACACGCACCCCAGCACCACGGCGCCGCCGATGTAGAACGTCCCGCTCATGTGCAGCGCCCACGGCAACAGCGTCGCCAGCACCAGCAGCACGGTGTAGAACAGGATCTGCCAGCGCGTATAGGTCACGCCGTGCGTGACCGGGAGCATCGGGATCATCGCCCTGGCGTAATCCTCGCGGCGGAAGATCGCCAGCGCCCAGAAGTGCGGCGGCGTCCAGAGATAGATGATCAACACGAGCGTCAGCGCGTACGCCCAGTCCGCTTCGCCCTGCATGCCGGTGATCGCCGACCAGCCCAGCAGCGGCGGCGCGGCACCCGCGATGCCGCCGATGACGATGTTCTGCGGCGTCGCGCGCTTCAGCCAGCCGGTGTAGACGATCGCATAGCCGATCAGCGAGGCGAACGTCAGCAACGCGCACAGCGGATTGACGAGGAACACCAGGATCGCCATCGATGCAAGGCCCAGCGCGAGGGCGAACACGACCGCCTGCGACGTCCGCAACCCGCCGGTCGGCAAGGGGCGGTCGTGCGTGCGCGCCATCAGCGCATCGATGCGCTGGTCGAGGATGTGGTTGATCGCCGCCGCGGACGCCGCCGCGAGCCAGATGCCGAGCAGGCCGAACAAGGCCTTGTCCCAATCCGGCAACCCCGGCACCGCGAGGAACATGCCGACGAGCGCGGTGAACACGATCAGCGCGACGACGCGCGGCTTGGTCAGCGTCCAGTACTGGGCGATGTGCGAGCGCACGTGCGTCAGGCGTCCGGCGCGCGCACGCGCGCGATGAGGGTGACGAGCACGAACAGCAGCAGCGCCGCGCCGGCGTTGTGCGCGACCGCGACATGCAGCGGCAGCCCGAGCTTCACGTTGGCGATCCCCAGTGCGACCTGCGTCAGCAGCAACGCGGCGAGCGTGACCCCCCACGCGAGCATCCCCGGGATGCGCATCAGGCGAACGCCGAGAATCCCGAGATACACGAACACGACGCCGGCCATGATCCGGTGCGCCATCTGGATCGCGATGCGCGACTGCCCGTCGAGCACGCCGCCTTCGTAGTCCACGCCGATGCCGCGCCACAGCACGAAGCCTTCGCGGAAATCGGTCGGCGGCCACCACTGACCGACGCACTTCGGGAAATCGTTGGCGCACGCGAGCGCGGCGTAGTTGGCGCTGGTCCAGCCGCCGAGCGCGATCTGCACGGCGAGCAGGCCGACGCCGACGACGAGCAGGAGGCGAATTCGTTTTGCCTGCGCGAGCCGGATCGGCATGTCCGTTGCCCGCCACGCCATCCACGTGAGCAGCGCGAACGTCAGCAGGCCGCCGAGCAGGTGGCCCATCACGACGATCGGTTTGAGCAGCCACGTGACCGTCCACATGCCGAGCAAGGCCTGGAAGACGATCACCATCAGTGTGAGTGCGGCGGTGCGCGCGAGGTCGACGTTCGACCAGCGCAGTGCGGCGATGAGCAGGATCGCTTCGCCCGCGATCGCGAACACCGAGGCCGCGACGTGCTGCCCGTGCATGTACAGCGGAATGCCGATGCCCACCAGCAGCGATGCGAGCAACACCTGCGCGATGCCGAAACGGCGGCGGCGCGCTGCGAGCAACGCGAGCGCAAGCACGATCAGCCCAAGCGAACCGGCGAGCATGCGATGCAACTGTTCGCGCCACGCCTTGTGCGGTTCGACGGCGCGGATCGCGGTGGCGACGTGGTCGACCGCTTCGTTCGCATGTTGCGGCCACGCAGCGCGGCCATAGCACGTCGGCCAATCCGGGCAGCTCAGGCCCGCGTTCGACAAGCGCACGAAGCCGCCGAACACGATCACGCCGAGCGCGAGCGCGACGGCAAGCCATGCCAGGCGATGGAAGTTGCGATGGATGCCGTGGCGGACGATGGACGAGGCGTTGGACGCCATCTCAGTTCACCTTGAGCAGGCGGGACAGGTCGGTCCGCACGTCCCCGGGGTCGGAGCCGGGAGCGTAGCGCAGAACGACGAAGCCGTTCGGATCGAGCACATACACGGGCATGCCCTTCGGATCTTGCGAACGCGGCAAGCCATCGCGCAGCGCATCGCTGGGGCGCAGCACATGCAACGTGGCTGGCCGCGGGCCGTGTGCGGGCAATGCGCCGACCCACAACACGTGCACGCGGTCGGCGTCCTTCCCGGAGAGTTGCCAGACCTTGTCCAGATCGGCGAGCAGGCGTTCGCACGCCGCGGCATTGGTCGTGTCGCAACGCTCGGTCATCGCGAGGAGGCGCCACGTGCGTTCGGCGTCCTTCCACCGGTACGCGGTGCCATCGGCGAGCGTCGGCGTGAGTTCGCGCAGGTCGGCCGGCGGTTGCAGCAGTTCGCCCTTGTTCTTCAGGCCTTCGGGGCGCCAGCCGGAAAAGCGCAGGAGGCCGGCGAGCACGAGGCCGCCGAAGAACAGCACGAAGATGCCGACGAGCATCCAGCGGTTGCGATTGCGCGTGGCGTTGTCGACGGGTGCATTCATGCGCGGGGCTTTGCTTTGCGAATGGTGAGGACGAGCGCGGTGATGAAGACGGCGAGCGACAGCGCCCACCATTGGACCGCGTAGCCGAGGTGGCGTTCGGGAGGCAGCGTGTTCGGGAGGACGTCGAGGTCGCGTGCGTAGCCGATGGGCAGCTTTGGATCTAGGCGGATCACGCGCGCCGGCACGGCGACGTGGAGGGTCGCGCGGATGGCATCGGCGTCCGCCCGCGCCATCAGCCAGCGCATCCCGTCGAGCTGCTGCATCGGCATGCCCACGCGCAGGCCACTGGAGGGCAGCGGCGTCATCAGGCCGCGCACATGCAGCGGACCGGCGGGGCACGCCGCGTCGGGCATCGTTCGGTCGGGCTTCACCGCGAGCCACCCCAGGTCGACGAGGCGGTCGGCGACGCCTGCACGCGCGATGCAATACACGTGGACGCCCGGCGTGCCGTCGCGCATCTGGTTGTCGAGCAGCAGCGTGCGCGCGTCGATCGTCGCCTCGCCTTCGACCCAGGCCAGGTCGGTCGTGCCGGGCGCATCGATGGCCACCGGCGGGGTCTGCAGCGCTCGCTCGACGTTGGCGAGCAAGGCCTGCTTCTCGTGCATCCGCGCGAGTTGCCAGAAGCCCAGCCGCGCAAAGACCGCCATGGCGAGAAGCGCCAGCGCCCAACCGAACCAGAACGTCCCGCGACGCATCACGCGCGTGCCCCGGCGCGGCGCGATAATGCCGGCGAGTAGCGGACGTGCGAGGCGCGGACGCGCGGCATCCCAAGGACCTTCGCCATGAACGACTCGCTGAAAACCCTGTTGATCATCGCCGTCCTGATCCTCATCGTCTGGAACCTCGGCGCGGGGCTGTACTACATGCTCGTCGACAAGGGCACCACCAAGCGCACCGTCAATGCGCTGACCAAGCGCATCGCGCTCTCGGTCGCACTGATCCTGTTCGTCGCGCTGGCCATCTACATGGGCTGGATCACGCCGCACGGCATCGGCCGCGCGCCCTGAGCCGACCCCGGAGACGGCACGGGCCGGCGCATGGCCGGCCCGCGACGGGAATTGCTTGCGTTGCGGCCGTTGCGCGTGCGCGCCTTACAGCACGTACACGAACAGGAACAGGCCCAGCCACACCACGTCGACGAAGTGCCAGTACCAGGCCACCGCTTCGAACGCGAAGTGGTTGTCGCGGTTGAAATGGCCGGCGGCGCAGCGGAACCAGATGATCGCGAGCATGATCGTACCCAGCGTCACGTGCGCGCCGTGGAAGCCGGTGAGCATGAAGAACGTCGAACCGTAGATGCCCGAGCCGAGCGTCAGGTTGAGCTCGCGGTACGCATGCATGTATTCCTCGGCCTGGAAGGTCAGGAACGAGGCGCCCAGCAGCACCGTCAGCCCGAGGAACAACAGCAGTTGCTTGCGGTGGCCGGCCTTCAGCGCGTGGTGCGCGATGGTGACCGTCACACCCGAGGACAGCAGGATCATCGTGTTGAGCAGCGGAAGGCCCCACGCCGGGATCGTCTGGTACGCACCGCCGATCGCGCCCGGACCGTTGCTCGGCCAGCCGCCGGTGAAGTCCGACCACAGCACCGCGTGCGTGGCGACCTTGTGGCCTTCGCCCGTGAGCCACGGCAACGCGAACTGGCGCGCGTAGAACAGCGCACCGAAGAACGCGGCGAAGAACATCACCTCGGAGAAGATGAACCACACCATCCCCATGCGGAAGGAGGTGTCGACCTGCTTGTTGTAGTAGCCGCGCAGCGATTCGCGGATCACGTCGCCGAACCACTTGAACAGGATCGCGGCGAGGAAGGCCAGGCCGAGGAAGAACACCGGCTTGCCCCAGCTGACTTCATTCAGCCACTGCGCGAAGCCGATCATCGTGGTGAACAGCGCGACCGACGCGATCACCGGCCAGCGGCTGCCGTGCGGCACGTAGTAGACGTTGGTGTCGTGGGACTCGTGGGCTTGGGCCATGACGGGTTTTCCGGGTTTCGTATGAGGCTCAGGGAGCCGCGTGCGGCAGGTTCGATCCACCCTTGGGCGCGTTCACCTGCGCGGTCTGGGCATCGTTCTTGAAGAAGGTATACGACAACGTGATCGTGTTGACGTCGGACGGCAGCGCCGGATCGACGATGAAACGCACTGGCATCGCGCGGCCTTCGCCGGCGTCGAGTTCCTGTGCGGTGAAGCAGAAGCACTCGGTCTTGCTGAAATACCCCGAGGCGCGCGCCGGCGCCACCGAGGGCACGGCGTTGCCGACGATCGCGCGATTGCTGGTGTTGCGCGCGAAATAGCTGGCTTCGTACTGCTGGCCGGGGTGGACCTGCATCCTGGCCTGTTGCGGTTCGAAGTCCCACGGCAGCTTGGAATTCACGCCGCCGTCGAACACGACGGTCACGGTGCGCTGCGTGTTGGCCTTCTCGTCCAGCGGTGCGGAGATGGCCTCTTTCTCGAGGCGAACGCCGAACACTTTCTCGCACGCGATGCGATACAGCGGCACGAGCGAGAAGGTGAATGCGAACGCGCCTAGCGCGACGCCCACCATCTTGCCGACGCCGAATTTCTTCCGGTTGTTGTTGTCGGGTGTGTTCGGCGCGTTCATTTGCCGAGCACCCCCGACAGCAGGAACGCCAGGTACACCGCGAGCGCGACCAGGCCGATCGCCCACGCAGTGCGCAGCACGCCCTTGCGGCGGGCTGCGACCTGTTCGGGGGTCAGGGGCTTGGGGGCTTCGGGCATGGTGGTCACTTCAGGCACTGTGCGTCCGGCAACAGCCGGCCGTCAGTCGAAGTCCATGTGCGCGAAGTCGCCGTGCGCGAGGTCGCCATCCTTGATGACCGGCGGCGTCGAGAACGTGTGGTGCGGGGCCGGCGACGGCACCGTCCATTCCAGGCCGCGCGCGCTTTCCCACACGCGGTCGGTCGCGCGCTCGCCGTTCTTCAGCGACTGCAGCAGGATGGCCAGCATGATGAAGGGCGTGGCGAACATGCCGAACGCGCCGATCGACGAGACCAGGTTCCAGTCCGCGAACACGACGTTGTAATCCGGGATGCGGCGCGGCATGCCGGCCAGGCCCAGGAAGTGCTGCGGGAAGAACAGCAGGTTGACGAACACCACCGACCACCAGAAGTGGAACTTGGCGGCGGCCTGCGAGTACATGCGGCCCGTCCACTTCGGCCACCAGTAGTACACCGCGGCGATGATCGAGAACACCGCGCCGGTCACGAGCACGTAGTGGAAGTGCGCGACGACGAAATAGGTGTCGTGGTACTGGAAGTCCGCCGGCACGATCGCGAGCATCAGGCCCGAGAAACCGCCGATGGTGAACAGGATCACGAAGGCGATCGCCCACAGCATCGGGGCTTCGAACGAAATCGAACCCTTCCACATGGTGGTGACCCAGTTGAACACCTTCACGCCCGTCGGCACGGCGATGAGCATCGTGGCGAACATGAAGTAGATCTCGCCACCCAGCGGCATGCCCACCGTGAACATGTGGTGCGCCCACACGATGAACGACAGGAACGCGATCGACGCGGTGGCGTACACCATCGCCTGGTAGCCGAACAGCGGCTTGCGCGAGAAGGTGGGAATGATCTCCGAAGCCACGCCGAAGGCGGGCAGGATCATGATGTAGACCTCGGGGTGCCCGAAGAACCAGAAGATGTGCTGGAACATCACCGGGTCGCCGCCGCCGGCGGCGGTGAAGAAGCTGGTGTCGAAGAAGCGGTCGGTGAGCAGCATCGTCACCGCGCCGGCGAGCACCGGCATCACCGCGATCAGCAGGAACGCGGTGATCAGCCACGTCCAGCAGAAGATCGGCATCTTCAGCAGGTCCACGCCCGGGGCGCGCATGTTGAGGATGGTGGCGATGATGTTGATCGCGCCCATGATCGAGCTGATGCCCATCATGTGGATGGCGAAGATCGCGAACGCCAGGTTGCTGCCGCCTTGCAGCGAAAGCGGCGGATACAGCGTCCAGCCGCCGGCGGGCGCGCCGCCCGGCAGGAACAGCGTGCCCAGCAGCAGCGTGAAGGCGAACGGCAGGATCCAGAAGGACCAGTTGTTCATGCGCGGCAGCGCCATGTCCGGCGCGCCGATCTGCAGCGGCACCATCCAGTTCGCCAAGCCCACGAAGGCCGGCATCACGCCACCGAAGATCATCACCAGCGCATGCATGGTGGTCATCTGGTTGAAGAACTCGGGGTTCACGTACTGCAGGCCCGGCTGCATCAGTTCGGCACGGATCACCACCGACATCGCGGCACCGATGATGAACATGCAGAACGAGAACAGCAGGTACAGCGTGCCGATGTCCTTGTGGTTGGTCGAGAAGAACCAACGATCAAGGAAACTCTGCTGATGTCCGTGATCGTCGTGATGGACGGCGGCGTCGTACTGGGCCATGGCCTGCAACCTCAGGTAATGCGCGTGATTCGGTGGGAAACGTCGGAAACCGTGCGTGCGCTCAGTGCGTCACGGGCTCGGCTTTCTCGGGCGTCGGTGTGTTGCTGGTGTCGGGGGTGGCCGGCTGGCGCGGGGCGATGCCTTCCGGCGAGGCCTTGATCGCGTCCTGCGCGGTGGCGTTCGCAGCGGCGGGCGACGGCGCACCGTGCTTCGCCTTCTGCTCGGCGAGCCAGCGCTGGAATTCCGCCTTCGAAACCGCCTTCACGACGATCGGCATGAAGCCGTGGTCCTTGCCGCACAGCTCCGCGCACTGGCCGCGGTAGATGCCGGGGGTGTCGATGTCGGTCCAGGCTTCGTTGATGATCCCGGGGATTGCATCCTGCTTCCAGCCCAGCGAGGGCACCCACCACGCGTGGATCACGTCGTCGGCGGTGATGACGAAGCGGATCTTGGTGTCGACCGGCACGACGAGCATGTTGTCGACTTCGAGCAGGTAGTTGCGGTCGGCTTCGTTCTTCCAGGACGGCACCTGGCCGGATTGGCGCTTGGCGTCGCTGGTCTTGGCCAGGCGGCTGGTGAACTCCACGCCTTCGCCGAGATATTCGTACTTCCACATCCACTGGTAGCCGGTGACCTTCACGGTCATCTGCGAATTGCGGGTGTCGTACATCGCGATGAGCTTGGCGGTCGCCGGCCACGCCATGCCCACGAGCAGGATGACCGGGACGAGCGTCCAGACGATCTCCAGCTTGGTGCTGTGCGTGAAGCTGACGTCCGGCACCGCGCCCTTGGAATGGCGGAACTTGAACATCGCGTAGAACATCGCGGCGAACACCACGATGCCGATGACCACGCAGATCCACAGCGCGACCATGTGGGCGTCGTAGGCCATCCGCGAGGAGTGCGTGACGCCCTCGCGCATGTTGAGCTGCCACGGGTGCGGCGCGGTCGGCTCGGCGGCCGGCGTCGCGAACGCGGCGGCCGAAGCCAGGAGCGCGAACGCCGCGGCGGCGGCACGAACGGCCAATGCCTTGGCGCCGGAAGGTTTGAAGCCTGCTTTCATCGGTACGAGCCCCGCAGCTGAATGCAATGTCATGTCGTCGGTGGCGAACGGCTGGCCTCGAGCAGCGCCCGCAGGCGCATGACGAGTTGCCGGCGTTCGCCGGGGCCGAGGAAGGCGCCGACCTCGCAGCGGACTCCGCTGGAGGACAGCACGATCGACGCGTCGTCGCCCAGCACTTCCATGCGCACCCAGACCGGGTGTGCGCGGAACGCAGGCGCCGGCTGTGCCGACCGCCAAACCTCGACCGCTTCCGGCCCGACCGAAATGATTTCGCGACGCTCTCCCAGCCGCCACGCCCATCGCAGTGCCACCGCCACGAACACGCTATCCAGCAGCGCGAACGCGGGGGCGAAGACGTTGCCGCCCCACCAGCCCAGGCCCGCGACCAGCCACATCGCGGCGGCCAGGGAAGCGAACAGGGCGAGGAACTGCCGGGCCGTCAAAGCCCGTCGCGGGCGCAACCGCAGTTGCGCACCCGTCCCGACCCCCGACGACACCATCTCGATCATGCCGAACCACAACCGGTGTGACGCAAAACCGGCTGCGGAAACGGGAAATGGTAGTCCCCACCGACCATGCGGGGCAAGCCGCGCGGCATGCACGCCGCTACAATATGCGGCTCGCCACGTACCAACGCGGGCCCGATGAATTCGCTTCCCCTCCCCGCGACGGCCGAACGGCCGTTGCTCACGCCGGAATTGCCGGCGTCTCCCGATCCGCTCCGCGCAGCCATCACGGCTGCCTGGGTGCGCGACGAAACCCAACACGTGCGCGAACTGCTCGCGCAGGCCCGCCAGCCCGAAGCCGACGGCAAAGCCGTCCAGGCGACCGCCGCCGACCTCGTGCGCCGCGTGCGCGCCCGCGCGCAAGACCAGGGCGCGATCGAAGCCTTCATGCGCCAGTACGACCTCGGCAGCGAGGAAGGCGTGCTGCTGATGTGCGTGGCGGAGGCGCTGCTGCGCATTCCCGACCAGGACACCGCCGACAAGCTCATCCGCGACAAGCTCGGCGAAGCGGACTGGAAGCGCCACATGGGCCAGTCCGATTCGATCCTCGTGAACGCGTCGACCTGGGGTTTGATGCTCACCGGCCACCTCGTGGACTTGGCCGATGACACCAAGCGCGACGTCCACAACGCGTTCAAGCGGCTGGTCGGCCGCATCGGCGAACCCGTCGTGCGCCTGGCCGTGCGCCAGGCGATGCGGATCATGGGCCACCAGTTCGTCATGGGCCGCACGATCGGCGAAGCGCTGTCGCGTTCGCGCAAGGGCGACAACGCGGCGTACCGCTATTCGTTCGACATGCTCGGCGAAGGCGCGCTGACCACGAAGGACGCGCTGCGCTACCTCGGCGCCTACCGCGCGGCGATCCAGGCGATCGGCACGAGCGGCAAGTTCGTCGGCACCGATGTGTTCGCCGCCCCGTCGATCTCGGTGAAGCTCTCCGCCCTGCACCCGCGTTATGAACTGGCCAAGCGCGCGCGCGTGATGGCAGAACTCGTCCCGCGCGTGCTCGAGCTGGCGCAACTGGCGAAGTCGCACGGCATCGGATTCACCATCGATGCCGAGGAAGCCGACCGCCTGGAGCTCTCGCTCGACGTCATCGGCGCCGCCGACCGCCTGGAGCTCTCGCTCGACGTCATCGGCGCCG
>NZ_JBFULX010000004.1:0-460366 GCF_054049695.1 Lysobacter sp. P5_C4 | reverse complement strand
CCCCAGGACGGATCGAACCGCGACCCTCCACCCTCTCCCTGGTGACAATAGCGCTGTGGCACCACCCGATCCCATTCCGAACTCGGAAGTGAAACGCAGCCGCGCCGATGGTAGTGTGCATCCGCATGCAAGAGTAGGTCATCGCCAGGGCCTTACACCTAAACCCCGCCAGCAATGGCGGGGTTTTTCTTTGGGCGAAGCAAACAGGTCAACAAACCCTGGCCAGGCTTTTCTACGACTTACCTGAAATCCCGCGACGTCGCATCCAATGGCCCCAGCAATGCCGCAAGGTTGGTCAACCGCTTCGCGATCAGATGCTGCACGCCGTCCTTCGATTCCAGGCGTCCTTCGACCGCGAGCAGGCGCGACTCCAGCAACGGCCGTCGTTGATCGTCCGCCACCTGCCGCCACACCACGACATTCACCAGCCCGTCCTCGTCTTCGAGCGTCAGGAACGTCACGCCGCTCGCGGTTTCCGGCCGCTGGCGCAAAGTCACCAGGCCGGCGAAGGAAACATTCCGGCCATGCGGCATCGCACGCAACTCCGATGAACGATGGAAGCGCCGCGCCCGCAGTTTCGATCGCAACAGCTGCAGGGGATGTTTGCCGAGCGTCAGCCCCGTCATCGCATAGTCGGTCCGCATTTCTTCGTCGGCGGTCGGAAGCGGCAATGCCACCGTCGCCTCCGTGGTCGCGCCGATCGCGTCGAACAGGGGACGCTGCGCCTCCACGCCCGCCGCAGCCCAGCGCGCCTTGTGCCGATGTCCCGCGAGTGCCCGCAAGGCGCCGGCGTCAGCGAGCAAACCGCGCGCACGTGCGTCGAGTTCACCGCGCACGCACAGATCCGTGACATCCGCGAATGCCGCCTTCGCCCGCGCCACCATGATCCGCTCCGCATCCGCCTGGCGGAATCCATCCACCATCCGCATCCCCAGCCGCAGCGCCGGTTGCGACGTCGCCTCGCCCAAGGATTCGAGCGTGCAATCCCAATTGCTGTAACGCACGTCGACCGGCCGCACGATCACCCCATGCCGCCGAACGTCCTGCACGATCTGGCTCGGCGCATAGAACCCCATCGGCTGCGAATTGATCAAGGCTGCGGCGAAGGCCGCCGGCTCGTGGCACTTCAGCCACGAACTCGAATACGCGATCAGCGCGAAACTCGCCGCGTGCGACTCCGGGAAACCGTAACTGCCGAACCCCTTGATCTGCTCGAAGATCTGCTCGGCGAACGCACTCGTGTATCCATTGCGCAACATGCCGGCGATGATCTTCTGCCGATGGTGCTCCATGCCGCCGTAACGCTTCCACGCGGCCATCGAGCGACGCAGCTGGTCGGCTTCACCCGGCGTGTAATCGGCCGCGACGATCGCCAGTTGCATCACCTGTTCCTGGAACAGCGGCACGCCGAGCGTGCGCTTGAACACTTCGCGCAAAGCCTCCGACGGATACGTCACCGGTTCCTCGCCGTTCCGCCGGCGCAGGTAGGGATGCACCATGTCGCCCTGGATCGGCCCGGGCCGCACGATGGCCACCTGCACCACGAGGTCGTAGAACACGCGCGGCTTCAGACGCGGCAGCATCGCCATCTGCGCGCGCGATTCGATCTGGAACGTGCCGACCGTATCGGCCTTTCGGATCATCGCGTACGTCGCTTCATCGCCCTGCGGAATGTCATCGAGCCCGATGTCGCGCCGGCCACTGTCGCGCAACAGATCGAACGTCTTGTGCACGCACGTGAGCATGCCGAGCGCGAGGCAATCGACCTTCAGCAGCTTCATCACGTCCAGGTCGTCCTTGTCCCACTGGATGACCGTGCGATCGTCCATCGCCGCGTTCTCCACGGGCACGAGGGTCGACAAGGGATGTTCGGAAATCACGAACCCGCCCGGATGCTGCGAAAGATGCCGCGGAAACCCCAGCAAGTCGCCCGCGATCGCCAGCACGCGCCGCAACAGCGGCGATTCCGGATCGAAGCCGTGGTCGCGCAGGTGATCGGGCATCGGCACATCGCTGTTCCAGCGATCCATGGTCTTCGCGATCTCGTCGACCTGGTCCGGCGGCAGCCCGAGGACGCGCGCTACGTCGCGCACCGCGCTGCGCCCGCGATAACGGATCACCACCGCCGCCAATGCCGCACGCCCGCGGCCATAACGCCCGAAGACGTACTGCAGCACTTCCTCGCGGCGCTCGTGTTCGAAGTCCACGTCGATGTCCGGCGGCTCGTTGCGCTCCTCCGACACGAAGCGCTCGAACAACATTTCCATCTGCCCCGGCTGCAACTCGGTGATGCCGAGCGCGTAACACACGGCGGAATTGGCCGCCGACCCGCGCCCCTGGCACAGGATGTCGCGACTGCGCGCGAAGCGCACGATGTCGTGCACCGTGAGGAAGTACGACTCGTATCCGAGCGTCCCGATGATCGCCAGTTCCTTCTCGATCAACTCGCGCGCCTTGGCGCGTTCGTGTTCCGTCGAATTCGCCTTCGCCCAGCGCGCCTGGATGCCCTCTTCGACCAGTTCGCGCAGCCACTCGCGCGCAGTCTTGCCGACAGGCACCAGCTCATGCGGATACGTGTACGCCAGTTGCCGCATGTTGAAAGTGCAACGTTGCGCGACGCGCACCGCCTCCGCCAGCAGTTCGGGTGGATGGATCGCCGACAACGCCTGCCGCGTTCGCAAATGCCGCTCGCCATTGGGAAACAACGCGCGCCCGGCCTGCGCGAGCGTGGTGTGCAGCCGGATCGCCGTCATCGTGTCCTGCAACGCGCGCCGGCCGCGCACGTGCATGTGCACATCCCCGCACGCGACCATCGCCAACCTCGTCGCCTGCGACAACGTACGCAACGCCTCGAGCCGCGCCGCATCGTCCGGCCCGCGATGCAGATGCACCGCAAGCCACGTGCGGTCGGGGAATTGCGAGCGCAACCACGCAGCTTCGTCGACGTCGCGCTCATCCATCCGCGGCACCCACAACGCAAGCAAACCCTCGAGCGATGCGGTTTCGAAATCTTCGCGCAGCAAGCGATACGTCCCCTTGTCGGCACGTCGCCGCGCCGCGGTGATCAACTCGCACAAGCGCCGATAACCGGCCTGCGTTTGAACGAGCAACACACACTTCGGTCCACCTTCGACCTGCATCTGGCTGCCGACGATCAACGGCACGCCCGTCGCTTCGGAAGCTTCGAGCGCACGCACGATGCCGGCGAGCGTGCACTCATCGGTGATCGCGAGTGCGGCATAGCCTTGCTGCTTCGCCCGATCGAACAGCTCCCGCGCGCTCGATGCACCGCGCTGGAAGCTGAAGTTCGACAGGCAGTGCAGCTCCGCATAGGCGGGCAGGCGGCTCACGCAAACCACCCATGCAACATCAGGTGCGAAGGCGCGGGGCCGGGATCCACCGGCTCGCCCGCGGCGCAGAACGCCCAGGCGCGCTGCCCGAGCGAGGTCTCCACGACGTAGTAATCGCGGCGCACATCGCCGCCATCCCACCAGCCGCTTTCGATGCGTTCGGGGCCAGCGAGTACGCACAGTGCGTGATCGCGCAAAGGCAACACGTGCGGCAGCAACCAACCCGGACGCGGACGTGCGTCCGGCACCGGCTTGCCCGCCATCGTGTGTCGTTCCGGTCGATGTTCGGGCGCATGCCCGATGCCATGCACGGCCTCATCGCCCAGGCGCGCGCGCAAACGTTCCCGCAACTGCGGCCACGGGACGTCTTGTTGTGCGCGCGTTTCGAACAGGTCCGGCGCCGCGGGTACGAACGGCGGCAACTCCTCCGCCACGAGCCGGAACCCCCGCACCGGCGCGGGCAAGCGCGCCTGTTCCAAACGTCCGCGCCCGAGTTCGAACAACATGTTCGCCTCGCGTTGCGGCGTGAGCAGGCCGACCGGCACCGTGCTGTCGGCGCAGCGTTCGTGCTCGAGCACCAACGTGTAACGCTGCACGCCGCCATCGCGCCCGGCGAGGAAGGCCGCAAGATCCTGCGCGAGCCGCCGCAACGGAAACAACAAGGCCTGGCTCGACTCGACATCGGTTTCGAATTCGATGCGGCCTTCGAAACGATCCGGCGGCATGTAGCAATGCAGCGGCGCGATGCGATCGCCGCGCAACGCATCGAGATGTTCGAGTACCGCTTTCGGGAAACGGCGCGCCAGGGCATCGCGCGGCAAGGCGAACACCTGCCGCAATTCGCGCAGGCCCATGCGCGAAAGCGCGAAGGCCACCGGTTGCGGCAATCCGCTGCGGTCGAGCGGCAATTGGCCGAGCGCGTTGTTCAACGTGTGTTCGTCGATCGCGAGCCCGTCGTGCACGTTCGCCAACACCCGCGCCGCATGCGGATTGGGCGCGGCGACGATGCGATGCCGGAAACCCAGCGCGCGCAACTCTTCGCGCATGCGCGCTTCCAGCCGTGGCCACGGCCCGAACAGGCGCAGGCTGTGCCCGACTTCCAACAGCAACGCATGCGGCAGGTCCGTGCTCACCTGCGAACTGAAGCGGTACGCCCACGCCGCGAGCAAGGCCCGCTCGCGTTCGACCGCGTCAGGCGCGTGGTCGACCGCCTGGAAATGCGTGCTCAACGCCTGCGCCGCAGCGAGCGACAGACCCGGGCGCAAACCGAGCATGCGCGCCGCCGGCGTCACCGAATGCAGCGTGCGTTTCTGTACCGGACCTTCGACGAGCGCGATCGCCGCCGCGTCGGGCGTTTCGAGTCGGCGAAGGACACCGTCCATCGCCAGTTGCGGCAGCAATACGCACGCCCACTGCATGGTGTGCCCTCATCCCGCCGTCGACGTGGCGGGGAAGGGCAGCGGCGAAGGCGGCACCAACGCGCCGCGGCACTTCAGCACGCGCAGACGATGCGGCGCGGTTTCGATCGCGATGCGCAGCGGCGCAGGCGAAGGGTTCAAGGCCGCATGCGCATCGCGAAACGCGAAGCCAGGCGTGCGTCCGGTTTCCGCAGCGACCTGCAAGCGCCGCAATGCGCGGTCGTCCGCCTTCTGCGGCCAGCACAACACCGCCGCGCATGCACCCGAGCGCAGGCATTGTTCGGCGGCCCACAAGGCATCGCGCGGATTGGCGTCGATCACCTGCAGCACTTCATTGCGTAAACCTGCTGCCTGCCATGCCGGTGCGTGCGCGCGATACGGCGGGGCGACGATCGCGACGATGCTTTCGTTGCCTTGTGCCAGCCGCGCGAGCGCGGGCCACACCAGGCGCAGTTCGCCGACACCGTCGGCGGGCAGGAGGATTTCGCTGAGCGCCGCCGATGGCCAGCCGCCGCCGGGCAGCACCGCATCGAGCGCAGCCCATCCGGTGGCGACTGCATCGACCGGCGCCTGCGTCGCAGGTTGCCCGCGCCAGACACGGCGCGCGGCCAGCAGACCATCGAGGGCGACGACCGCGCTCATGCGCGAAAGCCCCGATCAGGCGAAGGCGAAAGACTGCGGAAGAGAGAGAGACGTCGCATGGTTAGTAGCAATACTAACACCGGCGACCGGAAGTGGAAGTGGCCGTGCCACCTGTCGTTCCACTAGATGAATCAATGACTTAGCAAATCCTCACAGCACGATTGGCGGCTCTCCACCGACGATCACGACGTCCGCGGCCCGCCGCGCGAACAACCCCACCGCCACCACGCCCGGGATCTGGTTCAACTCACGCTCCAGACCCACCGGATCGACGATCGACAACCCGTGCACGTCCAGCACCACGTTGCCGTTGTCGGTAATGACGCCGTCGCGCCACACCGGCTGGCCGCCGGTGCGCTTGAGGATTTCGCGCGCGACCAGGCTGCGCGCCATCGGGATCACCTCGACCGGCAGCGGAAACTTGCCCAACACTTCGACCCGCTTGGCCGGATCGATGATGCAGACGAACTTCTCGCTCGCCTCGGCGATGATCTTCTCGCGCGTGAGCGCGGCGCCGCCGCCCTTGATCAGGCATTTGCGCGTGTCGCACTCGTCGGCGCCGTCCACGTACAGCGACAGGGGCCCGGTCGCGTTGAGATCGAGCACTTCGATCCCGTGCCCGCGCAAGCGCTGCGTGCTCTGTTCCGAGCTCGACACCGTGCCCGCGATGCGGTCCTTGATGCGCGCCAGCGCGTCGATGAAGAAGGCGACGGTCGAACCCGTGCCCACGCCGACGATCATCCCGTCCTGGACATACTCGATCGCCTTTTCGCCCGCGAGTCGTTTGGCTTCGCTCATGCGCGTTGTTCCATTTTCAGGAGTTGCTTCCACTGCGCGGCGGTCACCGGCAGCACGGAGAGACGATTGCCGCGACGCACGAGCGCGAATTCTTCGCCGCCGAGTGCATCGGCATTCGCCTTGATGTCTTCCAGCGTGATCGGCTGCGCGAACTTGCGCTCGAACGCCACGTCGACGAGCGACCAGCGCGGCTCCTCGCGCGTGCTCTTCGGATCGTAGTACTCGGACTTCTTGTCGAACTGCGTCGGATCCGGATACGCCGCGCTCGCCACCTTCGCCAGCCCCGCGATGCCGGGCACCGCGCAACTGGAGTGATAGAGGAACACGCCGTCGCCCGGTTGCATCGCACGCATGTGGTTGCGCGCCTGGTAATTGCGCACGCCGTTCCAGGGTTCGACGCCCACGCGCTCCAGATCGTCGATCGAGAACGTGTCGGGCTCGGTCTTCATCAACCAATAGCGGCGCGGGGGACTCATGGGGCAGGCACCGGATCGAAGAGATGCGTGTCGACTTCGCTGCACAACGCATCGAGCGGCATGTCCCAGGGTTGCGGCGACACGGTGTCGACTTGCTGCGCGGCGAACGCGGCGCCGACCAGGTGCGGCGGCGCGGCGTGGTCGCGACGGAACGCGAAGGTGCGATCGTACCAGCCGCCTCCCATGCCGAGGCGATGCCCGCGCGCGTCGAATGCGACGAGCGGCGCGACGACGAACGCCATGGCGTGCGCCGGCAACAGGGCCGAATGCGGAACGTCGGGTTCGGGAATGCCGTGCTTGTTCGAAACCAGCGCCGCACCGCCGCGCCACGGCGCGAAGCGCAGCAGGCCGTCTTCGTGCAACACCGGCAGGCAATACGTGCAACCGCGCGGCAAGCGCAACTGCCAGGACGACAACGCGATCTCGCCATCCATGGCCCAGTAACCGGCGACATGGCCGGAGACCGGTGCGAAGGGAAGGGAAAGCAGGCGATGGGCGAGCGCATCGGCCGCTGCGATCCGCGCAGGCGCGGGAATCGCGCGACGCTTCGCGCGGAGTTCCCTGCGGAGCGTGTCGCGCGAGAACGTCATGGAAAAAGAACATCCTCCGCCGTGAAGATGCGCGCGAAACGACCTTGAACCCGAGGTTCAAGTGGGAACGTTTGGCGACCTTCGGGCTTCCCGCTCATGGCGGACTTGCACGCCCGGTCTCCGCTACATCCCCGGTGTCGTCTTAAAGGGACAAGGTGAATGTTTGCGCGCGCCGTCGACACAGCAGAGGACGCGAGGCGAAGTATAGCGCCGGTCTTCAAACGCGAAAGTCCGTTCGTCGGTCGAAACATGGCGGGGATTCAGGTGTGGACGCGAAGCGTTCGTCGTTTCGTGCACGCCGTCTCGACATCGGGCGTGCGCGTCGTGCAGATCAGGCAGGCGGCGTATCGAACAGATCGTCGAGCCGGCGTTGCATCGCGCCCACTGTTTTCGACAGTTCGCGGTCGCGCCGCTCGGTGTCGCCGCGCACCTGCTGCAACTCGTGCGCGAGGTTGAGCGCGGCGAGCACCGCGATGCGGTCGACGCCGGCCATCCGGTTGCTGCCGCGGATCTCGCGCATCTTCGCGTCGAGCAACTTCGCGGCCGCAACCAGGCTGTCGCGTTCGTCGGGCTCCACGCCCACGGTGTATTCGCGATCCAGGACGCGGATGGTGACCGGCTCGCTCGCCTTGCTCACGTGTGTTGCTCCAGCGACTTCAAGCGCGTGATCATCGCTTCCACGCGCGAGCGCGCCTGCTCGTTCTTCGCGAGCAACTGCGCGCGCTCGCCCGACAGTTGTTCCTGCTGCGCGCGCAAGCTGCGGTTCTCTTCGGTCAGCCGCTGCGCGAGGGCGGCGAGCTGGTCGATGCGCGCGGCCAGGGCCTGAAGCTGAGCGAGGGTGTCGGCCGTGTCCATGCCGGCAGGTTAGGCAGCGTGCCGGGGGTGGTCAAGGCGCACGTGCCTGGCCGCGCCGCTCACGGCAGGACCGCCGCGTTGAGGTCGGGCGCCCAGGTCCGGATCAGCCCGAGGCAGCGGTGCGCGTCCAGCGGCGGCGAGAGCCAGTAGCCCTGGATCTCGTCACACCGGTGCGCGCGGAGGAACAGGACCTGCGCTTCCTCCTCCACGCCCTCGGCCACCACGTTCAGGCCCAGCGAGTGCGCCATCGAGATGACGGTGCTGGTGATCGCCTCGTCGTCGGCGTCGCGGGTGAGGTCGCCGATGAATTCCTTGTCGATTTTCAGCGTCGTGATGGGCAGGCGCTTGAGGTAGGCCAGCGACGAGTAGCCCGTGCCGAAATCGTCGACCGCCAGCTGCACGCCGAGTTCGCGGATCGCCTGCAGCGTCACCGCGGTCTGCGCCGCGTTGGACATCACGACGCTTTCGGTGAGTTCCAGTTCGAGGTATTCGGCGGGCACGCCGGTGTCTTCCAGCACGCGCGACACCACCGCCGGCAGATCGCCGCGCAACAGTTGCAGTGCCGATACGTTCACCGCCATCGTCAAACGGTCGAGCCCATGCGCACGCCAACGCTTGAGCGTGTGGCAGGCCTCGCGCAAGGCCCATTCGCCGATTTCCAGGATCAGCCCGCTTTCCTCCGCCAGCGGGATGAACTGCGCCGGCGGGATTTCGCCGTATTCCGGGCTCGTCCAGCGCAGCAGCGCCTCCACGCCGGTGATGCGCGCCTGCGGCAGCGACAACTTGGGCTGGAACACCAGGCGCAACTCGTTGCGATCGAGCACCTTGCGCAAGGCGGCGGAGATCGTTGCGCGGCGGCGGATCGCGATCTCCATCGACTCGGTGTAACGCATGTAGATGCGGCGGCCGGCGGCCTTGGCCTGGTACATCGCGGTGTCGGCGTGCTTGAGCAGGTCGGTCGGCACGGCCGCGTTGTCGGGATACAGGCTGATGCCGATCGACGGCGTGATCGCGACGTCCTGCGTTTCATCGATGTCCAGCGGCGCTTCGAACGCCGTGATGATCTCGCGCGCGATCTTCTCCGCTTCCTCCGGCGTGTCGATGTTCTCCAGCACGACGGTGAACTCGTCGCCGCCAAGCCTTGCGACCGTGTGTTGCGGCCCGACGGTTTGCTGCAGGCGCGCCGCGGTCGCGCGCAGGATGCGGTCGCCTGCCGCGTGGCCGAGCGAATCGTTGATGTCCTTGAAGCGATCCAGGTCGAGGAACAACAC
This sequence comes from Lysobacter sp. P5_C4, assembly GCF_054049695.1. Lineage (NCBI taxonomy): Bacteria > Pseudomonadati > Pseudomonadota > Gammaproteobacteria > Lysobacterales > Lysobacteraceae > Lysobacter > Lysobacter sp. P5_C4. Next base: position 450,966 of record NZ_JBFULX010000004.1, on the reverse strand, counting down.
CCCGATGCGGCTTTCCTGGCGACGCGCGCGCACGATCGCGCGCGACAGGCGCTCGGACAACAGTGCCCGGTTCGGCAGGCTCGTCAGCGTGTCGTAATTCGCCAGGTACCGCAGCTCCTGCTCGGCGCGCTTCTTGTCGGTGATGTCGGTGAACACCGCGACGTAATGGCTGCGCTGCCCGCCTGCATCGAGCACCGCGCTGCTTTCGATCCAGCACAGGAACTCTTCGCCGTCCTTGCGCTGCTGCCACATCTCGCCGCTCCAGCGGCCGTTGCGCTCCACTTCCGCCCGCGTCTGGCGATAGAAGTCCGGATCGTGCTGCGCACTGTCGAGCAGGCTCGCCGAGCGCCCGATGACGTCCGAATCACTGTAACCGCTGATGCGGCTGAAGGCGGGGTTGACTGACACGAACTGGAAATCGCGATCGAGCACGGCCACCGCTTCGGACATGCTGCGCAGCACTTCGCTGGCAATGCGGCGCTCGCGTTCGGCGGCCCGCCCGGCGGTGATGTCGCGCGCCGTGCCGGCCACGCGCAGGGCGCGGCCGTCGGCGCTTTTTTCGACCACCCGGCCACGCGCGCGCACCCAGGTCCATGCGCCGTTGGGGCCGCGTACGCGATGCTCGGAGAGGAACAAGGGCGCCTGCCCGCGGATGTGGTCCTTCAGGCGGTCGAGCACGCGCGGCAAGTCGTCGACGTGGATCTCGTGCCGCTGGTCGACGTCGGTCTGCACCGCGATGCCGCGGCGCGCCTCGTCACCTTCGGCGGTGCGCATGCTGCGCATTTCGCGGCGCGCCAGGTCGTAGTCCCAGAACATCTCGCCCGAAGCCCACAGCGCAAGCTGCAGGCGCTCCTCGCGATCGCGGATCTGCGCGAAATACACTTTCTCGCGACGGCGACGCTGCACGACCAGCCACGCGATCGAACCGAGCAGCAGCAAACCCGCGACGACGTACGCGACCAGCGCCAGCGGATGGCGCCACGCCGGCGGCGTCACGTGCACCGGCAGGCGGAGCATGTCCGGATTCCACACGCCGTCGCGATTGGTCGCCTGCGCGAGGAACGTGTAGTCGCCCGGCGGCACGCGCGTATACGTAATTTCGGGGATCGCGCCGTTGTCGATCCAGTCGCCGTCGAACCCTTCGAGCTTGTAGCGATAGCGGATGTTGCCGCCGTCGGCGAAGTCGAGCGCGCCCACGCGCAACCGCAGCATGCCCGCATCGTCCGGAACGTCGATGCGCGAGGCCTGCCACGCCAGGTCCTGGTCGGTCACGCCGGCTGCACCGAAGCGCACCGTCAGCAACCGCACCGGCGGCATGTACGCGCTGTCGTGCACCATGCGCGGATCGAACACGTTGAGCCCGCGCACCCCGCCGAACAGCAGGCGCCCATCGCGCAGCTTCAATGCCGCGCCGCCGTTGAATTCGAGATCCTGCAGGCCGTCGGCCATGCCGAAGGCGCGCACCGTGCCGTGCGCCGGGTCGAAACGCATCAGGCCCGCGTCGGTGCCGAGCCACAGCAGGCCCTGCGGCGATTCGGCGATCGAGAACACGACCGGCACCGGGCGCGGACCCAGTGCGGCGTCGAGCGGATGATCGAAGCGGATCTCGTTGCCCGTTTCGATCACGCGGCTCAGGCCCGAATGCGTGCCGACCCAGATCGTGCCGTCGGAGGCTTCGAGCACGGCCCGCACCAGGTTGCCGGCGAGACTCTGCGGCGCGTCGGGCGCGTGGCGGAACACCCGCATGCGGCCGGCCACGGGTTCGAGCAATTCCAGGCCATCGCTCGAACCGGCCCACACGCGTCGGTTCCGGTCGAACAGGACCGCATGCACGGTGGAAGGCTCGGGCGAATTGCCTTTCGCCGTGTACGAGCGCACGCGCCCCGTGCCCGGATCGAAGTGCAACAAGCCCTGCAATTGCGAACCCAGCCACAGGCTGCCGTCGTCGTCGTCGCGCGCGATGCTGCGCAACTGCACGCCGGGAAAGTCCGCCAGCGGAACCGCGGAGATCGTGCCGGCCTGCGTGTCGACAAGACCCAGGCCACGCGTCGTCGCCATCCACATCTTGCCCGCATCGCCGCGCGCGAAGCCCATCGCGCGCAACAGCAGGCCCGGTTCCGGGAAGGCCTCGGCGAAGCCTTCGACCGGCGTGAGCGCATTGCCCTGCGCATCGGCGCGATACAGCTCGCCATTGTCCGTGCCGAGCCACCACTGCCGCGCGTCGTCCTCGATGAGCGCGCGCACGCTGTTGCCCGCCACGCCCGAGGCGAAGTTGCGGGGTTCGCCGCCGGCCAGATAGCGGAAGCGCGTGCCGAGGGGGTCGGTCACCGACGGCCCGCGGAATTGACCGCCGACCCACAGCGCGCCGCCGCGATCGATCATCAGTTTGCCGATCGCGCCCTCGGGCAGCGCGCCCTGCATCCAGTTTTCCCGCAAGGCCTCGACGTTGTTTCCGTCGGTGTCGAGCCGGCGCACGCCATCGCCGAACACCGCGATCCACAACCGGCGATCCGGCGCCTGCACGATCGCATGCACGTCGGTGTTCGCTTCGCCCTCCACGCGGGGCCAAACGCGCAACAGCGCGCGGCCATCGTCGCGCAGGCGATACAGGCCATCGGGGCGGCCGACCCACAATCGCCCATCGCGATCGAATGCGATCGAACGCACCGTGCCTTCGACGATGCGCTCCGCGCTCCCGCCTGCGCCGAGGCGATACAGGCCACCTGCGCTGGCGAACCACACCGCGCGATCGCGATCGCGCAGGAGCGTCTGGTAGGGCGAGGGCGCGACGATGCGCGGATCCAGCGACAGCAGGTCCACGCTGCGCCCGGTCTTCGGATCGAACCGCAGGAGCCCGGCTTGCGTGCCGACCCACAATTGCCCATCCACCGGCAGCAATGCGAGCACTTGTTTGCGCGGCGAACCCGGCAGCGCGGCGCCGCCGTCGATCGCGAACCGTTTGATCTGCCCGTCGTGCAGGTCCAGCCGCGCGACGAACTCCGAATACGTGCCCACCCACAACGCATCGCGCCCTTCGACCGCGAGCGCGGTGACGTAACTGTCGGGCAGGGACGCCGGGTCGCGCGGGTCATGGCGGAACAGGTGATAACGCTGGCCGTCGTAGCGATGCAGGCCGCCTTGCGTGCCGACCCAGACGAAGCCCTCTGCATCCTGCGCGAAGGCGGTGACGGTGTTCTGCGCAAGCCCGTGTTCGCTGCCCAGGCTGCGGAAATGGAAATCGCGCGTGGCCGCCCACGACATGCTCGCCGGCACGGACAGTGCAAGCGCCAGGGCGAACATGGCAACCGCGACGCGCTCCCCGGCGCGGGCGGACGAACGAAGGATCGACAGGCGCACGGGCTCCACATCCCGGTGGCTTCACCGCAGTGTGGCCCCAACGGCCGCCGCGGCGCAAACCAAGCGGTACACTGGCGCCCTGCGCGAAGGAGCCCCGCAGTGTCCGATGTCGCCTTGCCGAGCTGGTCTGCCGTCCACGATGCCATCGCCGCCCAGCGCCTGGGTGTCACGCCCGCGGAATTGCACGGGTCCCTGATCGGCTGGTTCGCCGGCGGCGGCGACGACACGCCCGACTGGCTGTCGCGCGTGATGGCCGATGATGCACTGCCGCAAAACCCGCCGGGCAATGCGCTGGATGCGTTGCGCGCGGCGAGTGCCGGCCAGCTCGAAGATCGCGGCTTCTCCTTCGAACTGCTGCTTCCCGAAGCCGACGCCACGCTGGGCGAACGCAGCGGCGCCCTGTTCGATTGGTGCCGCGGCTTCCTTGGAGGCTTCGGCCTCGCCGCCGGACAGAACCCGCCGTTGTCGGACGAAGGCAGCGAAGCGCTGGCCGACCTGGCCCGGCTCGCCGCCGCCACGGCACAGGACGACGGCGACGAAGACGATGAAGACGCGCTCGCCGAGATCGAGGAGTTCGTGCGCGTCGCCTCGCTGTTGCTGCATGGCGACTGCGTCCTGGCCCCGCGCCATCGCAAACAATTCAACTGATGCGCTCCGCGAAACCGCAACGCCCGCTCAACCTTCCGGGCACCGCCTACGCACGGCGACGCAAGCAACTCATGCGCATGGCCGGCGACGACGCGATCCTCGTGTTGCCCGCCGCGCCCGAACGCGTGCGCAGCAGGGATACGCATTACCCGTACCGGCAGGATTCCGACTTCTGGTATCTCACCGGTTTTCCCGAACCCGAAGCCGTGCTCGTCCTGGTCCCGGGCCGCGCGCACGGCGAGACGATCCTGTTCTGCCGCGAGCGCGATCCCGACCGCGAAGCCTGGGACGGCCCGCGCGCCGGCCAGGAGGGCGCGGTCGATGCCTTCGGCATGGACGATGCGTATCCGATCGCCGACCTCGACGAAATCCTGCCCGGCCTGCTCGAAGGTCGCTCGCGCGTGTACTACCACTTCGGACGCGACGCGGAGTTCGACCTCAAGCTGATCGGTTGGCTCAACCGCGTGCGTGCGCAGGCGCGCACCGGCGCGCAGCCGCCGCACGAATTCCTCGCGCTCGGGCATCTGCTCGACGAGATGCGCCTGTTCAAGTCGAACGACGAAATCAAGTTGATGCAGCGCGCCGCCGACATCAGCGTCGCCGCGCACGAAGCGGCGATGCGCATGGCGCGCGCGGGCGTGCGCGAATTCGAATTGCAGGCCGAACTCGAACGCGTGTTCCGCGCCAACGACGCCGAAACCGCCTACGGCAGCATCGTCGGCGCCGGCGCGAACGCGTGCGTGTTGCATTACCGCGCCAACAACGCGACGGCGCGTGCGGGCGACCTGGTGCTGATCGATGCCGGCGCCGAATATCGCAACTATGCGGCCGACATCACGCGCACCTTCCCCATCGACGGGCGCTTCTCGAAGGAGCAGCGCGCGCTGCACGACCTCGTCGGCGCGGCACAGCGCGCGGCGTTGGCGAAGGCGCGGCCCGGCGTGTCGTACGACGCGGGGCATGTCGCCGCGGTCGAAACGCTGACCGAGGGCTTGCTACGCCTGGGATTGTTGAAGGGCCGCCTGGAAAAGGCGATCGCCGATGGCGCGTATCGCCGGTTCTATCGGCACAAGACGGGCCACTGGCTCGGCCTGGACGTGCATGACGTCGGCGAATACCGGATCGACGGCGAGTCGCGCCTGTTGGAGCCCGGCATGGTGTTCACGATCGAGCCCGGCTTGTACGTCGCGCCCGACGACAAGACCGTCCCGGCGAAGTGGCGCGGCATCGGCATCCGCACCGAAGACGACATCGTGATCACCAACGACGGTCACCGCATCCTGACCGACGCCCTGGTGCGCGACGCGGACGAAATCGAAGGCTTCATGGCGGGCTGACCGCCGGAAGCCACGGCATCGCCGTGGCGGCGCCGGCGTGTTCCGTCGCGCGCGCCGCATAACGCGCGGCGAATCGAACGTGTTCGGCGAACGGCGCGTCGCGTTTTGCGAGCGAGGCGCACAGCGCACCACTGAATGCATCGCCGGCGCCGGTGGTGTCGATGGCCGTCGCGGGGAACGCGGCCACGCGATACGCCGCGCGCGCATCGCCACGCAGCGCATCGCCTGCATGGGAAACGAATGCACCGGCCGCACCGAGCGTCACGACCAGGGTGCCGTGCGGCAACAATCGCCGACAGAGCGCGTGCAAGCTGGCATCGTCGGTCGAAGCGATCCCCTCGGGATCGGCGGTCACGCCGCAATGCCGCGCAAGCAACGCCGAGAATTCGGTTTCGTTCGGCGTGAGGATGTCGGCGAGCGTCAACAATGCAGCGCCGACCTGCGCATTCGCCGGCGCCGGATTGAAGACCGTCCTGGCACCCGACGCGCGCCCGATGCGCAACGCCGCCTGCACCGCGTCTTCCGGCGACTCCCGTTGCACCAGCACGACGCTCGCCTGCGTGAATGCGTCGCGCTGCGCGTCTACGAAATCCCCGCGCAGGTCCCCGTTCGCGCCCGCGCCGATCACGATCGAATTGCGCCCTTGCGCATCGACGTAGATGCCGGCCGTTCCCGTCGGAAGCGTGCTTGGTTGATCGACCAGCGCGATTTCGTCCGCTGCCGCCAACGCACGCGCCAACTGCGCGCCGGCATCCTCGCCGAGCGCGCAGACGAAGGTCGTGGACGCCCCCGCGCGCGCGGCGGCCACCGCCTGGTTGAAGCCTTTGCCGCCGGGCCCGGTCATGTACGTACCGACGCGGGTTTCGCCCGGATGGGGCAGTGCGTCGCACCGCCAGACGTGGTCGACGTTGAACGATCCAACGACGACGACGCGGGCCATCAGCTTCCGAGGTAGGTCAGCACGCCCGCGATGGTCGCGGTCATGAAAGTGGCGATCGAACCGCCGAGCACCGCACGCAAACCGAAACGCGCCAGGTCGCCGCGGCGTTCCGGCGCAAGCCCGCCGATGCCGCCGATCTGGATCGCGATCGAGGAGAAGTTCGCGAAGCCGCACAGCGCATAGGTCGCGATCAACTTGCCCTGTTCGCTCAGCGCGACACCCGCGACCTTGCCGTTCACGATGTCGGCGAGCTGCAGGTACGCGACGAATTCGTTGATGACGATCTTCTGGCCGATGAGCGAACCCACCGTCGTGGCGTCCTGCCACGGCACGCCGATCACCCATGCGATCGGTGCCATGACGTAACCGAGGATCGAGGCGACATCGGTCGGGTGGCCGAGCGCAACGTCCAGCCCGGTTGCATGCCCCGCCCACGTCAGCGGCCAGTTGAGCAACGCGATCAGCGCGATGAAGGCGAGCAGCATCGCGCCGATGTTCAGCGCAAGGCGCAAACCGTCGCCCGCGCCGGCGGCCGCGGCGTCGATGACGTTGCTCGCGGTCTTCTCCACTTCCATCTTCACCGTGCCGCGCGTGAGCGGCGTGCCGGTTTCGGGAATCAGGATCTTCGCCACGACCAGGGTTGCAGGCGCCGCCATGATCGATGCCGCAAGCAGATGCTTGGCGTAGAACGCGCCCTGCACGGGATCGCCGCCGCCGAGCATGCCGACGTACGCGGCGAGCACGCCGCCGGCGATGTGCGCCATGCCGCCGATCATCATCGTGATCAGTTCCGATTCGGTCATGCGCGGGATGTAGGGGCGTACGGTCAACGGCGCCTCGGTCTGGCCGATGAAGACGCTCGCGCACACCGAGGTGGTTTCCGCGCCCGACACGCGCATCACCTTGGTGATGCCCCACGCCATCGCGCGCACGACCGCCTGCATCACGCCCAGGTGGTACAGCACGCCCATGAGCGATGCGAAGAAGATGATCGTCGGCAACACCTGGAAGGCGAAGATGAAGCCGAATTTCGAAACGTCCATCAGCGAGCCGAAGATGAACTTCGAACCTTCGTTGACGAAGGCGAGGATCGCGACGAACCCATCGCCCAGCGCCTGGAAGACATTGCGCGCACCCGGCACGAGCAGCACCAGCGCCGCGAACCCGATCTGCAGGGACACGCCGGTCAGCACCAGGCGCCAGTCGACCGCCTTCTTGTTGTTCGAGAACAGCCACGCGATGCCGATCAGCACCGCCAGGCCGAACAGGCCGAAGCCGATCCGGGCCAATGCATCCATCGAGAAATCCCCCAGGCCTCAGCGGCCGACGGCGCACCTTAGTCGAGGGTGTCGCCAGCGGCAACCAACGCCGCGGTAAGCCGTGTTCAGGTATCAGGCGTCGCGGGCGAGCACGCGGTTGCGGCCGGCGGCCTTTGCCGAATTCAGGCGGAGGTCGGCGCGGCGAAGCAGGCCGGACAGGTCGGTCGCTTCATGGGGAAAGCTCGCGACGCCGGCGCTGAAGGTCACCAGCAGCGGGTCGGCGCCGGGGTCGGGGATGAAGCGGCGCGAGAACAAGGTGCGACGCAAACCATCGACGCGTTCCCACGCGGTGCCCAGCGGTTTGCGCAACACCAGCACGAATTCCTCGCCGCCCAGGCGCGCGAGCCATTCGCCGTCTTCCAGCGAATCGCGCACGAGGTCGACGACGTGCATCAGCGCGCGATCGCCCGCGTGATGCCCGATCTCGTCGTTGATGCGCTTGAAATGGTCCAGGTCGATCAGCGCGACGCACAGGCTCACGCCGTCGCGGCGCGCGGCATCCAACAGGCGCGGGAAGCGATGCACCAGCCAGGTGCGATTGGGGAGTTCGGTCAAACCGTCGGTACCCGACATCTCCACCAGGCGTTGCATGCGATAGACGACCACCGCCGTGATCAGCGTGAACGCCGCCAGCAGCACGAGGCGCTGCAACTGCCCGCCGATGGTGACCGTGCCGTAATCGCTGGAAATCAACTGGTCGGGCGTCGCGATCGCGAACACGCCCATGGTCAGCACGGCGTACTGCACGATCGCGAGGGCGCCGACGAACAGCGTCACGCGCCCGTCGTTGCGCAATGCCGTGAGCGCGATCGCGAGCAGGTAGCCGCACCAAACGATCATGCTGTTGACGCCGGAAGGCAGGTGGTTCCACGCCAGGATCAGCAGGACCAGCGTGGTTGCCGTGACGTCGTACGCGCCGGAAGCGAAGGGCAGCCAGCGGAAGCGCCGGCCATGCCGCGCCAACGCGAGCCACACTTGCGCGAATACGTTCACGAACACCGCGCCGGCCAGGCCGATGAGCGTCTCGCTGAATTGCCCGCCGGTGGCCGCGTTCGCCAGTGGCAGCAGCAACAGCATCGCGGCGACGACGACGCGAAGGCGGGCGACCAACAGTTCGCCGCCCGAGCCGACTTCGAGCATCACCTCGTCAGGGCGCGTGACCAGTGTCTGGAGGATTTCGGTGTAATGCCGGCCGGCGGTCGTCGAACGCATCCCGCACCCCTGAGGTTCCCCGCCCGCGAGGATACCCCACCGCCCGCGCGCACCGGGCGTATGCTCGGCGGCCCGCCCGCGCGACAAGGAACCTCGCATGCGCTACCGCCGCCTCGGTGCTTCCGGCCTCCCGATCTCAGCGCTGTCCTTCGGCGCCTGGGTCACCTTCGGCAACCAGTTGGGCCGCGGGGAAGCGCGCGAACTCATCGCCGCGGCGTACGACCACGGGATCAATTTCTTCGACAACGCCGAGACCTATGCCAACGGCGAAGCCGAGCGCGTGATGGGCGACGTGCTCGCCGACCTGCGCCTGCCGCGCGACAGTTGGTGCGTGTCGAGCAAGGTGTTCTTCGGCGCGGTGGACCATCCGCGGCCGACGCAGCGCGGCCTGTCGCGCAAGCACGTGCACGATGCTTGCGACGCCGCGCTCAGGCGCCTGCGCGTGGATTACCTCGACCTCTATTTCTGCCACCGCCCCGATCCCGACGTGCCGGTCGCCGAAACCGTGTGGGCGATGGACACGCTGGTGCGCCAGGGCAAGGTGCTTTACTGGGGCACGTCGGAATGGCCGGCGCAGGCGATCCGCGAAGCGCACAAGGTCGCGCGCGCGCACAACCTCGTCGCACCGACGATGGAACAGCCGCAGTACAACCTGTTCCATCGCGAGCGCGTCGAGCTCGAATACGCGCCCTTGTATTCCGAATACGGCCTGGGCCTGACGATCTGGTCGCCACTCGCCTCGGGCTTGCTCACGGGCAAGTACAACGCGGGCGTGCCGCAGGATTCGCGGCTCGGGCACGAGCGCTTCGCATGGTTGCGCGATGCCTTGCTGGACGATCCGCAGGCACGGCACCTCGAACGCGCGCGCAAGTTCACCGCGGTCGCCGAAGAACTCGGCGTGCCGCCTGCGCCGCTCGCGGTGGCCTGGTGCCTGCGCAACCCGCACGTTTCCACGGTGATGCTGGGCGCGACGAAGAAAGAACAGCTGGTGCAGAACCTCGAAGCGCTCGAACTTGCCGAGCGCTTCGATGATGCGACGTGGTCGCGGATCGAGGCCGCGTCCGCGTAAACCTCAGTTCGTCTTGATCTGTACGTCGCGGACGATCGTCGCGCCGTCGGGCGGCGGCGTTCCGTATTCGAGTTCGAGCTCGCTGCCGTCGTCCACCCAGGCGAACTGCGTGTGCATCTCGGTCATCGCGCCGTCGTCGTGGAGGAAGGCAGCCGGCGGCGGCGGCGGGGGAGGCGGTGCGACAGGTACGCGCGGCGGCGGCGGCGGAGGCGGCGGCGTCATGAACCGCAGGTTGATCTCCGGCAACTTGATGCGCGTGCTCGCGACGCGGCGGTCGCGCATGTACTCCACCAGTGCCGTCGCGTTGTCGTCCTTCGCGCGCAGCGCTTCCATCGCCTCGCGCGGCGAGTTCACCGAGCGGCCATCGATCTTCTGGATGACGTCGCCCGGCTGCAGGCCCTCGAGGTCGGGGCCTGCGCTCAACACCAGCACGCCCTTGTCGGTGCCGAAGTAACGCCCGAGCTTCGCATCGACCGAGGCCAGGTTCAGCCCGTTCCAGCGGAAGGCTTCGGCGAGCATCGGCACCTTGCAGTTCTTGCCCTTGCAGTCGCCACGCGGGCCGATGCGGATGATTTCCTGGCGCACGTTGTCGCCCACGCCCGGCACTTCGATGCGACGCAGCTGCGGTCCCACGTCCGGCCCACCGACCCAGAACACATCCTGGTCCATCGACGCGGTGACGTTCGCGCTCGCGGCCTTGCCCGCGCGCACGTAGTCGATGCGGATCGGCTTGCCCTCGTCCATGCCGACGAACAGCTTGCGCGCATTGTCCAGGCGCATCTCGCCGTTGTTGCCGAGCACCTGCGTGCCGCCGACGGCGGTGATGCGGTCGCCCGCCTTCAGGCCGGCCTTCGCCGCGCCGCTGTCGGGCGTGACGCCGGCCACGCGCACGCCGGCCCGGGGATCGGGCGCGAGGACGACGCCGATCACCGGCTTCTTCATCATCTGGCGTTCGAAGATATGCACGTCGGGCGCGATGACCTCGACGCCAAGCCTGCCCTGCAGTTCGGCGACGCGCCTGGCGGCGCGTTCCAGGTCGGCCTGCGCGGCGTCGAGTTGCGCCTGCGTCGGGGCATCTGCAGCGCGTTTGGGCTTCGGCGTTTGCGCGGCGGCACTCGCGGCGAGCGCGAGTGCGATGCAGGCGCCGAGTAGCGTCGTGGCATTGAAAGGTTTCATGCGGTCCTCGATGCGGTGGTGTGTGGGTCCGTTGACAGGGATGCGGGTCGATGCGCGAGCGTCGCAGCCGCGCTTCAATCCACGCGAACGAGCGCGCCGTCGTAACCTTCTCCATGCACCGCCATCCAGCGACGCGTGGATTCGAAACTCACGGCCGAGCGCAAGATGTCGACGCGCGCGCGCCAAAGCGCGAGCTGCCCGTCGCGGCCGAGGTCGGGTTGGCGCAGCGCGGCATCGATGCGGGCGAGTTCGGCGTCGAGGTTGGCGCCGACTTCCACCGCCGCGCCGCTGCCCACCGAATCGTCGCGCGCGAGCGCGAGCAAGCCTTCCAGTTGCGCAGATTCGGCGTAGAGCGTCTCCAGGCTGTCGGGCTGCGAGGCTTGCGTCGTCGCAGCGGCGACGGGCGTCGCAGGCGGGGCGACTGCGTTCGACATCGGCAACATGCGCAAGGGCACGATCACCGCGAGCGCCAGCGCGGCGGCGATCGCCAGGCCTGCCGGCCAGTGCACGCGTTTGCGCGCAGGCAGGCGCGCGGCGATCTCCGACCAGGCGTCGGTGTCAGGGCGTTCGAGCGGCAAGGCATCGAATGCCTGCGCCCACGTGGCCGGTGCATCGCCGGCGGGATTGCGGGTGGTGTCACGCATGGACGTCCTCCTTGATGGACAGTGCGGCGCGGAGCTTCCGGGTCCCGCGCGCGAGTTGCGATTTGGAAAAGCTTGCAGTGCGTTGCATCAGCGCGGCGATCTCGTCGTGCGTGTAGCCCTCGGCGTGGTAGAGCCACAGCACGCTGCGCGTGGAGGCCGGCAAACCGGCGAGCGCGCGCTGGACCAACGCCGCATCGGCGGCGGCGGGCGGCAGCGGTGCGTCGTCTTCGGCGAACACGCCCGTGTCGTCGACGCCGATCTCCTGCGCCAGGCGCTTGTCGCGGCGCAGGCGCATCAGGGCTTCGTTGACCGCGATCTGCCGCAGCCATCCCCAGAAGGGGCTGCCCCCGCCGCGGAACTCGCCGATCCGGCCGAGCACCTTGAGCATCGTGTCCTGCAGCACGTCGCGTGCCTCCTCCCGGTCGCCGCCGATCCGCAGCGCCAGGGTGAACACCGGCCGCTCGAACCAACGGTAGAGCTGCTCGAACGCGGCCCGGTCCCCTGCGCGCGCGCGGGCGAGGAGGGCATCGGGCACGTCGATGGCGAAACTCGAACGTGGGGTGGCGGGATCGGCAAGGGTCATTCGTAGACCGTGGATGCCCCGGGGAGCGAAAGCGTCGCAGCCGCTTGTGTCGTCCCACAACCCTATACTCCGGCCGACACCGAATGGGGAACGCAACAATGTCGTTGAACCTGCTGCTGAGCGCGATCGTCGTCTTCCTGGCCCTGGTGGCCGTCATGAAGGCCGTGCGGATGGTGCCGCAGGGTTACGAATGGACGGTCGAGCGTTTCGGCCGCTACACCCACACCCTGGACCCGGGCCTGCACCTGCTCGTGCCGATCTACCAGCGCGTCGGTCGCAAGATCAACATGATGGAACAGGTGATGGACGTGCCCAGCCAGGACGTGATCACCAAGGACAACGCGGTGGTGAAGGTCGACGGCATCGTCTTCTTCCAGGTGCTCGACGCGGCCAAGGCCGCCTACGAAGTCGCGCAGCTGGAGATCGCCATCCTCAACCTGGTGATGACCAACATCCGTACCTCGATCGGTTCGATGGACCTGGACGAATCGCTGTCCAAGCGCGACGAGATCAACGCGAAGGTGTTGCTCGCGGTCGATGCGGCCACGCATCCCTGGGGCCTGAAGGTCAACCGCATCGAGCTCAAGGACATCCAGCCGCCGCGCGACCTGATCGATTCGATGGCGCGGCAGATGAAGGCCGAGCGCGAGAAGCGCGCCAACATCCTGGAAGCCGAAGGCCATCGCGCCGCGGAGATCCTGCGCGCCGAAGGCGAGAAGCAGGCGACGATCCTGGAAGCCGAGGGCCAGCGCGAAGCCGCGTTCCGCCAATCCGAAGCGCGCGAGCGCCTCGCCGAAGCCGAAGCGAAAGCCACGCAGATGGTTTCCGACGCGATCGCGGGCGGGAACGTCAACGCCATCAACTATTTCGTCGCGCAGAAATACATCGAGGCGTTCAAGTCGCTCGCCGAAGCGCCGAACCAGAAGTTCGTGCTCATGCCGATGGAGTCGGCGGGCATGATCGGCTCGCTCGGCGGCATCGCCGAACTCGCGCGCGAAGCACTCGGCCAGTCGCCGCGCGTCGCGACCTCCGCCACCCCGACGCCGCGCAGCGGAGGCTGACGGATGCGCACCGAGGTTTTCCTTTGGGCGGCGATCGCGCTGCTGCTGTTCGCGGCCGAGGTGTTGGCGCCGGGCGCCTTCATGTTGTGGCTCGGGTTCGCGGCGGCGGCGACCTTGCTGCTCGTGCTGGTGGTGCCCGGGTTGTCGGTGCTTGCGCAGGCCTGCGTGTTCGGCGCGCTCGCGGTCGTCTCGCTGCTCGTCTGGCGGCGCTGGTTCCGCCGCAGCAACGTGCCGGCCGATGGCGATCGGATCCTCAACCGGCGCACCGCCGCATTGATCGGCCGCGTGGTGCCGCTGGACCGCGCGATCGTCAACGGCCACGGCCGCGTGCAGATCGCCGATGCGTTCTGGGACGTGGTCGGCCCCGATCTCCCGGCGGGCACGCCGGTCCGCGTGCTGTCGGCCGAAGGCATGACGTTGCGGGTCGACGTGGCCGGCTGAGCCGTTCGCGGATGCGATAATCGCGGGCTCACGCACCCCACGGCAGCCCGCATGACGCAGAAGACGATCCTCAACGACACCCACCGTTCGCTCGGCGCCAAGATGGTCGACTTCGGCGGTTGGGACATGCCCTTGCACTACGGCTCGCAGGTGGACGAACACCACCTGGTGCGCAGCGACGCGGGCATGTTCGACGTCTCGCACATGACGGTGGTCGACCTGCGCGGCGAGCGCGTGCGCGACTTCCTGCGCAAGCTGGTCGCCAACAACGTCGACAAGCTCAAGGCGCCGGGCAAGGCGCTGTACACCGCGATGCTCAACCCGCAGGGCGGGGTGGTCGACGACCTGATCATCTATTACATGGGCGAAGGCTTCTATCGCCTGGTCGTCAACGCGGCGACGCGCGAGAAGGACCTGGCATGGATCAACGCGGCGGCCAATGCGTTCGGCGTCGACGTCGCCGAGCGTCCCGAGTTCGGCATGGTCGCCGTGCAGGGCCCGACCGCCCGCGAACGCGTGGCGTCGTTGCTCGACGCCGCGTCCGTCGAAAAGGTCGGCAAGCTCACGCGCTTCGCCGCCGCCGATGCGATGTCGAAGGACGGCGTGCCGCTGTTCGTCGCCCGCACCGGTTACACCGGCGAGGACGGTTACGAAATCCTGGTGCCCGATGCGCAGGCCGTCGCGTTCTGGAATGCGTTGCTCGCCGCGGGCGTCAAACCCGCCGGCCTCGGTGCGCGCGACACGCTGCGCCTGGAAGCCGGCATGAATCTTTACGGCCAGGACATGGACGACACCGTCTCGCCGTTCGAAGCCGCGCTTGCATGGACCGTCTCGCTCGACGAGGGCCGCGACTTCACCGGCCGCGCCGCGCTCGAAGCGCAGAAGGCCGCCGGCGTGCCGCGGCAGATGATCGGCCTGGTGATGGATGAGAAGGGCGTGTTGCGCCACGGCCAGAAGGTGCTCACGCCCAACGGCGAGGGCGAGATCCTCTCCGGCACGTTCTCGCCGACGCTCGGCAAGGCGATCGCCTTCGCGCGCGTGCCTGCCGGTCCGCTCGATGCCGATGCGCCCGTGCGCGTGGACATCCGCGGCCGCGAGGTCCCGGTGCGCGTGGTGAAGTTCCCCTTCGTGCGCGAAGGCAAGGCGCAACCGGGCATCTGAAATGCGACGAATGGTGCGGCGCATGGCTTGATCCGGCGCCGCCCCCCTTCGCTACACTACCGTCCACCCTTCCCCACGACGACGCAGCACGGAGCAGCACGATGAACGAGATCCCCGGCGACCTGAAGTTCATGAAGTCCCACGAATGGGCACGCGTCGAAGGCGACGGCAAGGTCACGATCGGCATCTCCGACCATGCGCAGGGCTTGCTCGGCGACCTGGTGTACGTCGAACTTCCGAACGTCGGCGACCGCGTGGAAGCGGGCACCGCGGTCGCGGTCGTCGAGTCGGTCAAGGCCGCCTCCGACGTGTATTCGCCGGTGACCGGCAAGGTCGTCGAGGTCAACGCCGCGCTGGCCGACAAGCCCGAAACGATCAACGAAGACGCGTACGGCGACGGCTGGATCTTCGTCATCGAAGCCGAGGAACCCGAGCAGCTCAACGAACTCCTGGCGCCGGACGACTACGCCGAACTCCTCGAGGAAGAAGATCACTGACGTGACGCGCGTCTGATCTCCGCACACGTTGCGGTACTCGATCCGGCCGCCTCGCGCGGCCGGATTCGTTTCCGACGAGCGGTCGAAGTTTGCGCAGTTGGGCGTAAATCGGGTGCTGCGATGCGTCATCGCGAAAACTTTTTTTCGCCCCGTCGAACACCGTCGATGCCCCTTCGGGCAACGCACGCGCCATCGAGCGCGGGCAATCGCGCATGCACTGTCGGCATGCAGCGCGTTTTTCTTCGACTGCGCAAAACAAGGTGTTTTTTGCAACAGTGATCTGCATGCGCGGGCGATCGGCGTCTCGAACGAAACGCCGCGCACCCCCGTCGGCCGGAGTCCGCTACCCGCGCCTTGCCCTGAGAGCCAATAAAAAAATCGTAGGGGGTTGTTGACACAGGAAAAAACCGTGATTAGGTTTCGCCGCAAGCAGCCACCCTGCGGTAACGAGTGAGTCACGACAAAACGACATCGCGCAAGACAACACGAACCTCCGCCCGGATCGACAAACCGGTGGACGCGGGTTTCGTTTCCTTCGCGAAATCGCAGTCGACATCTTTCAAGAGAACCCGCGACGCCCTGCGCCGCGGGTTTTTTATTGCCGCGCACCAGGTGCCGCGGCTCTCCGAATCCGTCCCGGCGCGCGTGGCGCGTCGGCGGTTGGTCGCGGGTCCGACTCCCGCGGCGTCGCTTCGAACTGGGCAGTTCTAAAGCCAAGCAAGTCCACTGACGAGGAGCCATCCCATGGCCATGAAGAAAGCTGCGAAGAAGTCCGCCAAGAAGGCGACGAAGAAGACCGCCCGTAAATCGGCGGCCAAGAAGACGGCCCGCAAGGCCGGCGCGAAGAAGGCTGCCAAGAAGACTGCAAAGAAGGCCGCCAAGAAGACCGTGCGCAAGGCCGCCAAGAAGACCGGCGTCCGCAAGGCTGCGAAGAAGACGGCCCGCAAGTCGGCTGCGAAGAAGGGCGTGCGCAAGGCTGCCAAGAAGACGGCCCGCAAGTCCGCTGCCAAGAAGGGCGTCCGCAAGGCTGCCAAGAAGGGCGCACGCAAGACTGCCAAGAAGGCCGTTCGCAAGACCGGCGTGAAGAAGGCCGCGAAGAAGGCCACCAAGAAGCGCGCTGCCAAGAAGGCCGCCAAGAAGCCTGCTGCGAAGAAGGCGCGCAAGTCCTCGCGCAAGTCGGCCCCGGTGAACATGCCGGCGCCCGTCATGCCGATGATGTAATTGACCCGATAGCCGTAATCCAGCCCCATCCCGCGTGCCCAGGCGGGGTGGGGTTTTTTATTGGGGAAGCAAAAAGGGAACCGCTTCGGGTTCCCTTTTTATTTGGCGCGGCGAGCTTGGCGCGGCTTGCTTAGCGCGGCGCGGCGGTCGCCGTCGAAGCGTCGGCACCGGCTTCGTCCGTCGGCCCCTGGTTCTTCGCGTACAGGCCTTCGTCGAACGGTGCGACATCCAGCCAGCGTTGCGCCGGCAAACCCAGTGCACTGTCCAGGATCGTCGGCAACAGGCCGGAGGGCAGCGAGCTCTCGCTGTTCCAGAGGATGACGACGCCCAGGTCGCGCTCGGGCATCATCGCCATCATGCCGCGATAGCCCTGCACCGCACCGGCGTGGAAGACCAGCGGGTGGCCGGCGTAATCGTAGACGCGCCAACCGATCGCGTAGCTCGCCGACGACAGGCGCTGGCGGCGCCACGTGCCGCGCAACTCGCCCGGCGTCGCCACGAGCGGCGCATGCAGCGTCGCGAGCAACGGTGCCGGCAACACGTCCGGACGATGGCCGCCGTGCGCGAGGATCCACTGCGCCATGTCGGAGATGCTGGCGTTGACGCCGGCAGCCGGCGCGACGCGGTAGTAGTTCGGCTTGGGTTCGATCGACACCCAGCCGCCGCGGCCACGCACGTGCGGCTTCGCCCAGCGCGGGCTGGCTTCGATGCCTTCCAGGCCGAGGCTCGCATCGTTCATGCCGAGCGGCTTGAGGATGCGGCGTTCGACTTCCTGTTGGTAGAACGTGCCGGTCGCCGCGAACACGACGTCGCCGATCAGGCTGAAGGCGACGTTCTGGTAGCCGTAGCAATCGCCGGGCAGGCACGCGCTCGGCGCATTGGAGAGCTTCTGCGTGAGCGAGCGGTAATCGAGGTTGCCTTCCAGGTCGCGGTCGTAGGTGTTGTGCACCAGGCCCACGCGATGGCTGAGCACGTCGGCGACGGTGAGGCGCTGCGTCGCGTAGTCGCTCTGCAGGTGGAAGTCGGGGAGGTATTCGTTGACGCGGCTGTCCCAGCGGATCACGCCGTCGTTGACGAGCAGGCCGGTCATCGTGCCGGCGAAGGACTTCGACAGCGAGGCCAGGCGGAAGACGGTGTGCGAATCGATCGGCTCGGCGGCGCGCGTGTCGGTGATGCCGTAGCCGCGCATCGAGACGATGCGCCCGCCCTGCACGATCGCCATCGCCATGCCGGGGATGCGCTGGTCGGCGACCAGTTGCTGCGCCATGTCCTCGAACCGGCGCACGTCGAAGCCTTGCGCCACGGGCAGCGGATTGGGATTGAGGACCGACGCGCGCTGCACGCCGACGACGGCGGCCTGCGCGGGAACGACGGTGGCCGGCTTGGCGGCCGGAGCCGGAGCACCGGAACCCGGCGTCTGCGCCGAGCCGACGGCGATCGGGAGCAACAGGCCGATCAGGGCCGCACGCCAGGCTTTTCGGCCGGCGCGGTGGGACCCAGGCGTGGCCCCGTGCGACTCAGAAACCCGATTGACAGCGCCTTTCATCGGGCTTGCCCCCTGCGTATGCTGCGATTTGCTGGCCGATCATAGCGCCAGTTCCGCGCTTTGCATGAACAAGGGGAAGAGTGATGTGGATTTTGCTGATCCTGCTCGCATTTCTGGTCGTGCTGGTGATGTGGGGAGTCGGGATTTACAACGGGTTGGTCACCGCCCGGAACGCATTCAAGAACGCCTTTGCGCAGATCGACGTGCAGCTCCAGCGCCGCTTCGACCTGATCCCGAACCTGGTGGAGACCGTCAAGGGGTATCTGTCCCATGAGCGCGGGACGCTGGAGGCGGTGGTCGCCGCCCGCGGCGCGGCGATGAACGGGCTGCAGGCCGCGAAAGCCAGCCCCGGTGATCCGGCGGCGATGGCGGAACTCGCCAATTCGCAGGGCCTCCTCAATGGTGCGCTGGGCCGCCTGATGGCGGTGGCCGAGGCCTATCCGGACCTCAAGGCCAACCAGAACATGATGCAGCTCACCGAGGAACTCACCTCGACCGAAAACAAGGTCGCCTTTGCGCGACAGGCCTTCAACGATTCGGTGATGGGCTACAACAACAGGCGCGAAGTGTTCCCGTCCTCGATCTTCGCCGGCATGTTCAATTTCCAGCCGGCGGCGTTGCTCGAGATTCCTGCAGCGGAGCAGGCGCAGGTCCGCGCCGCGCCGAAGGTGCAGTTCTGACCCGACCGCGGGGCCGCGTCGCATGAACTTTTTCGAACGCCAGGCGGCGGCGCGCCGGAGCTCGTCGCGCCTCGTGGTGCTCTTCGCACTCGCGGTGATCGGCATCGTGTGCGCGGTGGACTTCGCGGCGTGGCTCGCTTATGGCGTCGGCACGCGCGAAGGCGGCAGCGCCGCGCCGCTGCTGTTCGTATGCAGCGTGCTCACGCTGGGGGTGATCGGCCTGGGTTCGGCGTATCGCATCGCCTCCCTGCGCGGCGGTGGCGAAACGGTGGCGTTGCAGATGGGCGGCGTGCCGATCGCATCGGACACCACCGACTTCAACCTGCGTCGCCTGCGCAACGTCGTCGAGGAAATCGCGATCGCGTCGGGCGTGCCCGTGCCGAAGATCTACGTGCTCGAACACGAAGCGGCGATCAACGCCTTCGCCGCCGGTTACTCGCCGTCCGACGCGGTGATCGCGGTGACGCGCGGCGCGCTCGATCGCTTGAACCGCGACGAGTTGCAGGGCGTGATCGCGCACGAGTTCAGCCATGTCCTCAACGGCGACATGCGTCTGAACATTCGCCTGATGGGCGTGCTGTTCGGCATCCTGATGATCGGGCTGATCGGTCGGAAAATCCTCGAACACGGACGTTTCGGCGGTCGCAACAAGGGCGCTGGGGCGATCCTCGTCGCCGCGCTCGTCGCGATGGTCATCGGCTACATCGGTCTGTTCTTCGGCCGCATGATCAAGGCCGGCGTGAGCCGGCAGCGCGAACGCCTCGCCGACGCATCGGCCGTGCAGTTCACGCGCCAGGCCACGGGCCTTGCGGGCGCGCTGAAGAAGATCGGCGGCCTCGACGAAGGCTCGCGCCTCAACGAGCGCAACGACGCCGAGGAGGTCAGCCACATGTTGTTCGGCGATGGCGTGGGTTTCCACGGGTTGTTCGCGACGCATCCTCCCTTGATCGAACGCATCCAGGAACTGGAACCGCAGTTCACGCAGGCGCAGATGCGCGCGCTGTCGAAGCAATGGTCGAACGTGCCGCCGAACGGGCTGGAGGAAGACGCGCACCTGGGCCTGGTCGCCGCGGGCAATGCCGGACTGCCGCCGGAGCAGTCGCAACTCGCGGTGACGCCGCCGATGGTCGTCGCGCAGGTCGCGCGGCCCTCGCCGGAGGATTACGCGCGCGCCGACGCGATCGTCGACACGATTCCGGCCGCGGTGCGCACGCTCGCCGGTCAACGCGATGCGGTGATGCCGCTGCTGCTCGGGTTGCTG
Source organism: Lysobacter sp. P5_C4 (assembly GCF_054049695.1). Taxonomy (NCBI): domain Bacteria; kingdom Pseudomonadati; phylum Pseudomonadota; class Gammaproteobacteria; order Lysobacterales; family Lysobacteraceae; genus Lysobacter; species Lysobacter sp. P5_C4. Next base: position 430,813 of record NZ_JBFULX010000004.1, on the reverse strand, counting down.
CTCGACGATGACAAGCGCGTGCGCACGCTGCAGCGCGAGGAGATCGCCGCTCGGCTGGGCCTGGCCATGGCCGAAGAGGCCGCGCAATTGCGCGAACAACATCTACGGTCGTTGCATGCGGCGTTGCGGCTGCCGGTCGCTTCCATCGCATTCCCCGTACTGCGCCTGCGTCCGCGGCCGGAGCTCGATGCGTTCCTCGATACCACCGATGCCGTCGTCCACGCCGACGGTCGCGTGTCCTTGTTCGAATATTGCCTGGGCCGCCTGTTGCAGGTGCAGGTGCGCGAGTCGCTCGATCCTTCGCGTCATGCGCGCTACGGGCGCACGAAGTTGAGCGGCGTGCGCAGCGAGATCGCGACGCTGTTGTGCGTCGTCGCGCAAGGCGGGCACGAAAGCGAGGTCGACGCACGCGCCGCGTATCTGCAGGGCATCCAGCGCGTGTTGCCGAACGACGCGCTGCCTTACATCCCGCGCAAGGAAGGCGCGCTGGCGCTGGACCCCGTGTGGTCGTCGCTCGATGCGTTGGATCCGCTGGCGAAGCAGGCGCTGGTCGAAGGGCTCGTCGCCACCATCGGTCACGACAACCAGGTGACCGTCGGCGAAGCGGAGCTGCTGCGCACGATCTGCGCCTGCCTGCATTGCCCGTTGCCGCCGATGTTGGAGCGGTCTTGATTCGTCATCCCCGCGGAAGCGGGGATCCAGGTTCGCAGACAGGTTTCGAAGCGCGCTTTACCGCATCAACTCGACAACCCGCTCGGCGATCATCATCGTCGGCGCGTTCGTGTTGCCGCCGATCAACGTCGGCATCACCGACGCATCGACCACGCGCAAGCCTTCCACGCCGCGCACGCGCAATTGCGTGTCGACGACCGATGCATCGTCGCTTCCCATCCGGCACGTGCCGACCGGGTGATAGACCGTCTCGGCCTTCGCACGCACGAACGCTTCCAGGCCTTTGTCGTCCAGGTCTTCGCGCGCCGGGAAAATCGGTGCGCCACGGTACGCATCGAATGCAGGCTGTCTGAAGATCGCGCGCGCGGCCTTCGCGCACTCGACCATCATGCGCAGGTCGAAGCCTTCCGGATCGCTGAGATAGTTCGCCTCGATGCGCGCCTTGTCGTGCGCGCGCGGGCTGACGATCGAAATGCGGCCGCGGCTGCGCGGACGCAGGAAGCACGCGTGCAACGTGTACCCGTCGCCGCGCAGGCGATGGCGGCCGTGGTCGTCGAGCATCGCCGGCACGAAGTGCAACTGGATGTCGGGGCGGTCGTCGGGTGCGAGTGGCGAACGCAGGAACCCGCCGGCTTCGGCGATGTTGCTGCTGCCGGGGCCGTTGTGGCCGCGCAGGAAATAGTCGAACGCGATCTTCGCGTCGCTCGCGCGGTCGTAGGTGATGGGCTGCGTGGAATGCTGCAGCGTGCAAATGTCGAGGTGGTCCTGCAGGTTCTCGCCGACGTTCGGCGCGTCGTGCACGACCTTGATGCCGTGCTGCTGCAGCTCGGCGGCAGGGCCGATGCCGGAGAGCATCAGCAACTGCGGCGAGTTGATCGCACCACCGGAGAGCAACACTTCGCGCGTGCATTCGTAATGGAACGCCGCGCCATTGACGGTGCAGGTCACGCCGTTCGCGCGCCCGTTGTCGAAGGTGATTCGAGACACCATCGCGCCGGTGCGCACGACGAGATTCTTGCGCTGCCGTACCGGCTGCAGATACGCCACCGCCGCCGAACAACGGGCACCATCCTTCTGCGTCACCTGGTAGAAACCGACGCCTTCCTGCACGCGGCCGTTGAAATCGGGGTTGCGCGGATAGCCGGCCTGCGCCGCCGCATCGATGAACACCTGCGACAATGGATTGGTGTAACGCAGGTCCGACACCGCCAGCGGGCCGAGTTCGCCATGGAAATCGTCGCGACCACGGCGGTTGCCTTCGTTGCGCTTGAAGAAGGGCAGCACCGATTTCCAATCCCAGCCGGTCGCGCCCTGGGCTGCCCAGTCGTCGTAATCGCGTGCATGGCCGCGGGTGTAGCACATCGCATTGATCGAACTCGAACCGCCCAGGACCTTGCCGCGCGGCCACCACAACGTGCGGTTGTCGAGCTGTGCTTCCGGCGCGGTGTCGTAGTCCCAGTTCACGCCCTTCTTGTCGACCAGCCTGGCCAGGCCGGCGGGCATGTGGATGAAGGGATGCCAGTCGCGTGGGCCGGCTTCGAGCAGGAGCACGCGCATGTTCGGATCGGCGGACAGGCGATTGGCGAGCACGCAGCCGGCCGAGCCGGCGCCGATGATGATGTAGTCGAATGCGTGCACGAGCCGTCCCGTCAGGTGGTTCGCCGACGATAGGCCGCGGCGCTGGAGCATGTACTCCGGCATGGTAGCCAGCCGCGCGGGCTTTGGGCTAACGTTCGGGATGGATCGCTTCCGCGGCGCGCTCGGCGAATCGCCCCCGTTGTGGTGGTCGATTCTCTACTTCTTCAGCCTCCTGACGGGCTACTACGTGCTCCGCCCGGTGCGCGATGCGATGGGCGCATCCAGCGACGCCATCGCCGTTTTCCCGCAGGCCTGGGTCGCCTGGGCGCAAACGCGCGGCCTGGAGATCGGCGACTTCACGCTGCAGGTGTTGTTCACCGGCACCTTCCTCGTGATGCTCGCGCTGCAACCGCTATATGGCGCGCTCGTCGCACGTTGGCCGCGCCGCGTGTTCCTCCCCGCGGTGTATGGCGTGTTCATCGCGTGCCTGGGGGCGTTCTACATCGCGTTCCATCGTGGATTGCCGGGCCGCGGCGTGACGTTCTTCGTGTGGACGGCGGTGTTCAACCTCTTCGCCGTCACCGTGTTCTGGAGCTTCATGGCGGACGTGTTCGACGACGCGCACGCCAAACGCTTCTACGGTTACATCGGCGCGGGCGGAACGGTCGGTGCCTTGCTGGGCCCTGCGATCACGCGGACATTGGCCGAACGCGTCGGCGTGGCGAACCTGATGCTCGTGTCGATCGGGTTCCTGTGCGTGTGCCTGTTGTGCATCTACAAGCTGCGGCCGTGGGCGCTGCGGCGCGAACAGGCGCGCGGCGAGGCGACCGGCGAACGCGCGATGGGCGGCTCGGTCTGGGCCGGCCTGCGCCTGGTATGGCAGGAACCGTTGTTGCGCGCGCTGGCGATGCTGATGTTCTTCGGCGTCGCGGTCGGCACGCTGCTCTACAACGAGCAGGCGGCGATCGTGCGCCATGCCTTCGGCGCCGATGCAGCGGGCGCGACGCGCTACTTCGCGAACATCGACCTGGCCATCAACCTGTTCGCGATCACCGTGCAGTTGCTGCTCACGCGCTGGCTGCTGCGGCGGTTCGGAGTGGCGCCCGCGCTGCTCATCCCGGGGTTCGCCGTGCTGCTGGGCTTCTGCGCACTGGCCGCATCGCCGTTCCCGATGCTCGTGGCCATCGTGCAAGTCACCACCCGCGGCAGCGAATTCGCGCTCGGCAAGCCCGGCCGCGAAACGATCTACACGCGCGTGCAGCGCGAATGGCGGTACAAGGCCAAGGCCTTCATCGATACCTTCGTGTACCGCACCAGCGACGTCACCACGGCCTGGCTGCACAAATGGCTGGCGGGCTTCGGTTCGCAGATCGTCTTCACGGCGGGAATCGGCGCCACGCTGGTGTTCATCTTCAGCGCTTGGCGCGTCGTGAAGTTGCAGCGCACACTTCCCGGAGCGACCCCGCAAGGAGAGACACGCCGATGACAACGCGCCGCGATTTCATCAAAGCCTCGCTCGCCGCGGCGAGCCTGTCGGCCGTGCCGGCCTTCGCTGCGCGCCGCAAGCCGGCGCAACCGGCGCAACGCAAGCCCGGCGAGCCGCTGTCGATCCTCGTGCTCGGCGGCACCGGTTTCCTGGGGCCGCACTTCGTCGAAGCCGCGCGCGCGAAAGGGCACAAGCTCACGCTGTTCAATCGCGGCAAGACCAACCCCGAGCGCTTCGCCGGCGACCAGTACGACGACATCGAGCAACTGCAGGGCGATCGCAAGACGGACCTGAAGGCGCTGGAGAACAAGCGCAAATGGGACGCGGTGCTCGATACCTCCGCCTACATTCCCGCCGATGTCGCGCGCTCGACCAGGCTGCTCGGCGATCGCGTCGGCCAATACCTGCTGGTCTCGACGATTTCCGTCTACGCGAAGATGGACACGCCGAACCAGGACGAGCGTGCATCGCTTGCGCAGCTTGCCAATCCGAACGTCACCGAAGTCACCGGCGAAACCTACGGTGGCCTCAAGGCGCTGTGCGAAGCGGCCGCACTGAAACAGATGCCCGGCAAGGTCACCGTCGTGCGGCCGGGCCTGATCGTCGGGCCCGGCGACAACACCGATCGCTTCACGTACTGGCCCGCGCGCGCCGATCGCGGCGGGGAGATCCTGGCGCCGGGGACGGCGATGGATCCCACGCAGTTCATCGACGTGCGCGATCTGGCGGATTTCCTGTTGCACGTGCTGGACCAGAAGACCTTCGGCACGTTCAACGCCGATGCGCCCGCGGGCAAGTTGACGATGGGCGAGCTGCTCGATGCGAGCCAGCGCGCTGCGGGGAAGACATCGACCGTGACCTGGGTGCCTGCCGAATTCCTGGAGAAGCACGACGTCTCCGCATGGCAGGACATGCCGGTGTGGATCCCGCCGGTGGGCGAGTACGCCGGCTTCGGCCGCGTCAGCAGCGCGAAGGCGCAGGCGGCGGGACTGACCTATCGCACGCTGGATGCAACCACCGCCGACACGCTCGCCTACTGGCGTGCGCTACCGGGCGAGCGCCGCGCCAATCCGAAGGCCGGCCTGTCGATGGCGCGCGAGGCCGAAGTGCTGCAGGCGTGGCACAAGTCGATCGAACCGCCGCAGCCGAAGGCGCCGGCGAAGAAGAAATCGTCGTCGAAGAAGTCTTCGAAAAAGTCCTCTTCGAAGAAAAAGAAGCACTGACATGTCGCTGCCCGCCATGCTCGTCGTCGCGCTTGTCGCGTTGCTCCACGCGTGGTTCCTGGTCCTGGAGATGTTCCTGTGGACCAGGCCGATCGGCCTGCGCGCGTTCAAATTGACGCCGGAATTCGCGGAGCGTTCGCGCACGCTGGCCGCGAACCAGGGCCTCTACAACGGGTTTCTCGCCGCAGGCCTGATCTACGGCCTTTGCGTGCAGTCGCGCGAGATCGTGTCGTTGTTCCTCGCCTTCGTCGTGATCGCCGGGGCGTACGGCGCGGCGACGGTGAACAGGCGCATCTTCTTCATCCAGGCCTTTCCCGCGATCATGGCCGCGGTGCTGGTGTCCTGGCACTGACCCACATGGTGATCTTCGCGCGGAAGACCGGTGTCTCGCCGGGGTCGGTCACGACGACGGTGACGGGCAGGTCGTAACCCTGCGTGGCTTCGACCGGCACGACATCGGGCGTTGCGACCGCGCGCATCGTGCCCTTTGCCTTTCCCAGGTATTCGACCGCCATGCCTTTCGGGATCCAGCGCATCGACGCGGGGATCGACACGTCGGTCATCAGGCCGCCGGCGAACTCCGCGAGGTTGCACAACGCGATCGCATGCACCGTGCCGATATGGTTGGTGACTTTGCGGCGGTGCGCGATCGACGCTTCGCAGCGGCCCGGTTCCAGCACCGCGATGCGCGGGGCGATGCTTGCGAAATACGGCGCGCGCCAACAGACGGCGCGCGCGAACACCCAGTGACCGCCGGGCCAGCGCGTGAACCGGCGGTAGAGCGCAAGGACCGACACCTCAGGCGGCGAAGCGCGAATGGTCCACGCCGTGTGCCGGTTCATAGCCTGCCGAACGCAATTCCCAAGGTTCGAAATCGTCGACGGTGATCGCATCGAGCGTCATCGCGCGCAGCTCCTCGAGTTGCTTGCGTTCCTCGGCGGTAATCCATCCTTCGCGCACGCCTTCTTCCAGTTGGGAAGCGAAGTCGATCGCCTGGATGTCGCTGTTCTTCAGCGCCTTGAGGAACTTGCGTTCCACCGGTTCGGCGAGCACGACCTTCGGCAGGTAACTGTCGATGCGTCCGGCCGGGTTGTTGGCGGTCGGCGTGAGGAACACGCCGTCGGCCAGGCGTTGGCGCGCATCGCACGGCGTCATCAGCAACGAGGCGGCCTGGTGGCCGAGGCGATCGCTCGGCGCCTGCGCGCGGCGGCCCCACGGGAAGATCAGCGCCCACAGCAACCAGCCGATCGGACGGATCGGGAAGTTGCGCAGCGCGCCCGACAAGGCCGTTTCGATCTTGTTGATCGAATCGTGGAAGGCCCACGCGAGCAACGGACGATCGCCCGTCGGGCGCCCTTCATCCTCGTAGCGCTTGAGCATGCTGCTGGCGATGTAGAGCTGGCTCAACACGTCGCCCAGGCGGCCCGACAGCGATTCCTTGAACTTCAGCTTGCCGCCGAGCAACAACATCGACGTATCGGCCATCAACGCCAGCGCCGCGGAATAACGATCGAGCTTGCGGTAGAAACGGCGCGTGTAATCGTCGCCCGGGGCCTTGCCGACCTTGGCGCCGCTCAGGCCGAACCACAGGCTGCGCACGGCGTTGGAAATCGCGAAGCCGATGTGCCCGAACAAGGCGTCGTCGAACTTGTCGATGCGCTCCACCGGGTCGGCCAACTGCGCGGATTTCATTTCCTTCATCACCCACGGGTGGCAGAGGATCGCGCCCTGGCCGAAGATCATCAGCGAGCGCGTCATGATGTTCGCGCCTTCCACCGTGATGCTGATCGGCGTGGCCTGCCACGCGCGGCCGAGATAGTTGCGCGGGCCGAGGATGATGCCCTTGCCGCCGTGCACGTCCATCGCATCGACGACGACATCGCGGCCCATGTTGGTGCAGTGGTACTTCGCGATCGTCGAGGGCACCGCGGGATTTTCGCCGCGCGCCACGGCCGCGGCGGTCGCCTGCGCGAGCGCGCTGATCGCGTAGGCCTTGCCGCCGATGCGCGCGAGCGCTTCCTCGACGCCTTCGAAACGCCCGACCGACAAGCCGAACTGCTTGCGGATGCGCGCGTACGCACCGGTGACGACCGCGGCACTCTTCGCGCCGCCGCTGGCGGTGGAGGGCAGGGTGATCGAACGGCCGATCGACAGGCACTCCATCAACATGCGCCAGCCTTGCCCGGCGTAGTCTTCGCCGCCGATGAGCTGCGACAGCGGCACGAAGACATCCTTGCCGTGGATCGGCCCGTTCTGGAACGGCGAGTTGAGCGGGAAATGGCGGCGGCCGATTTCCAGCCCGGGCGTATCGCGCGGCACCAGCGCGAGCGAGATGCCGATGTCGCGCTTGTCGCCGAGCAGGCCTTCGGGGTCGTACATGCGGAAGGCCACGCCGATCAGGGTGGCGACCGGCGCGAGCGTGATGTAGCGCTTGTCGAGCGTGAGGCGCACGCCGAGCACGTTGGCGCCGGCCCATTCGCCCATCGACACGATGCCGTAGTCGGGAATCGACGTCGCATCCGAACCCGCGAACGGGCCGGTCAGCGCGAAGCAGGGCACTTCGCGGCCGTCGGCCAGGCGCGGGAGATAGTCGCGCTTCTGTTCGTCGGTGCCGTAATGCATCAGCAGTTCGGCGGGGCCGAGCGAATTCGGCACGCCGACGGTCGAAGACAGGACGGTGGAGATCGATGCGAGCTTCTGGATGACCTTGTGGTTCATCAGCGCCGAGAAACCCAGGCCGCCGTATTCCTTCGGGATGTTGAGTCCGAAGAACTTGTGTTTCTTGCAGTAGTCCCACAGCTCCGGCGGCAGGTCGGCGCGTACGTGCGTGATGTCCCAGTCGTCGGTCATGCGGCAGAGTTCTTCGCACGGGCCGTCAAGGAAGGCTTGCTCGTCCGCGGTGAGTTGCGGCTTGGGAAGCGACAGCAACTGGTCCCAGTCCGGCTTGCCGGAGAACAACTGGCCTTCGAAGCCGACGGTGCCCGCTTCGAGCGCGGTGCGTTCGGTGTCCGACAGCGGCGGCAGCAGCTTGGTGTAGAAGTGGAGCAGGGGCGTGGTGATCCGCGCCTTGCGGAAGCCCGGCACCAGCAGCGGGATCGCGATCGCGGCGACGAGCACGGCAGCGGCGATCGTCGCGCTGGCGTTTGCGCCGAGCACCCAGGCCACGACCAGCAGGGTCACGGTCATCGCCGCCCAGTACGCCAGGCGCATGCGGTGGTAGGCGGCGAAGCCCGCGGCGAGCAGCAACAAGAGGAAAGGAACGACGACGCTCATCTCGATCTCCGGTGAACGCAGGGGCGCCCACACTTCTAGGGTTGATCACGACGGCGCCCGCAGGCACCATACGCCAAAGTATGGGCAGAATGGATGGCCTGTCAACGCGCTGCAGGGCAACACCGTGTCCTCACTCCGCGCATACTCTAAGGTAGGGAACCGTACGGTAGACTGCGTGCCATGACCGAAGCCGCCATCCGCAACGAACGCACCGCGCGCCTGAGCGCAGAAGATTGGGCGCAGGCGGCCCTGGACCAGATCGCCGAACAGGGCGTGGCCTCGGTCGCGGTCGAGCCGCTCGCCCGGCGCCTGGGCGTCACCAAGGGCAGCTTCTACTGGCACTTCCCGTCGCGCGAGGCCCTGCTGGTCGCCGCGCTCGAGCGTTGGGAGAAGGTCGAACAGGAAACGGTGTTCGGTTCCCTCGAACCCATCCCCGATCCGCGCGAGCGCTTGCGCAAGCTGTTCCACCTGGTCGCGCACGAGGCCAAGTCGCACATCATCTATTCCGAGTTGCTCAAGGCCCTCGACCATCCGGCGGTGCAGCCGGTGATCGTGCGCGTGTCCGAGCGACGCATGGACTACCTCACCGCCTCCTTCCGGCAAGCGGGCCTGAGCCGCACGGATGCGCAGCATCGCGCGCGCCTGTTGTATTCGGCCTACGTCGGGTTCCTGCAGCTCAATCTGCAGTTGCACCAGATGAACATGCAGCACGACGAGTTCGAAGCGTATGTCGAGCACATGATGTCCACGCTCATTCCCCAGTCCTGAGGGCGGACCCGCATGGCCGCGCAACCCCTTTCCCTTGAAGTCGAGAATTCCACGATGGGCAGTCAGTTGGACGCGTTGAACCAATGGGTCATGGACGTTGCGCGCACGACGCAACCCGACCGCATTCATTGGTGCGATGGCAGCGACAGCGAATTCGCCGGGCTGGTCCGCGGCATGGAAGAGGACGGCACGTTGTTGCCGCTGAATTCGCAGACGCACCCGGAGAGCTGGCTGCATCGCTCGCATCCGGACGATGTCGCACGCGTGGAGCACCTGACGTTCGTGTGCACGAGCGACCGCGAGGACGCCGGCCCGAACAACCACTGGATGTCGCCGTCCGACGCGCACGCGAAGATGGATGCATTGTTCGCCGGTTGCATGCGCGGGCGCACGATGTACGTCATCCCGTACTGCATGGGCCCGATCGATTCCCCGCTCGCGCGTTGCGGCGTTGAAATCACCGATTCGCCGTACGTCGTGGCCAACATGCGCATCATGACGCGCATGGGCGCTGCGGCGCTTGCGCGCATCGAGCGCGAAGGGCGTTTCGTGAAAGGCCTGCACTCGATCGGCGAACTCGATCCGGACCGCCGCTTCATCATGCATTTCCCCGAAGAACTGGCGATCCAGTCCTACGGTTCGGGCTACGGCGGCAATGCGCTGCTGGGCAAGAAGTGCCACGCGCTGCGAATCGCCTCGCACCAGGCGCGCAACGAAGGTTGGCTCGCCGAGCACATGCTGATCCTCGGCGTCGAAAACCCGCAGGGCGAAACGCATTACATCGCCGCCGCGTTCCCCTCGGCGTGCGGCAAGACCAACTTGGCGATGCTCATTCCGCCGGAGGGCTATCGCAACGCGGGCTGGAAGGTGTGGACCGTCGGCGACGACATCTGCTGGATGCGCCCGGGCCCCGATGGCCGTCTGTATGCGATCAATCCCGAAGCCGGTTTCTTCGGCGTCGCGCCGGGCACGTCGGAGAAATCGAATCCGAATGCGCTCGCGTCGATCCAGCGCAAGACGATCTTCACCAATGTCGGCCTGACCGACGACGGCCAGCCGTGGTGGGAAGGTCTCGACGACCGCACGCCCGCCTTTGATTGGCGCGGCAATGCATACGATTTCAGCGGTCCGGCGGCGCACCCGAACGCGCGTTTCACCGTCTCGGCGCGCCAGTGCCCGAGCTGGTCGCCGAAGGCCGAGGATGCGCAGGGCGTGCCGATTTCGGCGATCGTCTTCGGCGGTCGGCGCGCCTCGCTCGTGCCGCTCGTGTTCGAAGCGCGCGACTGGACGCACGGCGTGCTCGTCGGTGCGGCGATGGGTTCGGAAACCACCGCGGCGGCCACGGGCGCGGTCGGCGTGATGCGCCGCGACCCGATGGCGATGAAGCCGTTCTGCGGCTACAACTTCGCCGACTATTTCGCGCACTGGCTGTCGTTCGACAAGCCCGGCGCGAAGCTGCCGAAGATCTTCCACGTCAACTGGTTCCGCAAGGGCGACGACGGCAAGTTCCTGTGGCCGGGCTTCGGCGAGAATCTGCGCGTGCTGGAGTGGATGATCGGCCGCGTCGAAGGCCGCGCGTCGGCCACCGAAACGCCGATCGGCGCGTTGCCGAAATTCGACGACATCCGCCTGGAAGGCGTGGCCTTGTCCGACGAAGCGCGGCGCGTGTTGTTCGACTTCGATCGCCCGGGCTGGCAGGCGGAAATCGACAGTCTCGAAACCTTCCTCGCCGAATTCGGCGAGCGCGTTCCCGACGCACTCAAGCGCGAGCAGGGGCGCATCGCCGCGGAATTGCGCGCTTCCTGAGCTCGATACGCCAGCGAATCCAACGCCCTGACGGGCCCCCTCGGGGGCCCGTTTTTCTTTGTCAGATCAGGGGGTTCCAGCGGTTTACAGCCGCGGGCCGGGACCCCGTGCGTCCGCCAGTGCGTGTTAATTCCGTTTTGCTGTTGTTGTCAATTCGTTATTTCCCCTATAGTCGGGCAGTCGTGTCTCAAAAGTGACAGGACTTTTCTCTTTTTTATTCAACCTTCCCGTGGGGGGAATACATGGCTTCTATGAAATCTTTGACGCTGAAGCGCAGCGCCCTGACGGTCGCCCTCGGCCTCTGCTTCGCAGGTGCGGTGCAGGCGCAGAGCTCCGTGGGTTCGATCTTCGGCGACGCGCAGAGCGGCGCGACGGTTCGCATCGAGAATGTGGACACCGGTTCGGCGCGTGAGGTCACGGCGGATTCTTCGGGTCGCTTCGCGCTCCCGCAGCTCGCCCCGGGCCGTTACCGCGTGATCTCCGGTGGCCAGACGCGCGAAGTGCGCGTCAGCGTCGGTACCGGTACGCCGGTCAGCTTCGCCGCCCAGGAACTGGGTGCGGTCACGGTCGTCGGCGCCGGTGCGATCAACCCGATCGACGTCTCGTCGGTCGAGTCGACGACGGTGTTCACCGCCGAGCAGATCCAGGCCCTTCCGGTTTCGCGTGACGTCACCAACGTCGCCCTGCTTGCCCCGGGCACCGTCCGCGGCGACACCGGCCTCGGCAACCTCGCCTCCTTCGGCGGCGCGTCGGTCGCGGAAAACGGCTACTACATCAACGGCTTCGACGTCACGAACCTGCGTTCGCTGCTGTCGTACGCGCAGCTTCCGTTCGAGTCGATCTCCGAACAGCAGGTCAAGACCGGTGGCTACGGCGCCGAGTACGGCCGTTCGCTGGGTGGCGTGATCAACATCGTGACCAAGCGCGGTACGAACGAGTGGTCGGGTGGCGGCAGTGTCTATTGGGAACCGAACCAGCTGCGTTCGACCGGCAAGGACGCGCCTTCGCGCGATCCGGAATCGGCCGCGCTGCTCGTCTTCCGTTCCGCCGATGAAGCCGACAACATCGAGTACAACGCGTACGCCGGTGGTCCGCTGATCAAGGACAGGCTCTTCATGTTCGGCCTGGTCACCGGCCGCCACAACACGAAGAACACCTTCGACCAGAACAGCAGCGAGACCGAATCCAACACGTCGCCCAGCGGCATGTTGAAGTTGGACTGGAACATCACGGACGACCACCTGCTCGAGTTCACGGGGATCTACAACAAGGAAACCCTGGACCGCACGCATTACGACAGCGCCACCCCGTACAGCCGCAACAACGATCTGTTCGCGTACGACTACGAGCAGAAGTCCGGCGGCAGCGTGCTGATCGGCAAGTACACCGGTTACCTCACCGACTCGCTGACCCTGTCGGCGCAGTACGGCGACCTGAAGTACGACAACCCGTACATCCCGGGCGGCCTGCCGGGCGAAGACTGCCCGACCGTCTACGGCGTGGGCCTGGTGTACCTGGGTTGCTGGCCGGCGGCGAGCTTCGCCGCGGTCCGCCCTGTCAGCGCGCCGCCGGATACCGACCGTCGCAAGGCATGGCGCATCGACCTTGACTGGCGCATCGGCGACCACGCCGTCCGCGCGGGCCTGGACAGCGAAGAATTCGTTTCCGAATTCACCGCGACCGATTACGCCGGTGGCGTGTACTACCGTTACTTCGCGTCCCCGGGTGCCGGCGGCGAGACCAACGGCGTGCCGAACGACCAGCCGTACGTGCGTCGTCGTTTCATCACGCGTTCGTCGGGCGGCTACAAGACCACCAACGAAGCGGCGTACCTGGAAGACAGCTGGAACGTCACCGACAAGCTGATGCTGTACGGCGGCATCCGCCTCGAGCGCTTCGACAACAAGAACGCCGATGGCGTCTCGTTCGTGAAGTCCGACGACCTGTGGGCCCCGCGCCTCGGTTTCTCGTGGGACGTGATGGGTGACTCGACGTTCAAGGTGTTCGGTAACGCCGGTCGCTACTTCATCCCGGTCGCCAACAACACCTCGATCCGCGCCTCCGGCGCCGAAGCCACGACCAACGAGTACTTCCTGTACACGGCGGTCGATCCGGTCACCGGCGCCCCGACCCTGGGCACGCAGCTCGGCGGCCTGGCGCTCAACGGCAGCTTCACCGCCCCGAACCCGGCCACCGTTGCCGCTGCGAACCTGAGCCCCATGTACCAGGACGAATACATCCTGGGCATGCAGAAGCAGCTCAATGAGAACTGGAACATCGGCGTCCGCGGCATCAAGCGCAAGATCAAGGACGGCTTCGACGACACCTGCACGCACCAGGCGCTTGCCGACTGGGCGGCCGACAACGGCTACACGAACTACGACTACAACACGGCCGCTTCGTGCTACCTGATCAACCCGGGCCGTGACGCCGACCTCGCGCTGGACCTGAACAACGACGGCACGTTCACCACGGTGACCATCCCGGCGCGTTACTTCGGTCTGCCGCAGTACCGTCGCAACTACAGTGCGGTCGAGTTCTTCTTCGAGCGCATGAAGGCCGATCGCTGGACGCTGCAGGGTTCGTACACCTGGGCGAAGAGCACGGGTAACGCGGAAGGCTACGTGAACTCGACCCTGGAGCAGGCGGACGCCGGCATCACCCAGGACTTCGACTTCCCGGCGTTCGGCGAAGGCGCGTACGGCTACCTGCCGAACGACCGTCGCCACACTGTCAAGATGTTCGGTACCTACGACATCACCGACCAGTGGCGCGTTGGCGCGAACATGATCATCCAGTCGGGTCGTCCGGTGAACTGCAACGGCTACATCCCGGAAAGCCACCCGTCGTTCCAGGGTGTCGACGGCGGCTCGATCGGCGCGTACTCGGCCTCGAGCTTCTACTGCCACGACGCCGCCGGTAACCCGCACCTGGGTAACCGCGGCGACCATGGTCGTACGCCGTGGTCCAAGACGTTCGATGCGAACGTTGCCTGGACCCCGACGTTCGGCGACGGCAAGCTGACGCTGCAGATGGACATCTTCAACCTGCTCGGCGACGAAGGCGTCACCGAATTCGTCGAAACCGGCGACAAGAACCGCGCTTCCCCGGTGGCTTCGCAGGATTACCTCCTGCCGCAGAACTACCAGACGCCGCGTTACTTCCGCTTCTCGGCGCGTTACGACTTCTGATCCATCGAGTCGATTGTGGTAAACCGACGGCCGCTGCTCACGCAGCGGCCGTTTTTTATTCGGAATGCAGATGAACGATCCGTCCCCCGACATTCTCTGGCGCGAAGCGCAACTGGCCTTCCGCGCCGATCCCCCGCGCGCCGCCGCGCTGTGCGAACAATTGCTCGCGCGCGCACCCGGTTTCTGGGGCGCGCACTGGATGCTGTCTCGCCTGTTCCAGGCACGCGGTGCGTTTCGCGCGGCGGTGTCGCATGCGCGCGCTTCGGCACGCGGCCTGCGGGCGAATGCCTCGCCGCATGAAGTGCTGGTCGTCGCGAGCGGCCTGATTTCCACCGGCGAGTACGCGACGTGCGCGCGGCTGCTGGCATCGCTGGATCCGCGCATGGGCCTGGATGCGACGCAACTGACCGGCGTGGCCGAGCAGGCGATGATGCTGGACGATCCGGCGACGGCGTTGCGGTGGCTCGATGTGGCGGACGATGCGAAGGTGCGCAGCCCCGCGCTGTCCTTCCTGCGCGGCAATGCACTCAAATTCACGGGGCGTCTCGATGCAGCCGCCACCGCCTTCGAAGACGCGATCACGCTGGAGCCGGGTCATCCCGGTGCGCACTTCGCACTGGCTTCGCTCGATCTTGCGGAAGGGCGCGCCGCGCGCATTGCGCGACTGGAACGCCTCGTCGCGAGTAACGCCGACGTCGGCGCCGTCTCCGCGTGGTCGTACGCGTTGTTCCGCGAACTCGACCATGCCGACGAACCCGAACGTGCGTGGCCGCACCTGGCGCGTGCGATGGCAATGCGCAAGGCGACGAGCCGTTACGACGCCGCGCGCGAAGACGCGATCTTCGACGACATCATCGATGCCGCACGCCCGGACACCATTGCTCGCGAGGCCGTCGATGCCGAGCGGATTCCGCTCTTCATCATCGGCTTGCCGCGTTCGGGCACGACCGTCGTCGAGCGCATCCTCGGCAATCACGCCGACGTGGCGAATTGCGGCGAGTTGAACGAACTGCGCATGGCCTACAAATGGGCCAGCGATTATTGGTGC
Source organism: Lysobacter sp. P5_C4 (assembly GCF_054049695.1). Classification (NCBI taxonomy): domain Bacteria; kingdom Pseudomonadati; phylum Pseudomonadota; class Gammaproteobacteria; order Lysobacterales; family Lysobacteraceae; genus Lysobacter; species Lysobacter sp. P5_C4. The sequence continues at coordinate 415,768 of NZ_JBFULX010000004.1, read as the reverse complement.
GAAGGATTCCTCGACACGCAGGCGGCGCAGCGCCTGGCGCGCACCGATCCGGCGACGGTCGGCACGCTTTACCTGCACGCGACGCAAGCGCGCAGCGGCGGCAGCCGATGGCATACCGACAAGCATCCGGGCAACGTCGTGCTCGCGGGCCTCGCGCTTGCCGCGTTGCCGCAGTCGCGCATCGTGCACGTGCGCAAGGATCCGGTGGACGCATGCTTCGGCTGTTTGCGCGAATTGTTCACCAACGCGTTCTACGACTGGAGTTACGCATTCGAGGACGTCGCCAACCACCATCGCAACGTGATGCGGTTGATGCGACACCTACAGCAGGTCGCGCCGGATCGCATCGTCGACGTGCAATACGAGGCCCTGGTCGCGCAGCCGGACGCAGGCGCACGCGCATTGCTTGCCGGATGCGGCCTCGCGCCGCAGGCCGGCGTGCAGGACATCACCGCCAACTTGCAACCGGTGACCACCGCCAGCAGCGTGCAGGTGCGCAAACCGATCCATGCCGGGCGCGTCGGGTGGTGGAAGCGTTACGCGACGCCATTGCGGCCCTTGGAAATCGCGCTCGCGGTGAACGTGGAGGCCGACTCCCGCGACTGATCCCGTCGCCTCGCGCGAAACACCTCTACAGCAGCTGTATCCGGCGCGTCTCGCCGTGACCATTCGTCGGCTGTAATGCGCGCGTCCGTCAACTCGGCAATAAAAAACCGCTTGGATTCAAGCGTTTGTAGACGCGCGAGACAATGGATTCAGCAACGTGTTCGTTATCTCGCCGGAAGGGACTGGTTAAGGAATTGTTCGGGGTCTAAGGTCCGGCGCAGTGGCCTGTAACGGCCTTCGCATTTCTTCTTCTTCGAGTTCTTCGGCAGGAGGGAATGACCATGGCGACCACGCGCAACATCGGGCGCCTCAAGCGCACCACGCTCGCAGCCGCGTTCGGGCTGTGCTTCATCGGTGGCGTCAGCGCCCAGACCAATACGGCGGGTGCGGTGGCGGGGCACGCCTCGGCAGGCGACACGATCACCGTGGCCAATCCCGCAACCGGGTTCACGCGCACGCTTACCGTCGGCGCAGATGGCGGTTTCCGTTTCTCGCAGATCCCGATCGGCCAGTACACGGTCACGCGCAACGGCAGTTCGCCCAAGCAGATCACGGTCAACGTCGGGACGTCGGCGAACGTCGACTACGCGGCGCCCGCGGCGGCAGGCGGCCCGCAGGAACTCGAAGGCGTGGAAGTCGTCGGGACCGGCGCGGTCAACCCGATCGACGTCACCTCGGTCGAATCGACCACCATCCTGACGTCCGAACAGATCGCCAAGATTCCCGTGCCGCTCAACACCACTGCCGTTGCGCTGCTCGCGCCCGGCACCGTCCGCGGCGATGCGGTCTTCGGCAACCTCGCGTCCTTCGGTGGCGCGTCGGTGTCGGAGAACGCGTACTTCATCAACGGCTTCAACATCACCAACGCGTTCCGCAACCTCAACTTCGCGCAAGTGCCGTTCGAGGCGATCCAGGAACAGCAGATCAAGACCGGTGGTTACGGCGCGGAATTCGGCCGTTCGCTCGGCGGCGTGGTCAACCAGATCACCAAGCGCGGCACGAACGACTTCCACTTCGGCGGCAATGTCTTCTGGAGCCCGAAGGACCTGCGCGAGGACGTGCACGATGCCTTCCAGACCAACGGCGTGCTGCGTTCGGACAACTCGCAGGACACCGTGGACGAATGGCGCACCAACATCTGGGCCAGCGGCGCGCTGATCAAGGACAAGCTCTTCGCCTACGGCCTGGTCTCCTACGGCAAGACGAAGAACGAAACGTGGGGCAACGCGGTCGCGTCGACCAACCTCAGCGACGACATCGAGTTCCCGACGTGGCTGTTGAAGATGGACTGGAACATCAGCGAGAGCCACATCCTCGAGTTCACCGCGTTTTCCGACAAGCAGAAGACCGAAGAGGAAGTCTTCGCCAACCGCCCGGGCGTCACCGAACGCCTCAACCTGGTCGGTGTCAACTTCCAGGACCAGGGCGGCGAGAACTACATCCTCAAGTACACCGGCTATCTCACCGACACCTTCACCCTGTCGGCACTGGCCGGCCACGGCGAATTCACTCGTGAGCAGCACCTGCGCACGGCTGCCGGACTGCCTGTGCAATACAACGGCGACATCAATTCGATCGCAACGGGTTGCCCGCAGATCGTCGATGCGCGCCCGGAGTACCGCCGGATTGCGACGGGCGTGTATTCGAGTACCTGCAACATCACCAACCTGGCGAACAATGGCCAGATCGACCGCACCGACTCGGGCGACACGCGCGACCAGTTCCGCGTCGATGCCGAATGGCAACTGGGCGACCACCTGCTGCGCTTCGGCTACGACAGCGACGACTTCGAGTCCATTGCGGGCGTGGCGATCGAAGGCGGGTTCCAGTGGCGTTACACCACGGTCGACCCCGATGGCATCGAGAACAGCGGCGACGAATTCGACCGCGCGCGCCAGCAGTTCTTCCAGCAGGGCGCCACCGTCAAGGTGAAACAGCACGCGTATTACATCCAGGACGCCTGGAACATCACCGATAACTTCATCGGCTACTTCGGCCTGCGCTGGGATACGTTCGAGAACCTCAACGGCAATGGCGAGAGCTACGTCAAGATCAGCAACCAGTTCGGCCCGCGCCTCGGCTTTTCGTGGGATGTGTTCGGCGATTCGACGTTCAAGATCTTCGGCAACGCAGGGCGCTACGCGCTGCCGCTGACGCCGTCGGTGGCCGTGCGCGGTGCGTCGGCGTCCTTGTTCAGCCGCGAGAGCTTCGACTTCGACCAAACCGTGGATCCGACCACCGGTGCGCCGAACCTTCCGGTCGCGGTCCCCGACAGCTTCCTGTATCTCAACTCCGAAGATGGCCGGCCGAAGAATCCGCTGACCATCGCGTCGAAGAACCTCGATCCGATGTACCAGGACGAGTACATCCTCGGCTTCCAGAAGGCGCTGACCGACCATCTGTCGCTGGGCATCCGCGGCATCTACCGCGAACTGAAGCAGGCGATCGACGACAACTGCGATTACACCGCGGTGCTCGATGCGAACGGGTTCTCCGCCACGTTCGACGATGCAGGCGACTTCCTCGGGTTCTCGAATGCCGCCGGCGACTTCGCGCTGCTGCCCAATCCCGGCTTCCCCTATTGCCGCATGTTCAATCCGGGCAAGGATGCGGTGTTCGTGACGGACCTGCTCGGCAATGGTCAGTTGGTGACGAACGTGATCCCGGGTTCGCGCCTGTCCCCGAAGGCCAAGCGCAACTATTCGGCGATGGAGTTCTTCGTCGACGGCAGCTGGGACAAGTTCTTCCTGCAAGGTTCGTACACCTTCGCCAAGTCGATCGGCAACACCGAGGGCGGCGTGAAGTCGGACATCGGGCAGAACGACACGAGCGTCACGCAGGATTTCGATTACATCGAGCTGACGACGGATACGTACGGCTACCTGCCGAACGATCGCCGCCACAGCATCAAGCTGTTCGGCAACTACGAGATCACGGACGAGTGGTCGGTGGGCGCCAACCTGCTGATCCAGTCGGGCCGGCCGCTGAACTGCATCGGTGTGCTCGATCGCGATCCGGCGCGTGCGCCGGGTGCGCCTCCCGGCCCGGGTTACGACCCGCATCCGTACGATGCGGCCTTCATGCGCTGCAACAACCTGCCGGTGCCGCGCGGTACGGCGGGCCGATTGCCGTGGACGCAGAACCTCGACATGAACGTCGCGTACGCGCCGGCGTGGGCTGCGGGACTGCAGTTCAAGATCGACGTGTTCAATCTGTTCAATTCGCAGAAGGTCACCTCGGTCAACGAACTGGCCGAAGTGCCCGAGACGGGCCTGGCCTCCGAGACCTACCTGGTGCCCGCCAGCTTCCAGGCACCGCGCTCGGTGCGCGTCATGATCCAGTACGACTTCTGACGTTGCCGGCATGCGGGGACGAAAGGGCCGCCGAGAGGCGGCCTTTTTGTCGGTGCGAGGGGGCTGGAAACGTTACCAGCGACAGCTCACACCGTTGCAGGAGGGTCCGGAATCGCTGGAATCGGATGCAAGTACCTGATTCGAAAGTTAAAAAACTCGGAAAAGTTTTTGTTTTGGCCACTTGCGTTAAATCGCCGGAAGGTACTTGTTAAGGAAATGTTCAAGGGTCTATAGTCGGGCGGTCGGACGGCTTACCGGCTGATGTTTGTCAATCCGCAACCATCCCCGAGGGGGTTAGCAATGGCTTCTGAACATCTTAAGAAAGGCTTGAAGCGAAGCGCGTTGAGTCTCGCGCTCGGTTTTTGTTTCATCGGTGGCGTCCAGGCGCAGACCAACACCGCGGGTGCGGTGTCGGGTTCGGCACAAGCCGGTGACACGATCACCATCTCCAACCCCAACACCGGTTTCTCGCGCACGCTCACGGTCGGTGCCGACGGTTCGTATCGCTTCTCGCAGGTGCCGATCGGCCAGTACACGGTGACGCGCAATGGCAGCAGCCCGCGCAACATCACGGTGAACGTCGGTACCGCTGCAAACGTCAGCTACGCCGCCCCCACCGGTAGCCCGCAGGAACTCGAGTCCGTCACGGTCACGGGCCAGGCGGTCAACCCGATCGACGTCACGTCGGTCGAATCCACCACGATCCTCACCGCCGAACAGCTCGCGAAGATTCCGGTCGCGCGCGACACGACCAGCGTCGCGCTGCTCGCCCCCGGCACCGTGAAGGGCGATGGTGCGTTCGGCAACCTCGCGTCGTTCGGTGGTTCGTCGGTTGCGGAAAACCAGTACTACATCAACGGCTTCAACGTCACCAACTCGTTCCGCAGCCTGAACTTCTCGAAGGTCCCGTTCGAGGCGATCGCCGAGCAGCAGGTCAAGACCGGTGGTTACGGCGCTGAATTCGGCCGTTCGCTCGGCGGCGTGATCAACCAGATCACCAAGCGCGGTACCAACGAATTCCACGCCGGTGGCAATGTCTACTGGGCGCCGGATTCGATGCGCGAAGACGTCAAGAACGTCTACTACGCCAACCCGCTCGTCGCGACCGACTTCGGCCGGCTCCAGGAAGACAACTCGAAGGACACCTTCGAAGGTGTCAACGCCAACCTGTGGGCCAGCGGTGCGCTGATCAAGGACAGGCTGTTCGCCTACGGGCTGGTGTCGCTGACGAACAACGACTCGACCAACTACGGCAACATCGACGCCTTCACCAACAACGACTCGACCGTCAAGACGCCGGGTTGGCTGGTGAAGTTGGACTGGAACATCAACGACAACAACCTGCTGGAATTCTCGGCGTTCTCGGACGACCAGACCACGAAGACCAGCGTCTACGCCAACCAGCCGGGCGTGCTCGCGCGCGGCAACTTCGCCGGCAAGCTCGTCGACGAACAGGGCGGCGACAACTACGTCCTGAAGTACACGGGTTACATCAGCGACTCGTTCACGCTGAGCGCCCTGTACGGCCACGGCGTGTTCAAGCGCCAGCAGCACCTGGAGAACCCGGACGGTTCCCAAGTCGTGTACTCGGGCAACATCACCGACGCCTACTCGACCGACCCGCTCGCCAGCACCACGCTCGGTGGCTGCCCGGCGATCCTCGACATCCGTCCTGGCTACCGCAAGGCCGTGACCGGCACGTACGGCAGCTCCTGCCACCTCATGGGCGGCGCGCTGCTGCAGGCGGACAACAACGAAGACACCCGCGACCAGTGGCGTATCGACGCCGAGTGGGCGCTCGGTTCGCACCAGATCCGCTTCGGTATCGACGTCGACGATTACGAGTCGGTCGCCGGTGAAGCGAACGTCGGTGGCTGGCTGTGGCGTTACTCGACCCGCAACCCGGATGGCGTGCCGAACAACGGCGACGAGTTCGACGTCGTGCGTCGCCAGTCCACCGCCCGCGGTACGACGGTGAAGCTGGAACAGCAAGCCTTCTACGTCGAAGACAGCTGGAACATCACCGACAACTTCATCGTCTACTACGGCGGCCGCTGGGACACGTTCAAGAACAAGTCCGCGTCGGGTGACACGTTCGTCGAGATCAAGAACCAGTTCGGCCCGCGCCTCGGCTTCTCGTGGGACGTCAACGGCGACAGCACGTTCAAGATCTACGGTAACGCCGGTCGCTACGCCCTGCCGCTCACGCCGAGCGTCGCGGTGCGCGGTTCGAGCGCGTCGATCTTCCAGCGTTCGAACAACAACCTGTTCACGGGCGTCGACCCGGTGACGGGCGAGCCGATCCTGGCCGGCCCGCTGAATCCGCTGACCCTGATCAACGGCGAAGACGGTCGTGCGCACGACTCGCAGACCATCGCCGCGAAGAACCTCGACCCGATGTACCAGGACGAATACATCCTGGGCATGCAGATGGCGGTGACGGACCACATGACCTTCGGTACCCGCGCGATCATGCGTGAGCTGAAGGCCGCCATCGACGACAACTGCGACTACACCGCGGTCCTCGACGCCAACCCGGACACCGCCGGCCAGGCAGTGATTCCGAACCCGAGCTTCCCGTACTGCCGCCTGATCAACCCGGGCAAGGATGCGGTGCTGTACACCGATCTCGACGGCGACGGTCCGCTCGCGCCGGTGCTCAACACGATCCCCGGTTCGCGCCTCGCGCCGGAAGCCAAGCGTTCGTACCACGCCCTCGAATTCTTCCTCGACGGCAACTGGGACAAGTTCTTCTTCCAGGGTTCGTACACGCTGGCCTACAACAAGGGCAACACCGAAGGCGGCGTTAAGTCCGACATCGGCCAGAGCGACACCAACACCACGCAGGACTTCGACTACCGCGAGCTCGCGGTCGACACGTACGGCTACCTGCCGAACGACCGTCGCCACGCGCTGAAGCTGTTCGGCAACTACGAGATCAGCGACCAATGGTCGGTGGGCTTGAACCTGCTGGTGCAGTCCGGTCGTCCGATCAACTGCCTGGGCGTGCTGCAGCCGTGGCCGTCGGGCACGGGCTTCCACCCGTACGGTTCGTCGTTCATGCGTTGCGGTACGACGCCGGCCGGCCAGCAGCCGATTGACTTCAACGACCTGCAGGGTCCGCACTATCCGTTCGCACCGCGTCCGCGCGGCACGGCCGGTCGCCTGCCGTGGACCAACTCGATCGACCTCAATGTCGGCTACCAGCCGTCGTGGGCGGCGGGCCTGATGTTCAAGATGGACGTGTTCAACGTGTTCAACAACCAGAAGGTCACGTCGGTCAGCGAAGTGGCGGAAGACGCGGATACCGGTATTCCGCTCAACACCTACCTGCTGCCGCGTTCGTACCAGGCGCCGCGTTCGGTGCGCTTCATGGTGCAGTACGACTTCTGATCCATCGGTTGTCAGCGATAGGGGAGCGGCCGCCTTCGGGCGGCCGCTTTTTTTTGTAGGATGCGGGCAATCCTTTCGACGACGCCCCTCCCATGGACAGCGAGTTCGAGCGCCAGTGGCGATTGGCCAGGACGCTCGAGAACCAGGGCCGCCCGCTCGAGGCCAAGCCGATCTACGAAACGCTGCTCGCGGCCGATCCCGACCGCTTGTACGTGCGGCTGCGCATGTCGGTGATCGAAGAAGGGCAGGGCCACTATCGTGCGGCGCGCGAGCATGCATTGCGTTGCGCGAGCTCGGTCCGCAGCCAGCGGCCAGGCGACCTTGCGCACGTCACGCGTCGCCTGTTGGCCTTCGATGAACCGCAACTCGTCTTCGAGTTGATCATGGGGGCGGATTGGCAAGCCCCGGACCTGATCCGCAACGCGGCCATGCTTGCGCAGCATCTGTGGTTGATCGACAAGCTCGATTGCGCGCTCGACCTGATTCGCGACGTCGCGCCGCGCATCCTGCCGAGCGGCGCGTTGACCTACGCGAAGGCGCAGGTTCTCAACTACCTCGGCCGGATGGACGAAGCCGCCGCCGAATACGAGCGCTGCATCGCGATCGATCCGTCCTACGCGCTGGCGCACTGGTCGCTCGCGTCCCTGCGCAAGGCCTCGCCGCCGGGTGCGCGCACGCAACGCATCGAGCGTGCGCTTGCCGCGCTCCCGGTCGAGGACGCCACGCGCGACTACATGCACTTCGCGTTGTTCAAGGAATACGACGACGCCGGCGATACCGACGCCGCATGGCGCCATCTGCAAGCGGGCGCCGCGATCAAGCGCGCGACGGTGCCGTACGACGGCCGCGACGAACAGGCGGGCTTCGAGGCCCTCCGGCGGTGGACGCCGGTGACGACGGGCGATACACCGGCCAACGATGCATCGTTCGCGCCGATTTTCATCCTCGGGATGCCGCGCACGGGCACGACCCTGGTCGAACGCATCGTCGGCGGACACGACAGCGTCGCGCAGGGCGGAGAGCTCAACGATTTCCACAGTGCGCTGTGCATGGCGACCGATGCGTTCCTCGGCACGACCGTGACGGCCGATGTCGTCGCGCGCGTTGCCGCAGCCGATCTCGATGCGGTTGGGCGCACCTACATGGCACGCACCGAACATCGCGCACAGGGCAAGCCGTTGCTCACGGACAAAAATCCGATGAACGCGGCGTTCGCCGGCTTCATCGCGCGGGCATTGCCGAGTGCGCGCATCATCTGCCTGCGCCGCGATCCGATGGATGCATGCTTCTCCAACCTCAAGGAGTTGTTCGGCAATGCGGCGTACGGATACAGCTACGACCTGGAAGAACTCGCCGACCACTACGCGCGTTTCGACGCACTGTGCCGCCATTGGCGCGACACCTTGCCGGGCAGGTTCCTCGAAGTGCAATACGAAACACTCGTGACCGACACCGAACCCACCGTGCGCGCGTTGCTCGACTTCTGCGGCTTGCCGTTCGATGCACGCTGCATGGACATCACCGGCAACACCGCGCCGGTCTCGACGGCCAGCAGCACGCAGGTGCGCCAGCCGATCCATGCGCGCAGCGTCGGGGGGTGGCAACGCTACGCGCCGCAGCTCGAACCGCTGCGCGCGCGGCTGTCTTCGCACGGATTGCTCGACTGATGCTCCCGCAGGAAGAACAACGCCTGCGCCAGCAGGCCGACCTCCACGTCACGCGTCGGGAATTCGCGCAGGCGATCGCCCTGTACGAACGGCTCGACGCCGCGCGCCCGAACGACGCCAACGTGTTGCTGCACCTGTCCTACGCGCATTCGCTCGCCGGGCACTATCGCGCCGCGCGCGAGTATGCCTTGAAGACGCAGCGCGCACGTCCGCGCGATCCCTCGGTGTTGCGGGAGATGTTCTCGCGCCTGCGCACGTTCAACGCCGTGCCCGAGATGCACGAGGCCATCGACCGTCTCGGCCCGTTGTCGAACGTGCCGATCCCGGTGCTGCTGGCCGCGGCGGCACAATTCAGTTACCTCAACGAACAGACACGCGCACTGGCGCTGCTCGACGAAGCGCGCCGCGCGGATCCCGATTTTCCGCCCACGCTGGTCGCGCGCGCGCAGATCCTGACGTATCTCGGGCGCTTCGACGAAGCGGAGGCCGAGGTGCTGCGCAGCCACAAGCGCGCGCCGGAGATCCCGCATGGCTGGACCGTGCTCGCGCGTGCGCGCAAGCAGACCAGGACCTCCAACCATGTCGATGCGATCCGTGCGCAGCTGCGACGCCCCGGCCGCAAGCCGGAGGAAATCGCGATGCTCGCCGATGCGCTGCACAAGGAACTCGACGACATCGGCGACTACGAAGGCGCATGGGCTGCGCTGGAACAGATGTGTCGTGCGAAGCGTCCGACCTTGTCGTATTCCCGGGAAGAAACGCAGCGCCTGTTCGACGCACTGATCGATCTTCCGACGGGTCCGGTCGCGCCGGCGACGGCGACAGCAAGCACGCCGATCTTCATCGTCGGCATGCACCGTTCGGGGACCACGCTGCTCGAACAACTGCTGGACGGCCATCCCGACGTGCATGGCGTCGGGGAGCTATACGACTTCACCACGCAGATGCGGTGGGCGACAGACCATCATTGCCCGGGCGTGATCGACGAGAAAATCGTTGCGCGCGCACGCGAGGCGGACTTTGCCGCGGTGGGGCAGGGTTACCGCGACGGCATCGCGTGGCGCGTGGGAGATGCGCGCTGGTTCACCGACAAGCTGCCTTCGAACTTCCTCAATATCGGGTTCATCTGCCGCGCGCTGCCGGACGCGAAGATCCTGCACATGGTGCGCGACCCGGTTCAGACGTGTTTCTCCAACCTGCGCGAGCTGTTCTCCATGGCCAACGCGTATTCGTACGACCAGGCCGAGCTCGCCGATTTCCATCACCACTACCGGCGCCTGATGGCGCATTGGCACGCCGCATTTCCCGGGCGCATCCTCGATGTCGATTACACGGCGCTGACGCGCGACACCGAGCGCGTGTTGCGCGAGGTCTCCGCGTTCTGCGGCTTCCGTTACGAACCGGAGATGCTCGCGCTGCAGAACCGCACGCGCGGGGTCTCGACCGCAAGCGCGGTGCAGGTGCGTGGCAAAGTGGAAGCGCGGGACGTGCCGAAGTGGGCGCCGTACGAGGCGCACTTGCGGCCGCTGATCGAAGGATTGGCGCGCGAGGCTTGAGGGCGCCGGCCTACAGCACCCGGCGGATCAGAGATCCTGCTGGTACTGCACGTAGGGCACGGTGCCCTGGTCTTCGGTGTCCGCCGGCAGGGCGAAGGGATTCTTGCCGCGCGTCACCACGTTTTCCGCGCCGACGGTCAGCTGCCCGCGCCACGGGGTGCGCCACGTCAGGCCGATGCCGAAGCCCTGGAAGTTGTCCGCCTGGCCCGGCACGTCGACGACGCGGCCGATGATGTTGCCGCTGAAGTTGCCGTAGCCACCGCCCACGCTGAAGCTGCGGGTATCCCAGCGATCGGCGAGTTCCGGGACATCCGCCACCGAAACCAGGCGCGCTTTCGCGATGGTGCCGCCGATGGTGATGAAACCTTCGCGGCCGATGTTCTTCTGCCCGAACACGGCGACGTCGTGCTGCTCGACTTTCGCCCGCGCATTCGGGCTGAGCCACGCCGGCAAGGTTTCCTGCCCGGTGCCGATGCTCAGCCCCACGCGACCGCCGTTGCGGCTGAAAGCGGTGGTCGCGTTGAGATGGCGACTGTCGGTGGGCTCGTCGAGCGAAGCGAGCAGGCAATGGTTGGCGAGATTGGAAATCGCGCTGGCCACGCCGGTCTTGCGATCGCACAGCAGGCCGAGCGAATCGCCGGCATCCAGGCCGAAGGCCGTGTCGAGCGCGCCCTCACTGAATTGCTTGCGGATGCCGACCGCGGTCTGCGTGGGTTCCAGCAGCAATACCGCTTCGACCTTGCCGCTCGCCTGGTTCCAGACGGGCAACTCCACCATGCCGTCCTTGTTCCGCGATTGCGCATGCGCGCCAGCCGCCGCCACGAAGGCGATCAGGGCAATGCACAGGCGTTGGCGGAGCGGGCGTCGCATGGCGGTTTGTGACCCGGCGGACCGGTTGAAGTTCCTGTGGCGGCGGTTGTCTGAATCCTAGTCCGTTTATGTTTATTTAACAATCGTCTGGAGGCAAAAAAGTACACCCGGAGCGGGACCAGCGTCCCGTTACTGCATTCGTTCGGGGGCGGGCATGGGCGCCGAGCCCGGGGCGAACAGCCCCGCGATCTCGGCCGCCGTGAAGGCGTAGCCCTGCCCACAAAACTCGCAACGCACCCGCGCGGTCCCGTCGGCCACCGAAGCCTCGGCTTCCTCCCGCCCCAGGGACTCGAGCATGGCCGAGACGCGTTCCCGCGAGCAGGAACACCCGAAGCGCAAAGGCTTGTCGGCCAACAACTCCGGGGCTTCCTCGTGGAAGAGGCGGTGGAGCAAGGTGGTGCGGGGGAGCTCGAGGAGCTCCTTCGGCGTCAGCGTGTCGAACAGGGCGCAGGCCCGTGTCCAGCCGTCGGCATCGCCCGCGTCGCCGGGGAGCTTCTGCAGCATCAGGCCCGCGGCGCTGTTGTCGTCGGCGGCCAGCAGGAGCCGGGTGGGCAATTGCTCGGACTGGAGGAAGTAGTGCTCGAAGGCCGACCGCATGTCGCCGCCTTCCAGCGGCACCAGGCCCTGGTAGCGCTGGGGGTCCCGGCCGTGCGGGGCCGGGTTTTCGATGGTGATGGCGAGGATCGGGTCGGGCCCGAGGTCGGCCAGGCCCTGCGGCGCCGGCTGCTCGTCGTCGAACTGCGCGATGCCGCGCAGCGTGCCCGCCGCGGTGCATTCGGCGAACAGCGTGCGCAGCGCGCCGCGGCCCCGCAGTTGTACCGACAGGCGGCCGTCGACCTTCGCATGGCCGGTGAACAGCGCCGACGCGGCCGTGGCTTCGCCGAGGAGTCGCGCGATGCTTGCCGGGTACGGGCCCTGCTCCGAAGTGGCCACCCGATCGCGGATCTGGCGCCACGTGGCGTCGAGGTGGACGCGCACGCCGCGCACGCCGGCCTCGGGGAGAAGGAAACGCGTCAGGCGGTCGTCCTGGCCGTCGGCATCGTGCGGGGAAGGGGTGTCGGTCATCTGGTCGGAAATCTTCATCGGCGATGTGTCGCGCCATCGTGAGTTCGCGCGGCGATAATGCGCGCCGCACGCACGAGGGGGAAAGGACGTGGGTTCGGGAAGAACGACAGATGGGGCCGGCCCACGCCGGACGCAAGCGCGTCCGCGCCGCCGGTGGTTGCGATGGCTGCTGCTCTCGCCGCTGGTGTTCGCGCTGCTGACCACCCTCCAGGTGCTCGTGCTGCGCTTCGTCGATCCGCCGCTGAGCGCGTTCATGATCGCGCGGCATTTCGAAGCGATCGGCGAGGGCGACTTCGCGTACCGCACGCGTTACGACTGGCGTGACCTGGACGCGATCGCACCGGCCTTGCCGGTCGCGCTCGTCGCCGCGGAGGACCAGAACTTCGCCACGCACCACGGCTTCGACATCGCGGCGATCGAAAAGGCCCGCGCGCACAACCAGCGCATGGTCGAACGTGCGGAAAAACGCGGGACGCCGGTCAAGCGCCTGCGCGGCGCAAGCACCATCTCGCAGCAGACGGCCAAGAACCTGTTCCTGTGGAGCGGGCGTAGTTGGGTGCGCAAGGGATTGGAGGCCTGGTACACGGTGCTGATCGAAGCGCTGTGGCCCAAGCGACGCATCCTCGAGGTGTACGCCAACATCGCCGAATTCGGCGACGGCACCTACGGTGCGCAGGCCGCGGCGGTCCGCTTCTTCAACCGCGACGCGCGGCGGCTGACGGCCGACCAGGCCGCGCGGCTGGCCGCGGTGCTGCCCAACCCGCGCAAGTACGACGCCGGCAAGCCCGGCCCGTACGTGCAGCGACGCAGCGCGGCGATCCAGCGCCAGGCCGGGCACCTTGGGGGCGCGGCGTGGCTGCACGCGCTCGACTGAGCGCGATGCAGGCACCGGCCTTGCACTAACATCGGCGCATGGAAGCGCACCGCACCGACGAGTTCACCCGCCGCACGGGCCAGGCCCAGCCCGGCCTGACCGTGCTCGTCGCAGCCTTCGACGAAGCGCAAGCGCTGCCGCTGCTGCATCCCCGCCTGCAGGCCGTGCTCGACGGCCTGGCGCAGGATGGGCTGCCCGGTCGCGTGCTGTACGTCGACGACGGCAGCCGCGACGCGACGTGGTCGGTCCTGCAATCGATCGCCGCCGGCGATGCACGCGTCGCGCTGCTGCGCCTGTCGCGCAATTTCGGCAAGGAAGCCGCGCTCACCGCGGGCCTGGATCATGTGGGCGACGACGCGGTGCTGATCCTGGATGCCGATGGCCAGGATCCGCCGGAACTGATCCCGCAATTCGTCGCGCATTGGCGCGAAGGCTTCGACGACGTCCACGGCCAGCGCCAGGCACGCGAGGGCGAGACGTGGGCCAAGCGCGCGACGGCGCATGCGTTCTATCGCGTGATCGGCCGCCTCTCGCGCACGCCGGTGCCGCCGGACACCGGTGACTTCCGCTTGCTGTCGCCCCGCGCCGTCGCCGCGCTTCGGCAACTGCGCGAACGCAATCGCTTCATGAAGGGCTTGTTCGGCTGGGTCGGCTTCCGCCAGGTCGCGGTGCCTTACGTCCGCGCACCGCGCGCCGCGGGGCAGACCAAGTTCAACTTCTGGCGCCTGTGGAATTTCGCGATCGAAGGCATCACCGGTTTTTCGACCGCGCCGCTGCGCGTGGCGACCTACATCGGCCTGCTCACGGCGCTGCTCGCCTTCGTCTATGCGTTGTGGGTGATCGTCAAGGCGCTCGCGTGGGGCGATCCCGTCGCCGGTTGGCCCACGATGATGGTCGTGATCCTCTTCCTCGGCGGCGTGCAGCTGATCGCGCTGGGGACGATCGGCGAATATCTCGGCCGACTTTACGAGGAGGCCAAGCAACGCCCCCTCTACCTCGTCGACGCCTGGCGGCCGGCGAGGGGAGTATCCTCGGGGCAGGTGCCAGCTCAGGGACACGACGATGCGCACGGTACGCCACCTGCTCGAATCGAAAGCGCCTGAAGTCTTCGCGATCGGCCCGGACCAACCGGTCCTGGAGGCGATCAAGCTGATGGCCGAAAAGCGCATCGGCGCGCTGCTGGTACTCCAGGGCGGCCGCCTGATCGGCATCGTTTCCGAACGCGACTACGCGCGGAAGGTCGTCCTGCAGGGCCGCTCGTCGGCGACCACGCCGGTGTCCGAAATCATGAGCAGCAACGTCATCCGCGTCGGCCTGGCCGACACCGCCGACCATTGCATGCAACTGGTCACCGACAAGCGCATTCGCCACCTGCCGGTGGTCGATGGGGACGCGGTGCTCGGCGTGATTTCGATCGGCGACCTGGTGAAGGCCGTCATCGAAGACCAGCAGGTGGAGATCGACCAGCTGCAACGCTACATCGCGAGCTGACGTCTACTTCGCGTACTTGCCGCCGCACTGGGCATCCTTGCCCGGTCCGAGTTCGAGCGTCGCCAGCAAGGCCGCAGGCGGGGCGATGCTGCCGAGCGTCAGCGCGAGGGCCGCACGCAAGCCCACGCGCTTGATGTCCGGCCGGAACGAGGGATCGCGGAACGTTCCCTCGACCAGCAAGGGCGCGCGGAACGAGAACAGGCTGCGGTCCTTCGGGCGCGGGCGCAGGTGCAGGTCGAAGGTTTCGTCCTTCATGCTGATCGTGCCCTCGCCCAGGATGATCGTGTCCGTCGTGTCGAAGGCCATGCTGCGCGTCTGCATCACGCCGTCATTGACCGTGAAATCGCCGAACGCGCAGCGGATCGGGATCTTCCTGTCGCCTTCGACCAGGAATTTCAGCGCCTCGGCGATGTCGATGCCGGCGTACTCCATCAGCAGGTTGCTGATCTGTCCCTTGCCCATGCCGACCTGCGCAGCGCCGTCGGCGGTGCCGAGCATGCGGGCGATGGAATTGCCCGTGCCGGTGATATGGATGTCGCCGCCGATGTTGCCGATCGCGTCCTTCGTCAGTTCCACCGTCGGCAACAGTTGCCCGAGGTGGAGGTTGCGCACCTGCATGTCGGCACGCGTGCGGATGGGCGATTCGCGCGCATCCATGCGGATCGTCGAACGGATGTCGCCGCCGGCGACGCCGAAGTTCAGCGGGTCCAGTCGCAACAGCCCCGCGTCGATGAACAGATGCGCGTCCATGTCGTCGATCGGCAACTTCGGCGCGTTGATGCGATGCGCCTTCCAGCGCACGTCGGCATCCATCGCGCGCAGCTTGTCGAGTTCGTACGGGTGGTCGGGCAATACGCGCGCCTTGGACGCTTCCACCGCCGCCTGCTTGCGTTGCCCGGGCGTCGCGGTTTCGCCGGCGCCGGCCGGCGGTGCCTTGCCGATGAAGCCGGCGAGGTCGTCGATGTCCAGGCGCTTCGAAACCAGGTTCGCGGTGAGGATCGGGCGCTTGCGGCCGGTTTCGAAACTCGCATCGCCGCCGAGGTCGCTGTCGCCGAGTTTCCCCGTGAAATCGTTGTAGTGCCAGAGGTTGCCGGTGTCCTGGGTTCCGGTGCGTTTGGTCGAAGTGAGCTCGCGGGTCAGCCGACCATCGAACGCATACGGCGGCGAATCAGGAATCGCCATGCCGACGAGGGGATACAACTCGGCGAGGTTCGGCCCCGACAAGGCGAACTTCAGATCGAAGCCGCGCAGCCGGATCGGATCGAGCAGCGTGCCGCGCGCATGCGCCTTCGTGTTGCCTGCGGTGGCATGCACGTCGATGCGATAGGGGCGCGTGGTTTCGCGCATTTCCAGCGGCGCGTCGGCGCGCCCGTGCATCCGGAAGCTGCGCGCTTCCCACTGCCCGCCGCCTTCGGCGAGGATCGGCGGCGCCTTCGATGTCGGGTCGCGCATGTCGCTGCGCACGGCGACCGCGATGTCGGTCTTGTTCGGCGCGTCGATGAAACGCACGCGGCCGTCGTCGATCCACAGCGCGCCGTATTGCGTCGTGCCGGTCGAGGGTTCGCCGAAGATCCAGTTGCCCACGTGGTTCGGGCCATATTCCAGGCGCAGGATCGGCTTGCGCAGGCGGATTTCCGGAATGCGGACTTCGCGGTGGAACAGCAGCGGCTTGAGTTCGATCGCCAACTGCAGACATTCGGCTTGCGCCATCGTCGGGTCTTTCGACCACTTCGCATTGCCGAATCGGAAGCGGCCGATCTGCACGAGCGGTGTCCAGCCGAAGCGGTCGACGTCCAGGTTGCCGGTGATCTCGAACTTGCGCCCGGTGCGCGCTTCGACCTGCCGCTCGACAAGTGGCTTGAACCAATTCCAGTCCCAGAAGATCAGCAGCAGGACGATTGCGACCGTGGACACTCCGAGGGCGGTCCACCACGGATGTCGCTTGATCGTGCCCAGGCTTGGCGGTTCCATCCCCGCACGATCCCGGCGACGCCGTGGAACGACGGTGAACGCGTTGCGCACGATTCAGTGAAGGCGCGCCTCACGCCGCGGCGTGCACCTGCGCGAGCACCGCGATGTAGTGGCACACGCTGCCCGCGACGACGAACAAGTGCCACACCGCGTGCGAATACCGCATCGACGGGCGGTGATAAAACACGGTGCCCAGCGTGTAAGCAACCCCGCCCGCGAGCAGCCATCCCAATGTCCAGGCATCCAGTGCGTGCCACACCGGCTTGATCGCGAGCAGCACCAGCCAGCCCATCGCCACGTACACCGCCGTCGACAACAACTTGAAGCGGCCGGTAAAGAAGAGCTTGAACGCGATGCCCGCGGCCGCCAGCGACCAGATCGCGATGAAGAGGTTGCGGCCCACGTCGCCACGCAGCCCGATCAGCGTGAAGGGCGTATACGTGCCCGCGATCAGCAGGTAGATCGCGCAGTGGTCGAAGACTTTCAGCGCGGACTTGGCGCGCGGGTGCTGGACCGCGTGATACAGCGTGGAGGCGCTGTAGAGCAGCAGCAGGCTGATGGAGAAGACGATGGCGGCGGCGAGTTGCCAGCCATCGCCATGCAAGGCTGCGAGCGCGACCAGGATCGCGCCCCCGGCGAGCGCCAGGAGCGCGCCGACGCCGTGGGTCAGCGCGCTGAGTTGTTCCTCGCGGAGGGCGACGTCCATCGCGCGAGCATCCTCGCGCGTCGTGGAGTTTTTATTCCACCCTGGTTCAGTCCAGCGCGATCGCGTGCGCATGTTCCCGCGTGGCCATGAAGGTCACCCCGGGTGCGCGCTCCTGCGCAAGCTGCAGGTTCACCCGCGTGGGCGCGAGGTAGACCAGTTGCCCGGCTGCATCGAGCGAAAGGTGCATCGCGTTCTTCTCGCGGAACTCCTCGAGCTTCTTCGCATCCTCGCAGCGGATCCAGCGCGCGGTGGCGACCTGCACCTGCTCGAACAGGGCATCCACGCCGTATTCGTCCTTGAGGCGATAGGCCACCACGTCGAACTGCAGCGTGCCCACCGCGCCGAGGATCAGGTCGTTCGACATCAGCGGGCGGAAGAACTGCGTCGCGCCTTCTTCCGACAACTGCGCCAGACCTTTCTGCAATTGCTTGAGCTTGAGCGGATCGCGCAAGCGCGCGCGACGGAACAACTCCGGCGCGAAGTTCGGGATGCCGGTGAACGACAGCGTTTCGCCTTCGCTGAAGCTGTCGCCGATCGAAATCGTGCCGTGGTTGTGGATGCCGATGACATCGCCCGGATACGCGGTCTCGACGATCTCGCGGTCGCTCGCCATGAAGGTGAGCGCGTTGGCGAGCTTCACTTCCTTGCCGGTGCGGCCCTGCATCGCCTTCATGCCGGCGGTGAACTTGCCCGAGCAGATGCGCATGAACGCCACGCGGTCGCGATGCTGCGGATCCATGTTCGCCTGGATCTTGAACACGAATCCCGACAGGTGCGGTTCGTACGGGCCGACTTCGCGCGTCGTGGTCGCGCGCGGCTTGGGCGGCGGTGCGTGTTCGACGAAGAAATCGAGCAGCAACTGCACGCCGAAATTGTTGACGGCCGAACCGAAGAACACCGGCGTCTGCTTGCCGGCGAGGTAGGCGGCCGGATCGAAGGGATGCGATGCGCCCTGCACGAGTTCGAGTTCATCGCGCAATTCGGCGAGCATGGCCTCGCCGAGGCGCGCGGCGACGCCCGGGTCGTCGAGCGACGGGAAGATCGTCGAATCCTGGCGCGTGAAATTGCGGCCCGGTTCGTACAGGTGCACTTCCCCCGTGACCAGGTGGACGACGCCCTTCAGGCGCTGGCCCATGCCGATCGGCCAGGTCACCGGCGCGCACTGGATGTCGAGCACGGATTCGACTTCGTCGAGCAGGTCGACCGGCGGCTTGCCTTCGCGATCGAGCTTGTTGATGAAGGTCATGATCGGCGTGTCGCGCAGGCGGCACACTTCCATCAACTTGATCGTGCGTTCCTCGACGCCCTTCGCCACGTCGATGACCATCAGCGCCGAATCGACCGCCGTCAGCACGCGATAGGTGTCCTCGCCGAAGTCGGCATGCCCGGGCGTGTCGAGCAGGTTGACGATGCGGCCTTCGTACGGGAATTGCATCACCGAGGAGGTGACCGAGATGCCGCGCTCCTTTTCCAGCGCCATCCAGTCGGACGTCGCGTGCCGCGCGGCCTTGCGGCCCTTGACCGAGCCGGCCATCTGGATCGCGCCGCCGAACAAGAGCAGCTTTTCGGTCAGCGTGGTCTTGCCGGCGTCGGGGTGCGAGACGATCGCGAACGTGCGGCGGCGCGCGGCTTCGAGGGAGACATCGGACATGGCGAAGGTGCGCACGGGCGCACTTGGGGCGTAAGGAAGCCGGCGATTATACCGGCAGCACTAGCGCTGGTCGGTCACGCCCGCCATGCGGAAGGGGATCGACTCCAGCCGCATCCCGCGGTTGACCTGCACGGCGAAGTGCAGGTGCGGGCCGCTGGTGAACCCGGTATTGCCCGAAAGGCCGATCTTCTGGCCCGTCCGCACGCGTTGCCCGGGGCGCACGAGCACGCCTTCGGTGCGCAGGTGCGCGTACAGGCCCATCGTGCCGTCGTCGTGGAGGATGCGGACATAGTTCGCGCGGCCGCCGTATTTCTCCAGGTCCAGGCCGGCCTTGTCGAAATCCGATTCGACCTGCATCACCGTGCCGCCGCGCGCGGCGTACACCGGCGTGCCCTGCGGCGCGCGGAAGTCGATGGCGTAGCGGTTCTGCACGTCGTCGTGGCTGAATCGCCCGTTGAAGCCTTGCTCGATGCGCAGGCGTTCCTTCGGGATCGGCACCAAGTAGTCGACATCCTGCGGCTTCGCCCGCGGATCGCCGGGGACCACGTCCATGCTCAGGCCGAACTCCGCCGCGCCCGGTTCGGCCGGCATCAGCCGCGAGAGCAGGACCGTCGTATTGGCCGGCACGGTGGCGCGCGCGGGAAGCTCCGGTTCGCCGCGCGTGTTCACCGAGCGCGTGAATTTCAGCAGCACTTCCACCGGACCTGCGATCGCGTTGTCGGCGTAGGCGAGCGATGCGCCTTCTTCGCGCTCCATTCGCAGGCGCGCCATCGCGCCCGGTTCCGCGCGCACGGGGATGACCTTCACGTGCGCGCCGGTCTTCGCCGCTTCGGCGGGCGGGTGATCGCCGTAATGGACGATGCCGTTCTTGTCGATCCAGCGGTACACCTTGCCCGCATGCACGGACATCGCGACGCACGCGAGCAACGCGCAAGCCACCACCCGCCATCGCAGGACGGCACGCATCGTCAGTCCACGCAATCCGCGGCCAGGTGCATCTGCCGCGCGACCTCACGCAGGTCGAACGCCGTCACGGCTTTGTCGTCGTGCACGGCGAACAACGCACCGCCCGGGAATTCCGGCATCGCCGCGGCATGCAACGTCACGCCGTCAGTATGCGCGGTGACATCGCCGCGGAACGTGCCGCGGGGTTGCAGGGTCACGCGATCGAACAGGTGGAACAAGGTCAGCGGCGCAAGCTGGTCGACTGCGATCCAGTAACCGCCGCCGTCCGGGCAGGTCCACAACACCACGCCCTCGGCTTCGGCGGCGAAGCTGTCCTGCGGCAGGCTGCGACCCGTGTACTGGCCGGAGAAGCTGTATTCACGCAGGGTCGATTCGTGGCGACGGTCTTCATCGGCGATGAGCAGGCGGTCGTTCGCGCGATCGCCGGCGATCGATTCGACCATGCGTAGCGCGCTGGCCTCCTTCGTATCGCCGAAGGCGCCACCGTAGTTGGCGCGCAGGCGGCCGGCCTGGTCGAACTGCACGCGATAGCGGCGCACGCGTTGGTCGAGTTCCTTGAACGGCGGCACTTCGTCGAACTGCTTGCCGTACATGAAGCTGTCGGTGACGTAGACCTCGAGCTCGCCCGGTTCGGTCTCGTTGACCCACAGGCCGTAGGGGCTGCGCAGTTGCTTCTCGCCGAAGACACCGACGAAGGTGAAATCGGGGAGCTTCAACACCTGCACGCGATGGTTGTCGCGCTCGACGACGAACACGTAGTCGCCGTACACCGCGATGCCGTTCGGGCGATCGAACTGCCCGGGCTCCTTGCCTTCGACGCCGAAGGTGCGCAGCAGCGTGCCGTTGCCCGCGTCGTACACCGACAGGCGATGCGAGGACTTGCCCGTCGCGATCAGCCACGTCGGGCCGTCCTCGGATTGCCAGGTCGCGACGGAATCGAGCTCCTCGGCGGGCGTTTCCTTCGAGACGTATCGCTCGGGGATTTCCACGGGGGCCGGCGCGCCGGCCACGGTCGTGGCAACGGCGGGAACGGTGGCCTTCGGGGCCGGAGTGGAGCCGCAAGCAGCGATGAGGAGTGTGCCCAGGACGACGGGCAGGCAACGGAGTGGGGAAGGCATGGCGCGAATTATGGCCGAGCGTGAAGGCGACTTGGCAACAGGTTCGTCACGCTCTGCAATAAGCCATCGCTTCATCGGCATGAAGCGATTGACAAGCGCGAAAGGGCGCGGCATCCTGCGGCCATCCATCGAGACCGGCTGAGGGACAGGCCCGCAGACGCCGGGGCAACCGCGACATCGCGCAAGCGATGGCGTTGGTGCCAAATCCTGCGGGGGCCCAGCGCCCACCGGCAGATGGATCGACGCCCGCGCCGAGTGCGCGGTCTTCGATTCGCATCGCCACCCCCGCAACGCTCGTTGGCCTCCCACCGCCAGGAGCGTTGCAATGCCCGTCGCCGCGATTCGAACCCTCGACACCCCGCTAGTTCTCCGCGCCGTTGCGCATCGGCAACCCGACGCGCAGCGTGGCGAAACTCCGCTGATCCTTTCGCTGAAACACGGCGGCACTCACGAAGTGCGGCTGCGCTGGGAAATCCGCGGTGCCCCGCATCTGCCCGCCGTCTCCGTGCTCGGTGGCATCTCCGCGGATCGCCATGTGGCATCGTCCGAAACGTTCGGCGAGCGCGGCTGGTTCCAGGCACAGGCCGATGCGCGCTGGCTCGCGGCGCATCGCGTGGTCTCCTTCGACTGGATCGGCAGCGACGGCGCACTCGACGCGCCGATCGATACGGCCGACCAGGCGGCGGCACTCGCGGCCGTCCTTGACACACTCGGCATCGAAACCCTCGCGGCGATCGTCGGCTGCTCCTACGGCGCGATGGCGGCCCTCGCATTCGCGACGCTGCATCCAACGCGCGTGCAACACCTCGTCGCGATCGCCGGCGCGCATTGCCCGCATCCTTTCGCGAGCGCATGGCGCGCGTTGCAGCGCAACGTGGTCGCGCTCGGCCAATTGCAATGCGACGAAGCGCAGGGCCTGTCGTTGGCGCGCCAACTCGCGATGCTGAGCTATCGCACGCCGGAGGAATTCGGCGCGCGCTTCGATGCGACCCCCCTCCTGGATGGCGGCAGCGCGCGCTGCGCCTCCGAAGCCTGGCTCGCGCAACGTGGCGCGTCCTGGGCGCAAAAGACCTCGGCGACGGCGTTCGTGCGCTTGTCGGAATCCATCGACCTGCACGACGTCCTCCCCTCCAACGTGCGCGTTCCCACGACGCTCGTCGCCTTCGCCGAGGAGCGCCTGGTGCCACCCGACGATATCCGCGCGCTCGCCGCCGGCATCGCGGCGCCGGTACGCCTGCAAGTGCTGCATTCGCCCTACGGGCACGACGGCTTCCTCAAGGAACCCGATGCGATCGCGCAAGTGCTTGCGCGCGCGCTGGCGTGTTGCGACGAGGCCTGCGCATGAGCGCCGTGCATCCTTGCACCGCGGCCGTGCGCGCCGGCATCGATCGTGATGATGCCTTCGGCGCCGTCGTTCCACCCCTGGTCCTGTCCTCGAACTTCAGCTTCGCCGGTTTCGACGACAAGCGCCGCTACGACTACACACGCAGCGGCAATCCCACGCGCGACCTGCTCGCCGAGGCATTGGCCGAACTGGAAGGCGGTGCCGGCGCCGTGGTGACGGCGACGGGCATGGCCGCGATCACGCTCGTGCTCAACGCCTGCCTCAAGCCGGGCGACGTACTCGTTGCCACGCACGATGCCTACGGCGGGAGTTGGCGCCTGTTCGACGCACTTGCGCGGAAGGGCCATTTCGAACTCGTGCTCGCCGATCTCGCCGATCCGCGCGCGCTGACCGCGGCGCTGGAACGCAAACCGGCGCTGGTGTGGATCGAGACGCCGTCCAATCCGTTGCTGCGCATCACCGACCTGCGCTTCGCGATCGAAGCCGCGCACGCGGCCGGCGCGCGCGCAGTCGTCGACAACACGTTTCTCTCGCCCGCGCTGCAGCAGCCGATCGCGTTCGGCGCCGACCTCGTCGTGCATTCGACGACGAAGTACATCAACGGGCACAGCGACGTCGTCGGTGGCGCCGTCATCGCGCGAGCGAGCGAGGACCATCAGTTGCTGGCCTGGTGGGCGAATGCGCTCGGCGTCACCGGTGCGCCGTTCGACAGCTTCCTCACCCTGCGCGGCCTGCGCACGCTCGGTGCGCGCCTGCGCGTGCACCAGGAGAACGCGCAAGCGATCGCGGCCCTGCTCGACGACCATCCTGTCGTGCGCGCGGTCCACTATCCGGGCTTGCCGCGCCATCCGGGGCATGCCGTGGCCAAGCGCCAGCAATCGGGCTTCGGTGCGATGCTGTCCCTGGAGCTCGACGGCAGCGTCGACGCGGTGCGCGCCTTTCTCGACGGACTGCGTTGCTTCACCCTGGCCGAATCGCTCGGCGGCGTGGAAAGCCTCATCGCGCATCCGGCGACGATGACGCACGCGGCAATGTCGCCCGACGCACGCGCCGCGGCGGGCATCGGCGACGGGCTGCTGCGCCTGTCGATCGGCATCGAGCATGCGGACGACCTGCTCGCGGACATCGTCGACGCGCTGGAACGCGTGCACGCCGTCGTGCGTGGGCAGCGGCGCGAGGTCGCGACGTGATCAGGCTCGCACTGCTCGGCACGGGCAACGTGGGCCGTGCGGTGATCGCGCGGCTCGAACGGTTGGACGATCCCGGCCTGTCGCTCGTCCACATCGCCAACACGCGCGTCACCGTCGGCCCGGCGTTGCGGGAATCGGCACCGCACGTCGTGATCGACGCCACCGCCAGCGACGCCATCGCCGCGCGCCACGCCGACTGGCTTGCGCGCGGCTGGCACGTGGTCACGGCGAACAAACTCGGCCGCGGCGCATCGCTCGCGCGCGCCGAGGCAATCGAACACGCATGCCTCGGCAGCGGCGCGCGCTACGGCGATGCCGCCACCGTCGGCGCCGGCCTGCCGCTGCTCCGCAGCCTGCGCGCGTTGCAGGCGGGCGGCGATGCGATCCATGGCTTCGCCGGCGTGTTGTCGGGGTCGCTCGCGTGGTTGTTCGCGCGTTTCGACGGCAGCGTGCCGTTCTCGACGCTCGTACGGCAAGCGCGCGCCGCCGGCTACACCGAACCCGACCCGCGCATCGATCTGTCGGGCGAAGACGTGCGCCGCAAGCTGCTGATCCTCGCGCGCGCGGCGGGCGTGCCGCTCGAAGCGGAGGCGGTGGAAGTGGAATCGCTCGTGCCGCCCGCGCTTGCGCAAGCCGCGGACATCGACGCCGCACTCGCCGCCCTCGACGCGCCGATGCAGGCCCGCCTCGACGCGGCGCGCGCCGGGCGCCTGCATTTCGTCGCGCGCTGGCAGGACGGTGTTGCGCGCGTGGGACTGGAAACGCTCGCGACCCACGATCCGCTCGCCGCGGGCAGCGACACCGACAATCGCGTGGCCCTGCATTCGGCGCGCTATGCGCATCAACCGCTGGTGATCCAGGGTCCGGGCGCGGGCGCCGACATCACGGCCGCCGCGTTGCTCGACGATGTCTTCGCGCTACGCGATCAACCGACTTTCGCCGGCGCCAGGTCTTCGAAGAACGTCGCGATCGGCATTGGCCGCGCGATCGCGTAACCCTGCGCGAAATCCACGCCCATCGCGCGCAGGATGTCGAGCTGCGCGATGGTTTCGGCCTGTTCGGCGACCGTGCGCTTGTCGAGCACGTGGGCGATGTCGGTGATCGAACGCACCACCGCGTCGGCGAGTTCGGACTTGCCCAGGTCGCGCACGAAGCTGCCGTCGATCTTCAGGTAATCGACATCCAGGTGCTGCAGGTAACCGAACGAGCAGAAGCCGGTGCCGAAGTCGTCGAGCGCGAAACGGCAGCCGAGATCGCGCATGCGCTGGATGAAGCGCTGCGCGCGCGTGCGGTCGCGCACGACGCTGGTTTCGGTGATCTCCAGGCACAGGCGCTCGGGCGGCACGCTGCTGTGGCGCAGGCGCGCGGCGAAGTAATCGTGGAATTCCTCGTCGACGAGCGTGCCGCCGCCCAGGTTGATGCCGCAGTGGTGGATGTTCGCCGCATGCTGCGGGTTGGTTTCGAGCCACTGCAACACCGCTTCGACGACGTAGCGGTCCAGGCGCGGGCCGAGGCGGTAACGCTCCGCGGCGGCGATGAGTTCCGCCGGCGCGCGCACCTGGCCGGCAGCGTCCGTCCAGCGCAGAAGGATCTCGATGCTGTGCCTGGTGGACGAGGCGGGATCCAGCGGCACGATCGGTTGGCAGAACAGGCTGAATCGGCGCTGGTCGAGCGCTTCGCGCACCTGCAGCGCCGAGCGCATCGACGCGGTGCGCAGCTTGAGCTCGTCGCCTTCGCGCGAGGCGGCGACCAGCCGGTTGCCGCCGTACTCCTTCGCCGCGAAACACGCCGCGTCCGCGTGCGACAGCAGCAGGTCGAAGTCGCCATGCGGCGCGTGGCTGTGCGCGATGCCGATGCTCGCCGCCGCGGTGAGCATCTGGTCTCCCCAGGTGATGCGCAGGCCGTCGATGGAGGCGAGCAGGCGCCGGCCGCAGGTGATCGCCTGCGACTCGCTGACCGGCACGAGCACGGCGAACTCGTCGCCGCCCGTGCGCGCGACCAGCGCCTCGTCGCCGAATTCCGCCCCGACGATGCGGCCGACGGTGCGGATCATGTCGTCGCCCGCAACGTGGCTCGCCGAATCATTGACCAACTTGAAGTGATCCAGGTCCAGGTACAACAAGCTCAGGTCGGGCGCGGCGCCTTCGCCGGTGAGCCGTTCGCGCGCGCGTTCCTCGAACGTGTTGCGATTGAGCAGGCCCGTGAGGGGGTCGCGGGTCGCGCGCAGGAACAGCGCGGTCGCGGTGTGGCGTTGCTCGTAGGTCGCCACCGCGAGCATCACCGGGATGACCGAAATCAGTACGAGCAACAGCATCAGTACCGAGGCATCGAGCAGGGTGAGCGGGCGCGTGAAGCCGCCCAGCCCCAGCCCGGTGAGCAGGCTGATGAAGGTCACCACCAGGATCGTGCCGACCATCGTGGTCATCGGAGAGAAACGCACGGCGGCCCACAACAACAGCGAGAGCGGCATGCTCACCAGGCCGAGGGCGTAGAGGTTGCCGCTGCGCCCGGCGCTGACGATGCCGGCCAGCGACAGGAGCAGGGCGAGCGCCCAGACCAACTGTTCGCGGCGGCCGACGCGATCGCGCCACAGACCTTCGCGCAATCCCCCGGGCCCGAGCAGCAGCGCCATCGCCGGTGCGAACGTGGTGATGCCGAGGAGGTCGCCGAGCGCCCACAGCAACCACGCGCGTCCCGCGTCTAGCGGCGCGGCGAGGCCGGCATGCAGCAGGCCCGCGGTGCCGGTGGTCGCGCTGGTCGCGGCTAGGACCAGGCCGCTGCGCAACAACATCAGGCCGTCGGCGGTGCGCAGGTGGAGCCCGTCGGCGCGTTTGGCACGTTCGCAATACCAACCCGCGGCCAGGGCCGCGAGCGTGTTGCTCAGGATCGAATACGGGACGAACGCGACGGGGACGGGCAACACCGTCAGGTGCAACGCGATCATCGCGAAGGGCACCACCACCGCCCAGCGCGTGCCCCAGCTGACCACCATCGCCAGCGCGATGCCGGAGCTGGGCCAGAACAGGGTGACATCGTCGGGCGTGCGCAGGTACAGCGACGCGAGTACCGCCCCGGCGTAGTAAAGCCCGGTCAGCAGCAGGAAGCGGCGCAGCGTCCCCTTGGCGTCGGCCATGGGGGCGAGTGTATGCCCAAAGCGGGGGAGCGGGCGTGCGACCCCGCCCGTCCTTTCAGCACTCGATGACGTTGACCGCGAGACCGCCGCGCGAGGTTTCCTTGTACTTGTCCTGCATGTCCCGGCCGGTGTCGCGCATGGTCTTGATGACCTTGTCGAGCGAGACCTTGTGCTTGCCGTCGCCGCGCAGCGCCATGCGCGAGGCGTTGATCGCCTTCACTGCGCCCATCGCGTTGCGTTCGATGCACGGGATCTGCACCAGGCCGCCGATCGGGTCACAGGTCAGGCCGAGGTTGTGTTCCATGCCGATTTCGGCGGCATTCTCGATCTGGCCCGGCGAGCCCCCCAGCGCCGCGGTCAGCCCCGCGGCCGCCATCGAACACGCCACGCCGACTTCGCCCTGGCAGCCGACTTCGGCACCGCTGATCGACGCGTTCTCCTTGTAAAGGATGCCGACGGCCGCGGCGGTGAGCAGGAAATCGAACACGCCCTGTTCGTTCGCGCCGGGAATGAAACGGTCGTAGTAATGCAGCACCGAAGGAATGATGCCGGCGGCGCCGTTGGTCGGTGCCGTGACCACGCGGCCACCCGCGGCGTTTTCTTCGTTCACCGCGAGTGCGTAGAGGTTGACCCAGTCCAGCACGGTGAGCGGATCGCGCATCGCCGCCTCGGGTCGCTCGGACAGCTCCGCGAACAACGCCGGTGCGCGCCGCGCGACGTGCAAACCGCCCGGCAGCGTACCGCTCGAGCGAATGCCGCGCTGCACGCACGACTGCATCGCGCGCCAGATCTCGCGCAGGTTGTCCTTGATTTCGTCGTCGCTGCGCCATGCATGTTCGTTGTCGAACATCAGTTGCGCGAAGGTCTTGCCCGTCGCCTCCGCCTGCGCGAGCAACTCCCCGCCGCTGTGGAAGGGATGTGCGAGTTCGGTGGTGTCGGCGACGATGCGGTCTTCGGCTGCCTCGTCCTGGTTGACGACGAAACCGCCGCCGACCGAGTAGTAATCGCGCGTGGCGAGCACGTTGCCGTCCGCGTCGAAGGCGGTGAAGCGCATGCCGTTGGTGTGGAAGGGCAACTTCTGGCGCTTGTTCATGACGAGGTCCTGCTTCTCGTCGAACGGCACTTCGTGCTTGCCGAGCACGTTGATGCGTTTGGTCCCGCGGATGCGTTCCAGGGCGCCGGGAATGATGTCCGGGTCGATGAGGTTCGGCATGTGGCCTTCCAGGCCCATGAGCACGGCCTTGTCCGTGCCGTGGCCGCGACCGGTGAGCGCCAGCGAACCGAACACCTCGGCGCGCACGCGCGCGACCTGCGGCAACTTGCCCGACGCATCGAGCCACTTCTCCGCGAAGCGGCACGCCGCGCGCATCGGACCGACCGTATGCGACGAACTCGGCCCGACGCCGATCTTGAACAGGTCGAAGGTGCTGACGGCCATGGATTCACGGGACTGCTTGCGGGAAGCCCGTATTCTAGTCCTCCGCCCGCTTCGATACCCGAACGCCAGCACCATGCGCCTGCGTCTGTTCCAGCGCGACGATTGCCCCCTGTGCGACGAGGCCCTGTCGGTCCTCGCCGCCGCGCGCACGCCCGATTTCGAGCCGGTGTGGATCGACGATGACGATGCGCTGGAAGCGCGCTACGGCGCGCGGGTGCCGGTGCTGCGCGACGAACTCAACGACGCCGAACTGGACTGGCCCTTCGACGCCGATCGCGTGCGCGCCTTCGTGGGCTGATCACCTTTCGGTGAAAACCACCGTCGTCGTGACCTTGATGTCGTTCGGCAACAGCCTGACATCGGCCCATTCGCCCCCGCCGACGCCGAAATCCAGGCGCTTCACCATCGCCGTGCCCTGCAGCACCGGCTTCGGGCCCGGCGTCCACGTGAACGTGAGGGTCACTGGCTTGGTCTGTCCTCGCAGCGTCAACATGCCGTCGGCCTGGTAGCGGTTGCCGGGGATCGTACGGATCGTCGTGGCCGTGTAGTGCGCCTGCGGGAACTGCCCCCCGTTGAAGAACGCCGAACCGCGCATTTCCGGGTCCATTTCCTCATTGCCGACGGTCGCCGTTGCGATGGGAATGGCGACATCGAGCCTGCTCGATGCGAGCTCCTGCGGATCGAAACGGAACGTCGTCGTGAACCCGGGGAAGCTACCGGCGTAGGGATCGCCCTGGTAGGTGCCGCTGAATTGCAGCGAGGAACCCGCGGTCTGCACGTAATCGGCCGCGAGGGCCCCGCAGGACGCGGTGCCCAACGCGAGCGCGAGCGCGATGCGATACGAACGATCAACCATGGCGGATCTCCTCGTTGGCGAGTGGGGCGCGGAGCCATCCGCGCGGCAACATGCGCGCAAGCGTGGCATCGCGTTGGAACAGATGGTGGTACATCGCGGCGGCGGCGTGCACCAACGCCAGCACGATCAAGGCCCAGAACAATGCTTCATGCAGGGATTCGGTCATCTCGTGCAGGTCGTGGTCGCGCGCGGCGATCGCCGGAACGCGGAACAGGCCGAACCACCACAACGGGAAACCGGAGGCGGAGTTCATCACCCAGCCGCTGATCGGCACGGCGAAGAGCAGCCCGTACAAGCCGGCGTGCGAGAGGTTGGCGATCGCGTGTTGCCAGCGTGGCACGGTCGTGATGACCGGCGGTTTGCCGGCGTACAAACGCCACAGCAGGCGCAGCGTCACCAGCGCGAGGATCGTCAACCCGATCGATTTGTGCAGCGCGAACATCCGCACCTTCGCCGGGCTGCTGGCCATGTCCACCATCGTCAGGCCGATGACCGCCATCGCCAGGATGCCGATCACGACGAGCCAGTGGAACACCTGGCTGACGGCGCCCCAACGGTCCACGTTGCGCAGGCGCGGGGCGGTTGGTGCGATCGGCATCGGAGCGCTCATCGAAAGTGGGGTCGTTGGAGGTGAATGTCGGGAAGTTACGGCGTGGTCGTTGCGTTGGATGCGGGCATCACGACCGTCGCGTTGGATGGCGGTGCGACGGTCGAGGTTCCCGGCGGCACGGCGTGCGTCGCCGCCGCGGGGACGTCGGAGGCATCTTCGCGCGTACGCGTGCCTTCCGCTTCGATGCGAATTTCCACTGCATCGCCGACGACGCTCTTCCAGGACGTGATGCCGAATGCGGCGCGGCTCAACGTGCCCGTCGCGGAGAAACCCGCCGTGCGGCGGAACGGCGGCATCGGATGTCGCTTGGCCTGGTGGAAGACGACGTCGAGTTGCACTTCGCGCGTGACGCCGTGCAGCGTGAGGTTGCCGAAGACTTTGGCGTGCGTGGGGTCGACCTTCTCGATGCGCGTGGACACGAATGTCGCTTCCGGATGGTGCCTGGCATCCAGGAACGTGCGGTCGAGGACGGCGTCGTTCCACTTCCTGTCGCCGAGGTCGAGGCGTTGAAGCGGCATCTTCGCTTCCACGCGCGCGCTCGACCAATCGTCGGGGTCGAACACGAGCGTGCCGGTGGTGCCGGAAATCGTGCCCATCGGATTGGAGAAGCCCGCGTGGCTGACCGCGAACATCACGCGCGTGTGCACCGGATCCAGTGCGTACACCACGTCCGCCGCAGTCGCACGGGACGACACGAGGAGCAGGCCCAGCACCAGCGCAACGGGGGCCGCATGGCGCGCGAATCGAAGGAACATGGCGGGCTTGCTCGGCGGGGACGAGGGGTGGATGGCCCGCGTGGCGCGAAAGGTTCGACCCCGCGGGACGCGCCATCCTAGACCGGCCGACGTGAATCGTGTGCGGAACGCTGCATCCCCTGCAACCGGCCGCCGCGCGGGGGTATCGGCTGGGTGTCCCTTCGACGGAAACCCGCCATGCGCCCCTGGTTGCTCGCATTCCTGCTCGCCGCCGCGCCGCTCGCCGCCGCGCCGCTGGCGGGCACGCCCACCGCGACGACGCTGCCCGCGCAGCCGCTGATCGAACGCACGCGCGATGCCCAGCACCTGAATTTCGACCTGGTCTTCGCCAACGACAGCGATCGGGCGCTGGAACTGACCGGCCTGGAAGTCACCCTGTTCGATCGCGACGGGCATTTTTTTTCGCAACGGCGCCTGGACCGCAACGGCGATTCGACGACGATGTCGCTTGCGACCTCACCCAATCGCACCTTGCCGGCGAAGGGGCGGCTGGTCGTGTTCAATCCCTTCGCATCGTTTGCAGGCGATGCCTGGCTAGGTGACCTGCGTTACGTCGCGACTTTCCAGGGCAGTGGAGACGGGCCCGAAGAACGTGTCGAGATTCGCGTCGCACCGCGCGCCTTCGCACCGAAGACCACGTTGCATCTGCCCTTGGATGGCGAAGTATTCGTGCACGACGGCCACGACCTGCTCGCGCACCATCGCCGCCTCGACATCACCGGTGGCATGACGACGCACTTCGGCATCGGCGCCAACTTCATGCGCTACGCCCACGACTTCACGATCGCCGACGCTTCGGGCAAGTTGTATCGCACCGATGGCGCGACGCCTGGAGACTGGTATGGCTACGGCGCGCCGGTGCACGCAACGGGCGAGGGCGTGGTGCACGCGATGCGCGACGGCATGCGCGACAACCGCAAGGACGGGCCACCGCCGTTCGCGCAGGAGGCGATCATGAAAGACCTGACGCTCTTCCTCGGCAACTACGTGGTACTCGACCACGGCAACGGTGAGTACAGCCTGTTCGCGCACATGAAGCAGGGTAGCATGCGCGTGCGCGAAGGCCAGCGCGTCAAGAGCGGCGAGACCATCGGTGCGATGGGCATGTCGGGCGACGCCTTCCTCGTGCACCTGCACTACCAGCTGCAGTCGGGCCCGAAGTGGGAGGAAGGGCTGCCTGCGTATTTCACCAATGTGCAGGTGAAAACCGGCGCCGGCTGGAGCCCGCGTTACACGGGCCCCGTCGATTCGGGCGACGTTGCGCGGCTCCAGGCGCGTTAACGCGCGCTGTGCTTGTGCACTTCGTCGACCAGTGCCCTGACGTGTTCCGGATTCATATCCGGCGACAACCCATGCCCGAGGTTGAACACATGCCCCTCGCGCGAACCGCCGTTGCCGGCCGCATAGCTGTCGAGCGCTTCGCGCACGCGGGCACGCACGCTGTCGGGCGATCCGTACAACATCGCCGGATCCAGGTTGCCCTGTAGCGCGACCTTGCCCTGCGTACGCGCCGCTGCCTCGCGCAGTTCGATCAACCAGTCCACGCCGACGCCTTGCGCGCCACTTGCTGCGAGTTCCTCGAGATACGGCGCATTGCCCTTGCCGAACAGGATCAACGGCGCGTCGCCGCCTGCGAGTTCGCGCGCGATGCGCGTGAGATACGGCAGCGAGAATTCGCGATACATCGACGGCGACAACACGCCGCCCCACGTATCGAACACCTGCAGCGCCTGCGCGCCGGCGTCGCGCTGCGCGCGCAGGTAGGCGATCACCGCGTCGGTGTTGATCGAGAGCAGTGCATGCATCGCCTTCGGATCGTCGAGTGCGAGGCGCTTGACCTTCGAGAAGTTGTCGCTGCCGCCGCCTTCGACCATGTAGCACGCGAGCGTCCACGGGCTGCCGGAAAAACCGATCAACGGGACGCGGCCGTCGAGCTCGCGCCGGATCACCGACACCGCATCCATCACGTAGCGCAGTTCGCTGCCCATGTCGGGCACCCCGAGCTTCGCGATGTCGGCGGCGGAACGCACGGGGCGTTCGAACTTGGGGCCTTCGCCTTCGACGAAATACAGGCCCAGGCCCATCGCGTCGGGCACGGTGAGGATGTCGGAGAACAGGATCGCCGCGTCGAGGTCGAAACGCGCCAGCGGCTGCAGCGTGACTTCGCAGGCGAGGTCGGGGTTCTTCGCCATCGCAAGGAAGCTGCCGGCCTTGGCGCGCGTCGCGCGGTATTCGGGCAGGTACCGGCCGGCCTGGCGCATCAGCCACACGGGCGTGGCGTCGACGGGTTCGCGACGCAGTGCGCGCAGGAAGCGATCGTTCTTCAGGGTCGGGGTCACGCGTGTTCTCGCAGGAAATGAAAAGTCAGGGGCGCGGCGCTTCCGCGCCCTGCACGAACATCAACTGGAAGCCTTTCTTCAGTTGCAGGTCGCGCGCGTGTTCGAACGCGGCCAGCGCGCTGCCCTGGTCGAGGTATTGCTCGCGGCGCAGCGTGCTGCGCCCGCCGATCTGCCCGGTCTCGCGCACGAGCGTCCATCCGCCGAGCAGGTCGGCCTCGAGTTGGAGCTGGACGAAGCGCGGAGCCTCGCGGCCAGTGGGCCGTTCTTGCAGGAGCAGGCGCATGGGGCCGGCATTGTAGCGCCGCCGTGGGGTCAGCCCGCGAACGCTTCCCGCGTCAGGTTCAGCGGCGCATCGTCGGTACACACCACGTCGTCTTCGATGCGGATGCCGCCGTAAGGGCGGAATGCATCGACGCGGCCCCAATCGACGCTCGGCCCCAGGCCGCGGTCCTTCAACTGGTCGAGCAACATGTCGATGAAATAGATGCCCGGCTCGATCGTCACCACCATGCCGGGCGCGAGGACACGCGTGAGGCGCAGGTACGGATGCCCGTTCGGCTTCGGCAGCGTGCCGCCGCGATCGCTTTCCGCGAAGCCCGCCACGTCGTGCACCTGCAACCCGATGCCATGCCCGATGCCGTGCGGGAAGAACGCCGAGGTCACGCCCGTTTCCACCGCGACTTCCGGGGAGACCGTGACCAGCCCGAACTCCTTCAGGATGCGCGACAGCGACAGATGCGCATCCAGGTGCAGTTGCCGATAGTCGAAGCCGTTGCGCACCTGGTCGCACATCGCCAGCTGCGCGCGATCCACCGCGTCGATCATCGCCTGGAATTCGTCGCCGGTGTCCTGCGAATACGTCCGCGTGATGTCGCATGCATAGCCATCGTGGCTCGCGCCGGCATCGATCAGGAAACTGCGCACCGGCTTGGGCGGCATGCGATCCCGATCGGTGTAATGCAACACCGCGCCATGCTCGTTCAACGCGACGATGTTGCCGTAGGGCAGATCGTTCGCGTCCTGCCCGGCGGCCTGGCAATAGGCCAGATGGATGCCGAATTCGCTCGCCCCGGCGCGGAACGCACGCTCGGCCGCGCGATGGGCGCGCGCACCGATGCGGCTGGCGGCGCGCATCTTCTCGATTTCGTACGGCGTCTTGAACGCGCGGTGGTATTCCAGGTAGGCAACCACGGGCTCGGGATTGTTCGGCACGAACTCGCCGAGCGCACTCTGCGGCTCGCCGAGGATCGCGCAGCGCGCGGCGTTCTTCGGCAAATGTTGCAACGCCTCTTCGGCCTTGCGGATGACGACGATGTCCATGTGCTCGACCCAATCGCCCGACGGCGCGCTCGGCACCACGTGCCAATAGTCGAAGGGCTGCAGGTAGATCACCTTCGGCCGCTGCCCCGGCTGGTAGACGAGCCAGCTGTCGGGCACGCGCACCAGCGGCAGCCAGGCCTTGAACTGTGGGTTCACCGCGTAGGGATAGTCGCGGTCGTCGAAGAACTGGAAGTGCAGGCGCCCGCTCGGCACCACGAGCGCGTCGAAGCCGCCGCGCTGCAACGCTTCATCCGCGCGCCGCTTCAGGGTGTCGAGGTGGTCGGCGTACATCCCGGCAAGATCGGGTGCGGAGGGATTGGCGGACATGGGCGAAGGCGCTTGATGAGGGGGGCTTCATTCTGGCCTGAACGAAAAACAATGACACCGTTTGCGCTGGTCCCAAAATGGGACTAGCATCCCGGCCGATGAAAATCATCGCGGTAGGGACGCTGCGAGCATTCTGGGAGAGGCACCCGGAAACAGAGCAGCCGTTGAAGGCCTGGTACGACGAAGCGAAGGCGGCCGCGTGGCGGATGCCCGCCGAGGTGAAGGCGCACTACGCCAGTGCAAGCATCGTCGGGAACAACCGCTTTGTCTTCAACATCAAGGGCAATGATTACCGGCTGATCGTCGCCATCGCTTACAAGACTGGCGTCGTCTTCCTCAAGTTCGTCGGCACCCATGCCGAATACGACAAGGTGGATGCGGCAACCGTGGAGCACGCATGAACATCAATCCGATTCGCACCGAGGTCGATTACAGGGAGGCGCTCCAGGAAGTGTCGCGCTTGGTGGACCTGGATCCGGCGGTCGACAGCGACGATGGCGCTTACCTCGAAGTTCTTTCGATGTTGGTCGAGGCTTACGAGGCCCGGCACTTCGCGATCGATGCGCCCAATCCCATCGATGCGATCCGTTTCCGAATGGAGCAGGGCGGGCTGACCGCGAAGGACCTGGTGCCCAGCATCGGCAAGGTCAACCGCGTGTATGAAGTGCTCACCGGTAAACGCAAGCTGACGGTCGCCATGATTCGCAACCTGCACAAGAATCTCGGGATTCCGGCGGAGAGTCTCATCGGCGCGTAAAAAACCCCGCATCCGCGGGGTTTTTTTGCTTTGGCTTATTCGAACTGGCCGCCCGGCCCGTCGATCCACTCGCGCAACTGCTTCATGTGATCGTCGGGCACCGTGATGAAGCGGAAACCGCTCCAGCGCTGGCCCGATGCGTGGGCCGCGTCCTGCCAGAGCAAGTGCGCGCCGACTTCGATCGGGGCCTCGCGGCCCTGCGGGTCGTTGAGGTTGAAGCGGAACTGGTACAGGGCGTCTTCCTGCATCGCGGTGTTCGCCATCAGCAGCATGCCGGTTTCCGACAGATTGCCCAGGCGGCCGACGACCGCGTCGACCATCGTGTCCACCACGATCACCGTGTCGGCGACCTTGCGTCGCTTGGCACGGCGGAATTCGTCGATCATGCCTCGGCCTCCTTGTCCTTCCCGCCGCCGGCGAAACTGCGCAGCGCACCGAGCGCGGCCTGCCACGCGCGATCCACGAGGCGGCCCTTGTCGGCGGTGACGATGTAGGCCTGGCCGATCGCGATCATGCGGGCCAGGCTGTCGAGCGACTGCTCGCCCAGGCGCTGGCCGCGCTGGTTGACGAACAGCGCGTTGTCGGTGATCGGGCTGAACCAGGACAGGCGGCGACGCACGCGGTCGCCCTGCTGGTTGGAGACGAACTCGAACCACGTGCCGAAGGGCAGGGTGCGCAGGTGTTCGTACGCGGCCTGTTCGTCGGGATTGCGCGGCGCGAGTTTCGGCTTCGGCGTCTCGGTGTCTTCGCCCAGGCGCGCACGCGCCTTGAGCTTCATCGCCAGTTCGGTGCGCGAGGCCGGATCGTCTTCGTCTTCGGCGATGCCCGTCGTCAGGCGACGCGCGATCGCCGCGGCTTCGTCGATGTGGTAACCGACCTGGACCAGCGAGCTTTCGATCTGCTGCGTGAGCTGCGGATCGACCTCGCCCGTTTCCTTGCCGGTGGTGGCCGCGACGATGTGGCGCGTGGCGTCGAGCTGACGCTGCCACTCTTCCGAATCCTCGCCGTGGCGCAACAGGCACAGCGTGAGCACGTCGGCCCAGGCCTGGTTGAGCAGCGCGCGCACGAACTTCGGCAGGCGCTGGTCGCGCACCGAGGCTTCGATGACTTCGTTGGAACGGCGCTTGGCGAGTTCGAGTTTTTCCTTGCCGCGGGCCGCTTCGACGTGGCGGCGCTCGGTGACTTCGGCCTTGCGCGCGAGTTGCTGCAGGCTGGTTTGCAGTTCGCGATTGGCGGTGTCGAACGCAGCCGGATCTTCGCGGAAATTCTGGACGACGTGTTCGACCGCGCCGCGCAGCGAGTGCACCAGTTGCGGATCGACTTCCTCGTCGCCGAGCCAGGTGGCGCCCGATTCGGCGACCGCGTTGAGCAACTGGCGCGCCGGATGTTGCTGCCGCACGAAGAACGCGCGGTCCTGCAACGCCACGCGCAGCAGCGGCACCTGCAGACGGCCGAGCAGGCCGACGGCCGGCGTGTCGCGCCGCACTTCGCGTTCGATCTGCGAATACAGCATGCCCAGCAGTTCGAACGCATCGTTGTCTTCGCGCGAGAACGCCGCGCCCTTGCCGTGTACCTGGCGCGACTGCGCGAGCAGGGTCTGCTTGATGTCGAGCAGGCTGCGCGGGCTGCCGGTGGGCGAAGTCGCCGGTGCGGAGACCAGCGTGTCGAGCGCGCGCAGCAGGTCGGGCGTGGTGAGTTCCTGGCGCGCCCGTTCCGGGCGGCCGGGGCGCAGCTTGCCGATCAGGTCGCGACGACCGGACAGCAATTGCTCCAACAGCGCGTACGCCTGGGCTTCGTCGTAGCTGGCCTCTTCGCCGTCGGCTTCGCCCATCCACGCGGTGTGCGGCCGGAGTTGCTCACGCGGGCCCATGACGCGGCCACGGCCGCCGCCGACACGCGGTTGAGCGGAACTTCCGCCACCGCCACCGCCATCGCCGCTCCCACCGCCGCTGCCACCGCCACCGCCGCTGCCGCTTCCACCGCCGCCGCTGCTGCTGCCGCTGCCGCTGCTGCCGCCGCCGGCCGGCTGCGCTGCTGCATGCGGGGCGTCGTCGCCGCCGCCGAGGGCAAAACTTCCACCGTCGGCACCGCCGCCACCGCCGCCGCCACCTCCGCCTTGCGGCGGCGCGCCTTTCTCGCGGCGCGGTTGCGGCTTGGCGTTTTGCACGGTCGGCCGCAGGCGCAGCGGCACGTAGGCGAGGCTGGGCAGGATGCCGTCGCGCTCGAGCAGCGCGTTCATTGTCTCGGCCAGGTGGGTGTAATGCACCATCACCACGCGGTCGAAGGTACGGAACAGCAGCAGGCGGGCTTCGAGCCCAATCTGCAATGCGTTGGTGGCCTCGCGCAGGATGCGGCCCATCATCTGCGGGCCGACGGCGAGCCGCTCGGCGTCGAAGGCCGGCGCGCCGGCCAGGACGCCGAAGCGCTGGCCGAGCAGGTGCAGCGGCAGGCTCGCGCGGGACTCGTGGCGCAGCGCGATGTCGCGCAGCACCGATTCCTCGTCCATCGAGTCGTCGTCGACCAGGCTCAGGTTGCGGAACGACGGCGGCTTGGCGCCGGTGGTGCCGAGTTTCTGCGCGAGCTTGGGGTCGCGGATGCCGGCAAGCGCGGCTTCCAGCCCGATCAGATAGCGCGGCACCAGGTCGGCCCGGTTCAGCCGCAGCGTGCGCAACGTTTCCATGTGCCCGGCCTGGATGCCGGGATTGCGCGCATGGTCGGCAAGCCGGAACAGTTGCTGTTCGGCCTCGTTGAGCATCTGCGACAGATGGCGGGCCATCTCGTCGGAGACGAAGCTGAGGAGGTGGTCCATCACCCGGCGCACGCGGCGCGGCAGGTTGGCGGAGGCCAGCGTGGCCGGAGGCGTGTGGGTGCCGGGCAGGTCGAACGAAACGGGCATCGGTCGCTCGCGCGGTACGTTCCCAGCTAGATAACACGACACTGTTGCGCCCGCCACTCGCAGTTGCGCTGCGCTGCCGCATCCCGGCCGCTGCGCGGCGCGAATCGACCGGGCGGGTCGGGGACCGACCCGGGGCGTCAGTCGGCGAGGAACAGTTCGATCACGTCGTTGGTGAAGCGCCGGCCCAACTCGGTCGGCCGCACGTGACCGGTGGTCTCCAGGGTGAGCCAACCGCGTTCGCGCGCCTGCTCCAGCTGGGGCGCGATGGCCGAGCGCGACAACCCGGTGCGCGCCTCGAACGCATCGAGCGCGAATCCCTCATGCAGGCGCAGGGCGTTGAGCATGTAGTCGAAGGGCAGGCGTTGCGCGGTCAGG
The DNA here is from genome assembly GCF_054049695.1 of Lysobacter sp. P5_C4. Classification (NCBI taxonomy): domain Bacteria; kingdom Pseudomonadati; phylum Pseudomonadota; class Gammaproteobacteria; order Lysobacterales; family Lysobacteraceae; genus Lysobacter; species Lysobacter sp. P5_C4. Next base: position 377,140 of record NZ_JBFULX010000004.1, on the reverse strand, counting down.
GTTTCGTCGCCGCCGATGGACGCCGGCGTGCCGGCCTTCACCAGATAGTCGGTCGGGTGCTTGACCTTCCAGCGGCGCAGCACCGATTGCGACGCGCCCAGCGTGAGCTTGCCGTGCGCACCGGCGCCGATGCCGAGGTAATCGCCGAAGCGCCAGTAATTGAGGTTGTGCGCCGACTGCCGCCCGCGCCGCGCGTAGGCCGAGACCTCGTAATGTTCGAAGCCCGCTTCCGCGATACGCGCCTGGCAAGCCTCCTGGATGTCCCAGCTGTCGTCGAGATCGGGAATGCCCTGCGGCGGGCGGGCGGCGAACACGGTGTTGGGTTCGAGCGTGAGCTGGTAATGCGACAAGTGCACCGGTTGCAGCGCGAGTGCACGCTCGACGTCGTTCACCGCCATTGCCAGCGTTTGACCCGGCAATGCGTACATCAAGTCGAGATTGATGTTGTCGTAACCCGCGTCCTGCGCGAGCTTGACCGCGCGGTCGGCTTCGCGACTGTCGTGGATGCGGCCCAGGCGTTGCAGGCACCCATCGTCGAAACTCTGGATACCGAAGCTCAATCGGTTCACGCCCGCGGCAAGATAGCCTTCGAAGCGCCCGTGTTCGGCGGCGCCGGGGTTGGTTTCGAGCGTGATTTCCAGCCCCGGCGCGAAGCGCAGGCGCGCGCTGGCCTGCTGCAGGAACGCGTCGATCGCTTCGGGCGGAAACAACGACGGCGTGCCGCCGCCGAAGAACACCGAGTGCACTACGCGGCCCCACGCGAGCGGGAGATCCTGGTCGAGGTCGGCGATCAATGCGTCGACGTACGCACCGAAGGGCAACACGCCGCGCTGTTCATGCGAGTTGAAGTCGCAGTACGGACATTTGCGCACGCACCACGGCAGGTGGACGTACAGCGACAGCGGGGGGGTGAGGAGCGACATCGTGCGATTGCAGATCACAGTTCGTGCAGGCGCGCCCGCAATGTTGCGAGCGCAATTCCGCGATGGCTGCGCGCGTGCTTGGTGGCCGCATCGAGTTCGGCGGCCGAGCGGGCCAGGACCGGGTCGAGGAACACGGGGTCGTAACCGAATCCGCCAGCGCCGCGCGGGGCAGGCAGGATGCGCCCGGGCCAGCGGCCTTCGGCGATGATCGGTTGCGGATCCTCGGGCGTGCGCAACAACACGACGACGGCGTGGAAGTGCGCCGTGCGTTGCGCGTCGGGCACATCGCGCAACGCGTCCAGCAATTTCGCGATGTTCGCCTGCGCATCGCCGTGCGCGCCGGCATAACGCGCCGAATACAAACCGGGCGCACCGCCGAGTGCATCGACGCACAGGCCCGAATCGTCGCCGAGCGCGGGCAGGCCGGTCTCGCGCGCGGCGTGCCGGGCTTTCAGCAGCGCGTTCTCGACGAAGGTCAAGCCGGTTTCATCGACATCCTGCACGCCGAATTCGGATTGCGCGTGCAAGGCAAGGCCTGCATCGGCGAGCAGGTCGCGCAGTTCGACCAGCTTGCCCTTGTTGCCGCTTGCGAGGACCAACTTGCGCACTGCGTTCACCGTTGTTGCGCCAGGGCCTCGCGCTGCGCGGCGAACAACTCGGCGATGCCGGATTCGGCCAGCGCGAGCAGGCGATCGAGTTCATCGCGGCGGAAGGCGTGGCCCTCGGCGGTGCCCTGCAGCTCGATGAAACCGCCGCCGTCGTTCATCACGACGTTCATGTCGGTGTCGCAGCCACTGTCCTCGGCATAGTCCAGGTCCAGCACCGGCGCGCCCTTGTAGATGCCGACCGACACCGCGGCGACCGCGCCGAAGATCGGGTCTTTCGTGATTTCGCGGCGCTGCTGCAACCCGCGCACCGCATCGACGAGCGCGACGTACGCGCCGGTGATGGCGGCCGTGCGCGTACCGCCGTCGGCCTGCAGGACGTCGCAGTCCAGCGTGATGGTGCGTTCGCCGAGCGCGTTGCGGTCGACGCAGGCGCGCAACGCGCGGCCGATGAGGCGCTGGATCTCCAGCGTGCGGCCGCCTTGCTTGCCGCGCGCGGCCTCACGATCCGAGCGCGTGTGCGTGGCGCGCGGCAGCATGCCGTACTCGGCCGTGACCCAGCCTTCGCCCTTGCCGCGCAGGAAGGGGGGAACGCGGTTCTCGACGCTGGCCGTGCACAGCACGCGCGTATCGCCGAAGGAGACGAGCACCGAGCCTTCGGCATGGCGCGTAAAGCCGCGCTGGAGGGAGACTGCCCGCAGTTGTTCGGGCATGCGGCCGCTGGGGCGCACGACGGTCATGAGGATTCCGGGGGGAACGCAGGATGCGGGCCGCTAGATTACCATCCGCCCCTCCATCGCCCGGCCGCAACGCCATAGGACACCCCGTGATCCGCAGCATGACCGCCTTCGCTTCCGGCGAACGCACGACGCCCTGGGGCACGCTGGCGTGCGAGCTGCGCTCGGTGAACCACCGGTTCCTGGAAATCGGCACGCGGCTGCCCGACGACTTGCGCGCGCTGGAACCGGCATTGCGCGAACGGATCAGCGCGCGCATCTCGCGCGGCAAGGTCGACGTCGGCATGCGCCTGCGGGCGCCGGAGGGTGGCGAGGCCCTGCGCGTCGACGCGAACGTGGTCGAACAGTTGGCCGACATCGCACGCGATCTGCAAAACCGCTTCCCGACGCTGCAGATCGGCTTCACCGAATTGCTCCAATTCCCCGGCGTGCTCGGCACCCGCGCGACCGACACCGCCGCCCTGCACGCCGAAGCCCTGTCGCTGCTCGACGCCGTGATTTCCGACTTCGTGGCGTCGCGCCAACGCGAGGGTGCCAACCTCGCGGCGGTGATCGCCGAGCGTAACGCCGGCATCGCACGCATCGCCGCGGACGTGCGCACCCTGGTGCCGACGATCCGTGCAGCGCTGAAGCAGAAACTCGAAGCGCGCCTGGCCGATCTCGCGCAGCCGGTGGATCCGGGGCGCTTCGAACAGGAACTCGTCCTCGGCTTGCAGAAACTGGATGTCGACGAGGAGCTCGATCGCCTCGACAGCCACGTCGCCGAACTCAAGCGCGCGCTGGGGCAGAAAGAACCGGTGGGCCGCCGGCTCGACTTCCTGCTGCAGGAATTCAACCGCGAGGCGAACACGCTCGGCAGCAAGTCGGTCGATGCGCGCACGTCCAATGCGGCCGTCGAGCTCAAAGTGCTGATCGACCAGATCCGCGAACAGATCCAGAACATCGAATGAGCCAGATGCGCGGAACCTTGTTCATCGTTGCCGCGCCCTCGGGCGCCGGCAAATCCAGCATCGTCAACGCGTGCCTGGCGCGCGACAGCAACATCCGCCTGTCGATCTCCTTCACCTCGCGCGGCCCGCGCCCGGGCGAGCGGCACGCGGAGCACTACCACTTCGTCAGCGCGGACGCGTTCCAGCGCATGGTCGCCAACGGCGACTTTTTCGAACACGCGCTGGTGCATGGCGATTGGAAGGGGACGGCGAAGCAGTCGGTCGAGCCGCAACTGGCCGCCGGCCACGACGTCTTGCTGGAAATCGACTGGCAGGGCGCGCTGCAGGTCCGCGACCAGATGCCCGAGGCGGTGAGCGTCTTCATCCTGCCGCCCTCGCGCGAAGCGCTCGAAGAGCGCATGCGCAAGCGCGCGCAGGACAGCGAGGAAACGATCCGGCGCCGCATCGCCGCCGCGCGTGAAGAGATGTCGCATTACAAGGACTTCGACTACGTGATCGTGAACGAGCACTTCGAGACCGCGGTCGCCGAGATGTGCGCGATCTTCGTGGCCAGTCGCCTGCGCAGGCCGATGCAGCAGGCGCGCCACGCAGCGCTGATCGCCGCCCTGCTGGCGGATTCGTGAACCTAACTCACTGATTTCCAAGCAACCTGCTTGCGCCGCAAGCAGCCGCCCCCCTACAATCGCGACCCTTCTGAAGTCAGCCAGGCCGCAAGGCCCCGGAGCCCCATGGCCCGCATTACCGTCGAAGATTGCCTGGAAGTGGTCGATAACCGCTTCGAACTCGTGATGATGGCCGCCAAGCGCGCGCGCCAGCTTGCCAACGGCGTCGAGCCCCGCATCGACAACACCGAAAACAACGACAAGCCCACGGTCCTCGCCCTGCGCGAGATCGCCGCCCGCCAGATCGACACCGATTACATCGATGCCGTCGACAAGGCCGAACGCGAGCGCAAGGAGCGCGAAGCCCTCGAATGGGCCGCCGCCGAAGTGGTCGCCGACGACGACATGTCCAAGGGCGACGACTGAGGACACCGGAAAGCCCCGCCCAGCGGGGCTTTTCCTTTGTGGGGACAGGCAAAAGCGGTAGGCTCCAACCATGCCGTCCCCCGAATCCGCGCATCTGCTCGAACCGCCGTCGACGGTGGTCCCCGAGTACGTCCTCGCGCTGGAGAAGGCCGCCGCGTATCTGCCGCAGGACCAGCTCGGCCTGTTGCGCCGCGCGTGGGCCGTCGGCGCCGCCGCCCACGTCGGCCAGACCCGCAAGTCGGGCGAGCCCTACATCACGCACCCGGTCGCGGTGGCGACGGTGCTGGCCGAAGAACGCCTCGACGTCGAAACCCTGATCGCCGCGATCCTCCACGACACGATCGAGGACACGCCCCTCACGCGCCTGGCGATCGCCAAGGAGTTCGGGGAGACGGTGGCCGACCTGGTCGACGGCGTCACCAAGCTGGACAAGCTGCAGTTCCGCGACCGCCAGGAAGCCGCCGCCGAAAGCTTCCGCAAGATGCTGCTCGCGATGGCGCGCGACCTGCGCGTGATCCTGATCAAGCTCGCCGACCGCCTGCACAACATGCGCACGCTCGGCGCGCAGAGTGTCGAAGCGCGCCGCCGCATCGCGACCGAAACCCTGGAGATCTACGCGCCCATCGCGCAGCGCCTGGGCATGAACCTGATCAAGGCCGAGCTGCAGGACCTCGGCTTCCGCGGCCTGCACCCGTGGCGGCACGCGGTGATCGAAAAGCGCATCCGCATGCAGCCGGTCGTCCGCCGCGAATCGCTGACGCAGATCGAAGCGCGCCTGGCGCAGCGGCTGACGAAGGAAGGCTTCTCGTATCGGTTGGTCGGCCGCATCAAGTCGCCGTGGAGCATCTACACCAAGATGCGCGCGGAAGGAAAAACGCTCGACCAGCTGATGGATGTCTTCGGCTTCCGCATCGTCGTGCGCACCGTGCCGGAGTGTTACCACGCGCTCGGCGTCGTCCACACCGCGTTCAAACCGCTCGACGGGCGCTTCCGCGATTTCATCGCGATCCCGAAGACCAACGGCTACCAGTCGCTGCATACCGTGTTGTTCGGGCCGTACGGTTCGCCGATCGAAGTGCAGATCCGCACCGAGGAAATGGACCTGATCGCCGAACGCGGCATCGCGGCGCACTGGTCGTACAAGCATGGCGGCGAGACACCGACGAGTGCGCAGAGTCGCGCACACCAGTGGATCGCCAATCTCGTCGAATCGCAGCGTTCGACGGGTTCGTCGCTGGAGTTCCTCGAGAACGTCAAGGTCGACCTGTTCCCCGACGAGGTCTACCTGTTCACGCCGAAGGGCGCGATCCTCTCGCTGCCGCGCAATGCCACCGTGCTCGACTTCGCCTACGCGGTGCACACCGACGTCGGCAACAAGGCTGTCGCCGCGCGCGTGGATCGCGCGCTGGTGCCGCTGCGCACCAAGCTGGTGAGCGGGCAGACGGTGGAGATCATCACCGCAAAATCCTCGACGCCGAAGCCGCAGTGGCTGGAGTTCGTCGTCTCGGGCAAGGCGCGCACCGCCATCCGTCACCAGCTCAAGCACCTCGAACACGAAGATGCCGTGCAGCTCGGCCATCGCATGCTCGATCGTTCGCTGGAAACCCTGGGCACGTCGCTGGATCGGTTGCCGCAGCAGCACCTGGAAACCTATCTGGCCGAACATCGCTATCCGCGCCTGGAAGCGCTGCTCGCCGACATCGCCCTCGGCAACCGCATGCCGTCGCAAGTGGCCAACGTGCTCGCGCGCCGCGCGCCCGACGTCGCGGACAACAGCCTCCTGCTCGACGCCGCGAGTTTGTTCAGTCCCTCGACCGACCGCATCCTGATCACCGGCGCCGAACGCGGCGTCATCACCTTCGCCAACTGCTGCCTGCCGATCCCGGGCGACGAAATCATGGGTTACCACACCGCCGGCCGCGGCATCGTGGTGCACCGGATCGAATGCCCGAACGTCGTGGAGCTGCGCAAGAATCCCGAGCGCTGGGTGCCCGTGGGTTGGGACCGCGAAGTCAGCGGCGACTACCAGGCCGCGCTGAAGATCGAAGTCGACAACCGGCCGGGCGTGCTCGCGCAGGTCGCGGCGGCGATCGCGCAGGCCGAGTCGAACATCGACCGCGTGGAATACGTCGAACGCGACAGCAACATCAGCGCCATCCGGTTCTCGATCGAAGTGCACGACCGCAAGCACCTGGCCGACGTGATCCGCCGCGTACGCCGCCTGCACGTGGTGCACGGCGTGCAGCGCCTGTAGAGGTCGCTACACTTCCGCATCGCCTTTCATTCAACGGAGCTCGACCGATGCCCCGCCAGCCCATCCATTCCGACCGCGCGCCCGCGGCCATCGGGCCGTATTCGCAGGCCACGCGCGCCGGCGACACGGTGTTCCTCTCCGGCCAGATCGCGCTGGATCCCGCCACCGGACTGCTCGTCGAAGGCGACATCGAAGCGCAGGCGCGCCGCGCGTTCGACAACCTCAAGGCCGTGTGCGAAGCCGCCGATGCCTCGCTCGCCGACGTCGTGCGCCTGGGCCTGTATCTCACCGACCTGGGCCAGTTCGCGATCGTGAACCAGGTGATGTCGGAATATTTCGACGCGCCTTATCCCGCGCGTTCGACCATCGAGGTGTCCGGGCTTCCGCGCGGCGCGCAGTTCGAGGTCGACGCCATCCTCGCCCTGCGCTGACCCATCAGACGTACCGCGTGGCGCGCGTCGCTCGACCGATCCCCGGATTCGCCGCCGCAGGCGATGCGCCGCTGTCGTCGCTCGGCGGCGTCGGCCCGCGCGTGGCGGAAAAACTCGCCTCGCGCGGCCTGCTCACGCTGCAGGACCTGTGGCTGCACTTGCCGCGCCAGTACGAAGACCGCACATCGCTCACGCCGATCCGTGCGTTGAAGCCCGGTCAACCGGCGCAGATCGAGGGCATCGTCGAGGCGGTGGATCGCGGATTCCGCTTTCGCCCTTCCTTGCGCGTGGCTATCGGCGATGAATCGCAGTGCACGCTGGTGCTCCGCTTCTTCCACTTTCGTGCGCAGCAGGCGGCGCAGTTTGCGCCCGGCACGCGCGTGCGCTGCTACGGCACGCCGCGCGCGGGCGCGAAGGGCATGGAGATCGTGCATCCGAGTTATCGCGTGGTCGGCGATGCCGACGACGCGCTGGGCGAATTGCTCGATCCGGTGTATCCGGCGATCGAAGGCATCGGCCCCGGTGCGTTGCGCAAACTGATCGGGCAGGCGCTCGACAAGTTGCCCGATGCCGATGCGCTCGAATTGCTGCCGGCGACGATGCGCGCCGAACTCGACCTGCCTTCGCTGCGCGAGGCCTTGCTCACGATGCATCGCCCGCCGCGCGATGCCGACGTCAATGCCTTGCTCGCGGGAACGCATCCGGCGCAGCAGCGGCTCGCGCTCGAAGAATTGCTCGCGCACAACCTGAGTTTGCGTCGGCAACGCATCGCCTTGCAGCGCCATCGTGCGCCGGTGCTGGATGGCAAGGGCGTGCTCGCGGCGCGTCTGCAGAAGTCCCTGCCCTTCGCGTTGACCGGCGCGCAGGCGCGCGTGTACGCACAGTTGCGGCACGATCTCGCGCAACCGCATCCGATGCTGCGGCTCGTGCAGGGCGACGTCGGTAGCGGCAAGACCGTCGTCGCCGCGCTCGCGGCGATGCTCGCGGTCGAAGGCAGGCGCCAGGCCGCCCTGATGGCGCCGACCGAACTCCTCGCCGAACAACACCTCGTCAACTTGCGCGGCTGGCTCGAACCGCTCGGCGTGCGCGTCGCGTGGCTCGCGGGCAAGGTCACCGGCAAGGCGCGCACGCAGGTCCTTGCGGCGGTGGCGTCGGGTGAAGCGCAGGTCGTCGTCGGCACGCATGCGCTGATGCAGGAAGGCGTGGTGTTCGACGACCTCGCACTGGCGATCGTCGATGAACAGCATCGCTTCGGCGTGCACCAGCGGCTGGCCTTGCGCGACAAGGGCGCCGGTGGCGACAGCGTGCCGCACCAACTCGTGATGACGGCCACGCCGATCCCGCGCACGCTCGCGATGGCCGCGTACGCCGACCTCGATGTCTCCGCGATCGACGAGCTCCCGCCGGGCCGTACGCCCGTGCAGACCGTCGCGCTCAGCAGCGATCGGCGTCCCGAACTGATCGAACGCATTCGCGCCGCGTGCGCCGAAGGGCGCCAGGCCTATTGGGTCTGCACGTTGATCGACGATTCCGACGAGGTGGTGGCCCAGGCTGCGCAGAGCACCTTCGAGATGCTGTCGACCGCGTTGCCGCAGGTGCGCGTCGGGCTCGTGCATGGCCGCATGAAGGCCGCCGAGAAGCAGGCGACGATGCGCGCGTTCAAGGAAGGTACGCTCGACCTGCTGGTGGCGACGACGGTGATTGAAGTCGGCGTCGACGTGCCGAACGCTTCGCTGATGATCATCGAAAACGCAGAGCGCCTCGGTTTGTCGCAATTGCACCAGTTGCGCGGACGGGTGGGGCGGGGCAGCGCGGCGTCCTCGTGCGTGCTGCTGTACCAGTCGCCGTTGTCGCTGATGGCCAGGCAACGCCTGGAAACGATGCGCGAAACCAACGATGGTTTCGTGATCGCGGAAAAGGATCTCCAACTGCGCGGCCCGGGCGAATTGCTCGGCACGAAGCAGACGGGCCTGGCCGCATTCCGCGTCGCCGATCTTGCGCGCGATGCGGGGATGCTGCCGCAGGTGCGCGCGCTCGCCGATCGCCTGCTCGCCGATGATCCCGCGCTCGCCGATCGCGTCATCGACCGTTGGGTCGGCGGCGCGGCGCGTTACGCTTCCGCCTAGTCACAAGGTTTCGAACCCATGCCCATTCCCCTTCTCATCGACACCGATCCGGGCGTCGACGACGCGCTCGCGCTGCTGATGGCCTTCGACGATCCGCGGCATGAGGTCGTCGGGCTGACGATCGCCGCGGGCAACGTGGGCCTCGCACACACGGTGCGCAATGCGCTCAAGCTGTGCGAAGTCGCGCAGCATCCGGTGCCGGTCTTCGCGGGCACGCAGGCGCCGCTGCTGCACCCGGCGCGCGACGCAGGTTACGTGCACGGCCTCGACGGTTTCGGCGACATCGCCTACGACGCGCCCGCACGCGCCGCGGAAACCGAACACGCGGCGCTCGCGATCCTGCGTTTGTCGCACGTCCATGCCGGCAAGTTGCTGCTCGTCGCGCTCGGCCCGCTGACCAACCTCGCGCTTGCGCTCAAACTCGATCCGACCCTGCCGACGCGCATCCCGCGCCTGGTGGTGATGGGCGGCGCGGTGACCGCGCACGGCAACATCACGGCGGCGGCGGAATTCAACGTGGCCTTCGATCCGGAAGCGGCGCACATCGTGTTCGCCGCGTTCCCGCGCACCGAGCTGGTGGATTGGGAAGCGGTGATGGCGCACGGCTTCCCGCACCTACGTTTCGAACAATGGCTGCAGGCGCCTTCGCCCCGCGCGCGCTTCTACGATGCGATCTCGCGGCGCACGCGCGACTGGGCCGCCGACCGCCGCGGCGGGGACTGGCATTCGGCAGACGCCCTCGCGATGGCCCATGCACTGCATCCCGCGGGCGCACGCGAAATCGCCGAGCGCCCGATGACGGTCGAACTCGAAGGACGCCATACGCGCGGGGCGACGATCGTGGATTGGCGTCGTGAGGAAGGCCGGCCGGACAACGTGGCGATCCTGCTGCGTTACGACCAGACGGCATTCGAGGCGCGGGTCGCCGCGGCGCTGGCGGCCGGTTAGGGCAGCGAGCCTGGGCCGCAGGAGCGGGGATTCAGCATTTTGGGCCTGCCACGGCTTGCGCCCAGCTCAGCCGCCCGGCTAGAATGCCGCTCTTTCCCAGCTCAGACCCGGTGGCAGCCATGAAGGCCGGCATCCATCCCGAATATCGCGACGTGGTTTTCCACGACGTGACTTCCGATTTCAAGATCCTCACGCGCTCGACGCTTTCCTCCAAGGAAACGACGAAGTGGGAGGACGGCAACGAGTATCCGCTCATCAAGGTGGAAGTCTCGTCGGCCACGCATCCGTTCTATACGGGCAAGAACAAGCTCGTCGACACCAGCGGTCGCGTCGACAAGTTCCGCAAGCGTTACGCCCAGAAGTAATACGCGGCATGCCTCCGGGCATGCACGCAGGCGACGGCCGCCCCAGGGCGGCCGTTTTCGTTTCCGGCCCCGCGCAATGCGGTGCTGTTTTTTAGTGCATTCCCTCAGTTTCGGTGCAACGCCGCACGTCGAAGGTGCGCGCGTCGGGAAAACGGTTCCCATGCAATAATTCCGGCCCTCCGCGGCGTGCCCGCGGCTTGTCGCCGCCCTGCCGCACGGGGCGTACCGTTATTCGAAGGAGTGCCTTGTGTCCAAACTCGACCAGGTGACGTTGACCGCCGGCGACAAGAACGTCGCGCTGCCGGTGCAGCATCCCGTGCTCGGCCAGCCCTGCATCGACATCGCGAAGCTGCCGAAGGAAACCGGCTGCTTCACCTACGATCCGGGTTTCACCGCCACCGCCGCGTGCAAGTCGGCGGTCACCTACATCGACGGCGACGCAGGCGTGTTGTTGTACCGCGGTTACCCGATCGAGCAGCTGGCGAAGAACTCGAGTTTCCTCGAGGTCGCCTACCTGCTGATGCACGGCGAATTGCCCTCGAAGACCGAATTCGAAGCCTTCGACCACGAAGTCACGCATCACACGATGATGCACGAGGCCTTCCGCACGTTCCTCTATGGCTTCCGCCACGACGCGCACCCGATGGCGATGATGGTCGGCATGCTCGGTTCGATGGCGAGCTTCTACCACGGCTCGCTCGACCTGGAAGACGCCGAACAGCGCCGCCTCGCCGCGATCCGCCTCATCGCGAAAGTGCCGACGATCGCCGCGGCGTGCTACCGCTATTCGATCGGCTGGCCGATCCGTTACCCGAAGAACAACCTCGAGTACACCACGCGCTTCCTGCACATGATGAAGGAAGTGCCGAGCGAGCCGCTGGAGCTCAGCCCGGTCGCCGCCAAGGCGCTGGACCTGCTCTTCATCCTGCACGCCGACCACGAACAGAACGCGTCGACCTCGACGGTGCGCCTGGTGGGCTCCACCGGTGCCAACCCTTACGCGTGCGTCGCCGCCGGCGTCGCCGCGCTGTGGGGCCCCGCGCATGGCGGCGCGAACGAAGCCGTGCTCAAGATGCTCGAAGAGATCGGCCGTCCGGAAAACGTGGGCTCGGCCGTCGCGAAGGCAAAGGACAAGGAATCGGGCTTCCGCCTGATGGGCTTCGGCCATCGCGTGTACAAGAACTTCGACCCGCGCGCGAAGATCATCCGCGAGATGACCTACCAGGTGCTCGGCGAGCTCGGCGTCAACGATCCGCTGCTCGACGTCGCGATGAAGCTCGAGGAGGCCGCGCTGAAGGACGACTACTTCGTGCAGCGCAAGCTCTACCCGAACGTCGATTTCTATTCGGGCATCATCTACAAGGCGCTGGGCATCCCGACGGAGATGTTCACCGTGATGTTCGCCATCGCGCGCACCGCCGGCTGGGTGTCGCATTGGCTGGAACAGCAGACCGATCCGGAAGCCAAGATCGGCCGTCCGCGCCAGATCTACACCGGTTACGCCGAGCGCGATTACGTCGACCTGGGCAAGCGCTGACCCTCGAACGTCGCACGAAAAAGCCCCGCCGATGCGGGGCTTTTTTATTGCCCGGCCAGGTAGGTCGCGATCTCGTCTTCGGCGATCAACTCGCGCAGTTGCGACAGCGACGCGCGCTTCATCGGCTTCTCGTCGACCGACGACAACGGCGACTGGCGCAGCGCATCGCGCGGCAGCACGGTGAGGTCGAACGTCAGGTCTTCCGCGCTGAACACCCACACCGGGACGTCGCCCGCGCGTTCGCGATCGAACCGCACGCGGCGCGAGCGCGATTCGGCGGGAATGCCGTGTTGGTCGAGCGCGCGCGCGACCGCGTCGGCATCGTCGGTATACAGATGCAAGGCGACGGGCGAATAACGATCGGCGGTGCCATCGAGCACCGGGCCGACAAGGCGTGCGTCGAACGTCGCGAAGAATTCCAGTGCGCGCAGTGCGGCGTCGCGACGTGCGCGCAGCCCGGCGGCCTGGGCATCGCCCTGGAACAGGCGCTGGTATTCGCGCAACGCGTCTTCGATCTCGCGATTGCGCGGCAGCGATGCGTCGTCGTGGATGCCGAGGCGTTCGGCGGCCTTGCGCTTGGCCTGGTGGAAATCGCGGATGCCGCTTTCGGCCATCAGGCGCGCGGCCTCGTGGGCGAGGCGGCGGCGACGTTCACGGGTGCGTGTCTCGGCGTGCTGCTGGGCGTGATGCATGGCGCGTGCTCCGAGTCGACCCGGGCCGACTGTATCGCATCGGCCCGCAATCCGAACGTCACGCCGGCCGTGGCCGGCGTGCACGCCTCGCGCACTCAGAAGATGTCGTACGTGTCTTCGCTCGGCGCCTGGTCGTCGGGGCCGTAGTCGACGTAGCTTTCCATGCGCTCGAGGTCTTCGGCCTTCACCCACTCGGTGATGCCGCCGGTGCTGCCGGGCACGAGGTGGCCACCGGGACCCACCGCGACTTCGACCATGCCCTCGGGCGGGTCGTTCGCCATCACCGGGCGACCATCGAGCGCGACGCGCATGAAGTCGATCCAGATCGGCAATGCCGCCTTGCCGCCGTACTCGCGATACCCCAACGACTTGTAGTCGTCGCGGCCGACCCAGACGGTGGTCGCCATGTTGCCGCCGAAGCCGGAGAACCACGCATCGCGGTGGTCGTTGGTCGAACCGGTCTTGCCGCCGACGTCCTCGCGGCCAAGCACCTTCGCCGCCGTGCCGGTGCCGCGTTGCACGACGTCGCGCATCATCGACACCAGCTGGTAGGCCGTGCGTTCGTCGATCGCGCGCGGCGCGAGCGTCGTGCCTTCGGCGATCTTCACCGGTTCTGCGGGCTTGGAGCTGCGCACCGACGAGGCCGACGCCGGCGCGTTGCCGAGGTCGAAGCCGTCGATGACGGTGGAGGCGACCAACTGCCCGTTCTTCATGCCGCAACCGCGGCACGCAATGGCGGGCTTCATCTTGAAGATCACCTTGCCGGTGCGGTCCTTCACATCGTCGATGAGGTAGGGGTCGACGAGGAAGCCGCCGTTGGCGAACACGGCGTAACCGCGCACGACGGCGAGCGGTTGCAGCGACGAGGCGCCGAGCGACATCGACAGATTCGGCACCAGCTGGTCGATCGGGAACCCGAAGTGGCTGATGTACTTGCGCGCGTAATCCACGCCGATCGCATCGAGCAGGCGCACCGACACCAGGTTGCGCGACTGCACGAGCGCTTCGCGCAAGCGCATCGGCCCGGCGAAGTTGCCGGAGTCGTTCTGCGGGCGCCACAGGTGGCCGACGCGGTCGCGGAACACGACCGGCGCATCGAGCACGATGGACGCGGGGTTGTAGCCACGGTCGAAGGCCGCCGCATACAGGAAGGGCTTGAAGCTCGAACCGGGCTGGCGACGCGACTGCGTGGCGCGGTTGAACTTGTTCGCCGCGAAGCTGTAACCGCCGACGAGCGCGCGCAACGCACCGGTTTCGGCTTCCATCGAGATGAGCGTGGATTGCGCGCGCGGCACCTGGTCGAGCGCGTAGGTGGGCGTGGCATCGGCCGGCGGCGGTACTGCCTTGCCGTCCTTGTCGATCGTCGCCCTCGGCATGTCGCGGCGCACGCGCACGATGTCGCCGCGCTTGAGCAGCGCTCCGGGCGACTTGCCGGTCCACTGGCTCGCCTTGGCGTCGAGCTCCATTTCGGTCCCGTCGCCGAGCATGACCGTCGCGTTGGTGCCGTCGGTGCCAGTGACCAACGCAGGCAACAGGTTGGCCTGCGTGATCACGCCGCGCAGGTGTGCGCGCAGCGCATCGGGCGATTCGTTCGCCTGCAGTTCCACCTGTTTCTCTGCGCCGCGCCAACCATGGCGGTGGTCGTAGGTCATCAGCCCGTCGCGGATCGCCTGGTCGGCGGCGGCCTGCAGCGTCGGGTCGATCGTCGTGGTGACGTGGTAACCCTTGGTGAGCACGTCGCCGCCGAAGCGCGCGACCATGTCCTGCCGCACCATTTCCGCCACGTACGGCGCGTACACCTCGATGGGGCGTTCGTGCGGCGTGGCGTGCATCGCCACCGCGGCGCTCGCCTGTTCCTCGCCCGCCGAGATGAATTTCAATTCGCGCATGCGTTGCAGCACGTAGTCGCGGCGGATCTTCGCGCGCTCGGGGTTGGTGATCGGGTTGCCGCTGGAGGGGAACTTCGGGATCGACGCGAGGGTGGCCATCTCGTCGAGCGACAGCTGGTCCAGCGACTTGCCGAAATAAAACTCCGCCGCCGCGGCGACACCGTAGGCGCGATTGCCGAAGAAACTCTTGTTGAGATACAGCTCGAGGATCTCGTCCTTCGTCAGCTCCTTCTCCATGCGCATCGCCAGCATCATCTCGGCGAGCTTGCGCGAGTAGCTGTATTCGGAGCTCAGGAAGAATTGGCGCGCGACCTGCTGGGTGATCGTCGAACCGCCCGGCACGCGCTTGTCGTTGGTGGTGGCGAGCAGCCACACCGCACGCGCGACGCCCTTGTAGTCGATGCCGTGGTGCTCGTAGAAACGCGAGTCCTCGATCGCGATGAAGGATTGCTTCAGGCGCGGCGGGACCTTCTCGATTTCGATGGGATAGCGCCGCGTTTCGCCGAACAGGGCCATCAGGCGCCCGTCGCGCGCGTACACGTACATCGGCTCCTGCAGCTCGACGTGGCGGAGCTGGTCCACGTCGGGCAGCTTCGGCGCGATCAGGAAGTAAAGCAGCCCCAGTCCCAGGACCCCCAGGACGGCCGCACCGAGAAAACCCACCAAACCCCAACGCAGCACACGACGAAAACGAGACATCAAACCAATCCGATTGCGGGCTTCTTGGGACAAGGAGTATAGAGGAGGCGTGGGGAACGACTGGGCGGCCGGAAGTGGCCTCCCAGCCCGTTCAGCAAGGGGAATGTCGGACTTGTGATCGGTGCCCGGGGTGGGGGAGGTTGCCAGATCGTTTAAAGTCCGTTATTTAATGCTTCGGGGCACGAAGTGCGCGTAAGCGCCCGTGAATAGGGGAGAAAACGTGGGATTGATCACAAACAGTCAGCCGCCGCTGATCGGGGTCGACATCAGCTCGACCGCCGTCAAGCTGCTGCAGCTCTCCCGATCCGGGAACCGTTACCGCGTGGAGCACTACGCGGTCGAACCGCTGCCGCCGAACGCCGTGGTGGAAAAAAACATCGTCGAGGTGGAAGCCGTCGGCGAAGCCATCAAGCGGGCCGTCAACCGCTCGGGCGCCCGCGCCCGGCATGCGGCCGCGGCCGTCGCGGGCTCGGCGGTGATCACCAAGATCATCCCGATGCCGGGCGACCTCGACGAGACCGACCTGGAATCGCAGGTCGAGCTCGAAGCGGTCAACTACATCCCGTACCCGATCGAGGAAGTGAACCTCGACTTCGAGGTGCTGGGCCAGATGCCCGGCAACACCGAGATGGTGCAGGTGCTGCTCGCGGCCTCGCGCACCGAGAACGTCGACGCCCGCGTCGCCGCCCTCGAACTCGGCGGCCTCACCGCGAAGGTGATGGACGTGGAGGCCTTCGCGATCGAGAACGCCTTCTCGCTGCTGGCCGACACCCTGAGCGCGCCGCGCGACGGGATCATCGCGCTGGTCGACACCGGCGCGACGATGACCACGCTCAACATCCTGCGCAACGGCCGCAGCCTGTACAGCCGCGAACAGGTGTTCGGCGGCAAGCAGCTCACCGACGAGGTGATGCGCCGCTACGGGCTGAGCTACGAAGAAGCCGGGCTGGCCAAGCGCCAGGGCGGGTTGCCCGAAAGCTACGACATCGAAGTCCTGGAGCCCTTCAAGGAAGCGATGGTCCAGCAGGTCAGCCGCCTGCTGCAGTTCTTCTACGCCGGCAGCGAATTCAACCGCGTCGACCAGATCGTGCTCGCCGGCGGTTGCGCCTCCATCCCCGGCATCGCCGCGATGGTGGAAGAGCAACTGGGCGTGCCGACGGTGATGGCCAATCCGCTGGCGCAGATGACGCTTGGTCCGCGCGTGCAGGCGCATGCGCTGAACCAGGACGCCCCCGCGCTGATGATCGCCTGCGGCCTGGCCATGAGGAGCTTCGACTGATGGCACGGATCAACCTCCTCCCCTGGCGTGCCGAGCGCCGGCGCCAGCGCCAGAAGGAATTCATGGCGATGGTGGGTGCGGCCGCGCTCGGCGCGGTCGTCCTGTCCTTCCTGATCTACATGTTCTACAACGCGCAGATCGACGGCCAGACCGAGCGCAACACCTACCTCGAAGGCGAGATCACCAAGGTCCAGGCCAAGATCGACGAGATCAAGCTGCTCGACGAGAAGAAGGCCAAGCTGCTCGCGCGCAAGACGGTGATCGAAGAGCTGCAGGCCAACCGTTCGCAAATGGTCCACCTGTTCGACTCGCTGGTGCGCACCATCCCCGACGGCGTCACGCTCGCCTCGATCCAGCAGAACGGCGACATGCTCACGCTCAAGGGCCGCTCGCAGTCCAACGCGCGCGTCTCCACCTACATGCGCAACCTCGAAAGCTCGGGCTGGATGACCAACCCCGAACTGTCGGTGATCGAAGCGCGCGGCACCAACAAGGGTTTGCCGTACGAGTTCGACCTGCAGGTCAAGCTCGCCAACCCGAATGCGCCGAAGGACGAGAACAAGGACGGCATCCCCGATGCCGCGCCGTCGGTCGCGCCGCCCACCGGCGTCACGCCGCCCGCGAGTGCCGGCACCGCCGCCGCCCCGACGAATGGAGCCGCGCCATGAGCCAGAAAAAGATGGCGCTGAAGGACGTCAACCTCAACAACACCGCGTCGTGGCCGCAGTCGTACAAGATCGCGTTCTGCGCGCTCATCGCGGCGTTCATCATCGGCCTGGTCTGGTACTTCGTGATCACCGGCCAGCGCGACCAGCTGGCCGAGCTGGACCGGACCGAAGGCGACCTGCGCGCGAAATTCGAAGAGAAGCAGGGCCAGGCGGCCAACCTGGAACCGCTGAAGCTCCAGCTCGCGCAGATGGAACAGCAACTGCAGCAGATGCTGCGCCAGCTGCCCAGCAAGACCGAGATGCCGGACCTGATCATCGACATCTCCCAGACCGCGCTGGCCACGGGCATCACCAACGAGCTCTTCCAGCCGGGTCCGGAAGCGCCGAAGGAGTTCTACGCCGAGAAGCCGATCCAGCTGCGCATGGTGGGCACCTACCACCAGTTCGGCGCGTTCGTGAGCGGCGTGGCTTCGCTGCCGCGGGTGGTGATCATGACGATGCACAACATCGTGCTGACGCCGCGCAATCCGACGCCCGGCGCCAAGATCGGCCCGAACAGCGTCCTGCAGCTTGCCGGTACGGTGAAGACTTACCGTTATCTCGACGACAACGAGACCGCCGGTGCCGGTGCCCCCGCCAAGGGCGGCAAGAAGGCACCGCCGCCCAAGGGAGGGAAGAAGTAATGACTTCCAAGCAGACCTCCCGCGTCCTGGTTGCGATCGCGCTGCTCGCGCTCGCCGCCTGCGGCCGAAGCGTCAACAGCGGTCCGGAACCGGCGAAAGACCTCGAGAAGTGGGTGGCCGAAGTGAAGGCGCGTCCCGCGCCGCCGCTCGATCCGCTCCCCGTGATGCAGCAGTTCGAGACTTTCGAATACGCCGCCCAGGCCTTGCGCGATCCCTTCAGCGAAGCCTTCAGCGACATCAGTGGCGGCAGCGGCCCGCGGCCGGATCCGAACCGCCCGAAGCAGACGCTCGAACAGTTCCCGCTCGACAGCCTCGACATGGTCGGCACGCTCGGTGGCGGGTCCAACCTCATCGCGCTGGTCATGGCGCCGGACAAGGTGACGTATCGCGTGCGCCCCGGCGTGTACCTGGGGCAGTCCGACGGTCGCGTGACCGCGGTCTACGAAGACCGGATCGAACTCGTGGAATTGGTGCCGGATGGCGCGGGCGGCTGGCTGGAACGCCCTGCGACCGTCGCGCTCGAAGATCAATAAGGGGAAAGGACGATGACCTTGCACAACGCCACACCGATGCGGCCCGCACGGCGCCCCTTCCTTCGGGCCGGGGCCCTGGGGCTCGCGATCGGGCTCGTGACGGCCTTCGGCGCCGCGGATGCCGCCCAGGCATCGCGCGTCCTCGCGGCGCAGTCCGCGGCCACGGCCGCCACCGCCCCGACGCCCAATGTCGATCCGAGCAAGAACGTGCCCGGCACGATCTCCGTCTCCAACATCGACTTCAAGCGCGGCGACGGCGGCTCCGGCCGGCTCAGCCTGCGCTTCAGCGGGTCCGGTGCGATCCCGGACATTCGCAATGAAGGCTCGCGCGTGATCATCGATGTCGGCAACGCCAAGCTGCCGGCCTCGCTGGCCAAGCCGCTCAACGTCGCCGACTTCGCAACGCCCGTGCAGCGCATCGAAGCGCGGCCGGACGGCGCGGGCACGAAGCTGGTGCTGGCCACCAACGGCAACTTCGAGTCGATGGCCTACCAGACCGGCAACGAATACGTGGTCGAAGTCGTGCCGCGCGCCGCCGCCAAACCGGCCGCGGGTGCGGCCGTCGGCGCCACGGCGTCCGGCGGTCCGGCCAAGGTCTACGGCGGCCGCCCGGTGACCTTCAACTTCCAGGACGTGCCCGTGCGCACCGTCCTGCAGCTGATCGCCGAGGAATCCAACCTCAACGTCGTCGCCTCCGACACGGTCTCGGGCAACGTCACGCTGCGCCTGATCAACGTGCCGTGGGACCAGGCGCTGGACATCGTCCTGCGCGCCAAGGGCCTGGACAAGCGCCGCGACGGCAACGTGGTGTGGGTCGCCCCGCAGGACGAGATCGCCAAGTACGAACAGGCGAAGGAAGACGCGCGCATCGCGATCGAAAACCGCGCCGAGATGATCACCGAGTACATCCCGATCAACTACGGCAACGCCGAGGACATCGCCAAGCTGCTCACCGAGGAAAGCAAGTCGAGCTCCGGTGGCGGTAGTGGCGGCACGAACGCCCAGCGCGGCTTCCTTTCCCCGCGCGGCAGCATGAGCTTCGACCGCCGCACGAACACGCTGCTGATCATCGACATCCCCTCGAAGGTCGCCGAAGTGCGCCGCCTCGTCGGCCTGCTCGACAAGCCCGTCGACCAGGTGTTGATCGAAGCCCGCATCGTGATCGCCACCGAGTCCTTCGCCCGCGAACTGGGTGCGAAGTTCGGCATCGCCGGCGCCAACGAGAACGTGTTGTTCAACGGCAACGTCGCGGGCAACACCGCCAACAGCGGCACGCCGCGCCCGACCCCGCCGGCGAAGTCGCTCAACGTCGACCTCCCGGTCGTCGGTGCCGCCGGTTCGCTCGCGCTGTCGATCATCAACGCCGGCTACGTGCTCGACATGGAGCTCTCGGCGCTGCAGACCGAAGGCCGCGGCGAAGTGATCTCCAACCCGCGCATCGTCACCAGCAACCAGAAGGAAGCGGTGATCCGCCAGGGCCAGGAAGTCGGCTACGTGACGATCTCCCAGCAGCAGGGCTCCGGCGCGGCGATCCCGAACGTGCAGTTCAAGGACGTCCTGCTCGAGCTGAAGGTCACCCCGACGATCACCAACGACGGCCGCGTGTTCCTCAACATGGCCATCAAGAAGGACGAGATCGAAGGCTTCATCGACACCGACATCGGTGACGTGCCCCAGATCAACAAGCGCGAAATCAACACCGCGGTGCTCGTCGACAACGGCCAGACGGTCGTGATCGGTGGCGTGTACGAATTCCGCGACCGTGCCGACGTGACCAAGGTGCCGTGGCTGGGCGACCTCCCGGTGATCGGCAACCTGTTCAAGAAGAAGGGCCGCACGAAGGAGAAGGCCGAACTCCTGATCTTCGTGACGCCGAAGGTGATGATGGTCTCCCAGCGCAGTTGATCTTCTTCGCCAAAGCATGAATGCAACGGGGCCTCACGGCCCCGTTGCCGTTTCGGGGTGAACCAACGGGCCGCGAACCAGTCAAACTCGGCCCGACACCGCCCGGGATCCCCCGCCCCAGCATGGACAATCGCGCCGAAAGCCACGCCGCACCGCCGTCCCGCCTGCATGCGGCGTTCGCCGCCTTGCGCGACCAGCTCTCCGCCGAGATCGTCGGGCAGGGCGAACTGATCGAACGCCTGCTCATCGCCCTGCTCGCCGATGGGCACCTGCTCGTCGAAGGCGCGCCGGGCCTGGCCAAGACGAGCGCGATCCGCGCACTGGCCGCACGCCTGGACGCCGCCTTCGCCCGCGTGCAGTTCACGCCCGACCTGTTGCCCGCCGACCTCACCGGCACCGAAGTCTGGCGTCCGCAGGACGGCCGCTTCGAATTCCAGCCCGGCCCGATCTTCCACCCCATCCTGCTGGCCGACGAGATCAACCGCGCGCCGGCCAAGGTGCAATCGGCGTTGCTGGAAGCGATGGGCGAGCGGCAGGTCACCGTCGGCCGGCAAACCTATCCATTGCCGGCGCTGTTCCTGGTGATGGCCACGCAAAACCCCATCGAACAGGAAGGCACCTTCCCGCTGCCCGAAGCGCAGCTCGATCGTTTCCTCATGTACCTGCGCATCGGCTATCCCGCCGCGGCGGCCGAAACCGAAATCCTGCGCCTGGCGCGCGAACGCGCACGCAACGTGCTGCAGGCGACGGGCGAGGCGATTGCGCGCATGCCCATCGACACCGTCTTCGAAGCGCGTGCCGCGGTGCTCGACCTGCACCTGGCGCCGCCGGTCGAGCGTTACCTCATCGAACTCGTCCTCGCCTCGCGCGAGCCGACGCGTTACGACGCCGCGCTCGCGCGTCGCATCGCGTGGGGCGCGAGCCCGCGGGGTTCGATCGCGCTGGAGCGCTGCGCGCGTGCGCGTGCGTGGCTCGCCGGACGCGACTTCGTCACGCCCGAAGACGTGCGCGCGATCGCGCCGGACGTGTTGCGCCATCGCGTGTTGCCGAGCTACGAAGCCACCGCCGAAGGCTGGGACGGCGATCGCCTCGTGCGCGCGCTGCTCGACAAGGTGCCCTTGCCCTGACCATGCCCCGTGCCGTGCCGCCGCAGGAAGGCATCGTGCCCACGCTGCAGGAACTCGTCGGCTTGCGTGCGCTCGCACTCGGCCGTCGTGCGCCGCGTCGCGGCCGGCACGGCGTCACCGGGCAGGCGCTTTCGCCGATGCGCGGGCGCGGCATGGAATATGCCGAATCGCGCGAATACGCCATCGGCGACGACGCGCGCCACATCGACTGGCGCCTCACCGCACGCAGCGGCCGCCCGCACACAAAGTTGTTCCAGGCCGAACGCGAACGCCTCACGCTGCTCATCGCCGACACCGCGCCGACGCTGTACTTCGGCACGCGCGTGCGCTTCAAGTCGGTGCAGGCCGCGCGCGCGGGCGCGATCGCAGCATGGGCCGCGTTGCGCGACGGCGACCGCGTCGCCGCCCTGCGCGGCAGCCAGCGCGAAGCACCGATTCCACCGGCGGGCGGGCCACGCGGCGCCCTGCGGGTGCTCGATGCGCTCGTGCGCTGGTATGCCGCGCCACCGGAGGAGGACGCGGGCCTGGACGTCGCCCTGGATCACGCCCAACGCGTGCTTCGTCCCGGTTCGCGCCTGATCGTCCTCGCCGATCCGGCGAGCATCGCGGCGATCGATCCGCATCGTTGGCCGGCGTTCGCGTTGCATCACGACACGACCGTGCTGCTGCTCGTCGATCCGCTCGAACGCGATCCGCCGAAAGCGGCGCTGCCGTTCGCGACGGGCGATCACCGCGTCGAACTGGACCTTGCGAGTGCACCGCAACGCCAGCGCTGGCGCGGCGAATTCGTCGCGCCGATCGAAGCCGCATTGCAGGCGCTGCCCGCGCGCGGCGTCCGCGTGGACGTGTTGTCAACCGATGCGCCGAGCGACGCATGGCTGGGTGCGTGGGGCCGTCCGCAGGCGAGCGTGGCCTGAGATGCGCATGACGCCCGACCTGGTGTTGCGCGATGTCCACGCCGCTCCCGCGACGCCGTGGTGGCCGCTCGCGCCGGGGTGGTGGCTCGTGCTCGCCGCGCTCGTCGCGATGCTGCTGACCCTTGCATTCATCGCCCATCGCAAGCGTGCGCGTCGCCGCGCGATCGCGCGCGTGTTCGACGACATGCTCGACCGGGCGACCACACCGCCGGCGCAAGTCGCCGCAATTTCCGAGCTCCTGCGTCGCGCGGCTCGTCGCAGGAACCCCGATGCCGATCGCTATGAAGGTGACCGCTGGCGCGCGCATCTCGACCACGACGCACGCGAGCCGCTGTTTCGTGGCCAAGCCGGCACGGTGCTGCTCGAGGGCGCTTTTCGTCGCGACGTCGATCCGGCCGCCGTCGAGGACCTCCGCGGTCGCGCGCGCCGCCGCTACCTGGAATGGATGCGGTGAACGCGCTCGCCCAGTGGTGGTCCGTATTCGCCTGGCCGCTCGCACTGCTGGCGATTCCCTTGCCGCTGCTCGTGCGCTGGTTGTTGCCGCGCCGGCGTTCGGCGGCCGCCGCGCTGCGCGTGCCCTACGGCGCGCACATCGACAAGGTCGCGCAAGCCGGCAGCGGCCACGCATTGCGCGGCCGGGGTGCGGGATTGCTCGCGTGGTTGGCGTGGATCGCGTTGTGTTTCGCATGCGCGCGCCCGCAGGAACTCGGCCCGCCCATCGCGCCGCCGCAAGTCGGGCGCGACCTGATGCTCGCCGTCGATCTGTCCGGCAGCATGAGCGAAGAGGACATGGAACTCGGCGGCAACGTGGTCGATCGGCTGACCGCCGCGAAGGCCGTGCTCGCCGACTTCCTCGATCGTCGCGGCGGCGACCGCGTCGGCCTGCTCGTCTTCGGCCAGCGCGCGTACACGCTCACTCCGCTGACGCTCGATCTCACCACGGTGCGCCAACAATTGCAGGACAGCGTCGTCGGCCTCGCCGGGCGCGAAACCGCACTCGGCGATGCCATCGCGCTCGCGGTGAAGCGCCTGCAGTCGCAACCGGCCGAACAACGCGTCGTGATCCTGCTGACCGATGGCGTGAACACCGCCGGCGTGCTCGATCCGGCGAAGTCCGCCGAACTCGCGCGCGACGCGAAGGTGCGCGTGCACACCATCGCGTTCGGCGGCGAAGGCGGCGTGTCGCTGTTCGGTTTCCGCCTGCCCGGCGCGGGCGACTCGGAGATCGACGAAGCGGGCCTGCAGCGCATCGCGCAGATCACCGGCGGTCGCTTCTTCCGCGCGCGCGATACCGAATCCCTCGCGGGCATCTACGCGGAAATCGATCGTCTCGAACCGATCCGTCGTCCCGGACAGGCCGTGCGTCCGCGCATCGAGCGCTATCCGCTGCCGCTGGCGATCGCGCTCGGCCTCGCGGCCCTGGGCGCCGTGCCCTTGCGGAGGCGCGCATGAGTGGCGTGGAGATGCTGCATTTCCTGCGCCCCGCATGGTTGTGGGTGTTGCTCGCCCTGCCGCTGATCGCATGGCTGTGGTGGCAGCGCGGGCGGCGCGACAATGTGTGGCGTGCGTCTGTCGACGCGCATCTGCTTCCGTGGTTGCTCGAACCGGCGTCGAACGCGCGCACTCGCGGAACGCTCGTTGCCGTGCTGCTCGCGTTCGCACTGGCCGTGCTCGCGCTCGCCGGACCGGCATGGAAACAGGTCGCGCAACCTGCGTGGCAGAGTCGCACGCCGCTCATCGTGGCGCTCGATCTGTCGAGCAGCGCGCTCGCGGCCGACCTTCCGCCATCGCGCTTGCTGCAGGCACGCGCGAAACTCGCCACGCTGCTGCAGGAACGCGCCGGCGGGCAGGTGGGCCTGCTTGCGTTCGCCGACGACGCTTACACCGTCGCGCCGCTCACCGACGATGCCGCGAATGTCGCCCTCTTCCTCGACACGCTGGCGCCCGACGTGATGCCGGTCGACGGTCATCGCCCGGATCGCGCAATCGCGCGCGCGGTCGACCTCATGCGCCAGGCCGGCTTCGACCGCGGCGACATCCTCGTGCTCACCGATCACGGCGACGCCGCGGCCAATGCCGCCGCCGCGCAGGCAGCCAGGCAGGGCATGCGCGTTTCGGCCCTCGGCCTGGGCAGCGAGCAGGGCACGGTCGTGCAACAGGTGGGCGGCGGGATTTCGCGCGTCTCGCTCGATCCGGCGTCGTTGAAAGCGCTCGCCAATGCGGGCGGCGGGCGCTATGCGACGGTGTCCATCGACGATTCGGACTTGCGTGCATTGGGCGTGCTGCATGCCGATGCCGCGGGCGCGACATCCACGCAGGGGCGCGCGGGCCGGAGTTGGGAAGACGCGGGTTACTGGCTCATTCCGCCCTTGATGTTGCTGGCGGTGTTCGCGTTCCGTCGCGGTGCGGGTGTCGCGGCGATGCTGGTGGTGTTGTGTGTGCCGATGGGTTTGGCGCACGCGCAGGAGACGCCGCAAGGGACGCTCTGGCGACGTGCGGACCAGATCGCCGCGCAGCGCATGGAATCGGGCGAGGCGGCGTATCACGCAGGCAAGTTCGACGCGGCCGAAAATGCGTACGACGGGCTGCCTGGCGCCGATGCGCAATACAACCTCGGCAACGCGCTCGCGAAGCAGGGTCGGTACGAAGAGGCGCTGTCTGCCTACGATCGCGCGTTGCGCGCCAGGCCGGACATGCAGGACGCCATCGCCAATCGAAAGGCCGTCGCCGCTGCGATGAAGCGCAAGCCCCCGTCCGGCGATTCCAAGCGCAACGATCCCCGTGCGCAGGGCAAGCAGGACGGCAAGCAGCAACAACCGCAATCCGGCGCGGCACGGGCGCAGCAACAACAAAAACAGCCACGATCCGCGCAACAGGGCGGGCAACCGCAGCCCTCGCAATCGCCGCAACGTTCCGGCCAGCAACCGCAGCCGTCGCCGGGGTCGGGCCAAGCGCAGCAGCAAGCGCAAGCCAAACCCGAATCGCCGAAGCAAGCGCAGGCACAACGCGCCGCCGACGCCGCGCAACGCGAACGCATGCAGCGCGCGCTCGGCCAGGGCAAGGATGGCAAGCCGAAACAGGGCCAGTCCCAGGCACGCGCGGAAACCCCGCAGGAACGCGAACGACGTCTCGCGAACGAAGCGTGGCTGCGCCGCGTCCCCGACGATCCGGGCGGCCTGCTGCGCGCCAAATTCCGACTCGAATACGAACGCCGCCAACTGGAGGGCGGCGAATGATGCGCAAGTGGACTGTCGCGGTGCTCGTCCTGTTCGCGTTGCTCGCACCCGCCGCGCAGGCGCAGGTGCGCGCGTGGCTGGATCGCGACCGCATCGAAGCCGGCGAAACGACGACGCTCAACGTCGCGGCCGATTCCGCGCAAGGCGGCCCCGACTATGCGCCGCTCGAACGCGACTTCATCCTGAGCGGCCATTCCAGTGCGCGCAGCGCGCGCGCCGAGAACGGCCGCATCACCGTGAGCGCGCAGTACTCGGTGGTGCTGCAACCGCGGCGCGAAGGCGTGATCACGATCCCGTCGCTGCAAATCGGTGGACAAACCACCCCGCCGCTCACGCTCACCGTCGCACCGCTGAGCCGCGTGCCGACCAAGGCGGGCGACGATACGTTCATCGAATCGGAGCTCGACGACGGCGATCCGTGGGTGCAACAGGCGGTCGGACTGAAAGTGCGCCTGTACACCGCCGTGCCGTTGGTGTCCGGTGCGCTGGAACAATCCGAACCGGAGGGCGCCACGCTGCGCAAGGTCGGCCAGGACCTGCAGTACGCGCAGGAAATGGGCGGGCGACGCTACAACGTGATCGAGCGGCGCTTCCTCGTCATCGGCGAGCGCAGCGGGCGCGTGGTGTTGCCCGGTGCGCGGTTCCGCGGGCAGGGCGTCGGGGGATTCTTCGACGATCTGCTCGGCGATGGTCGGCGTCCATTGGCCGCCGACGCGCCCGATCGCGTCCTGCAGGTGCGCGCAATCCCCGCCAATGCACCGCAACCGTGGTTACCGTTGAGCGATCTGCGCCTGCGTTACGTCGCCTTGCCGCATGCCGCGCGCGCCGGCGAATCGGCGACCGTGCAGATCGAAGCGGTCGCCGATGGCGCCGTCGCCGCGCAAATGCCCGAACTGAAACTCGCCTCCACCGGTGCGGCGCAGATCTTCCCCGCGGCCCTGCAGGCGGACGAATCCTTCAGCGAAGCGCGACCGCGCACGACCTTGTCGCGCACGTTTTCGATCGTGCCCACGCGCGCCGGTGCGCTGCGCATCGATCCCCCGCGCCTGGAATGGTGGGACGTGCGCGCTGGCGTCGCGCGCACCGCGACCTTGCCGCCGATCGAATTGCAGGTCGCACCAGGCACGGGCGTGAATGCGAACAACGCGCCGAACGCGGGCGTGCCTGCTGACGTCGCCGACGCAACGCCGACTGGCGACGGCCGCATCTCGATTCCCGGCATCCAGGGCCGCGTCCTGCCGTGGGCCGCCGCAGCGGCGGCATTCGCGCTCCTCTGGCTGTTCACGTTGTTGTGGTTCCTGGGCCACCACCCGAAGCGCGCACCGGATGCTGTTTCGCCAGGCAAGCCCGTCGCTGCGCGCCCCGACCTCAAGCGCGCGCTGGCCGACGGGGACCTGGGCGACATTGCCGAAACGCTCTGCGCCTGCGTTAGTCCGCCCGCTGCCGACATCGATGCATTGCGCGCGCGCATCGCCGATACCGACCAACGCGCCGCCCTCGACGCGTTGCAGCGCGCGCGTTGGGCAGGCGGGGATCCACGCGCCGCGCGTGAGTCGCTGCGCCGCGCCTTCACCCGCGGCGTACGTGTCGCCACGGCGCAGCCCGCCGCAACCGTGCCGGATCCGCTGCCGCCGCTCTATCCGCCGGCCTGAGCCGCGCGTTAAAGTCGCCCCGTTCCGCGGGCGGTCCGCGGCCAAGGACACCCGCATGGCCACGCCCACCGCGCGCAAGCGCCTCCCGCTGCACACGAAGATCGCCATCGGCTTCATCGCCGGCATCACCGCGGGCCTCGTGGTCCACGCCACCGGCAGTGATGCGGCGTGGGTGCAGATCTTCACGACTTACGTCACCACGCCGTTCTCGAAGATCTTCCTGGCGCTGATCTTCATGCTGATCGTGCCGCTGCTGTTCTCCGCCCTGGTCGTGGGCATCGCGGAAATGGGCGACGTGCGCGCGCTCGGCCGCATCGGCTGGAAGACCTTGTTCTACACCGTGCTGCTGTCGGCGGTGGCGGTATTGCTCGGTCTGGTGCTGGTGAACTGGCTCAAGCCCGGCGCCGGCGTCGATCCCGCGCTGGCGCAGCAATTGCTCGCCGACAATGCCGACCGTGCGAAAGAAATCGTCGCCAGCGTCGGCGAACAACCGCGCGGCATCGACATGCTCGTGTCCATCGTGCCCGACAACGTGATCGCGGCGGCCGCGAGCAACGGCACGATCCTGTCGCTGATGTTCTTCGCGGTGATGTTCGGCATCGGCCTGGTGCTCACGCGTACCCCGCAGACCGACGTGCTCAAGCGCGGCATCGAAGGCCTGTTCGAAATCTCGATGACGCTGATCGGCCTGGTGATCCGCCTTGCGCCGATCGCGGTGTTCTGTTTCATGTTCAACCTGGTGTCGATCTTCGGATTCGACTTGCTCCTCCGCCTGGGTGCGTATGTCGGCGTCGTCGTGCTTGCGCTCGCGTTGCACCAGTTCGTCAGCTATTCGGTCGCGTTGAAGCTGGCCGGCCACTCGCCGGTGAAGTTCTTCAAGGGCGCGCAGGAAGCGATGGTGATGGCCTTCTCGACGGCCTCCAGCAACGCGACGCTCCCCACCGCGCTGCGGGTGGCCGAAGAGGAACTGGGTTTGCCGCGGCGCATCGCGCGCTTCGTGCTCACGGTCGGCGCCACCGCCAACCAGAACGGCACGGCCCTGTTCGAAGGCGTGACCGTGTTGTTCCTCGCGCAGTTCTTCGGCGTGGACCTCAGCCTCGGCCAACAGGCGATGGTGATGCTGGTCTGCATCCTCGGCGGCATCGGTACGGCCGGCGTCCCGTCGGGTTCGTTGCCCGTGGTGGCGCTGATCTGCGCGATGGTGGGCGTGGATCCCGTCGGCATCGGCATGATCCTGGGCGTCAACCACTTCCTCGACATGTGCCGCACCACGCTCAACGTCACCGGGGATCTCACGCTCGCCACGCTCGTGGCCGCGGGTGAACCGGATTTGGGCGCCGGCGAAACAGCCGCTGCGCCGTAAGCCCCTCCTGCGGGAGGGGAGCACCGCGTCGCCCGGGCATGGGACAATTCCGCCCCTGCCCGCCGCTTCCGACCCCGCCCCCGCCATGCCGACGCCCAGCCGCCGCGACCTCGCCAACGCCATCCGATTCCTCGCCATCGATGCGGTCGAGGCCGCGAAGTCCGGCCATCCGGGCATGCCGATGGGCATGGCGGACATCGCGGAAGTCGTCTGGAACGACTATTACCGCCACAACCCGAACAACCCGTCGTGGTTCAACCGCGACCGCTTCGTGTTGTCCAACGGCCACGGCTCGATGCTGCACTACGCGCTGCTGCATCTGTCCGGTTACGCGTTGACGATCGACGACCTCAAGTCGTTCCGCCAACTCGAATCGAAGACGCCGGGCCACCCGGAAAACTTCATGACGCCGGGCGTGGAAACCACGACCGGCCCGCTCGGCCAGGGCTTCGCGAACGCCGTCGGCATGGCGCTCGCCGAAAAACTCCTCGCGCAGCGCTTCAACCGCCCCGAGTTCGAAGTCGTCGACCACCACACGTGGGTGTTCCTGGGCGATGGCTGCCTGATGGAAGGCATCTCGCACGAAGCCGCGTCGCTCGCCGGCACGTGGGGCCTGAACAAGCTCATCGCCATCTGGGACGACAACCACATCTCCATCGACGGCGACACGCAGGGCTGGTTCACCGACGACACCGGCAAGCGATTCGAGGCCTATGGCTGGAACGTGGTGCGCGGCGTCGACGGCCATGACGCCGACGCGATCAAGCGCGCGGTCGATGCAGCGCTCGCCTCGAACGACAAGCCGACGCTGATCTGCGCACGTACGACGATTGGTTTCGGTTCGCCGGCGAAGGCCGGCAAGGAATCGGCGCACGGCGCACCGCTGGGCAAGGATGAAATCGTCGCAACGCGCGCCGCGTTGAACTGGCCGAACGCAGCATTCGACATCCCGCAGGACATTCGCGACGGCTGGCGCGCCGGCAACGCGGGCCTCGTGCGCGAAGACCAGTGGAATCGGCTGTTCGATCAGTACGCCTCGCGTTACCCCGAACTCGCCGACGAACTCGTGCGCCGCGCGCGCAACGAACTCCCGGACAACTGGGCCTCCGCGGCCGATGCCTACATCGCGAAACTGCAGGCCGAAGGCCCGGTGGTCGCGTCGCGCAAGGCGTCGCAGATGGCGCTGGAAGCGTACGGCCCGCTGCTGCCGGAATTGATCGGCGGCTCGGCGGACCTCGCGCATTCCAACCTCACGTTGTGGAAGGGCAGCAAGTCCGTCACCAGCGACGACGCCAACGCCAACTACATCTACTTCGGCGTGCGCGAGTTCGCGATGACCGCGATCAGCAACGGTCTCGGCCTGCACGAGTGTTTCATTCCGTACGACGCGACCTTCCTCGTCTTCAGCGACTACGCGCGCAACGCCGTGCGCATGAGCGCGCTGATGGGTGCGCACGCCATCCACGTCTATACGCACGATTCGATCGGCCTGGGCGAAGACGGCCCGACGCACCAGCCGATCGAACACGTCGCATCCCTGCGCTACATCCCGGGCAACGACGTGTGGCGCCCGTGCGACGCGGTCGAATCCGCCGTCGCCTGGCGCGCGGCGATCGAACAACACGACGGCCCCTCGTGCCTGGTGTTCACGCGCCAGAACCTTGCGCACCAGCCGCGCACGACGCAGCAGGTCGCCGACATCCGACGCGGCGGTTACATCCTGCGCGACAGCAAGGGCGCACCGCAGCTGATCCTCATCGCCACCGGTTCGGAAGTCGAACTCGCGATGCAGGCCGCCGCGCAACTCGGCGACGGCGTGCGCGTGGTCTCGATGCCGAGCACGGATGTGTTCGATCGCCAGGACGCGACGTATCGCGAAGCGGTGCTGCCGAATGCCTGCCGCCGCCGCGTGGCGATCGAAGCGGGCGTCAGCGATTTCTGGCGCAAGTACGTCGGCCTGGATGGCGCCGTGGTCGGCATCGACCGCTTCGGTGCGAGCGCGCCGGCGGAGAAGCTGTTCCCGCACTTCGGGTTCACGGTGGAGAACGTGGTAAAGGTGGCGCAGGCGCTCGCGTAAGTCGCGCGCGCCTGGTCAGGCAGCGAACAACAGTTTTCCTGCCGCGATCAACAACACCACGCCCAAAGCCTGGCGCAATCGATGGACGGGCAGCCAGCGCAATCCGAGTTGCGTGCCGAGCAGGGCGCCGATCGCGACTGCGACCAACCATGCGGGCAACGCTGCAGGCAGCGTTCCCGTGGCATGCAGCAATCCCGCAAGACCGGTCAGCGAGTTGATCCAGACGAAAGCAACGGACGTACCACTCGCTTCGCGCGTCGGCATCCAGTGCGCGAACAACAGCAACGGCGTGAGGAAGATCGCGCCACCCGTGCCCGTGAGCCCCGACAACACACCGATCGCGGCACCGATCGACAGCCCTGGAATCCAGGGCACGCGCCGGCCTTCGGCGGACGCATCTTCCTGCGTCGCATGCGAGGCGCTGCGGAAGATCCCGACCGCCGCAACCAGCAGGACGACGCCGAGCAGCGCCGAGTAGGTTTCCTTCGGCAACTTGATTTGCGCGGCGAAGAATGCAGCCGGTGCGGACGCGAGCACGAAGGGCAACACGTTGCGCCACTTCACCTGTCCGCCGCGCCAGAAACGCACGAGCCCGATCCCGCCGACCAGCAGGTTCAGCGCAAGCGCCGTGGGCCGCAATTGCGCGGGTGCGAAACCGAGCAGCGCCATCGATGCGATGTAGCCGCTTGCGCCTGCGTGCCCGACCGAGGAATAGAGCGTGGCGACGATGAACAACAGGGCCGCTGCGACCCATTCGACTGACGTCATGCCTGGAGGTTTCCTTACACGCAGTTGAGCGGAATACGCAGGTAACGCACGCCATTGTCCGATGGTGGCGGCATCGCGCCGGCGAGAAGATTGACCTGCAACGACTGCAGGATCAACGCAGGCATCGGCAATGTCGCATCGCGCGCTTTTCTCAGCGCGACGTACGCCGCTTCGCTGGTGTCGGCGCGCAGGTGGATGTTGTCGCGTTTCTGCGCGCCGATGCTGGTTTGGCAGGCAACGGCGCGGCCGTCCGGGCCGTAGTCGTGGCAGACGAAGACGCGCGTGTCGTCGGGCAGTGCATAGAACGATTGGATGGTGCGATACAACGTGGCCGCGTCCGCGTTCGGGAAGTCCGTCCGGGCGGTGCCTGCGTCGGGCATGAACAGCGTATCGCCACAGAACAGCGCATCGCCGATGCGATAGGCCACGCAATCGGCCGTGTGGCCCGGTGCGCCCATCACGTGGGCGTCGATCTCGCCGATCGCAAACCTGTCGCCGGCTTCGAACAGGCGTCCGAATTGCGAGCCATCCAGCGCAACCTCGTCGCCGAACCCGAACACCGGCGCGAAGCTGCGCTGCGTCTGCGCAATCCCGCTGCCGATGCCGAGGGTCGCGCGCGGACAGTGTTCGAGCAGCCACTGCGCATCGGACAGGTGATCGGCGTGCGCATGCGTTTCGAGCAGCCAGCGCACGT
Organism: Lysobacter sp. P5_C4; assembly: GCF_054049695.1. Lineage (NCBI taxonomy): Bacteria > Pseudomonadati > Pseudomonadota > Gammaproteobacteria > Lysobacterales > Lysobacteraceae > Lysobacter > Lysobacter sp. P5_C4. The sequence goes on along the minus strand of NZ_JBFULX010000004.1, from coordinate 345,054 downwards.
CGAGCGCGTTGGCTTGCACGTGATCCAGCAGCTTCTGCGTCGAGGCGTGCGTCGTGCGCGCGGACTTCGCGTCGAAGTCGAGCACCGGGTCGATGATCGCCGCCACGCGCGTCGCCGGGTCCGATACCACGTAAGTCCACGTGCCGGTGGCGGGGTCGTGGAACGGGGCGACGTCGGGGCGCATGGGAATGCTCCTGCGAAAGTCAGGGCGTGGGCGTGCCCAATGTTTCATCGAGCAGGTGCGCGAGCCGCCATGCGGCCTGGCGCACGCGTTGTTCGGCGAAGGGGCGCATCGCGTCGAGGTAGGTCCGATCCAGTTTGTGTCCGCTCGGATACAACGAACGGCCATCGACGGCGCGGCAGGACTCGCCGGCCCACGCCATCGGCGGGCTCACCGGGCCGGATTCCGGCGGCCACGGCAATGCATCGAGGCGATCGGCGTAGCCCTTGAGCCCGAGGCCCGGATGGCCCTTCCGGTCCACGCCGACCTCGCCGAGGATGTAGTAGTCCCAGATCGAATGCAGGTTGGTGCCCATTACGCCGTCGACGTAGTTCTTCTTTGCATAGGCCTCAGGCTCGAGTTTCGTCGACAGGCTGATCTGGTAATCGTTGCCGCCCTTGTCGGGATGGTTGGACGCATGCATCGGCTGGTGGACGTCGCCGACGAAGTGGACAAGGAACTTCAGCGCTTCGCGGCGCGCCGCGAGCGGCTGCGTGCGATCGGCCAGGATTTTCCGCTGCGTGTCGATGGCACCGACGACGCACTGGCCGTCCGGGCAGTCGCGCGCCAGGTCGAAGTCACAGGTGCCGTCGTTCGTGTTGATGTAGTGCCAGCGCGACGTGGCCTTGAACCGCGCACCGTCGCTGTTGCGCAGGTCGTCGGCCCAGGTGGCCACGCCGGCGAGGGTCGGGTCTTTCTCTCCCGCCAGCAGCGCGTCGATCTGCGCCTGCGTGGCCGGTTGGACGTGGCGCTGCGCCAATTCCCCCACCATCCGGTGCCCCAGCGCGCTCCAGGCCCGGGCCTGCGGGGCCGCGAGCAGGGCACCCACGAGCAGGGTGAGGGGGAGCAGGGCGTGCGGAAGTCGGGGCATCACGGTAGCCGTGGGGGAGGGTTCCTCTAAAATACCGGGCTTTCCCGGACGCGGGCCACCGCGGACGCACCCTTCCCCAGCTCCAGGAGTCGAAATGGCGATCAAGGTTGGCATCAATGGCTTCGGCCGCATCGGCCGCAACGTGTTGCGCGCTGCCGTGCAGAACTTCGGCAACGACATCGAGATCGTGGCCATCAACGACCTGCTGGAGCCGGATTACCTGGCCTACATGCTGATGTACGACTCCGTGCACGGCCGCTTCAAGGGCGACGTGAAAGTCGAAAGCGGCGCGCTCGTCGTCAACGGCAAGACCATCCGCCTGACGCAGGAACGCGATCCGTCCAACCTCAAGTGGGACGAGGTCGGCGCCGATGTCGTCATCGAATCGACCGGCCTGTTCCTCGACAAGGCCACCGCGCAGAAGCACATCGATGCCGGCGCGAAGAAGGTGCTGTTGTCGGCGCCGTCGAAGGACGACACGCCGATGTTCGTCTTTGGCGTGAACCACCAGAAATACAAGGGCGAGGCGATCGTTTCGAACGCTTCATGCACCACCAACTGCCTCGCGCCGCTGGCCAAGGTGCTGCACGACAAGTGGGGCATCAAGCGCGGCCTGATGACCACCGTGCATGCGGCCACCGCCACGCAGAAGACCGTCGACGGCCCGTCCAACAAGGATTGGCGCGGCGGCCGCGGCATTCTCGAGAACATCATCCCGTCGAGCACGGGTGCGGCGAAGGCCGTGGGCGTGGTGATCCCGGAGCTCAACAAGAAGCTGACCGGCATGTCGTTCCGCGTGCCGACCTCCGATGTCTCGGTCGTCGACCTGACCGCCGAACTCGAGAAGCCGGCGACCTACGCCGAGATCTGCGCCGAGATGAAGGCGCAATCGGAAGGCGCGCTGAAGGGCATCCTCGGCTACACCGAAGACAAGGTGGTCGCCACCGATTTCCGCGGCGACGCGCGCACTTCGATCTTCGACGCCGATGCCGGCATCGCGCTGGATTCGACCTTCGTCAAGCTCGTGAGCTGGTACGACAACGAGTGGGGCTATTCGAACAAGTGCCTGGAAATGGTCAAGGTCATCGCCAAGGGCTGATCGCCCTGCAGTGACTCACGTCCTGCGGACGGGGTCACGGACCGGTCTTCACATGCGACCCCGCTTTGCGGGGTCGCGCATTTCTGCGACGTAGTGCCGCCCCCGGCGAGGCTTTCCCCGTTGCCGACCCCGCGCGGCCCCGGTAGCTTGCAGGGTTATGGCGGCGGCGCTTCCCATCGAAATCCGGTCGGCAGGCCCCGACTGGGCGCTGCGGCGAGACTTTGCGCGTCTCCTGGTCGTGGCGGTGGTGCTTCCCGCGCTGATCCTGTGCGCCCTGCTGGCCTGGAGCCAGTCCACTTCGCAACGCGCCCATGCCGCCGCGAACCTGCACTCGGCCGCGGAGGTCACCGCGCGCGACTTCGATGATTTCCTGCGCGTGCACGGCGCGGTCGTCGCGGTCCTCGCCGCGCGCCGCAGCAGCGAAAACACGCTCGGCGACCGGGCACGCTGGTCCGACGACCTGCGTCGCCTGCGCGAAAACTACCCGGGCTTCGCTGCGATGCGGGTGCTCGATGCGCAAGGGCGCCTCATCGCCACCGATCCGGCCGAGCGCGGCGCGCCCGACCCGGGCCCGTGCTTCACCACCGCGCAAGGCCAGGATGCGCCGACGATGTCGGATGTGTACCGCACGGCGCCCGACACGCCCCCGCGCTCCTGCGTAGCCGCGCCCCTGCACGCGAACGGGCGCTTCGCCGGCATCGTCGAGGGCGCGATGCGCGTGGAGAAATCCGGCCAGCGCATCGCCTGGTTGCGCATGCACGGTTATGAAGCGGTGCTGGTCGATCGCCAGGGCCAGGTCGCCTATGCCAGCAGCGGCCTGTCGCTCGCGCCGATGGATAGGCTGGACGCAACGCCCGGCGGCAAAGCCTTGCGCGCGGTCGAACCCGGCGCATCGGACAACGGCTGGCAACGCGTGGACGGCGTGCTGCACGACGGCGAAGGCGCCTACGCGATCGCGATGCCGCTCGCGACCGGTTGGCGCCTGCTGGTGCTGATGCCGAAGTCGACGCTGGATGCCGAACTGTTCCGCACCATCGCCACGATGCTCGGCCTGCTCATTGCCGTCGCCGCCGGCGTGCTCGGCATCGCGTGGTGGCAGATGCGCCGGCTCTCCACGAGCGTGCACCGTTTGCTGGTGCAGATGCAGCGTTTCGCACTCGAGCACGCGTCCTCGCCGATCTCCGCCGAATCGATGCCGCAGGAACTGGCGCCGCTGGCCGATGCGATGAACCAGCTCAGCGATCGCATGGCCGATGCATATCGCGCGACCAGCCGCAGCCTGGAGGAACAACGCCGCCTGCGTTCATCGCTGGAACAGGTCGTGGATGCGCGCGAGCGCGAGATTGCGCAGCGCACGGCCGAATTGCGCAACGCCGTCGCCGAACTCGACCGCCTCAGCCGGACCGACGCGCTGACCGGCTGCCTCAACTATCGCGGTTTCCGCGAAGTGGCGAACCAGTTGTGGCGCGACACGCACGGGGAGGGCGGCATGTTGTCGGCGCTCGCGCTCGATATCGACCACTTCAAGGCCTACAACGACCGCTACGGCCATCCGCGCGGCGACAACGCGCTCAAGCGCTTCGCCGGCGCTGTGCGCAGCGCGCTCTATCACCGTGAAGACGTCATCGTGCGTCCGGGCGGCGAGGAGTTCATCGTCTTCCTGCCCGACACGACGCTCGAGCAGGCGATCGGCGTCGGCGAACGCATCTGCGCCAGCGTGCTGCATGCCGACATCGCGCACGCCGGTTCGCCGATGGGCGTGCTGACGGTGAGCATCGGGGTGGCGACCAACCTGCCGGAGGATGGCGACGACCCGGAGGTGATGCTGGCGCGCGCCGATGCGGCGCTGTATCGCGCCAAGCATGCGGGGCGAAACCGCGTATCGCTTTGAGCGCCCGGGCTGTCGGGAACGCCTTCACCGGCCCCGCTACAATGTGCGCCCCCGCAATACGCCAAGGCGCCAAGATGCCCATCGTCCGGATGTCCGAGATCGACCTGCGCAACAAGCGCGTCCTGATCCGCGAAGACCTCAACGTGCCGATCAAGGACGGCCAGGTCGCCTCCGAACAACGCATCACCGCCGCGCTGCCGACCCTCGTCGCCGCGCTGGACCAGGGCGCCGCGGTCATGGTCATGTCCCACTTGGGCCGCCCGACCGAAGGGCACTTCACCGAAGCCGATTCCCTCAAGCCCGTCGCGCAACGCCTGTCCGAACGCCTGGGCCGCGAAGTGCGCCTGGTGCGCGATTGGCTCAGCGCGGATTTCGACGTGAAGCCGGGGCAGATCGTGTTGCTCGAGAACTGCCGCATGAACATGGGCGAAGGCAAGGACGATCCGACGCTCGCGAAGAAGTACGCGGCGCTGTGCGATGTGTTCGTCATGGATGCCTTCGGCACCGCGCATCGCGCGCAGGCCTCCACGCACGGCGTGATCGAACATGCCAAGGTCGCCGCCGGTGGTCCGCTGCTGATGGCCGAACTCGACGCACTAGCGCAAGCGCTCGAAGCGCCCAGGCGTCCGCTGCTGGCGATCGTCGCCGGCAGCAAGGTGTCGACGAAGCTCGAACTACTCGGCTCGCTCGCGCAGAAGGTCGACCAACTCATCGTCGGCGGCGGCATCGCCAACACCTTCATCGCCGCGATGGGCCACGGCGTCGGCAAGTCGCTGTTCGAGGCCGACCTCATCGACACCGCGCGCAAGATCATGGCCGATGCGAAGGCGCGCGGCGCCGACATCCCGCTGCCAAGCGACGTCGTCGTCGCGCCCGCGTTCGCGGCCGATGCGCCGGCGACGGTGAAGCCGGTCGACCAGGTCGGCGCCGACGAGATGATCCTCGACATCGGGCCGGAAACGGCGCAGCGCTACGCCGCGCTGATCATGCAGGCCGGCACCGTGGTGTGGAACGGCCCCGTGGGCGTGTTCGAATTCGATGCGTTCGGCAAGGGCACCGAAACGATGGCGCGCGCGATCGCCGCGTCCGATGCGTTCTCCATCGCCGGCGGCGGTGACACGCTGGCGGCCGTCGACAAGTACGGCATCGCCGACCAGGTCGGTTACATCTCCACCGGCGGCGGCGCGTTCCTGGAGTTCCTGGAAGGCAAGCCCTTGCCTGCGGTCGCGGCGCTGCAGGCGCGCGGCGCTCAGGGCGCCGACAAGCAGTAACGATCCTGCGCGACGCGCGCGAACCCCGCGCGCGCCAGCAATTGTTGCGAGGCGACGTTCGCGGGTGCGACCGTGGCCTGGATCCGTTCGACGGCCAGCGCGCGGAAGGCCCACGCGGTGGCCGCGCGCACCGCATCGGTCGCGAGCCCGCGTCCGCGATGTTCGGGCAACAACGCGTATCCGATCCACGCGCTGCGCCCGCCTTCGATGTCGTACAGCGTGCACGTACCGATCGCCCCGTCGGCGTGGGGCAGGGTGACGATCCAGTCGATGCGCCCGCCGCCTTCGAAATGCCCCGCGCACTCGGCGATGTACGCCGCCGCCTCATCGATGCCCTGCATCGGCGCACGCGGCCAGTGGCGCATCGTTTCGGGATCGGAGAACAGCGCGAAGACCGGCGCGGCATCGTCGGGGGCCGGCGCACGCAAGCGGACGCGTTGCCCTTTCACGACGGGAAAGCCCGGGGTGGAAAACGTATGCAACGCCATGGCCGCTTCGGGTGGCTGTGGTAGAACACGGTATGACCCAGAGTACACAACGTCGCCGCACCCGCATCCTCGCCACCCTCGGCCCCGCCACCGATCCGCCGGGCGTACTCGATGCGCTGCTGAAGGCCGGCGTCGACGTCGTACGCCTGAATTTCTCGCACGGCGATCCCTCCAGCCAGGTGGCACGCGCGCAGGCCGTGCGCGAGGCCGCGCAACGCGTCGGCGTCGAGGTCGGCCTGCTCGCCGACCTGCCGGGCCCGAAGCTGCGCATCGAGCGCTTCGCCGAAGGCCGCGTGCAGCTCAAGGCCGGCGCGCCGTTCGACCTGGTCGCACGCGCCGACGCGCCGCCCGGCACTGCGCGCGAAGTCGGCATCAGTTACCTCGGCCTGGTGAACGACGTGCACGCCGGCGATACGCTGCTGCTCGACGACGGCTTGCTGCAGTTGCGCGTGGACGCGATCGAAGGCGATCGCATCCGCACGACGATCCTCAACGACGGCGCGCTCTCCGATCGCAAGGGGCTCAATCGCCTGGGCGGTGGCCTGTCGCTGGGCGCGCTCACCGATCGCGACCGCGAACTCATCGCCGTGGCCGCGCAGATCGAAGCGGATTTCATCGCCGTCTCGTTCTGCCGCAATGCCGCCGACATGGAAGAGGCGCGCGCCATTGCACGCAGCCACGGCAGCGATGCCGCGTTGGTCGCGAAAGTGGAACGCGCCGAAGCGATCGAGAACCTCGCCGAGATCGTCGATGCGAGCGACGTGGTGATGGTCGCGCGCGGCGACCTCGGCGTGGAAATCGGCGACGCCGAACTGCCGGGCCTGCAGAAGAAGATCATTCGCGAATCGCTGCTGCGCAACAAAGTGGTGATCACCGCGACGCAGATGCTGCAATCGATGGTCGAAAGCCCCATCCCGACGCGCGCCGAAGTGCTCGATGTCGCCAATGCCGTCATCGACGGCACCGACGTGGTGATGCTTTCGCAGGAAACCGCGGCCGGTGCGTATCCGCTGCGTGCGGTAGAGGCGATGGCGCGCATTTGCCTGGGCGCCGAGCGCCAGTTCGAAATGGACACGGATTTCGAAAAGGCGCCGCGCAACCTCGAGCGCGTCGACCAGGCCATCGCGATGGCGGCGATGTTCCTGTCCGAACACATCGGCCTGCGCGCGATCATCGCGATGACCGAATCGGGCGGCACCGCGCGCTTCCTTTCGCGCTTCCGGTCGCCGGCGCCGGTTTACGGGTTGTCGCGCTTCGTGCGCGCGCGGCGCCGCATGACGATGATGCGCGACGTGTTCCCGGTGGCCTTCGACAGCCGCGGGCTCGCCTCGCGCGACGCGGCCCGCAAGGCGCTGAAGCTGCTGTACGACCAGGGCCACCTCGACGTCGGCGACCGCGTGATGTTCACCAGCGGCGACCACATGGAACACCACGGCGCGACCAACACGCTGCGCATCCTCAAGGTCGGGCCGGACGGCAGCGCCGAGGGCCTCGGCGATCTCTGAACGGCAATCCCCCGGGAGCGTGGCTCCAGCGGGTTCCCGACAGGCGGTCGTTGTGGGCCGCAACCGCCGGTGCTATTCCGGACGCACGCAGACTCCGACGGGAGTTCGGCCATGTGTGCTTTCCGATTCTCGGTCCTGTTCATGCTCGCCCTCGCGTGGCCCGCGAGCGCGGTCGATCGCATCGAAGTGGTGAACGAAGGGGGCATCCGGGACCACTGGATGCTGGCACCGGGGGTTCCGCTCGCGGTGCCGCAATATCCGGCGCAATTCGCGCATCGGCACGACGCCGTGTGCATCGGCGTGGGCTACCTGCTCAAACCCGACGGCACGACCGCCGACTTCGCCTTGCTCAAAGGCTGGACCAGCGCAGGCGCCGGCGAACCCGAGGCCGGCTATTGGTCCGCGTTCGCCGAAGCGGCCGCCGACGCGCTGAAACAATGGCGCTTCAAACCACGCCCCGAAGTCGCGCAGGCCAAGCCCGTCTACACGGTGGCCACGTTCGTTTTCGGCAACGGCCCGGGCGCGGCGGCACAGCAGCGTTCGAAATGCGCGGTTCCCAATCTCGTCGCGCGCCTGCGGGAATTGAAGGCCTCGCGCGACCGCCGCACCGCGACCGGCGATGTGCTCGACGACCTCGACCTGGACGGCGGCGCCAACACGTACTAGGACCACGGCGCCGGCGTCACGGGGGAGGGGCGGTATAATTCCGCCTTTCCCCAACGCCGTCAGGACGCCAATGAGCATCGAACAGCTTGCCGAAACCGCCCAGGCCATGGTCGCCGCAGGCAAGGGCATCATCGCGATCGACGAATCCAATGCCACCATCGCCAAGCGTTTCGCCGGCGTGGGCATCGAGAACTCCGAGGAAAACCGTCGCGCCTACCGCGAGATGCTGCTGACCACGCCGAAGCTCGGCGACTACATCTCCGGCGCGATCCTTTACGACGAAACGCTGCGCCAGTCGACCAAGGGCGGCGTGCCCTTCACCAAGGTCATGATGGACAACGGGATCATCCCGGGCATCAAGGTCGACAAGGGCACCTTCCCGCTCGCCGGCTTCCAGGGCGAAGTGATCACCGAGGGCCTGGACGGCCTGCGCGCGCGCCTGGAGGAGTACTACAAGCTCGGCGCCCGCTTCGCGAAGTGGCGCGCGGTCATCAACATCGGCGACGACATCCCCTCGGGCACCTGCATCGAAGCCAACGCCCACGCGCTCGCGCGCTACGCCGCGCTGTGCCAGGAACAGGGCATCGTGCCGATGGTCGAACCCGAAGTCCTCATGGACGGCAGCCACGACATCCAGACCTGCTACGAAGTCACCGAAGTCACGCTGCGCTCGCTGTTCGACGCGCTGTACAACCAGAACGTCATGCTCGAAGGCACCATCCTCAAGGCCTCGATGATCGTGCCGGGCAAGGACAGCGGTGAAGACGTGTCGGTCGAAGACGTCGCCGAGAACACCCTGATGTGCCTCAAGACCGCCGTGCCGGCGATCCTGCCGGGCATCGTGTTCCTCTCCGGCGGCCAGAGCGACGAGGCCGCCACCGCGCACCTCGACGCGATGAACCGCATGGGCCCGAACCCGTGGCCGCTGTCGTTCTCCTACGGCCGCGCGATGCAGTCGGCCGCGCTGAAGATCTGGTCGCAGGACCTGGTCAACAACGTGCGCAAGGCGCAGGAAACGGTCTACGCCCGCGCCCGCGACAACGGTTTGGCCGCGCTGGGCCAGTGGTCGAAGAAAGCCGCGTAACTCCGCTTTAGCCCCTCTCCCTGTGGGAGAGGGGTTGGGGAGAGGGTCCGGTGTCCGACACCCCTTCCTCCGCTTCGACGCGATCGGCGTGCTTTTCCGCCATGCGCCGATCGACGACATCCATCCCCACGTCGCTCGCCGTCTTCAACACGGTGAACAACACCAGCAACCCGGTCCCGCCCCCGATCGCCGTGCCGATGATGATCGACAGGTGCATCGGCAACACGCGCAGGTAAGGGGTGAACATCAATGTTCCGAGGTTCGGCCTGCCGCGCAGGTCGGCGTCGTGCTGCACCGCGTACGTCTGCCGCTGCGACAGCACGAACGACGCTGCGCACGCGCCAAGCACGAGCAGGTCCCAGCGCGCGGCCAGCGGATGTTCGGCGCACAGGAAGATCAGATAACCGAAGTGGAAGAACCCGTAGTGCAGGGTGAAGAAGTTCGCCGTGGAGCGTTTTCCCTGCGCGTTTTCCGGGACGGGCTTGTCGTTCGACGTGAACCCCTCGGTGCTGAAGCGATACAACCCGAGCATGCGTTTGCGCGCATACCAGCCGATCACCACGCTCTGGATCCAGTAGGGCCACAGCAGCCAGCCCGGCGGCCAATGCAACATCAACGCCGCGACCAGCGTCGCGACATTGGACAGCAGCAGCGCGCGCGTCGACGGACTCATGCGAGCGCGAGCATCGCTCGGTAGCGCGCCGCCATGCCGGGATCGAAACACGCGAACACCACGCGCGAGGGGTTGCCGCCTTTCCACGCGCGCACGGTGCGCACCGCGATCGGCACCGCGAGTTCGACCGGATAACCGAACACGCCGCAGCTGATCGCCGGGAAGGCAATGGACGCGACGTCGTAATCGGCCGCCAGTGCGAGGCTGGCGTTGTAGCAGGCGGCCAGCTGCGCCGGCTCCCCGCCGCGGCCGCCGCGCCAGACCGGACCGACGGTGTGGATCACGAATTTCGCCGGCAGGTCGTGCCCGTGCGTGATGCGCGCCTCGCCGGTGGGACAGCGCATGCCCGCCACGTAGGCGGGCAGGGCCTCGCATTCCTCACGCAATCCCGGGCCTGCGGCGCGATGGATCGCGCCGTCCACCCCGCCGCCGCCCAGCAGGGCGTGGTTGGCCGCGTTGACGATGGCATCGACCGCCAGGGCGGTGATGTCGCCTTCCAGCACTTCGATCTTCATGCCGCCACCCCGGGCCGAACGGCCGCTACCAGCGCATTCATGAGGATGGCGTGAAATCGTGGTGGAATGCGCGCCACGTGGGGAAATTCCGAGCTGTGACGCGCCGCCCGGCGGCGCGCCGGCATCGCTGCGAACCTCGCCCCTGCAACCGCGCGCGCGCTCAACACGTCAGTCCTTCCATGAAGTCGCCCATGACATTCCTCAACGTCGACCGCCTGCAATCGAAGGTGGATGTCGCCGCACGTTTCCATCGCCTCGGCATGGTGTTGTTCGTCGTGGCCTGCGTCTGCGTCACGATGCCGAAGGGCATGGGGCTGCCCTCGTGGGTCMCGCTCGCGGGGTTCAGCGCCACGCTGCTCGGTTTCATCATCAAGGGTGCGGGCACGTTGTACGAAATCCGCCTGGCCGATTCGCTCGCCAAGGTCATGGGCCTGCCGTATCGCCGCGGGTTCCACGGCAAGGGTGTCGACCAGAGTGCCTGGTCGGCGATCCGCAAGTACGTCTTCGTCTCCGTCGCGCTGACCGTCGCCGCCGCCCTGACGCCGAGCATGCTCGCCGCCAACGGCGAAACCGCGCTGGCCAACTTCACCGTCGCGATGAGCATGGCCGCGCTCGCCATCCAGTCCTTCGACAACCCGCGCCGCATGCGCAAACGCGTCATGGCGATCTGCCAGGGGCGGGTGGATCCGCATGCGACCGAGGGCGGGACCTTCGTCGCCTGACCGTCAGAGGCCGGCGAGCCACTCGTCGTCCGATCCCTCGTTGACGCCTTCGAACAGGATCGTCGAGAAATAGCGTTCGCCCGTATCCGGCAGCATCGCCAGGATCACGTCGCCGTCTTTCGCTGATTTGGCCACTTCCAACGCACCGGCCACGGTGCCGCCGGCCGAAAGCCCGACGAACAAGCCTTCTTCCTGCGCCAGGCGCCGCGCGACATCGCGCGCGAGCATCTCGTCGATCTTCATCAGCGAACCGGCGACATCGCGGTTGAGCACTTCCGGCACGAAGTCCGGCGTCCAGCCCTGGATCTTGTGCGGCACGAACTCCGCGCCCTGCAACAACGCAGCGCCCGCCGGTTCGCACGTCGTGATCTTCACTTCCGGGCGCGCCACGCGCAGCACTTCGCCGACACCCGTGAGCGTGCCGCCCGTGCCCCAACCGGTGACGAAGTGATCCAGGCGGTCGCCGGCGAAATCGCGCAGGATTTCCGCGGCGGTCGTCTGGCGGTGATAGGCCGGGTTCGCCGGATTGGTGAACTGGCGCGCGAGGAACCAACCATGTTGCTTCGCGAGTTCCTCGGCACGGCGCACCATGCCGCTGCCGCGTTCGGCGGCCGGCGTCAGGATCACCTTCGCGCCGTAGGCGCGCATCAACTTGCGGCGTTCGATCGAAAACGAATCGGCCATCACCGCGACGAACTTGTAACCGCGCGCTGCGCACACCATCGCGAGCGCGACACCGGTGTTGCCCGACGTCGCTTCGATCACCGTGTCGCCGGGCTTGAGCAAGCCCTGCGCTTCGGCGTCGAGGATGATCGCGATCGCGAGGCGATCCTTGACCGAGCCGCCCGGATTGAACGACTCCACCTTCGCGTACAACGTGACGTTCTTCGGCGCGATGCGGTGGAGGCGGACGACCGGCGTGTGGCCGATGGTGTCGAGGATGCTGTCATGGCGCATGGGGTCGGACTCTCGTCGGGGGATGGAAAGGACAACGCGAAGATCACGCACCGCAGGCCGCTCGAACGCCGCGCGCCACTGGCATTGGTCATGGAACATCGATGCCCTTCCCGGGTCAACCCGGGGCCCGCGCAAGCGTTCCCGACGGGTTCGCGGGAAAGCACGCACTATTCGTGCCCGCGGTAACCGAACCCTCGCACCGGACGGCCTAGAATTCGCGCATGACGCATTTCCCTCGTTCCCTCCCGCTCATCGCCCTGCTCGCGCTCGCGGCCGGCCTGTCGGCCTGCGGCAAGGACGAAGCCGCCGCTTCCAATCGCGGCAAGGACGCGGCCAACGCGCCGGTCATCGTGACCACCACGGTGTTGCAACCCAGGTCCTTCGCCGATTCGATCGTCGCCATCGGCACGGCGCGTGCGCGCGATTCGATCACCGTCACCGCGAAGGTGAGCGAGATCGTGCAGGCGGTGCATTTCGACAGCGGCGAGGAAGTCGGCAAGGGCGCCGTGCTCGTCACGCTCAGCGGGCAGCAGCAGCAAGCCGCGCTCGCGCAAGCCGAAGCCGCGGCGAAGGAAGCGCAGTCGATGTACGCGCGGCAGCAGGGGCTCGCGCAACAGCAGCTCATCGCCACCTCGCAACTGGACACGCAACGCGCCACGCGCGACCAGGCGCAGGCGCAGGTGAACCAGGTGCGCGCGCAGCTCGCCGATCGTTCGATTCGCGCGCCGTTCGCCGGCGTACTCGGTATCCGCCAGGTCAGCCCCGGCGCGCTGGTCACGCCCGGCACCCCCATCGCGACCCTCGACGACCTGGCCCACATGTACGTCGACTTCCCGGTGCCCGAAGCCGCGCTCTCGCAACTTGCAACGGGCCAGCAGGTGTTCGGCCGCACCGCCGCGTATCCCGACGCACGCCTGGCCGGCACGGTGACGACGGTGGAAGCGCGCGTGGATCCGACCACGCGTTCGGTCACCGTGCGCGCCGATTTCCCGAACGGCGAACGCAAGCTGCACCCCGGCATGCTGGTCAACGTCGAACTGCAACGCGCAAAACGCACCGCCTTGCTGCTGCCGGAGATCTCCGTGGTGCAGGTGGGCGACCGCACGTTCGTGTATCGCGTCAAGCCCGATGGCAGCGTCGAACAGGTCGACGTCTCGATCGGCACGCGCACCGATGGCCAGGCGGAAATCCTGAAGGGCCTGCGCGCGGGCGACCGCATCGTCGTCGATGGCACCGGCAAGCTGCGCCCCGGCGCGAAGATCGCCGACACGGCCGCCGCGGCCCCTGCGACGGCGCAACGCTGACATGCGGCTTTCCGATATCTCGATCCAGCGGCCGGTCTTCGCGACCGTCATCAGCCTGCTGCTCATCGTGCTCGGCATCATGGCGTTCACGCGCCTGACGCTGCGCGAACTGCCCGCCATCGATCCGCCCATCGTCTCGGTCGAAGTGAACTACACCGGCGCCTCGGCGCAGGTGGTCGAAACCCGCGTCACGCAGATCCTGGAAGATGCGCTGTCGGGCATCGAGGGCGTGGAGACCATCCAGTCGAGCAGCGTCAACGGGCGCGCGTCGGTCACCATCGAATTCACGCTCTCGCGCGACATCGAAGGCGCGGCCAACGACGTGCGCGGCGCGGTGAGCCGCGTGCTCAACCGCCTGCCGGAAGAAGCCGATCCGCCGCAGGTGAGCAAGGTGGAAAGCGATTCGGATCCGATCATCTGGCTCAACATGAGCTCGACATCGATGGATTCGCTGCAGTTGTCGGACTACGCCGAGCGTTATGTCGTCGACCGACTCTCGAGCATCGATGGCGTCGCGGCCGTCCGCATTGGCGGCCAACAGCGTTACGCGATGCGCGTGTGGCTCGACCGCGATGCGCTCGCCGCACGCGCGCTCACCGTCGAGGACGTCGAGAACGCGCTGAAGCAGGAGAACGTCGAACTGCCGGCCGGCCGCATCGAATCGGCCGAACGCGACTTCACGCTGCGCGTGGCCCGCGATTACCAGAAGCCCGAAGACTTCGCGCAGATCCCGCTCGGCAAGGGACCCGATGGCTACGTCGTGCGCCTGGGCGATGTCGCGAAGGTCGAACTGGCGTCCGCCGAACGCCGCGCGTACTACCACTCCAACGGCCAGAACAACATCGGCCTGGGCGTCGCGCGCACGTCCACGGCGAACGCGCTGGACGTCGCGCGCGCCGTGCGTGCGGAAGCCGAGCGCATCTCGCCCTCGTTGCCGCAGGGCACGAAGATCTTCGTCGCCTTCGACACGACCACCTTCATCGACGCCTCGGTCGAGCGCGTCTACCACACGCTGATCGAAGCGGTGGTGCTGGTGCTGATCGTGATCTGGATCTTCCTCGGCAGCGTGCGCGCCGCGCTGATCCCCGCGGTGACCGTGCCGGTCTGTCTGATCGCCGCCTTCCTGCCGCTGTATCTGTTCGGCTATTCGATCAACCTGCTGACCCTGCTCGCGCTGGTGTTGTGCATCGGCCTGGTCGTCGACGATGCGATCGTGGTGCTGGAAAACATCCAGCGCCGCGCGGATCTCGGCGAGCCCCGGCTCGTCGCTGCCGCGCGCGGCACGCGGCAGGTGGCCTTCGCAGTGATCGCGACGACCGCGGTGCTCGTTGCGGTGTTCCTGCCGATCGGCTTCATGGAAGGCAACACGGGGCGCTTGTTCCGCGAGTTGTCGGTGGCGCTCGCCGGTGCGGTCGCGCTGTCGGCGTTCGTCGCGTTGACGCTCACGCCAATGTTGTCGTCCAAGCTCGTGCGCCCGCATTCGGAAGAGAAGGGCAACCCGGTGCATCGCTGGGTCAACAAGCGCCTGGATTGGGTGACCACGCGTTACAAGCGCTTCATCGAAGGCAACGTCGAGCGGCCCATCCGCTTCGGCCTGCTGATGATCGCCGCGTTGGCCGCCAGCTTCGTGCTGTTCAAATTCGTGCCGTCCGAACTCGCGCCGCCGGAAGACCGCGGCAGCTTCAACGTCACGCTCACCGGCCCGGAAGGCGCGGGCTACGACTACACCGTGCAGCAAGTGAAGCAGGCCGAGAAGATCATCGCGCCGGAAATCGGCCATGGCCCGATCGAACGCGCGAACGCGCGCGTGCCCGGCGGGTTCGGTGCGAGCGAGGAAATGCACACCGCGCGCTTCAGCGTGTTCCTGAAGGACTGGTCGCAGCGCAAGGAAAACACGGCCGACGTCGCGCAGGACCTCAAGAAGAAACTCGACAAGATGCCCGGGATGAAGATCTCCACGCAGGTCGCCGGCGGCCTGGTGCGCACGCGTGGGCAGCCGGTGCAGATCGTGCTCGGTGGCCCGGACTATGCGGAACTGGCGAAGTGGCGCGATCGTTTGCTCGAACGCATCGAAGGCAACCCGGGCCTGGTCGGCGCCGACAGCGACTACAAGGAAACGCGCCCGCAGATGCGCGTGCAGATCGACCGCCGGCGTGCATCCGACCTCGGCGTGAGCGTCGAATCCATCGGGCATGCGCTGGAAACGATGATGGGTTCGCGGCGCGTCACGACCTTCGTGCGCGGCGGCGAGGAGTACGACGTCGTCGTGCAGGCGAACAAGACCGGCCGCGCAACGCCCGCCGACCTCGCCGCGATCCAGGTGCGCGGGCGCGACAATGCGTTGATCCCGTTGTCGAACCTGGTGACGCTACAGGACGTCGCCGAAGCCGGCTCGCTCAACCGCTTCAACCGCCTGCGCGCGGTGACGATCAGCATGGGCCTGGCGCCCGGCTATCGCATGGGCGATGCCATCACGTGGCTCAATCAAGTGGTCGCACAGGAATTGCCCGAGCAGGCGCAGATCGACTGGAAGGGCGAGTCGCGCGAATACCAGCAGGCGGGCGGCGCGGTCCTGCTCACCTTCGCGCTCGCGTTACTCGTCGTGTACCTCGTGCTCGCGGCGCAGTTCGAAAGTTTCATCCATCCCTTCGTGATCATGCTGACCGTGCCGCTCGGCGTGCTCGGCGCGCTGATCGGTCTGTGGGTGACGGGCGGCACGCTGAATCTCTTCAGCCAGATCGGCGTCGTCATGCTCGTGGGCCTGGCCGCGAAGAACGGCATCCTGATCGTCGAATTCGCCAACCAGTTGCGCGACGAAGGCCGCAGCGTGCACCAGGCCATCGTCGAATCGGCCGGCGTGCGCCTGCGCCCGATCCTGATGACCTCGATCGCGACGATGGTCGGCGCGGTGCCGCTCGTCGTCGCGGGCGGCCCGGGTTCGGCGAGCCGTGCGACGATCGGCATCGTGGTGATCTTCGGCGTCGGTTTCTCGACGCTGCTGTCCTTGTTCGTCGTGCCGGCGTTCTATGCGCTGCTTGCGCCGTACACGCGTTCGCCCGAAGCGGTGGCGCACGAACTGAAGGCGCTGGAAGCCAGCGTTCGCCCGGTGGGCGACACGCATCCGGTCGAGGAGGCAACGTGAGCGAGCGGGAATCGCCCTGGAAATCGCGCGGACCCAAGCGTCCGGCGCAGCCCGATGCGCGCCCGCCGCGCGAAGTGCGTGCGCCGCGCCCGCCGGTGCAGCGGGAAGAAGCGCCGCCGTCGGAAGAGCATCAGCATGCGCGCGAGCATCGCGACACCGAGTTGCGCCTGTACGGCGTGAATGCGGTGAAGGCGGCGTTCCATCGTCGTCCGGAGTCCTTGCGCAAGTTGTATCTGGTCAACGAGCGCATTCCGCAGTTGCAGCCGATGTTGCGTTGGTGCGTGGCGAATCGCATCGGATATCGGGTGGTCGAAGACGACGACTTGCGTCGCCTCGCCGGCAGTGAGCACCACGAGGGTGTCGTTGCCGATCTGTTGCGCGAGCCGCAGGCGACGTTGACGACATGGCTGCACCATTTGCCGGCCGGGCCGGTGTGTGCGTTGTGGCTGGATGGCGTCGGCAACCCGCACAACGTCGGCGCGATCCTGCGTTCGGCCGCGCATTTCGGCGTGTCTGCGATCCTGTTACCGAAGCATTCGAACCTGGCGTTGTCGGGCGCGGCGGCGCGTGTCGCCGAAGGTGGCGCGGAAGTGGTGCCGTTCGTGCGGTTGGGGCGCGAGGACAATGCGTTGTCGCAGTTGCGGGGCGCGGGGTTCTCGCTCGTGGCGACGGTGGTTCGCGATGGTTTGCCGTTGTTCGAAGCACCGATTCCGGAACGCGTGGTTTACGTGCTTGGTGCGGAAGGCGAGGGGATGTCGAGTGCGCTGGCGGGGTTGTGCGACTTGCGCGTGTCGATTCCCGGGAGCGGGAAAGTCGAGAGCTTGAATGTGGCGGCTGCGACTGCGGTGTTGCTGGCGGAGTGGGCTCGGCGTTAGGAGCGTTCGCGAGTAGCGCGCGCTCGAAACCTGTTGGCGCGCCGCCCGAACATGCGTAGTTCCAAATTTTTTTGGGAAAAAAATTTGAAACTACGCACGCTGGGGCATCACCATTCGGATCGCTTCGATCGAGGGCGTTCGCCGAGCCTTCACTGGGGGCTGCAAAGCAAGCTTTGCAGATAGCCGATCGTCTTCGCCAGAGCGTCGCGACCTTGCCAACTGGTGTCCGCTATCGGCAGAAGCGGACACTCGCCAAGCCTGCAATCAGAGCGAACCGCTAAGCGCCTACGATGTTTCGGAGGCGGTGAAGCGTGGGTTCCGCCAGAAGGCTATAAGCCAGAACAATCCCCCGGCCACCACCGCCATGGCCCACGCATAGAGCGATACGCGAAGGCCATTGAGCAGGAAGTGCTCCCAGTTCGTCAGGACGAAGAACCAAAGGAGCAGAAAAAGTGTGGCCGCTGCGAGGGCTGCCGCAATGCACTGCCACCAGGAAGTCCAACGCTTCCGCACGAACAGCCAAAGTAGCGGGACGCCGAATAAGAACATCGCCGCGTAGCTGAAGGACAACAACAGTCGAAACCACCAGAACGTGAACGTTTCATACGGTGGGATCAGAAACGGCAGATGCAGTGCCAGCGGCGTTAGCAGAACTGCCAGAAAAAGTCGGGTCATCGGTCCAACTTACCAGATCAACATGCGGTCGCAGGCGTCAGCGCGAGCGTTCGGCTATGGCCTGATCAAATGTCCGCTTTGGGTCGAAAGCGGACGCTGGGACTCGATGTCCGCTATCGGCCAATAGCGGACACTCGCCCACTCGTCGCTAGCCCCACGACGGAGCTGCTCGCCAACGAATGACAGTAGGTTCGAGAAGCGCGGGCCGCAACGCTAAGACAGCTTCTTTACATAAATGCCAATGAGATGGCCGA
The DNA here is from genome assembly GCF_054049695.1 of Lysobacter sp. P5_C4. Taxonomy (NCBI): domain Bacteria; kingdom Pseudomonadati; phylum Pseudomonadota; class Gammaproteobacteria; order Lysobacterales; family Lysobacteraceae; genus Lysobacter; species Lysobacter sp. P5_C4. The sequence continues at coordinate 326,842 of NZ_JBFULX010000004.1, read as the reverse complement.
TTGCGTAGTAGAGAACGATTCCTAAGCAAATCGACAACGCCAGTTCGGCGTTCACCCGAAGTGGATCAGCCCAATGCAGCGAGATTTGCAGCCAGTCCACCAACGGATTGACGAGAAGCGAGACTGGAAGTGTTGCTAGAAAGATGAATATGGGGGCTTGGCCGGCCCCCTGAACGAATAGCCAGAGAAAGTACGAGCAGTAGCAAAGGAACCCTATGGCCGATACCAATCCGGATCGGGATAAGCGGAATTTCATTTCCAAGGCACTCGTTCCAACGTCGTTGGTGCGGTTATTCGCCATCCTAACCCCTGGCCCCCGAACCGACTGCCGCCCCTACCAATCAGTCCTATGAACGCCCATCAATCCAAAGTCAGCCAGAGGTCCGCTTTGGGTCGAAAGCGGACAGCGTGGAAGGAAGTGGGGCGGTGCGTCAGAGTCACTCGATCCGCGTCATGCGCAAGTTGCCGTCCGACGGCAGCAAGATGCGATAAACCTGCCTACCGCCGGCCGGGAGAACTGCATCTTGCGAAGTTGCAATGTTCGGACAGAGGCCGCCGCCGGTCTCAAGACGGAAGAAGTGCGGTCCTGCCGGCAGGTGGATGGTGAGTTCTTCGCCGTGGCGGATGGCGAATACCTTTACATTGTCTACAAAAATGTCGTGGCTACATCCAGCACCGCTGAAGCCAGCATCCCGCCGGAAAACTACCGTCGCTTGCTCCGCCTCGGAAGCTGCGCCGATATATTCGGCCCGGTAGATGCGATCAGCGGGAACTGACAGTGCGGAAGCTCCTGAAACGGGCACCGTCGAGCAAGCAGACAACCCCGCGATGACGACGAGTACAGGCACAAGCGTGTGAGTTAGTTTCATAGTGCCCCCTGGCACCTGAGTTGTGACGCCCATGATGCAGCGTCGGCTGAACTAATTGTGAGCCCTTAGCTCTCGTCCGGTAACGACTGACCGCCACATATGTTGGCCAACCTTGTCCGCTTTGGTCGAAGCCGGTCACTACGTGACTCGCTGTCACCTGCGGCCCGAAGCCGCCGCCGATGTCCGCTTTCGGCCAGAAGCGGACATTCGCCTACACCTGAACTGGCCGCGCATGGCTCTGTTTGCATGAAGGCGGCATGGTTCATGCGTCTGCGGATATCGACCACACCAGAATCGCAAATGCCACGACGTAGAGCGGGAGGATGATGCGAATCGCGCGAGCGTAGCTGTAAGCCGACGCATCAAGTTGTTTGGCGCGACGACTAAACGCAACGCCAAGCAGGCGCATGCTGACGTTAGCGTCGAAACGCCTAGGCAAATTTGCGTAAAAGACGCTCGGTTCGTTCTTGTATTGAAGCCACTCGTGCTCTTGGCGTTTAACTGCCTCATAAAACTGGCTGTAGCTGTAGAAATAGACCAGCAACAATGGGACCAGGGCCACAAACGAAAGTTTGAACAGAATGGTTTCCATTGATGCTTCCGGCGCCATTTGGGTTGAGCTTATGCAAGCCGAGACCGGCTAACAACCCAGTGTCCGCTTTGGGTCGAAAGCGGTCACTGAGGCTCGATGTCCGCTTTCGGCCATGAGCGGACACTCGCAAAACGGCTGCTGAGGCACAATGCGACGAAACCTGCGGTTGGGGAAGGCGCGAGGATGAAGGACTTCAACAAGGATCCGCTCGGACAAGGTTCCGCATTGTTAGCTGGCGTCGTCATGCTGTTCTTGGGCGGTCGCTCGCTTCTGGAATCCATCGAATCAGGCACGTTGGTCTTTCGATACCGAAGCCATTCGGTTGTAAGCGGCGATCTCGCCCTGGTCCTCATCGCAGTCTGCGTGTTGGCGGGAGCCTTCCTCGCCGTAACCGCTATCAACCGCCTTCGCGGGTAGCGCTATTGGGATCGCCCAGTGTCCGCTTTGGGTTGAAAGCGGTCACTAGGTGACTTGCCATCACCTCGCACCGCCCCCGCCTCCTGACTTTCCGCTATCGGCCAAGAGGGGACATTGGCGACTAGCCGCGGCGAGTGGCTTCTCGGAAGTTCTTGAGCGCCAGCAATAGAGATCCGACGCCCGCCACCAACCAGAACACGACGCATGCGACAAACGTCTTGGGAGAGGCGGCGCGAATGACTTCCCTCGAATCCGTCTTGCTCGGGAACTCAACCGAGCCGTCGAGAATCCCCGAGATACCGAAGTAAAAGCAGGCGCCGCCCACCAACAGGACGACGATTGCCACAGCAATTTGAACAGAAGGTCTCATTACATGGGCTGCTGTGAGATGAGGCTGCGGAAAACATACAGCTATCAGTTGTCGGCATGTCCGCTATCGGCCAGAAGCGGAAGTCAGTCGGTGCGGGCTAGGTTGGGCCAGTGAGCGCCCGCATTAAACGGGTAGTAAAGGTCCCCAGACTCCCGCGCGTAGCAGTAATTGAGGTCGAGCCCCGACATGATCGCGCGGATCGCCGGGGGTAACGAATAAACACCGATGTCGAGCAGTTCCTCGGACGGCTCACCGAAGAGCCAAATTTCGCAGGCGTGAACCTCGCCGTCGAAGGGGCAGGAGGCGAAGAGCAGGCCGTCGGATTCCTCCCAGCGAATCCCTTTGAGAACGCGTTCCAGTGCGGCCTGGATGTCATCCCGCACGCCTAGTGGTTGCCGGTGCTCGCGCTCCCACGTATGCATGGGGCCAAGACCATCGGCGGCACGGTACAGGCTTAAGCGAAACGGCATGTGGGTCTCCGGGATCTCGGAAATTCTTTAGCTTGTGTCCGCTATCGGCCAGAAGCGGACAACCGCGCCAACTCATGGAACTCCTTCGCAGAGACGCCGAAATCGTTGGAGCGCGGGAAGATCAAGGCTCCCATTTCCACACCGACAATGCGGCACCTCAATGACTCGAAGCGATCGGCCTCCAGGTCCAAGGTGGTTGCGGGCTTCCCTTCCTTGTACTCGACGTCGTAGGCCTTAAGGTCGACGAACGAATACACGACGTAATAGAAGCGCCCAGGCTTGTTGGTGGAGTTGCGCAGCGCCCTGTCGTTTTCCATGCGGTCAATCCGTGGCCCGAAGCCAATGGTCTCGTATGCCTTGCCGTTGGTGTTGCCGTCGACATGGCAACGCACCTGAATCTGGAGGCGCCGGTCCTCGAAATACTTGATGACGTCCGTTTGGCTGGATATCCGGAACTCAACGACCTGCCGTTGAACGTGCCGCCGCTCGGCTGGGATGAACCCGGAGAAAATCTCTTCGTTTTCCACACTGCGAATCGAGGCTTCTTCGAGTGTGACAGCAACGCGCGAACTCGAGCACGCAACAGTTGCCATCGTACGCAAGGCGAGTATCGCGGGACGAAGCATGCCGTGACGCCCTAGTTTGGATGGAATGCGGGTCGGTCCAATCGTAACTGTCAGGGCGAATGTCCGCTTTGGGTCGTAAGCGGACGCCGAGCCGATGTTCGCTTTCGGCCAGAAGCGGACATTAGAACCCGTGCAGTGCGCGAACGCGGTCGTAGCAGGACCCGCAGAGAATCTTGATTTCGGCGATCTTCTGGGACCGGTCGTTCCAGTTACCTGATTCTCCACCCTCCCGAATCCGCGCTTCCTCGCATATCGAGCACCATGCGTCGCCACGCCCCCCGTCCTCGCCACTTGCCCAAAAGAAACCAACTCTCTCGCCGGTGTCCAGGGCCCTCGCCAAGTGTTGGCAAACGAACGTTTGCTCTTGGTCGCCGTGAACTCGGCATCGAATGGTGTCGGTCATCTGGAGATGGTACCGGACCCGTCGGGACGACAGATCGAATGTCGGCTTTGGGTCGAGAGCGGACGCGTGCGACTTCAATGCGCCGTGGAGATCTATGCTTCGCTGGAGCCTGTCCCCAACCAGGACCGGGGCAAGCGCGTCGCCAACCCGAAAATGATCGGCTCCCTGCAAAGCTTGCTTTGCAGCCCCCGACGACGCTCGGGCGAAGACCTCCGATCGAAGCGACCCGCAAGGTGATGCCCCAGCGTGAGTAGTTTCAAATTTTTTTCCCAAAAAAATTTGGAACTACTCACGTTCGGGCGGCGCGCCAATGCTGGTGCCCCTCTCGAAGTAGCGACGGAAATGACAACCGCTTGACGCCCCACCCCCCAGCCTCCGGCGGATGCGCATCGACCCCAACGTGAAATCCGCAGCCCAGGGCGGCCTGACCTACGTAGGCGACGCCGACGCCGGCCTGCGCCGCAAACGCGCCGGCAAGTCGTTTGCGTACATCGATGTGAAAGGCCGAACGGTCCGGAACAAACAAACGATCCAACGCATCCGGACCCTCGCCATCCCGCCCGCCTGGACCGACGTCTGGATCTGCACCAAACCCAACGGGCACATCCAGGCCACCGGCCGCGACGCCCGCGGACGCAAGCAATACCGCTACCACCCCGGCTGGTCCCACGTGCGCGGCGTCGAGAAATTCGACCGCATCATCGACTTCGGCAAGGCCCTGCCGAAACTGCGGCGCGCCCTGCGACGCGACCTCGCACTCGACGGCCTCCCGCGCGAAAAAGTCGCCGCGATCGTCGTTGCCCTCCTCGGTGGCACCCTCGTGCGTGTTGGCAACGACCACTACGCCGAGACGAACAACTCCTTCGGCCTCACCACGCTGCGCAACCGCCACATCGAATTCCTCAAGGGCGGCCGCGCCCGCATCTCGTTTCGCGGCAAGGCAGGCAAGGACCATGAAATCGTCCTCGACGATGCACGCCTCACGCGCCTGGTCCGCCGCATCCAGCAACTGCCGGGGCAGCAACTCTTCCAATACCAGGACGACGACGGCAAACCGCAGCCGGTCGCCTCGGGCACGGTGAACGACTACCTGCGCGAAGCGATGGGCGCCGACTTCACCGCGAAGGACTTCCGCACCTGGGGCGGCACGATCTCCGCGCTGCGCCTGCTGGCCGACGAACCGGTGCCGCGGAAGGACGACGGCAGCCTCAACCAGCGCGTGGCCAATGCGCTGCGCAACACGGTCATCGATCGCGTCGCCAAACGGCTGGGCAATACGCCGGCGGTCTGCCGCAAGTCGTACATCGACCCCGGCGTGTTCACCGCGTGGGAAGACGGGAGTTTGCAACGGGCCTGCGCCAACGCACGGGGCCCCAGGCAATGGGAGCAGGCCGGTTTGCGCGTGCTGCGCGCCGCCCACCGCGGCAACGCCACGCCGGTTCGCTAGACTGCGCACATGACGCTCCGCATCGCGCTCGCGCAGTTCGACTTCCCGGTAGGGGCCGTCGTGGCCAACGCCGACCGCATCGCCGCCCTGATCGCGGAGGCCCGCGACCGCCACGGCGCCGACATCGTGTTGTTCCCGGAACTGGCGGTCAGCGGTTATCCGCCGGAAGACCTGCTGCTGCGGCCGCGCTTCCTCGCCGATTGCGAAGCGGCGATCACGCGCATCGCGCAGTCGGCGCAGGGCATCGTCGCCGTGGTCGGCTGGCCGCAGGCAGTGGGGGCGATCGTGTACAACGCCGCGAGCGTGTTGCGCGACGGCGCGATCGAACAAACCTACCGCAAGCGCGAGCTACCGAACTATGCCGTGTTCGATGAGCGTCGTTACTTCGACGTCGATCCGGATGGCGAAGCGTGCGTCTTCGAGATCGACGGCACGCAGGTCGGCCTGGTGATCTGCGAAGACCTGTGGTTTCCCGAACCGCTGGCGCGCACGGTGGAACTGGGCGCGCAACTGGTGCTCGTGCCCAACGCCTCGCCGTTCGAGCGCGACAAGCACGCGCAGCGCGACGCGCTCATCGCCGACCGCGTGCGCGAATCGGGTTGCGCGCTGGCGTATCTCAACGTCGTCGGCGGGCAGGACGCGGTCGTGTTCGACGGTGCGTCGGTCATCGCCGATGGCGACGGCCGCGTGCATCCGGCGGCGCGTGCGTTCGAGGATCATTGGCTCGTCGCGGATTTCGATGGCGGCACGCGCAAGTTCCTGCCCGTGTCATGGCCGGTCGAGGACGAAGAAAGCCGCGACGCGCTCGCCTGGCGCGCGATCGTGCGCGGAATCCGCGATTACTGCGGCAAGAACGGCTTCCGCAACGTCTGGCTGGGGCTGTCGGGCGGCATCGATTCGGCGATGGTGCTCGCGCTGACGGTCGATGCGCTCGGGGCGGAAAACGTCACCGCGGTGCGCTTGCCTTCGCGCTACACGGCGGAGATGTCGAACGACCTGGCGGCCGAGCAATGCGCATCGCTCGGCGTGAAGCTGCAGGCGGTGTCGATCGAAAAACCCTTCGCCGGTTTCCTCGAAGCGCTCGCGCCGATGTTCGAGGGCAGGCCGGTGGACGTTGCCGAGGAAAACCTGCAGTCGCGCAGTCGCGGCGTGCTCCTGATGGCATTGGCGAACAAGCTCGGCGGCCTGCTGCTCACGACCGGCAACAAGAGCGAATACGCAGTGGGGTACGCGACGATCTACGGCGACATGTGCGGCGGCTACGCGCCGATCAAGGATCTGTACAAGACCGAAGTCTTCGCGCTCGCGCAGTGGCGCAATGCCGCCGGTGGTTCGGCGCCCAACGGCGGCATGGCGATCCCGACGGCGGTGATCGATCGCCCGCCGTCCGCGGAATTGCGCGAGAACCAGAAAGACCAGGATTCCCTGCCGCCGTACGACGTGCTGGACGCGATCCTCATGCGGCACGTGGACCTCGAGCAATCGCCGGAGGAAATCATCGCGGCGGGTTTCGACGCCGAAACGGTCGAACGCGTCGTGCGCCTTGTGCGCATCAGCGAATGGAAGCGTCACCAGGCGGCGCCGGGGCCGAAGGTGTCGCGTCGTGCCTTCGGGCGCGAGCGGCGCTACCCGATCACGAACGGCTACGGTTGACCCGGCGCGGGCTGAAACGAAAACGGCGCCCGAGGGCGCCGTTCCTGTTCGAGGGCGCGTCGCCCTCAGTCTCCGTGGTGCTCGGAAGCCGACTTCTCACCCGCGAACGGGTTGAGGCGGCGGAACGTCGACGGGTAATCCGGCCAATCGCCGGAGAAATACGGGTGGTTCGGCTCGTTGGCCTGCAACACGCGCTTGGCGTCGGCGGCGAGCGTCTGGTTGCCGAGATGTTCGTAACCGACGACCAGCGTGGCCACCGCATCATCCTGCGAGGCGCTCTGCGGATAGGTTTCCAGCAGGTACTTCGCGCGCGTGATCGCGGCGACGTCCGCACCGCGGCGCAGGTAATACAGCGCCGTGTCGAGTTCGTGCTTCGCGAAGAGGTTGCGCAGCGAGATCATGCGCTGGGCCGCGTCGGCGGCGTAGCGGCTGTTCGGGTAGCGCTCGACGACGATCGAGAAATCGTTGTACGCCTGCATCGGCGTGCTGAGATCGCGGTTGCTGGTCTGCAACGAGAACACGCGCGCCAGGAAGATCGCATTGCGCGTGGCGTTGGACAGGCCGCGCAGGTAATAGAAGTAGGCGATGTTCCGGTGCGTCGGGTACGTGCGGATGAAGCGGTCGATGGTCGACACCGCGTCATCGTGCTTGCCGGCCTTGAACTGGGCATACGCCATTTCCATCAGCGCCTGCTCGGTATACGGGCCGTACGGGTACTGGGCGATGAGGCGCTGCCAGGTTTCCGAGGCACTGGCCCAGCGCTCTTCCAGCATCTGTTCGTGCGCCTTGTCGTACAGCGCTTCGACCGGCTGGCCTTCGTTGGCGTCCTTCTTCTTCCAGAGCTTGCTGATCGATCCGCAGCCCGACATCGACAGCATCAGGCCCACGAGCAACAGCAGGAGGAGGGGGCGGCGCAGCATGGAACGTGGGGTCATGGGCGGGACGCAGGTTCGTGAGGGGGCGCCGGAGAGGCACGAAGGGCCGATAATACCAGCCCGAAGAACCACGCCGGACCGGGCCATGCCACCGGCGGCTGAACCGGAGTGCAGATGACACCCAACGATCCCCCCGCCGGCGACGCCGCGCGCACCGTCGTCGTACCCGACGAGGCTGCGGGCCGTCGCTTCGACGCCGTCTTGGCCGATTTGTTCCCCGAATTCTCGCGTTCGCGCCTGTCGGAGTGGATCAAGTCGGGCGACGCCCTGCTCGACGGCCGCCTCGTGCGCGGGCGCGATGCGGTCCGCGGCGGCGAATCGGTGTCCCTCACCGTGGTGCTGGAAGTGCAGACCCATGCGGTGGCCGAGGATATCCCCCTCGATGTCCTCTACGAAGACCCGGCCGTGTTCGTCCTCGACAAACCCGCGGGCCTGGTCGTGCATCCCGGCGCCGGCAACCCGTCCGGCACGCTCGTCAACGCGCTCCTGCACCGCGACCCCACGCTGGCCAACCTGCCGCGCGCGGGCATCGTGCACCGCCTCGACAAGGACACCTCCGGCGTCATGGTCGTCGCGCGCACCCTGGAAGCGCACACCGCGCTGGTCGAACAGCTCTCCGCGCGCGGTGTGCATCGCCAGTACCTGGCCGTCGTCGTCGGGGCCCTGGTTTCCGGAGGCACGGCGAACGCGCCGATCGACCGCCACCCGCGCGACCGCATCCGCATGGCCGTGCGCGAGGACGGCCGCGAAGCGATCACGCATTACCGCCTGCGCGAACGCTTCCGGGCGCACACCGCGCTCGAATGCCGCCTGGAAACGGGCCGCACGCACCAGATCCGCGTGCACATGGCGCACCTGAAGCACCCCATCGTCGGCGACCCACTTTACGGCGGCCCGCTGAAACTGCCGCGCGGCGCGACGCCGGAATTGATCGAAGCGCTGCGCGGTTTCAAGCGCCAGGCGCTGCACGCCGAGACGCTGGAGTTCGCGCACCCGACCACGGGCGAACCAATCCGTTGCACCGCGCCGGTGCCCGCCGACATGCGCGCATTGATGGATGCCCTGCGCGACGACCAGCGCGCCGCAACGGAGTCCGGTCGTTGACCCCGGTGCGGGCGGACTGGCCGTTGACCGGTCGCGTCGAAGCGTTCACCACGCGGCGCCACGGCATCGGCCATTCGCGCGCGCCTTTCGATACCTTCAACCTGGGATCGCGCAGTGGCGATGACGCCGCGACGGTCCAACGCAATCGCGCCGACCTTGCCGACCACTTCGCGATTCCGGCCGCGCCGCGTTGGCTCCGCCAGGTCCATGGCACCCAGGTGGCGATCGAACCCGGCACCGACGAACCGGAAGCCGATGCTGCGCTCACCCGCATCCCGGGCACCGTCCTCGCCATCCTCACGGCCGACTGCCTCCCCGTCGTGTTGTCCTCGCGCACCGGCGAGGAACTCGCCGCCGCGCACGCGGGTTGGCGCGGGCTGGCCAACGGCGTCCTCGAAGCGACACTCGATGCGATGCGCACCGGACGCGAAGACATCGTGGCCTGGCTCGGCCCCGCAGCCGGCCCGCAGTCCTACGAAATCGGCCGCGAAGTCCACGATGCCTTCCTCTCGCACGACAACGCGTCTGAATCCGCCTTCGTGCCGACACGCGAAGGCCACTGGCGCGTCGACCTGTACGCCCTCGCGCGCCAACGCCTCGCCGCCGCAGGCGTGACGGACGTACACGGCGGCGGATTCGACACGATCGCCGATGCCAACTTCTTCTCGCATCGCCGCGATCAAACGACGGGCCGCATGGCGACGCTTGCCTGGATTCGATGAAGGCCGACGCGCCAACAAGTGCCCGAGCGCGCCTTACCCACGCCCCCCAAGCATCCCGACAATCTGCTCCCGCGCAAGTTGCGTCAGCGCATTCCGCTCGTTCGCAGCCAACCCCGCCGTTTCGATCGGCGTACCGAACCACACGCGAATGACCCCGGGGCGCACCAAAAACCCCGACGGTGGCAGCACCTTGCCCGCGCCTTCGATCGCGACCGGCAACACGCGCACGCCGGCTTCCAGCGCCACCTGCAACGCACCGGCCTTGAACGGACCGACGACACCGTCCTTGCTACGCGTGCCCTCCGGAAACGCGGCGAAGGTCGCATCGCCACGCAACTGATCCGCCGCGGCGCCGAGCTGCCGCTTCGCATCCCGCGCATTGCCGCGATCGATGAACACCATCCCCATCATCCGCGCGTACCATCCCACGATCGGCATCGAGGCGACTTCACGCTTGAGCACGAAGCGCAAGGGCACCGGCACGGCGCGGAACAAGGCCGGGATGTCGATCATCGATTGATGATTGGCGACGAGCACCATCGGCCGCGACCAGTCGATGCGCTCGGCGCCCTGGATTTCGAGCTTGGCGCCGGCGCCGGCGAACAACAGCGGCGCCCAATACCAGGCCGCCATGCGCAATGGCAGGCGCGGCCCCAGCGTGACGCCCAACAGGAACGCCAACGGAAACCCCACGAGTGTCACTGCGACCGTGAACACCGCCTGCAGCGCGTTGAGCGCCCCCCACATCCACCGCGCCATGCGAACCGAACCCGCCGAGCCTGAAAACCGGCCGACAGGATACCCGCCCGGGGCGCTTGCATCCGGCCTCCACGCCCGCATCTCCACGCTATTCGTCGGCCGCCGCGCCGGCCCATGCATCCAAGAGGTTCCATCCCCATGCGAATGGACAAGCTGACCTCGCGCTTCCAGGAAGCGCTGTCCGACGCGCAATCGCTGGCCGTAGGCCGCGACCACAGCGTCATCGAACCGGTCCACCTGTTGGCCGCGCTGCTCGACCAGCAGGGCGGCACCGGCCGTTCCGTGCTGACGCAGGCGGGCGTCAACGTGCCGCTGCTGCGCGAGCGCATCGGCGAGGCGCTGGACAAACTGCCGAAGGTGTCCGGCCAGGCCGGCAACGTCAGCGTCGGCAACGACCTGGCCCGCCTGCTCAACGTCACCGACAAGCTTGCCCAGCAGCGCGGCGACACTTTCATCGCCAGTGAACTGTTCCTGCTCGCGCTGGCCGACGACAGCAGCGAAGCCGGCCGTGCGCTCAAGACCGCCGGTGCGACGAAGCAGAAACTCGAAGCCGCCATCGACGCGATTCGCGGAGGCGAGAAAGTGCAGAGCGAAAACGCCGAAGACCAGCGCCAGGCGCTGGAGAAATACACCATTGATCTCACCGAGCGCGCGGAGAAGGGCAAGCTCGATCCGGTCGTCGGCCGCGACGAGGAGATCCGCCGCACCATCCAGGTCCTGCAGCGCCGCACCAAGAACAACCCGGTGCTGATCGGAGAACCGGGCGTGGGCAAGACCGCGATCGTCGAAGGCCTCGCGCAGCGCATCATCAACAACGAAGTGCCCGAAGGTCTGCGCGGGCGCCGCGTGTTGTCGCTCGACATGGGCGCGCTGATCGCGGGCGCGAAATTCCGCGGCGAATTCGAAGAACGGTTGAAAGCCGTCCTCAACGACCTGGCGAAGAACGAAGGCCAGATCATCCTGTTCATCGACGAACTGCACACGATGGTCGGCGCGGGCAAGGCCGAGGGCTCGATGGATGCCGGCAACATGCTCAAGCCCGCGCTCGCGCGTGGCGAGTTGCATTGCATCGGCGCAACGACGCTCGATGAATACCGCAAGTACGTCGAGAAGGATGCCGCGCTGGAGCGCCGCTTCCAGAAAGTGTTCGTCGGCGAACCGAGCGTCGAGGACACCATCGCGATCCTGCGCGGTCTCAAGGAACGCTACGCGGTGCACCACGGCGTGGAAATCACCGATCCGGCGATCGTCGCCGCGGCGACGCTCTCGCACCGCTACATCAGCGACCGCCAGTTGCCCGACAAGGCGATCGACCTGATGGATGAGGCGGCCTCGCGCATCCGCATGGAAATCGACTCCAAGCCCGAGGAACTCGACCGCAAGGAACGCCGGCTGATCCAGCTGAAGATCCAGCGCGAGGCCTTGAAGAAGGAGAAGGACGCCGAGTCGAAGCAACGCCTGCAGGACCTGCAGGACGAAATCGACCGCCTCGAACGCGAATACAACGATCTCGAAGAGGTGTGGAAGGCCGAAAAGGCCACGCTGCAGGGCGCGACGAAGATCAAGGAACAGATCGAGCAGGCCAGGCTCGAACTCGAAGCCGCGCAGCGCAAGCAGGACTTCGCGACGATGAGCGAGATCCAGTACGGCCGCTTGCCGGAGCTGGAGAAGCAGTTGCATGCCGCGCAGGAAGTCGAATCCAAGGGCTTCACGCTGCTGCAGGACAAGGTCACCGCAGAAGAGATCGCCGAAGTGGTTTCGCGCTGGACCGGCATCCCGGTCACCAAGATGCTCGAAGGCGAGCGCGAGAAACTGCTGCAGATGGAATCGGTGCTGGGCAAGCGCGTGGTCGGCCAGGCCGAAGCGGTGCGCGCGGTGTCCGATGCGATCCGGCGTTCGCGCGCGGGCCTGTCGGATCCGAACCGGCCGAATGGTTCGTTCCTCTTCCTCGGCCCGACGGGCGTGGGCAAGACCGAACTGACCAAGGCGCTCGCCGATTTCCTGTTCGATTCGCCCGACGCGATGGTGCGCATCGACATGAGCGAGTTCATGGAGAAGCACTCGGTCGCGCGCCTGATCGGTGCGCCGCCGGGCTACGTGGGTTACGAAGAGGGCGGCTATCTCACCGAAGCGGTGCGCCGCCGCCCGTATAGCGTGATCCTCCTGGATGAAGTCGAGAAAGCGCATTCGGATGTCTTCAACATCCTGCTGCAGGTGCTCGACGACGGGCGCCTGACGGACGGGCAGGGGCGCACGGTCGATTTCCGCAACACCGTGATCGTGATGACCTCCAACCTGGGCTCGCAGATGATCCAGGAGCTCTCGGGTGAAACACCCGAGGCCTACACGCAGATGAAGGCCGCGGTGATGGGCGTGGTGCAGGCGCATTTCCGGCCGGAGTTCATCAACCGGCTCGATGAAATCGTGGTGTTCCATCCGCTCGACAAGGCGCAGATCCGCGAGATCGCGCGCATCCAGACGCAATACCTCGGCAAGCGCCTGGCCGAGCGGGGCATCCGGATCGAGATCGCCGATTCGGCCCTCACGTTGCTGGGCAACGTGGGCTTCGACCCGGTGTACGGCGCGCGGCCCTTGAAGCGGGCCATCCAGCAGCAGCTCGAGAATCCGCTGGCGCAGAAGATCCTCGCCGGCGAATTCGTGGGCGGCGATGGGATCGAGGTGGAGGCCGAGGGCGGGAAATTGGTGTTCAGCAAGGGCTGAGGGTCCCGCGGCTGCTAAAATGGCCGGCTTATGATTTCCTTCCGCAATTTCTCGCTCCGCCGCGGCGAGCGCCTCCTTTTGTCCAACGTGGACCTCGCGATGCACGCGGGGTACCGCGTGGGCGTGGTCGGGCGCAACGGCACCGGCAAGTCCTCCCTGTTCGCCGCGATGATGCGCGAGGTGGAGCCGGACAAGGGCGACATCGACATGCCGGGCAAGGCGCGCATCGCGACGGTCGCGCAGGAAACCCCGTCGCTGCCGGATTCGGCGATCGACTTCGTGCTCTCCGGCGACCAGGCCGTGCACGACGCGATCCAGATGGAGGCCAACGCCTTCGCGAACGAAGACTGGGAAGCGGTCGCCCTCGCGCATCACAAGTTGGAAGAACTCAACGGTTACGACGCCACCGCGCGCGCCGGCCGCCTGCTGCACGGACTGGGTTTTCCGCCGGAAACGCACGCGAAAGCCGTATCGGAGTTCTCGGGTGGCTGGCGCGTGCGCCTCAACGTCGCACGCGCGCTGATGACGCCGAGCGACCTGCTGCTGCTCGACGAACCCACCAACCACCTGGACCTCGACGCGGTGCTGTGGCTCGAACAATGGCTGCTGCGCTACCCCGGCACGCTGCTGGTGATCTCGCACGACCGCGAATTCCTCGACAACATCTGCACGCACACGCTGCACCTGCACGAGCAACGCGCGAAGCTCTACACCGGCGACTACACCGCGTTCGAACGCCAGCGCGCCGAGCAGTTGCGCCAGCAGCAGATCGCGCACGAAAAGGAACAGGTCGAGCGCGCGCACCTGCAGTCGTTCATCGATCGCTTCAAGGCCAAGGCCAGCAAGGCCAAGCAGGCACAGTCGCGCATGAAGCGCCTGGCCAAGCTCGCCGGCACCGAAGCGGTGCGCGCCGAACGTTCGCTGCACATCACCTTCCCGGAACCGCAGCGGCTGCCGACCTCGCTGGTGCGCCTGCGCGACGTCGATGCCGGTTACGGCGACGTGCAGATTCTCGCCAACGTGAACTTCGGCCTGGAAGCGGGCGATCGCGTCGGCTTGCTCGGCCCGAATGGCGCGGGTAAATCGACGCTGGTGAAAACGCTCGTCGGCGAGCTGCCACTGCTGGCGGGCGAGCGCATCGCACATCCCGACATGCGCATCGGTTATTTCGCGCAGCACACCGTCGAATCGCTGATGGCCGGGCAGACGCCGATCGACCACCTGCGCAAGGTCGCGGGCGATCTGCCGACGCAGGTGTTCCGCGATTTCCTCGGTAAGTGGAATTTCCCCGGCGACCGCGCGTTCGAATCGATCGACGGATTCTCCGGCGGCGAGAAGGCGCGCCTGGCGCTGGCGATGATCGCGTTCAAACAACCGAACGTGTTGCTGCTCGACGAACCGACGAACCATCTGGACCTCGACATGCGCGAGGCGCTCGCCGAAGCGCTGAGCGATTTCGATGGCGCAATCGTGCTGGTGTCGCATGATCGGCACCTGATCGGCCTGGTCTGCGACCGCTTCGTGCGCGTGGCCGACCACAAGGTCGAGGATTTCGACGGCGACCTGGATCAATACGCGGCGTGGTTGCGTTCGCGCCCGGGCAGCGAGTCGTCGAAGTCCGAGAAGGCCGCGAAAGCGCAACCTGCCGCCCCCGCGCCGGTGCCCAAAGCGCCCGCGAAGAAGCGCAACACGCACGCGTTGCAAAAGGCCGAAGCGCGCGTGGCGGAGCTGGAAGCGGAGATCGCACGGGTCGATGCGCAGCTCGCCGATCCGAAGGCTTACGCGGACGGCCGCGCAACCGACCTGGGCAAGCAGCAATCGAAGCTGCGTGGGGACCTGGAACGTGCCGAAGCCGATTTGCTCGCGTTGTACGACGCCGCCTGACCTCCAACGAAACCGAATCCGACCGCCATGCCCATCTACGCCTTCGAATGCACCCACTGCGGCCACACCTTCGACCGTCTCCAGAAGATGTCGGATGCCGATCCGACGACGTGCCCGAACTGCGGGAAGGAAACCGTCAAGCGCCAGGTCACCGCGCCCTCGTTCCGCCTGTCCGGCAGCGGTTGGTATGAAACGGATTTCAAGAAGGACGGCGACAAGAAGAAGAATTTGACGGGCGAGGCGAGCAAGCCGGCGGAGTCGAAGCCTGCCGAAGCGAAGCCTGCCGAAGCGAAGCCGGCACCGCCGAAACCGACGTCGGCGTCCTCCGACTGACGCGCACTAGGCCGCGATACCCGCGCTCCACTGCACGATCCGATTCCGCCCACCGCGCTTCGCCGCAAGCAGCGCCAGGTCCGCGCGATGCAGCAAGTCCGACAGCGTCTCGCCCCCGTGCCACTCCGCGACCCCCACGCTCGCGGTGCAAGAGAACCCATCCACCGCGAGCGCACCGATGCGTTCGCACACCACGGCGATGTACTGCTCCGCCTCCGGCGCATGCATGCCCGGTAGCAGCAACGCGAACTCCTCGCCGCCCACGCGTCCGATCAAACGGCCTTCGCCCTGCAAATCCAGCAGGCAATGCGCGACCGCCGCGAGGAGTTGGTCGCCGATGCGGTGGCCGCCTTCGTCGTTCACGCGCTTGAAGTGGTCGAGGTCGACGAAGCACGCGCTGAGGATTTGACCGGGGCGCATGTGCATCAGCAGCGCTTCGCCCGATTCGATGAAGTGGCGGCGATTGAGCACCGAGGTCAGTGCATCCAGTCGCGCGCGCTGTTCGAGTTCTTCTTCCGCCAGGAAATACCCGCGGCGCGCATTGTCGACCGTCGCGTGCATCGCCATCGCGATGACGCCACCCACCACCGCCTGGATGCCATAGGCCAGCCACACCGTGCTGCCGGCATGGCTGTGCCACAAGGCGAGGGCGCCGGCGAGATAGGCGCAGACGATCGCGACGAACACCGTCCGGGCGCGTGCCCAGAACGGCGCGGTCACCAGCGGCGTCGCCACGAACATCGGCAGCAGGAGCGCGAGCCCGCCGTGCCCCGGGTGGGTACTCAAGGCGCAGAACACGAGGAACAAGGTCTGCAGCGCCACGCCCGCCCACGCGAACAGGTCGGCGCTGCGCACGGTCCGCATCCACAGGCCGATGGCGGCCAGCGAAAAGAACCCGACCCAGGTGAGGGGCGCCTGCAGCCAGTCGAGCAGGGGGGCCGGCATCAGCAGCGCCTGGATGCCGATGAAGGTCAGGAAGAACAACGGCGCGAAGAGCACCAGCCGCCGCAGGCGCGTCCCCTGCCAGCCGAACATCCGCTGCACGTACACCGCCTCGCGTTCCGGCGGAAACACCATCGGCTGCCCCTCGCGACCCCTTCTCCCAAGCCAAACGGGGCCAGCGGCCGGAGGAGGACGGGCTAGAATGGCGCCCTTTCCGGCGCGCGCGCCGGTGCAACTCGAACGGAACCCCCATGCGTACCCACTTCTGCGGCCTCGTCGACGAGGCGCTGGTCGGCCAGACCGTCACCCTGTGCGGCTGGGCCGACGTCGCCCGCAACCTCGGCGGCCTGTGCTTCATCGACCTGCGCGACCACGAAGGCATCGTCCAGATCGTCGCCGAACCGTCGGAGGCCGCCGGCAATGCCGCGGTCATCGAAGCGGCCGCGCGCGTAGGCTACGAGGATTGCCTGCGCATCACCGGCACCGTGCGCCGCCGCCAGAGCGTGAACCCGAAGATCAGGACGGGCCAGGTCGAAGTGGTCGCCACCGCGATCGAACTGCTCAACAAGGCCGAGCCACTGCCCTTCCACGCACACGAGAACCCGGGCGAGGACATCCGCCTGAAGTATCGCTATCTCGATCTCCGGACACCGGAAATGCAGCGGATGATGCGCACGCGCATCCAGCTGGTGCAGTCGCTGCGCCGCTGGCTCGACGCGCGCGGCTTCCAGGACATCGAAACGCCGATCCTCACCAAGGCCACGCCCGAGGGCGCGCGCGACTTCCTCGTGCCCGCGCGCATGCACCATGGCGAGTTCTACGCGCTGCCGCAGTCGCCGCAGTTGTTCAAGCAGATCCTGATGATGGCGGGCTTCGACCGTTACTACCAGATCGCGCGCTGCTTCCGCGACGAAGCGCTGCGCGCCGATCGCCAGCTGGAATTCACGCAGCTGGACATGGAGTTCGCGTGGGTGTCCGAGCGCGACGTGCAGGACACGGTCGAGGAAATGATCCGCGTGGTGTTCCGCGAAGTGATGGACGTCGAGTTGCCCAATCCCTTCCCGCGCATGACCTACGAGGAAGCGATGCGCCGCTACGGTTCGGACAAGCCCGACCTGCGCAATGCGATGGAATTCACCGACATCGCCGAACTGGTCAGGAACTGCGAATTCAAGGTCTTCACCGATTGGGCGAACCACGCCGACGGCCGCGTTGTTGCGTTGCGCACGCCCGGCGGCGCGCAGTTCTCGCGCAAGCAGATCGACGACTACGCCGCGCACGCGGCGAAGTACGGCGCGAAGGGCCTGGCGTGGATGAAGGTCGACGACCTGGACAAGGGCCGCGAAGGCATCAATTCGCCGATCGCCAAGTTCCTCGACGACGCGACGCTCGCCGCGATCCTCAAGGCCACCGGCGCACAGAGCGGCGATGCCATTTTCTTCGGCGCTGCGACCCACAAGTCCGCGTCCGACTTCATGGGCGCGCTGCGCATCAAGCTCGGCAAGGACCTCGGCCTGGTGGCCGACGGCTGGACGCCGCTGTGGGTCACCGACTTCCCGATGTTCGAATGGGACGACGAGGAAAACCGCTTCGTGGCGCTCCACCATCCCTTCACCGCACCGGCCGTCGATTCCATCGAAGACCTGCGCGCCAACGCGAAGACCGCCGTGTCGCGCGGCTACGACATGGTGCTCAACGGCAACGAGATCGGCGGTGGTTCGATCCGCATCCACAATTCGAAGATGCAGAGCGCGGTGTTCGAACTGCTCGGCATCGGCGCGGAAGAAGCCGAAGGCAAGTTCGGCTTCCTGCTCGACGCGCTGAAGTACGGCGCGCCGCCGCACGGCGGCATCGCCTTCGGCATCGACCGCATCGCCGCACTGATGGCGGGGACCGAATCGATCCGCGACGTCATCGCCTTCCCGAAGACGACGACCGCGCAGTGCCTGATGACCGGCGCGCCGTCGCCGGTGCCGGATGCGCAGCTGGCCGAAGTGCACGTGCAGGTGCGCGAGAAGCCGGTGAAATGAGCAGCGACGTGATCCGCCGCGCGACGCCCGACGACGCCGCGTTGTTGTCGGATGTCGCCGAGCGCGCGTTCGTCGTTGCGTTCGGGCATCTGTATCCGCCGGCGGATCTCGCGCAATTCCTGCAGGACAGTTACTCGGTCGAACAACACGAAAAGTATTTGTCCGATCCGCAGTGCGCGATGTGGATCGCGCAGCGCAACGGCGCAGCGGTGGGTTACGCGCTCGCCGGTCGTCCCTGCACCTTGCCGCACGCCGACGTGCGCCCCGAAGACGGCGAACTCAAGCGCATCTACCTGTTGCCCGAAGCGCAGAACGGTGGCCTGGGCTCGCGCCTGATCCAGACCGCGTTCGATTGGCTGGAAAAGGACGGCCCGACCACGCTGTGGATCGGGGTGTATTCGCAGAACTTCGGCGCGCAGCGATTCTACGAACGCCTGGGGTTCGAGAAGGTCGGCAATTACGAATTCCTCGTCGGCAGCGTGCGCGATCCCGAATTCATCCTGCGCCGCGCCGCCGCGTGAAGCGCACCGTCGTCCTGCTGCATGGCCTGTGGATGCCGGGCATGGCCATGCATTGGCTCGCGCATCGGTTGCAGGACGCCGGTTACGACACCGAAGTCTTCTCCTACATGAGCGTGGCCGACGGCCCCGACCGTGCGGTACAGGCCTTGATCGATTGCATCGGCGACCGGGAAGTCGATCTCGTCGCGCACAGCCTCGGCGGCCTGATCGCGATGCAGGCGCTGCGCCAGGCGCCGGAGCTCAAGGTCGGGCGGCTGGTCTGCATCGGTTCGCCGCTCAGCGGCAGCGGCGCGGCGTCGGGCCTGCTGCGCTTGCCCATGGCCGCGGTCCTCCTGGGCCAGAGCGCCACGCTGCTGCGCGAAGGCTTCCCCGACTGGGCGGGCGCCACCGAGGTCGGCGTGGTCGCCGGGAACGCGCCGCACGGGCTCGGCGCGCTGTTCGCGGGCTTTACGGACGAACACGACGGCACGGTCGCGGTGTCCGAAACCCACCTGCCGGGGGTGAAAGACCACGTCGTCGTCGGGGCCAGCCACAGCGGCCTGCTCTTTTCGGCACAAGCCGCCGATCGCACCATCGCCTTCCTCACCACGGGCCGATTCGAAGGGCAGGGCGCCTGACCGCCCCGCCCTGTAGAATCCGCGCCTCGCAACGCAGCACCAAGGTTTCCAGCATGGGTCGTGGCCCTTCCATCGAAGCCCGCAAGAACGCGGTCGACGCGCAGCGCGGCAAGATCTTCACCAAGGTGATCCGCGAAATCGGCGTCGCGGCACGCGCCGGCGGCGGCGACCCGGCCACCAACGCGCGCCTTCGCGCGGGCATCGACCGCGGCCTGCAGGTGAACATGTCCAAGGACGTCATCGAGCGCGCGATCAAGAAGGCGACCGGCGAACTGGAAGGCATCACCTACGAAGAGATCCGCTACGAGGGTTACGCGCCCGGCGGCGTCGCGGTGATCGTCGACTGCCTCACCGACAACAAGGTCCGCACCGTGGCCGACGTGCGCCATGCATTCGGCAAGTTCGGCGGCAACCTCGGGACCGATGGGTCGGTCGCGTTCATGTTCAGGAAGCTCGGCGTCCTTTCCTTCGCGCCCGGCGCGGACGAAGACCGCATCACCGAGTTGGCGATCGACGCCGGCGCCGACGACATCGTCGTCTATCCCGAAGACGGCGCCATCGACGTCCTCACCGCGCCGGACGCCTTCGAAAGCGTCAAGGCCGCGATGGAAGGCGCGGGCCTGAAGGCCGACCTGAGCGAAGTGACCATGCGCGCCGACAACGACATCGCCGTCTCGGGCGAGACCGCCGAGCAGGTCGGCAAGCTCCTGCACTGGCTCGAAGACCTGGACGACGTGCAGAACGTCTATTCCAACGCCGACCTCAACGCGTAAGCACCGGCGTAGACTCAAAACGTGACCCGCATCCTCGGCATCGACCCCGGTTCCCAACGCACCGGCGTGGGCGTGATCGACGTCGACGACGCGGGGCGGTGCACGTTCGTGCATTGCGAAGCGATCGTGCTGCTCGACGCCGCCGACTTCCCCGCGCGCCTCGGGCGTCTGTGCGAAGGCCTGGAAACGGTGATCGACGGCTGGCGGCCCGACGAGGTCGCCATCGAAACCGTCTTCATGGACAAGAACGCGTCCTCCGCGCTGAAGCTGGGTCATGCACGCGGCGCGGCGCTCGCCACCGTCGTGCGCAGGCACCTTGCGGTGCACGAATATGCGCCGCGCCTGATCAAGCAATCGCTGGTCGGCCGCGGCGCCGCCGAGAAAACCCAGGTGCAGCACATGGTGCGCCTGCTGCTCAAGTTGCCCGACACGAAACTGCAACCCGATGCCGCCGATGCACTGGCCGTCGCACTCACGCATGCGCACATGAGCGCCACCGCGTTGCGCGCCGGCGCGAGCGTGGCGCTGTTGCGCCGCCGCCGCTGATCGAACTCAACTGATCGACCTCCTGGACAACGCCACGTGATCGGACGCCTCAAGGGACTCCTGGTGCACAAGCAGCCGCCGTGGCTGGTGGTGGACGTCAACGGCGTGGGCTACGAACTCGAAGCGCCGATGAGCACGTTCTACGACCTGCCCGACATCGGCCGCGAAGTCGCGTTGTTCACGCATTACGCGCAGAAGGAAGACAGCGTGTCGCTGTACGGTTTCCTGCGGGAGAACGAGCGCCGCCTGTTCCGCGACGTGCAACGGGTGTCGGGCATCGGCGCGAAGATCGCGCTCGCGGTCCTGTCGGGCGTGAGCGTCGAGGACTTCGCGCGCATGGTGCAGACCAGCGATGTCACCGCGCTCACGCGCATCCCCGGCATCGGCAAGAAGACCGCCGAACGCATGGTGGTCGAACTGCGCGACCGCGCGGCCGATCTCGGCGGTGGCGGCGGCCCGCTCGGTTCGCCCGGCGTGCCGGCCGATCCGCAGTCCGAGGCCACCGTGGCGCTCCAGCAACTCGGGTACAAGCCCGCCGAAGCGGTGCGAATGGTGCGCGACGCGGCTGCGTCGGGCGACGACGCCGCGACCATCATCCGCAAGGCGCTAAAGTCCGCGCTCCGCTGAGGCACCCCGGTCCATGGCCGATACCCGCCAAGCTCCAGACAAGCACGCGCACGCGCACCACGGCGGCAAGACCGGCGTGTTCGGGCTGGCCGTGGGTGCGGTCGGCGTCGTGTTCGGCGACATCGGCACCAGCCCGCTGTACACGCTGAAGGAAGCCTTCTCGCCGCACTACGGACTGGTGGCCAACCACGACACCGTGCTCGGCATTCTCTCGCTCGTGTTCTGGGCGCTGATGATCGTGGTGACGCTCAAGTACGTCACCATCATCATGCGCGCCGACAACGAAGGCGAGGGCGGCATCATGGCGCTGATGGCGCTGGCGCAGCGCACCTTGCCGAAGGGGTCGCGCTCGGCGTACGCCGTCGGCATCCTCGGCATCTTCGGAGCGTCGCTGTTCTTCGGCGACGGCGTGATCACGCCGGCGATCACCACGTTGTCCGCGATCGAAGGCCTGGAGGTCGTCGCGCCGCAACTGGACACCTGGATCGTGCCGGCGACGCTCGTCATCATCGTCCTGTTGTTCTTTACCCAGCGCTTCGGCACGGCGAGCGTCGGCAAGGTGTTCGGGCCGGTGATGGTCGTGTGGTTCCTCGCGCTCGCGGCGATCGGCGTGATCAACATCCGCCACAACCCCGAGGTCTTCCACGCGATCAACCCGTGGTGGGCGATGAATTTCTTCCTGACGCACGGCGGCCACGCGATCTTCATCCTCGGCGCGGTCGTGCTCGCGGTGACCGGCGGCGAGGCGCTGTACGCGGACATGGGCCACTTCGGCGCGCGGCCGATCCGGCATGCGTGGTACTGGTTCGTGCTGCCGGCGCTGATGCTCAACTACATGGGGCAAGGGTCGCTGCTGCTGCTCGATCCGGGCGTCGCGCGCAACCCGTTCTACCTCGCGGTGCCGGAGATGGTGCGCATCCCGATGATCGTGCTCGCCACCGCGGCGGCGGTGATCGCCTCGCAGGCGGTGATCACCGGTGCGTATTCGGTCGCGCGCCAGGCCATGCAGCTGGGTTACATCCCGCGCATGCGCATCCAGCACACCTCCAAGGACACGATCGGCCAGATCTACGTGCCGTGGATCAACTGGGTGCTGATGCTCGCGGTGATCGCGGTGGTGCTGATGTTCCGCAGTTCGACCGGCCTGGCCTCGGCCTACGGCGTGTCGGTGTCGGGCACGATGTTGATCGATACCTTGCTGCTCTTCATCGTCGCGCGCGCCATGTGGCCGAAGGCGCGCACCTGGGTGATGCCGCTGTGCGTGTTGTTCGGCGTGATCGACGTGGCTTTCCTCGTCGCCAACGGCGTGAAATTCCTCGACGGCGCGTGGTTCCCGGTGGTGCTGGCGATCCTGGTGTTCACCATCCTGCGCACCTGGCGTCGCGGCCGGCAGTTGCTGTACGAAGAAATCCGGAAGGAGGGCATCGAGCTGGACTCCTTCCTGCCCGGCCTGATGCTCGCGCCGCCCACGCGCGTGCCGGGTACGGCGATCTTCCTGATCGCGCAGTCGGGCATGGTGCCGCACGCGCTGCTGCACAACCTCAAGCACAACAAGGTGCTGCACGAGCGCAACGTGTTCCTGACCGTGCAGACCCTCAACGTGCCCCACTCGCCGAAGGACAAGCGCCTGAAGATCGAAGCGATCGGCGACGACTTCTATCGCATCACCGTGCGCTTCGGCTTCATGGAAGTCCCCGACGTCCCCTTGGCGTTGATGCGCTCCTGCGACATGGGCGAGAGCCTGGGCATCCCGTTCGACCCCATGGACACGACCTACTTCGCCAGCCGCGAAACCATCGTCGCCGGCCGCCACCGCGGCATGCCGGTCTGGCGCGACCGCCTGTTCGCCTTCCTGCATCGCAATGCGGCCCCGGCGACGGGCTTCTTCCGGATTCCGGGCAACCGCCTGGTCGAGCTGGGCGCGCAAGTCGAAATCTGAACCGGCGCGCGGACGCGTTCACGATTTCCGGTCGGATGCATGGCGTCCGGCGGCGCGCAATGCGATCCTGTCTCCGCCCGTCCAGGCGATGGGCGGAAGGCAAGGGGAAATGGGGATGCTGGACAACGCGGCGCGCGAAAGTGCGCGCACGTGGGTGGTCGTCGTCGGCCACCCGGGGCATGAATTGCGATTGCTCGGCTGGATGCGCCAGGTGCGCCCCGCCGTCGCGGTCCTGACGGACGGATCGGGGAGCGGCGAACGCGGCCGCCTCCCGCAAACCATCGAACTGCTCGACAAAATCGGCGCCGCCACCGGCCCGGTCTTCGGCGTGCTCGGCGATCGCGATGTTTACGCCGCCATGCGCGCCGGCGATGC
The DNA here is from genome assembly GCF_054049695.1 of Lysobacter sp. P5_C4. Lineage (NCBI taxonomy): Bacteria > Pseudomonadati > Pseudomonadota > Gammaproteobacteria > Lysobacterales > Lysobacteraceae > Lysobacter > Lysobacter sp. P5_C4. The sequence continues at coordinate 303,167 of NZ_JBFULX010000004.1, read as the reverse complement.
AGCGCCGTTCCGGGACATCGCGCACCGCCTCGCCGATTGGTTCGTCGAAACGGGCGTGGATTGCGTCGCAAGCGACGCGCCCGAAGGCTACAACCCGACGCACGACCTGTGCGCGGCCATCGTGGCCGTTGCCGTGCGCCTGGCGAACCAGCGCCGCGCAAGCCCGATGCGCCATTACACCTACCCCGTCATCCTGCCGGGCGTGCCGTTGCCGGACAGCGTGCACGTTTCGCTCGACGATGCCGCGCTGGATGAGAAGCTCGACTTCGCGCGCGCCTACGCCGCGAGCGCGGGCGGCGCCCTGGTCGAGGAAACCGAACAGATGATCGCGCACTTCGGCCGCGAGGCATTCCGCGAGGAAGTGATTTCGCCGGCCGACACCGCGGCGACGTTCGCCGCCTTCGCCACGACCGCGCCGTTCTACGAAGCCTACGGCCGCAAGAAGGTCGCCGAGGGCTTGTACGAGACCGCGATCTGTTTCGAGCCCCACTTCGCGCCGTTGCTGCGCGCAATGGAGGCCTGAGGTGGCCAAGGCATCGAAGGGCGGCTTGCGCGTCCTCATCACCAACAACACCGCGGCGATGCGGGCCGGGTCGGAGCTGTACGTGCTCGACCTCGCGCGCGCGCTGCTGCGCCGCGGCCACCAGCCGGTCGTCTACAGCACCGTGCTCGGCGAGGTGGCCGAGTCGCTGCGTCGCGCGACCGTGCCCGTGGTGGATGATCTGTCGGCGCTGAACGTCCCGCCCGACGTGATCCACGGCCAGCATCACGTCGAGACGATGACGGCCGCGCTGCACTTCGCGGGCACGCCCGTCGTGGCGCTGTGCCATGGCTGGATGCCGTGGGAAGAGACGCCGCCGCTCTTCCCGACCATCGCGCGCTGGATCGCCGTCGACGATCTGTGCGCCGAACGACTGGCCACAACCGCCGGCGTCGACCGCACGCGCATCCGCACGCTGTACAACGGCGTGGACATCGAACGCTTCCAGGCGCGCGCGCCGCTTCCCGCGACGCCGCGCCGCGCCCTGGTCTTCAGCAACTACGCCACGCGCGATGCGTGGGCCGCGACCATCGAGCGCGCCTGCCGGCAGGCCGGCATCGCCACCGACATCGCCGGGTTGTGCTCGGGCAGCGCCAGCGATGCACCCGAAACCCTGTTGCGCGATTACGACATCGTCTTCGCGAAGGCGCGTTGCGCGCTCGAAGCGATGGCCGTCGGCTGCGCGACCGTCGTCGCCGACCGCGCGGGCCTGGGCGGCATCGTCGCTTCGTCGAATTTCGACCGCCTGCGCGCGCTGAATTTCGGCATCCGCACGATGCAGGCCGCGCCGGTCACCGAAGCCGGCGTGCTCGAAGCCATCGCCGCTTACGACGCCGTGGATGCCGCGCGCATCCGCGACCGCGTGCGCAGCGAGGCCAACTACGACACGCTCGCCGACGCCCTCGTCGTCCAATATCGCGAAGCCATCGAGGCCGGCCGCTTCCCCGATCCGCAAGCCTGCACGCAAGCCGCCGCGCGTTACCTGCGCGACACGGTGTCGCCGATGGTGAAGTCGGTGGAACAAGCGCAGGCCGCGCGCCGCGATGCCGAACAGGCGCTCGAAGCGCTCGGCGAAGCCGCCGCCGAAGCGACGGCCGTCGCCAACAAACGCATCCAGGCCGCCGTCGACGCGCGCGAAGCCGCGGTCGTGGAACGCGCCGTCGCGCTCAAGGCCCACGACGAAATGGAAGCGCGGGTGGCGCGCGCGCTGCAGCGTTCGCTGGACGCCGGCATCGAGCGCGACGCCGCGTTCGCCGCGCGCGAGCAAGCCACGGACGCGACGCTGGCGGCCACGCGCGCGCAGGCGCGCACGGCCGAGGCGCTCGCCGACGCGCTGCGCGCGCAGGCACAGACCGCACTGGATCTCACGCAGGCCTTGCGCGGGCAGGCGCAGGCGACGCGCGAACTCGCCGAGGCGACGGCGCAGATCACGGCGCTGCAAGCGCAAATCGAGGAGGCGCACCGCGTGCGCGACGAACTGCATCGCTCGCGCGCATGGCGCGCGGTGAGCACGTATCGCCGCCTGCGGGCGAAGTTCGCATGACGCCCGTCGCCGTCGTGGGGTTCGGTCGCATGGGGCGCCTGCATGCGCGCACCCTGTCCGCGATGCCCGAGTTCCGCCTGGTCGCCGTCGTCGATCCCGACGCCGGTTGTGCCGAAGAGGTCGCCGCGCTGGGCGCGACGTGGCACGCGACGATCGAAATGCTCGAACCCGGGATCCGCCACGCGATCGTCGCCGTGCCGTCCGCGCGCCACGCGCAGGTCGCCTGCGCGCTCGCGCGCCGCGGCGTGCATTGCCTGATCGAGAAGCCGGCCGGCGCGAGCGCGCAGGACGCGGCCGCGCTGATCGCCGCATCCGACATCGATGGCACGTGCATGCGCGTGGCCTTCAGCGAGCGCTTCAATCCGGTGATCGAATCGCTGCTCGCCGCGCCGCCGCCGGCGACGCTCGCGATCCGTCGGCATTCCTCGCACGCCCTGGACGTCCCGCGCGAAAGCGACGTGTTGCGCGACCTGCTCGCTCACGACCTGGATTGGCTCTGCGCGCTGGCCCAGGCCGCGCCGACGCACGTCGAAATCCTCGATGCGCGCCGCCACTACGAACGCTGGGAAGCGATCCGTTGCCGCCTGCGTTTCCCGAACGGCATGGACGTCGACCTCTCCGCGAGCCGCATCGCCACGCGCGCCGAGCGCGCCGTGCACGTGGCGGGCCAGGGCGTGCTGCCACTGGACGAAGTGCGCGAAGACGAAGATGCGCTGACCGCGCAGGCCCGCGCGTTCCTGCGCGCCACGATGGACCAGGCCGCGCCGCTGGCGTCGTTGGAACAGGCCTTCCAGGTGCATCGCCTGCTGGATCGCGTCGAACGGGCCGCCTGCGAACTGGAAGCCACGCGTGCGGCCTGAGGTCGCATTCTTCGATGCGGTCGCACTGCATGCGCCGATCGCGCACGAACTGCTGGCCGCGTGCGAGCGCGTGCATCGCCATGGACAGTATCTCGACGGTCCGGAGGTCGCCGCGCTCGAAGCGCGCCTCGGCGCATGGGTCGGCGGCGAAGCGATCGCCTGCACGTCGGGAACGACCGCCCTGGTGATGGCCTTGATGGCGGCCGGCGTCGGCGCCGGCGACGAAGTGATCCTGCCGGCCTTCACCTTCGCAGCACCGGTCGAAGCCGTGCTGCTGCTCGGCGCGATCCCGGTGCTGGCCGACATCGACGCGGCGACGTATACGCTCGCCGTCGAGGCCGCGCGCGATGCGATCACGCCGCGCACGCGCGCCATCATCGCCGTGTCGCTGTACGGCCAGCCGGCCGACATGCCCGCGCTGCAAACGCTCGCGCACGCGCAGGGACTGACCCTGATCGAAGACGCGGCACAGAGTTTCGGCGCCACGCTGCACGGCACGCGCAGCGGTGCGTTCGGCCACATCGCGTGCACGAGTTTCTTCCCGTCCAAACCGCTGGGCGGCTGCGGCGACGGCGGTGCCTTGTTCACGCGCGACCCCGAACTCGCGCGCGCGCTGCGCGAGATCCGCAACCACGGCCAGTCCGCGAAATACGTACACACCCGCCTGGGCTTCAACGGCCGCATGGATACGCTGGCGTGCGCGCAGTTGCTGGTGAAACTCGATCGCTTCGACGCCGATCTCGCGCGTCGCCGCGCGATCGCGGCGTTCTACGCGCGCGCATTGCCCGAAGCGCTGGCGCGCCCTGTCGTGCGCCCCGGCGCCGAGAGTGCCTGGGCCCTGTATACGATCCGCACCGAAGCACGCGATGCCTTCGCCACCGCGCTGGGCAACGCCGGGATCCGCACCGCGATCCACTATCCCGTGCCGCTGCATCGCCAGCCGGCCTTCGCCGGGCGCTGCCGCTGGACGCACCTGGCCGCCACCGAAGATGCCTGCGCGCAGGTCCTCAGCCTGCCCCTGCATCCGGCGCTCGACGACGCCGCGCTGGCCCGCGTGGTCGAAGCGGCCGCCGAGGTCCTGGCCGTCGCCGCCTGAAGTTTTGCGCCCGCGCGCAAAGGGCGCGAACATGGGGGCATGAACGACTCCCGCGTCATCACGTCCACCGCCACGCGCGAAGACGAGGCCATCGAAGCCTCCATCCGCCCCAAGAAGCTCTCCGAATACCTCGGCCAGGTGCCGGTCCGCGAGCAGATGCAGATCTACATCGAGGCGGCGAAAGCGCGCGGGGAAGCCCTCGACCACGTTTTGATCTTCGGCCCGCCGGGCCTGGGCAAGACCACGCTCTCGCACGTCATCGCCAACGAACTCGGCGTCGGCCTGCGCCAGACCTCGGGCCCGGTGATCGAGAAGGCGGGCGACCTCGCGGCCCTGCTGACCAACCTGCAGCCGCACGACGTGCTGTTCGTCGACGAAATCCATCGCCTCTCGCCGGCGATCGAGGAAGTGCTGTATCCGGCGATGGAAGATTTCCAGATCGACATCATGATCGGCGAAGGCCCCGCGGCCCGTTCGATCAAGCTCGACCTGCCGCCCTTCACCCTGATCGGCGCGACCACGCGCGCCGGCCTGCTCACCGCGCCCCTGCGCGATCGCTTCGGCATCGTGCAGCGGCTGGAGTTCTACACGCCCGAAGAACTCACGCGCATCGTGCGCCGTTCGGCCACCATCCTCGGCATCCAGTGTTCGCCCGAAGGCGCGGCGGAAATCGCCAACCGTTCGCGCGGTACGCCGCGCATCGCCAACCGCCTGTTGCGGCGCGTGCGCGACTTCGCGCAGGTGCGCGCGGCCGGCATCATCGACCGCGACGTCGCCGACGCGGCGATGCAGATGCTGAAAGTCGACCCGCAGGGTTTCGACGAACTCGACCGCCGCCTGCTGCGCACCATCGTCGAATCCTTCGATGGTGGCCCGGTGGGCGTGGAATCGCTCGCCGCTGCGCTGAGCGAGGAACGCGGCACGCTCGAGGACGTAATCGAGCCCTACCTCATCCAGCAGGGCTACCTGGTCCGCACCGCGCGCGGGCGCATGGCGTCGGCGAAGGCGTACCGCCACCTCGGCCTGCGCCCGAAGACCGGCGCACAAGACCTCTTCGCCTCGCCTGCACCGACGGATCTCGATGATGCAAGCGGTGAATGAGCCCGTGTTCAGTTGGCCGACACGGGTGTATTGGGAGGATACCGACGCCGGTGGCGTGGTCTACCACGCGCAGTACCTGGCCTTCCTCGAACGCGCGCGCACCGAATGGATGCGCGCGCAGGGGCACGGCCAGGAACGCCTGCGCAACGCACACGACCTCGTGTTCGCGGTGCGGGCGATGCAGATCGACTTCCGCCTCCCGGCGCGGCTGGACGATGCGTTGCAGGTGTCCGTCGCGTTGCGCGGATGCCGTCGCGCAAGTCTCGTGCTCGCGCAGGAAATACGCCGCGATGGGGAACTGTTGCTCGATGCGCAGGTCCGTGTCGCTGCGTTGTCGGCTTCCCGCTTCAAACCCGTTGCCATCCCCCAACCGTTGTTCGACGCATTGACCTGCCTCGTGGAGACCCCCGCATGACGCCCATCCTGATGTTGCAGGACGCCGCCACCCAGGCCTTGCCGGAACAGGCGCCCGCGCAGACCGTGTCGATCGCAGACCAGGCGGGGCAGGCGGCGAGTGCCGCGTCGGCCGGCCACATCAACGTCCTCGACCTCGTCCTCCACGCGAGCATCCCGGTGCAGTTGGTGATGTTGCTGCTGCTGTTCGCGTCGGTCGCCTCGTGGGTGATCATCTTCCGCAAGAAGCGCGTGCTCGACCGCGCGGAGAAAGACACCGAAAAATTCGAAGAGCGTTTCTGGTCGGGCGCCGAGCTGTCGAAGTTGTATTCCGGCGCCACCGAACGCGGCCGCGTCGCCGAAGGCCTGGAAGCGATCTTCGAAGCCGGCTTCCGCGAGTTCAACCGCATCCGCCAGCGCCGCGGCGTCGACAGCCGCATCCAGCTGGAAGGCGCGCAACGCGCGATGCGCGCGACCACCTCGCGCGAAGTCGACGGGCTGGAGCACAACCTCGAATTCCTCGCCAGCGTCGGTTCGATCAGCCCCTACGTCGGCCTGTTCGGCACGGTGTGGGGCATCATGATTTCCTTCCAGGGCCTGGCCAACGTGAAGGAAGCGACGATCGCGACGGTCGCGCCGGGGATCTCCGAGGCGTTGATCGCCACCGCGATGGGCCTGTTCGCCGCGATCCCGGCGGTGTGGGCCTACAACCGCTTCGCGACCAAGGTCGAACGCATCGCCACGCGTTACGACGCGTTCTCCGAAGAGTTCTCATCGATCCTCCAGCGCCAGGCACACGCCGACGAATAAGGAGCGGGCAATGACCGCCATGTCCTCGCGCCGCCATCGCAAGCGCAAACTCAAGGCCGAGATCAACGTCGTGCCGTACATCGACGTGATGCTCGTGCTGCTGATCATCTTCATGGTGACCGCGCCGCTGTTGAACCTTGGCGTCGACATCGAACTTCCGCAGTCCAACGCACGCCCGGTCGAGCAGAAGCACGAGCCGGTCGTGATCAGCATGAACAGCGAAGGCAAGCTCTGGCTGAAGTTGCAGGGCGAGGAAAACACGCCGACGACGCTCGATGAGCTCGTGTTGAAGGTCGGCGCGTTCGTGCGCAACAACAAGGACACGCCGGTGTACGTGGCGGCCGACAACGATGTCGCCTACCAGAAGGTCTACGACGTGCTCACCGCGCTGCAGACGCGCGCCAACGTGCCGCGCGCGGGGCTGATGAGCCAGCCGACCGGAGCCGTCAGGAAGTGAAGGAGACGCGCGCCGATACGGTGCAGTCCATCGTTGCGGCCATTGCGCTGCACGCATTGTTGTTCGCGTTGATGTACTTCGGCCTGTTCTGGACGTGGAGCGAGGCCGACGAAATCCAGCGCGGGCCCGTCATCGATGCCACGCTCATCGATCCGAACGCGTTGTCGGTGTCGATGAAACGCGCGCTGGCGAAGCGGCCCGAACAGGCGACACCCGCGCCACGGGAAACCGCGCCCGTCGAGCAACCCAAGCCCGAACCGCGCCCGGAGGATTCGCCGACGCCGCCGCAGCCGGTCGCGCAGGAAGTGATCGCGCAGCCCGCCCCGATCGAGCAGGAAGAAGTGACGCAGGCGCCCTCGCCGAAACCGCCCGCGGAAAAGGTGCAGGAAGCCAAGCAACGCCAGGAACAGATCGACACCACCGCGCAGGAACGCCAGCAACAAGCCGAACGCGAGCGTCGCCTGAGCGCGATGGAACAGATGCGCCAGAAGCAGCTCGAAGACGTGCGTCGCGAGCGCGAAGCGAATCATCGGGAACTGACGCTGCGCGAAAAGAAACTGCAGCAGATCGCCGACGCGCGCAACGCCGCCGATGCCGCCGCGCAGGCCGACTCCAATGCCGATGCCGCGCCGCAACCGGGCTCGGGCGGCGATGCCGACACGCTGCGTTCGCGCTGGTTGCAGGCCATCGTCGACCAGATCCGCCAGAACTGGAGCAGGCCGGACGACGTGCCCAACGGCATGTGCCCGATCCGCATCCAGATGGAGCGGGGCGGGCGCGTGGCGTCGGTCGAAGTGCTCCCGGGCTGCCCGTACGACGAACTCACGCGGCGCTCGGTCGAAGCCGCCGTGCTCAAGGCCCAGCCGCTGCCTTACGCCGGATTCGAGCGGGTTTTCCAGCCCGAACTGCGCCTGGGTTTCCGCGCGGAATGACGCGGCTCGACCCGCGGGTCCGTCGTCGTTCATCTTTGTTCCACATTTCACGGCCAAGCTGTTAACTAACCCGCTCCATTCAGGAATCCCCGATGACCCGAACGCTGCGCCGGCTCCTTGCCACCGTCCTGCTCCTGTTCCCCTTGGCCGCTCTGGCCCAGGTGGACGCCGAAGTCGTCGGCGGCACAGCCTCGGCATTGCCGATCGCGGTCGTTCCCTTCGCCGGCTCCACGGGCGAGAACGAAATCGGGGGCATCGTCGCCGCGGATCTCGCGCGGTCCGGCGCCTTCCGCGTGTTGCCCGACCGCGACCTCGTCGAACGCCCGACGCGTTCGAGCGAAGTGAACTACGCCACGTGGCGCCTGTTGAAGCAGGAGTTCCTGCTCGCCGGCCGCGTGATGCCCGAAGGCGGCAACCTGCGCGTGGAGTACGAGTTGTTCGACGTCTCCAAACAACAGCGCATTCTCGGCGAAGCAAAGATCGCCCCCGGCACCGCGGCGCGGGACCTCGCGCACCAGGTCGCCGATTCGGTGTACGAGAAAATCCTCGGCGTGCGTGGCGCGTTCTGGACGCGCATCGCCTACGTCACCGCGAGCGGCACCGGCAACAATCGCCACTACCAACTGATGGTCTCCGACAGCGACGGCTTCAATTCGCAGGCGGTGGTGAGTTCGCCGCAGCCGATTCTTTCGCCGTCGTGGAGCCCGGATGGGAAGCGCCTGGCCTACGTCAGTTTCGATCGCGGAAATTCCTCGATCTACATCCAGAACCTGACGAGCAGCGGGCGCGAACTGATCGCGAGTTTCCGCGGCATCAACGGTGCGCCGGCGTTCTCGCCCGACGGCACGAAGCTCGCGATGACGCTCTCCAAGAGCGGCAATCCCGAGGTCTACGTGATGACCCTGGGCAGCAAGCAGTTGAGCCAGATCACCAATCACTTCGGCATCGACACCGAGCCGGTGTGGAGCGCCGATGGCGGCACGATTTATTTCACCTCCGATCGCGGCGGCAAGCCGCAGATCTACCAGGCCTCCTCGGGCGGCGGCGGTGCGACGCGCCTGACCTTCGCGGGCAGCTACAACGCACGCGCCACGGTTTCGGCCGATGGCAAGAAAATCGCCACCGCGCAAGGCAACGGCAACACCTATCGCATCGCGCTGATGGACCGCACGATGGGCAATCGGTGGACGCCGTTGTCGCCGGGCAACCTCGACGAATCGCCGAGCTTCGCCCCCAACGCATCGATGCTGCTGTACGCCGCGAAAGAAGGCGGACGGAGTGTTTTGTACACCGTGTCCGCCGACGGCCGCGCCCGCGCGAAGCTGCCGGTGCAGGGCGCGAGCGTCCAGGAACCGGCCTGGGGCCCGTACCGGCTGAAACGCTGAACGGGCGTAGTATTTTCGGACCCACGGCCGCGTCCCACGACACGGCCGCCCCACACTGCGAGAAGACGAGGAACGACGATGAACGCAACGACACAGAAGTTCGGTCGCATCATGATGGCCGCCATGCTCTGCACGGCGGTCGTGGCCTGCTCCAAGAAGGTCAAGGAAGAGCCGGTGCAGCCGGTCGCGCCCAGCACGACGGCGCCGGTGACCGAAACGCCCGCGGTCGCGGGTGCGTTCACGCCCGAATCCCTCGACACCGATGCCTGCCTGCGCCAGCGCGTTGTCTACTTCGACTTCGACCAGGATGCGCTGCGTCCCGAATTCCAGGCCGCGATGGCGTGCCACGCCAAGTACCTGCGCGATCGTCCGTCCTCGCGCATGTCGCTGGAAGGCAACGCCGACGAGCGTGGCAGCCGCGAATACAACCTCGGCCTCGGCGAGCGCCGCGGCAACGCGGTGTCCTCCGCGCTGCAGGCCAACGGCGGCTCGGGCAGCCAGATCACCGTGGTGAGCTACGGCGAAGAACGCCCGACCTGCAACGAATCGACCGAAGATTGCTGGGCCAAGAATCGTCGCGTCGAGATCGTCTACACGGCGAAGTAAGACATGCGGCGCCCGATCGCCCTCTGTGTCCTCGCGGCGGCCCTCGTGGCCGCCGCGCCCGCGTTCGCGCAACGCGCCAGCCTCGCCGATCGCGTGACCTCGCTGGAGCAACAGGCGGCGAACAACCAGGGCAACGTCGACCTGCTCAACCAGGTTTCGCAGTTGCGTTCGGAAGTGACGGCGCTGCGTTCGCAACTCGAGGAAGCGCAGCAGCAGAACGCGCAGATGAAGGCCGATTACGACGCGCGCTGGGGCGACCTGGATGCGCGCCTCGCGCGGATCGAAACCGGCGGCGGTGCCACCGCGGTGCCGGTGAGTGCATCGTCGGCGTCGCGCGGCGCGACGGTGGCCGTCGAACGCCCGCCGACCGTGCGCGGCGATGCAGGCCGCGTCGCGCAATCGGCCGACGAACGCACTGCCTACAACGCGGCCTTCGACGTGTTGAAAGCCGGCGACTACGTGCAGTCGGCGCAGAAGTTCCAGCAATTCCTGCATGACTACCCGGCGGGCACGTACACGCCGAACGCGCTGTATTGGCTCGGCGAGAGCTACTACGTCACGCAGAACTACGAACTCGCCCAGGAACAGTTCCAGGCCCTGCTGAGCCAGTACCCGACGCACGACAAGGCCCCGGGCGCCTTGCTCAAGGTCGGCCTGTCGCAATTCGGCCTGAAGCAGATGGATGCCGCGGAAGCCACCCTGGCCCGCGTCTCCCAGCAATACCCGGGCACCGATGCCGCCCGCACGGCCGATGACCGCCTCCGCGCGATCCAGCTGAGCAAGGTCCGCTAACCGGCGGGGGGCCTGTAAAATGGCCCCCATGTCCGCAGTCCTTCCCGCCACCGACGCGGCCCCCGCCGTTACGGCGGAGCGCCTCAAGCTCACCGAAATTTTCCTGTCGCTGCAGGGCGAAGCCCGGGATGCGGGCTGGCCGACCGTGTTCGTGCGCCTCACCGGCTGCCCGCTTCGCTGCCGCTATTGCGACACGACGTACGCATTCTTCGGCGGGCAATGGTGGGACATCGACGCGATCCTGCTCGAGGTCGCCAGGCACGGCGTCCGCCACGTCTGCGTCACCGGCGGCGAACCGCTGTCGCAAAAACGCGTCATCGGGTTGCTGGCGAAACTGTGCGACGCAGGTCATGTCGTCTCGTTGGAGACGTCCGGTGCGATCGACATCGGCGACGTGGACACGCGCGTCTCGCGCATCGTCGACATCAAGACGCCGGACTCGGGCGAGGTCGAACGCAACCGCTGGGAAAACCTCGCGCTGCTCACGCCGCACGACCAGGTGAAGTTCGTGATCTGCAGTCGGGAAGATTTCGACTGGGCGTGCAAGGTGCTGTTCGAACACAGGATCCACGAACGCTGCGACGTGCTGTTTTCGCCGAGCCATGCGCAGATCGCGCCGCGCGCACTCGCCGACTGGATCGTCGAAGCCCGCCTGCCCGTTCGCTTCCAGACGCAATTGCACAAGGCCCTGTGGGGCGAGGAGCCCGGGCGTTGAATCGTGAAATGAAACGCGCCGTCGTGCTCGTCTCGGGCGGCATGGACTCGGCAGTCGTGCTCGCGATGGCACACGAACTGGGCTTTGAAACCTACGCGATGAGCGTGCGCTACGGCCAGCGCCACACCTCCGAGCTCGAAGCTGCCGACCGTGTCTCCAGTGCGCTGGGCGCCGCCGCGCACAAGACCGTGATCGTCGACCTGCGTTCGATCGGCGGCAGCGCACTGACCGACGACATCGACGTCCCCGAATCCGGCGGCCCGGGCATCCCCATCACTTACGTACCGGCGCGCAACACGATCATGCTGTCGCTCGCGCTCGGCTGGGCGGAAGTCCTCGGCGCGTCGGACCTGTTCTGCGGCGTCAATGCCGTCGACTACTCCGGCTACCCCGACTGCCGCCCCGAATTCATCGAAGCGTTCGAGAAGCTCGCGGACGTGGCGACGAAGGCCGGTGTCGAAGGGGCAGGGTTCCGCGTCCACGCCCCGCTGATGCGGATGTCGAAGGCGGACATCGTGCGCGAAGGCCTGCGCCTGGGTGTCGACTTCGCACAGACTGTCTCGTGCTACCAGGCCGATGCGCAAGGGCGCGCCTGCCGCCATTGCGATGCTTGCCGTTTGCGGGCAGAGGGCTTCGCTGCGGCTGGCGTGGACGACCCGACACGCTACGTAAGCTAGAATGCGCACCGCGCGCCGGATGGCGCCGCGTCTGGAACATGTGGGCCGTTAGCTCAGTCGGTAGAGCATCGGACTTTTAATCCGCTGGTCGATGGTTCGAATCCATCACGGCCCACCAGACAGTCATCCCCGTTTCTCTGCACGAGATAAGAGCGGCCTCCAGGCCGCAATTCCCGGCGGATATCGCGGTCACCGCGTCTCAGCTAACGTCCGTGCGGGGCAGAAATGGCCGAGGTTTCTCAGTTGTCGAAATGGTCGGCCAAAGTCGCGGAACGACTTTGGCCGAGGGTTCGATTCGTATAGTGCCAGCCCCACAGTCATCCCCCGCTTCGCTACATCAGGATCAGGCGGAGGTGCGCGTTCCGCCGGGGGAGATACGCGAGTTAACCGCCCGTGACATTGATGTCCGCGTTTTCAAGCACCGCAGAGCCAGTCCGATCGCGCAGCGCCGCCAGCATCGCGCGACCGACGCGCGTGGATGTGGTCATGACGGTTGGGGCCATGCGCGTGGCGATGTCGAGCAGCGGGGCAGCCAACAGGTAGGCTGCCGCGCGCAGAGCATGCCCTGAGCGCACGCCGTCAACCGGTTGCACGATACCGGGCCGCACCATTAGTGTGCGCACGCCTAAGGTTTTGAGCGCCGCTTCCACCTCGCCCTTCACTCGTAGTGGCATCAAAGCGGCGCGCGGATCCGCACCGGCACCGGAAACATAAACGAAAGTGCCTTGGGGGTTGGCCATGGCGAACGCGCGCGCCACGTGCACGGTGATGTCCACCGTGATGTGCCGGTACGCTGCCTCGGACCAGCCCGGCACGACACCGGCGCAATACAGACAGGCGTCGAGCCCGATCATCCCGGGGTGCGTTGCGTCGACATCGAGCAGGTCGGGGACAACCAAGTTGGTGACCCGTGAATCCTCAGAGTGCACGTCTCGTCGCCCCAATAGCACGATGCGTTCGATATCAGACGCTGCGAGACAGGCAGACAATGCGCCCTGGCCGACTAGGCCGGTGCCTCCCACGATCATGACGCGCATGGGACCCTCCCTCTGAATTATGCGGTCACGGAGCAAGCATATTGATTTGAATGATCACACGTTCCCATTGCCTAGCGCGTATCACGTCGGTCCAACCGGGCGTGGGAGGAAGTTGGTGTCATTGCGAGATGCAACCGCTTAGGGCTGCAGACGCCGCCTGCGTACAGGCGCCGCGAAGCGACTCCCGCGCCATCGATACCTCATGCGCCGAGATGAGCGGACGAACTGGCGACTACCTTGGCTGCTTTGCGGCACTCCAACACAGAAGTCGTCGAAGCCGGGCGCGAATTGGCGTCCGGCTTTCGACAAAAAACAGGGCGCTGACTTACGCTCTACCTAAGACGGGTGCGCGAGACGCGGGGCGTGTCAGGGCGAAGATCTGCCAAAGCGCCGACAGGCCGACCAAGACGTACACCACGCGCGAAAGAAATGCGTCCTGACCGCCGAAGAGCGCGGCAACCAAATCGAACTGGAAGGCGCCAACCAGACCCCAGTTCAGGCCGCCCACGATGAGCAGCACCAGCGTCACTACATTCAAACTTTTCATTGCAATTCTCCAGGTGGATGGGTCATCAGCCATTGCGCAATCAGCCCTCGGGCATCAGCACCTTGTCGATGACGTGAATCACGCCATTGCTGGCTGTCACGTCGGCGCTGACCACGTGGGCGTCGTTGACGGTCACGGCACCGCCTGACGCTTGGATCGCGATCTCGCCTCCTTGAACCGTTGTGGCGGCATCCATGCCTGCAACCTGCGCCGCGGTCACTCGACCAGGCACGACGTGGTAGGTGAGGATCGCGACCAGCTTTTCGTGGTTTTCCGGCTTGAGCAGGCTTTCCACCGTGCCCGCCGGCAGGGCTGCGAAGGCGGCATCCGTCGGCGCGAAGACGGTGAACGGACCAGGCCCCTTCAACGTGTCGATCAGGCCAGCCGCCTTCAACGCCGCGGCGAGCGTCTTGAACTGTCCGGCGCTGACCGCCGTGTCGACAATGTCGGCGCGCGCTTGGGCGGGTGCGTTGTTGGCCTTGGCGCCAGTGCCGCCAGCGGGCGCGGAATACGCAACCGGAGTCGACATGACGACGACCAAGGCGGCAACGAGAACGGGGAGGGGAATTGGCGAATTACGGAATGCCATGACAGTTCTCCAAAAGGCGGGGCGGATGGCAGAGTTTTCACCTTGCTCTGTTAATGACGCGTACAACGTGCGGTTGTACAGAGCATGTACATTGCGCCGATGTATCCGATCAAAGCCGCGGCTGCCCTCGCAGGGCTGAGTACCGAGACCCTGCGCGCGTGGGAGCGCAGGCATGGCGCGATCCGCCCGGTTCGGATGCGAAGGGGCGGCGGCTGTACGACGCGGCGGCGATCGAGCGTCTTTCACGCCTCAACAGCCTCACGCGCCGCGGCCACCCGATTCGCGACCTCGCCGCCCTGGACGACGAAGCCCTTGATGGCTTGCTGGAAGGCGGCCGGCAAGCGGCCTACGGCGGCGTGGAGGGGCTGCCGGCGCGAATGCTCGATGCGATCGCCGACTATCGCGTCGACGTCTTCGATCGCGACCTCTCGGTGGCCATTGCCACGCTGCCGATTCCAGTCCTGATGGCGCGCGTTGTCAGGCCGCTGTTAGAGGAAGTGGGACTGCGCTGGGCCGACGGTCGGCTCGCGGTGGCGCAGGAGCGTTTGGTCAGCAGCTTGTTGCGCATGCGCTTGCTCGCGGTGCTGAGCCCTCCGCCGCGCGAACAACGGCCGCGGGTGCTGTTCGCCACGCTGCCCGGCGAACGCCACGAACTCGGTCTTATCGGCGCGGGCTTGCAGGCGCATGAGGCAGGCGTGCCCGTCCTTTACCTTGGAACCGAGTTGCCGGCCGTCGAAATCGTGCGCGTCGCGTCGAAGCTCGGCGTGGCAGGCGTTGCACTCAGTTCGGTGGATCCGGACCAGGCCAGGTCTGCGCTGGAGGAACTTCGTGAGCTCGATGCCGCATTGGAGCCCGGGGTCCCCGTGTGGCTCGGCGGCGCAAACGCCCGCTATCTTGCCGAGGAACTGGGGTCCGTGCGCATACAGGCCGTGGACGATACGCAAGCGATGACACGGAGAGGTTAGTTATTCAGCGACGAAGCACGCACGATTCCACCGATTCGCGGAAGAGTGTCTTCCTGACGCGTTGGATTCGCAGGCGCCCCATGTGCGCCTAGATTGCGGGCTGTCGAAAGGGCACCCAAGCAGCCCCGGCACCCCCCGATCCCAGAGTCCGAATCCATGAACACTTCAAGCAAAGTCGCCATCGTCGCCGCCGCCAACAGTCAAACTCGTAGAGCGCTGCAACTGCAGGTCGCCATCGACCTGATTTGCCCCTGGTGTTTTATCGGCAAGCGCAGCCTCGACCAGGCGACCGTGCGCCTTGCGGAAAAGGGCGTCGATGTCGAAGTCGAATGGCTGCCGTATCTGCTGAATCCCGACCTGCCCGAGGCAGGCATGGATCGGAGGGAATTCCGGACCCGGCGCTTCGGCTGGGACACCGCACTCGCCATGGATGCGCGGGCCGTCGAAGCCGGTCTTCGCGTCGGCGCAAGCTTCGCTTATTCGAAACAGACGCGCACATCGAACACACTCCTTGCGCATGCCCTCGTGAGCGTTTCCCGCGAGGAGGGCGGGGCGCCGGTGCAGGAACGCCTCGTCGACGCATTGTTCGCCGCCTACTTTGAGCAGGGGCGGGACATCGGTGACCGGGCCGAGCTGGCTCGCATCGCCGCTGATGTCGGCATGCGCGAACGTGCCGTCGAGCGCGCGTTGCCTCGCCGCGAGACCGTTCGCGAACGCGTCGGCGCAATCAGTACCAGTGGCATGAACGGCGTGCCCAGCTATTTCATCGCCGACCGCCTGTTGTCCAGCGGTTCGCAAAGTCCCGAAGGTTACGTGAAGCTGCTGACGCGCCTGGCCGACGCAGCTCAAGCAGGAGGTTTCGTATGAAAGGTTATTGGGTGATGACTTTCCGTTCGATCGCCGACCAGTCGGGCGTGGATCGGTATGCAGAAGCGGCGCAGCCTGCGATCCGCGCATTCGGAGGGAGGGTCCTGGGAGCAGGTGTTCCCCAATTACATCCACGAGGACGGCCTGCGCGAACGCGTAGCGATCGTCGAGTTTGAGAGCGTCGAACGCGCGGAAGCGGCGTACGGCAGCCCGGAGTATCTGGCCGCGGTCCGTCACCTCAGAGGCGCGGCGGTACGCGACGCCCGCATCATCCGCGGCCTTGCCCTGAAAGTGGGAATGCGACCGCCTGAGAAGTGTTAGCCGAAGACTGCATCCACCACCAAACAGGCATCAAGTATCACGTTGAGTATTGCCTCACCCATGGTGGCGGAGCGCGTCCACAACCAGCGAGAACGCGGGCGATGGCTGGCGCCGGCTCGCGTAATACAGGTGATATCCGGGGAACGGCGGACACCAGTCTTCGAGCACGCGCGCGAGCCGGCCCTTGCCGAGGTGC
The DNA here is from genome assembly GCF_054049695.1 of Lysobacter sp. P5_C4. Taxonomy (NCBI): domain Bacteria; kingdom Pseudomonadati; phylum Pseudomonadota; class Gammaproteobacteria; order Lysobacterales; family Lysobacteraceae; genus Lysobacter; species Lysobacter sp. P5_C4. Next base: position 286,737 of record NZ_JBFULX010000004.1, on the reverse strand, counting down.
GGCGCGAACTCGTCTTCGGGCAGGAACGCGATGCCCAATCCATCCAGCGCGGCCGCCACCATGTGCGGCGAGGTGTTGAATGTGAGCTGCCCATCCACGCGAACGTTTAGCTGGCGGCCGCGACGCTCGAACTCCCAGGCGTACAGACCGCCCTTGGTCGGAAACCGCATGTTGATGCAGCGGTGCGCGGTGAGCTCCTGCGGTCTCTTCGGCGGGGGGTTGGCTGCGAAATACTTCGGCGACGCCACCGCGGCCATGCGCAGCTTCGGGCCGATCGGCATCGCGATCATGTCCTTGTCGACCTGTTCGCCGAGCCGGACGCCTGCATCGAAACGGTCCGCGACGATGTCCCTGAGCCCGTAGCTGACGTCGAACTCGATCGCGATGTCGGGGTACTTGTGCAGCAACGGCATCAGCCTCGGCAGCAAGGTGTGCCGCAGGATGTGGTCGCCGCACGTCAGTCGCACGGTTCCGGCGGGCTTGTCGCGCAGCTCGGTCAACGCCGAGAGCTCCGACTCGATCTCGTCGAAGCGATAGCCGATCGCCTGCATTAGCCGTTCGCCGGCGGCCGTGGGCGACACGCTGCGCGTCGTACGCGTCAGCAGGCGAATGTCGAGTTGCGTTTCCAGTCCACGGATCGCCTGGCTGAGCGCTGATTGCGTGACGCCGAGGAGCGCCGCGGCGCGGGTGAAGCTGCCTTCGCGTGCGACGGTGACGAAGGCGAGGAGATCGTTGAGGTTGCGCTTGGGCATGGCCCAGTCTCCCACGCCAATTGAGTAGACGGGCTAATAGGCCCCTTAGGTATTCAGTATCTAATCAAACGGATCGTCACGCACCAGACTGTGCATCCCCCGGTCCGATGGTCCCACCGATGAAGAAGCTCCTCCTCCTGCTGGGCCTGCTGGTCAGTTCCCTCACCGCAGCGGGTGCAGACATGTCCAACGGCGCGAACAACTTCTACAAGAGCGGCACCGTGACCGCAGGGAAGGTCACGTTCCAGAACCAGTACAAGATGAAGGTCACCGGCATGCTTTTCACACCCGCCGGCGTTGACCGCAACATCAAGCGCCCGGCGATCGTCGTCGGCCACCCCATGGGCGCGGTGAAGGAACAGGCGTCCAACTTGTACGCGCAAAAGCTGGCGGAACAGGGCTTCGTGACGTTGGCGATCGACCTGTCCTTCTGGGGCGAAAGCGAAGGGCAGCCGCGCAACGCGGTGTCGCCCGACATCTACGCCGAAGACTTCAGCGCCGCCGTGGATTACCTCGGCACGCGGCCGTTCGTCGAGCGGACCCGCATCGGCGCGCTCGGCATCTGCGGCAGCGGCGGTTTCGTCATCAGTGCGGCCAAGATCGACCCGCGTATCCAGGCAATCGCGACGGTCAGCATGTACGACATGGGCGGCGCAAATCGCAATGCGCTGAACCATTCGCTGACGCTGGAACAGCGCAAACAGAGCATCGCGCAGGCCGCCGAGCAGCGGTACGTCGAGTTCCAAGGCGGCGATACGAAATACACCAGCGGAACGGTTCGCGCCCTGACCGTGACCTCTACGCCCATCGAGCGCGAGTTCTACGACTTCTATCGCACGCCGCGTGGCGAGTACACGCCGAAAGGTTCGACGCCGCAGCTCACCACGCACCCGACGCTCACGAGCAACGTGAAATTCATGAACTTCTACCCGTTCAACGACATCGAGACGATCTCCCCGCGCCCGATGCTGTTCATCACGGGCGAGACCGCGCACTCGCGCGAGTTCAGCGAGGAAGCGTATCGGATTGCGGGCCAGCCGAAGGAACTCGTCGTCGTCCCGGGCGCGGGCCACGTCGACCTTTATGACCGTGTGGACCTGATCCCGTTCGACAAGTTGACCGCGTTCTTCCGCACCAACCTGAAGTAGACCGCCATGAAGACGAAACCCCACTGGGGCGGCGTGTTCGCCCTTGCGCTCGGCGCCTTTTCATTGGTCGCCTCCGAGTTCATGCCTGTCAGCCTGCTTACGCCGTTGGCAAGCGACCTACACATCACCGAGGGCCAGGCAGGTCTCGCGATCTCGGTCTCCGGCGCTTTCGCGCTCGTGACGAGCCTCGTTATCTCGGCGCTCGCGGGACGCATCGATCGCAAGCTCCTGTTGGCATTGCTGACGTTCCTGACCATCCTATCGTCTACGGTAGCGGCCTTCGCCCCGAGCTATCCCGTTTTCATGATCGGGCGCGCGCTCATTGGCGTGGCGATCGGTGGGTTCTGGTCGATGTCGGCGGCGGCGGCGATTCGCCTCGTTCCCGAAGACCAAGTCCCGCGCGCACTCGCCATCGTCAACGCTGGCAACGCGCTAGCCACGGTGCTGGCGGCGCCGATGGGAAGTTTCGTGGCGTCGTTCGCGGGATGGCGCTGGGCATTCTTCTGCCTCGTGCCGGTGGCCACGCTCGCGCTCGCGTGGAAGTGGATCAGCCTTCCGAAGATGGCGCCGGCGGTGGACTTTGGCTCGCGCAACCCGCTGCGCCTGCTGAGGCACGCCCCTGTCGCGTTGGGCATGACCGCGGTGAGCTTGTTTTTCATGGGTCAGTTCGCGTTGTTCACTTACCTGCGGCCGTTTCTCGAAACCGCGACCGGAGTGGATGCCCCGACGTTGACTGCATTGTTACTTCTGATCGGCGCGGCGGGTGTCGTCGGTACGATGTTGATTGGTCGGTTCATCGAACAAGGGTTGAATCGCACGCTGATCGTTATTCCGTTGGCCATGATGCTCATCGCGGCGGTGCTCCCCATCGTCGGGCACTCGCTCGGCACCACGGGCGCGCTGCTGGGATTCTGGGGTTTGATCGGCACCGCGGCACCCGTCGCGTGGTGGACGTGGCTGGCGAGGACGCTGCCGCAGGACGCAGAAGCCGGTGGTGGACTGATGGTCGCCGTCGTGCAACTGGCGATCGGCCTGGGCGCGGCGCTCGGCGGCGTCCTGTTCGATGCGATCGGGTATGCCGCGACGTTCGGCGCAAGCGCAACCATGCTGCTGCTGTCGGCCGCGTTCGCGGCGGTCGCGGCACGGTCGACAGGTGAACCTGTCGAACGCGCAATCACGGAATGCGAAACCGCATGCGCGTAGACGTCCATCCGCGGCTGCGCGCAGCCTTAGTCGGCATTACTGCATGCGTGGCGCTTGTCTCAATGGCGTGCGTGGCCCGCGAACCTTCGTCCGCCCGAGCACCTACAGAACAGAATCAGGCGAGAAAACCATCCATGCATGTCCAGATACGGATTGACCGCCGCACGCTTCCGATCGTTCTCGACGACACACCCGCGGCGCGTGACTTCGCTGCCCAGTTGCCGCTGACGTTGGAGTTGAGCGACTACGGCACTGGGACCGAAAAGATTGCCGATCTGCCGCATCGGCTCGACGTCTCCGCAGAACCATCAGGCTATCGACCGGAGGCGGGGGATGTCTCGTTTTACGGCCCGTGGGGAAATCTGGCTATCTTCCTGCGCGGATTCCGGCATTCGGAAGGACTGGTCCGGCTGGGCCGAATCGAGAGCGGACTGGACGTCTTGACCACGCCGGGCCCGTTGACGGCGACCATCGAACCGGCGCCTACCGCCGCACGAACCCCCTGAGACCCGCAGCATGCGGCGCGGCGATTCGCCGCCAGCAGACTTCTTCGATCCTGGTGTCACAAGGATCACTCTCCGCCGAGGACACTCACCATGATCACCTTCCGTCACACATGCGCGCTGCTGCTGAGTCTGCCCCTCGTAGCGCTTGCAGCGACGCCTGCCAATACAACCGAGAAGGACACCAGCGTCATGCACATCGACCGCAACGGCTCTCTGCCGTCCTTTAAGGGCCCGGCCGAATACTTCACCGGCAACGTCCGCATCGACATGCAGTTCCAGCGCAGCGGCGAGTCCCGCGTCGCGGGCGCCTTCGTCACGTTCGAGCCGGGTGCGCGCAGCGCCTGGCACACGCATCCGCTTGGGCAAACGCTGATCGTCACGTCCGGCAAGGGCTGGACGCAATGCGAAGGCGGGCCGATCGTCGAGATCAACGCGGGCGACATCCTGTGGTGCCCGCCCAACCATCGTCATTGGCACGGCGCGACGCCGACCACGGCGACGACGCACATCGCCATCCAGGAAGCGCTGGACGGCAAGGTCGTCGACTGGATGGAGAAGGTCACCGACGCCGAATACAACGCCGGTCCTGCCACACACTGATTCGAGGAACCCTCCAATGCGCGCAACCGTCATGTACAAGGCCGGCGACGTCCGGATCGAGAACGTTCCCGATGCGAGCATCGGCAATCCCACCGACGCCTTCGTGCGCGTCACCCGCGCCTGCATCTGCGGCAGCGACCTGTGGCCTTACAAGGACCTGCAACCTGTCGAGGGCGGCCGCCGCATGGGCCACGAGGCAATCGGCGTCGTCGAAGCCATCGGCACCGAAGTGCGACGTATCAAGGTCGGCGACTTCGTGATCATGCCGTTCGCGTTTTCGGATGGCACCTGCGATTTCTGCCATGAAGGCTTGCACACCTCGTGCGTACACGGCGGCTTCTTCGGCGGCCAGGCCGACGGTGCGCAGGCCGAGGCGCTTCGGGTGCCCCAGGCGGACGGCACGTTGTATGCGTTGCCAGGCAGCGGCGACGAAGCGCTGACCGCGTCGCTGCTCAGCCTTTCCGACGTCATGGGCACCGGCCACCATGCCGCGCTCAGCGCGCGCGTCGGGCCCGGCAAGCGCGTCGCCGTGATTGGTGATGGTGCGGTGGGCTTGTGCGGCGTCATCGCCGCGAAGCGCCTGGGCGCGGAGCAGATCGTCATCATGGGCCGGCACGCGGATCGGATCACGCTGGCGAAGTTGTATGGCGCTACGGATGTCGTGAGCGAACGTGGCGACGAGGCGGTCGCCCGCGTGCGGGACCTGACGGGAGGCTTCGGCGTGCATTCCGTTCTGGAATGCGTGGGCAGCGCGCAGTCGATGCAGACGGCGCTGGACATCGTGCGCCCCGGCGGCGCCATCGGTCGTGTCGGCGTGCCGCATTACGATGCAATCCCGTCGGCGCAGCCCGCGTTCTACGCCAACGTCACCGTGAGCGGCGGTCCCGCGCCGGTGCGCGCATACATCGAAGAACTCTTGCCGGATGTGCTGGAAGGTCGCATCGAGCCGGGGCGCGTCTTCGATCGCATCGTGGGACTCGATGACGTGCCGGATGGCTATCGCGCCATGGATGCGCGGGAATCGATCAAGGTGATGGTCAAACCTTGACTGGGCACGTCCTCCCTCATGCGCAGGATTGCAGGCCCAGGTAAGCAGCAAGGTCGCGCTCTTGGCGGGTTCAATCGGCGATTCCCTCAGGCGGGGGCAGGCCGGATGCGCCCGCGACCACCTTGCGGATGCTGAGGATCGCGGCCGACGAAAGCGAACGGTCTGCCAGGAAAACCGGGACATTGCCGCCGATATCCGTGAGCGAGATGTAGGTCAACCGTGTCTTCGCGTGCGTCGGCGTCATGATCCATTCGCCGCGCGAGCGCAGCGCGATGCAGTCCGGCGTCGGTTTCTTGCCAATGAAGGCAAGGGATGCGAACTCCACCCGTATCTCGCCATTGGCGAAGTCGTGCCGCTCGAAGCGCACGGAGTAACATCGATCGCGGGTCATCGGCATGGTGAGGACGTCCGACCAAATGGTCACTTCTCGACCGCGTTGTATGAAGGTTCGATTGACGCGCTTGTTGTTTTTATCGAGAAATTTTCCGAACAGGTAGTCCGCGATCGCCTTCGGCGAAACATTCAGCGATGTGCTGAGGCGAAGTTCGTCGTAACGTTCGCCCGGAATGCTCCGGCGCTCCACCCGGATGTCGTTCTTGTCGCTGACGGTCCGCCACTGCTGGGCTTGGGCGCCACCCGGCATCGACAGCGTCGCCAGCACGATGACGCACCCCAGAGGTGTTCCCAATCTGCGTGGAATGCTGGGCATGCACGGATTCGATGCCAACGGCGTGACAAGGTCAAGACATGAACGGTTGCGTGCGCCGCACGGTCGGCGCTCTACAAGCTCTGCAGGCGCGCAGTGGCGTGTCCGTCGACCAGCAGGCGTACCGTTGCTTTTCTTTGGTGGCGCCGTCCTCCCCATGGCTTGGTTCCTGCGAATGAAGAGCTTGCCTGGCAGGTGGCTCGCAGCCGCGGTCGTGTCGGCCGCGCTCGCAGGCTGCGCCTCCACGCCCGCCGCGGTCGACGATGTCGCGGGCTACAGGCAGCGGGCGGTGACGCGCGTCGACGGCGGCGTGCGCGTCTCTACTGCGGCGTTGTCGGCGCAGGAGAGCGCAGTCGTGTATGGCGTGCCCCTGGCGAAGAAGTCGATCCAGCCCGTCTGGATCGAGGTGGAGAATCACGACGACCGCGCCTACTACCTGATGTCGCCTGGACTGGATCCGAATTTCTTCCCGGCTTCGGAGGCGGCCGAAACGTTCGCATCGGGCGATTCGCCCGAACAGGCCGTCGCGCTCGATCGGCGTTTCGGCGAGCTCGCATTCCACAATCCCGTGCGTCCAGGGACGACGGCCTCCGGGTTCGTGCTGACGCATCTCGACGAGGGCGGGAAGCTCGTCCAGATCGACCTGGTGGCGAACCAGCGCACGAAGACGTTCTCGATCCTCACGATCATTCCCGGGTTCCGCGCGGACTATCACGTCAGCGGCATCTTCAGGGGCGAGATTCCCGGTGACCGGGAGATCGTCGATTTCAGCGACGAGGCCTCCTTTCTGCAGGCGCTCGCGGGCCTGCCGTGCTGCGTCACCAACAAGGACGGCGACAAAAACGGGGATCCCCTCAACCTGGTCGTCGTCGGCGGGTCCGACGATGTGCTTCCCGCATTCGTGCGACGCGGCTGGCGCCCCACCGAGCAGAAGTGGACCGGCTCGATCACGAAGATGGTCACGTCCGCCATCTCGGGCGAGCCCTATGCCTATGCGCCGATCAGCGATCTGTATCTGTTTGGACGCGCCCAGGACTTCGCATTGCAGAAGGCGCGGGACACCATCCACCAGCGCAACCACCTGCGGCTGTGGCTGAGTCCGATGCGTTACCAGGGCAAGCAAGTCTGGGTGGGCCAGATCAGCCGCGACATCGGCAGCCGACTCACCGTCCATTCGCCCACGCTCACCACGCACAAGATCGACCCGGACGTGGATGAAGCGCGTGGTGCGCTGGGCGAGGACATGGCGTACTCGCAGGGACTGACGAAGATCGGATACGCCACGGGCGTCGGCGCCGCGCCGCGGGACGCACCGCGCGAGAACCTGACCACCGATCCGTATTACACAGACGGATTTCGCCTCGTACTGGTGTTCGACCACGCGCCGACTTCCCTGGAGGAGATCGAAATCTTCGAGGACAACATCCTCGGGGCCACGCCCGCGAAAGGTGCGCCGTGATGGCCTTGTCGCTGCTGCAACGCGTGTTTGCACATGCGGCTCTTTCGCTTGCGCTGGTCGGCTGCGCAACATGGCAAGCCCCGCCAGGCGTAGAAGATGCCGCACTGCGTGCGCGCGCCACGACGGCGACGGCGCGGGACGACGTACGCGTCAGCGCGCTCGTCGTGGGCGCACGAACCAGCCGGCAGATGTTCGGCTCCGACATCGACAAGGCGAACGTGCAGCCCATCTGGATCGAAGTCGAGAACCGGTCGTCGCAACCGCTGTGGCTGCTGCGGTCGGGAACCGACCCGGATTACTTCTCGCCGCTGGAAGTGGCGTGGTCCATGCACCGGGCGCTTTCAGGGGGAACGAACGCGCGCATCGACGAGATGCTCCAGGACGCTGCGTTCGAGAATCCAATTCCGCCAGGCGCGACGCACGCAGGCGTCATCTTCATCAATCCACAACGTGGGACGACGCTCGTGAATATCGATCTGTTCGGCAGGAAGACGCTGATTCCCTTCTCCCTGTTCCTGCTTCCGGACGACCATGACGGGCCGGCGCCGCTCACGTTCCAACATCCGCAGGCGCAGCTTGTCGATTTCAAGGACCTCGATGCGCTGCGATCGGCGCTGGAGCGATTGCCGTGTTGCGCGGTCGACGCCAGCGGGTCGGCGGCGGGCGACCCGTTGAACGCCGTGCTGATCGGCACGATGGCCGACATCGGTGCTGCAGGCATCCGGCGCAACTACCGGCGCGATGTACGCGAGGTCGATCGGGACCAGCGTGTGTTCGCACGGGCCCCGGATTTCGTCGGGCGCAAACAGGCGCAGGCCGGCGCATCAGCGACTTGGATACGCCTGTGGGCAACGCCGATGCTGTTCGACGGCACGCCCGTCTACGTCGCGCAGGTCGGGCGGCCGGTCGGCGGCAGTTTCAAATCCGGCGACGGGCGCAGCACCGTACTGCACGCCGATGTCGACGAAGCCAGGAACTTCATGGTGCAGGACATGATGTACTCGGGCGGCCTGGAGAAGCTCGGGTTCATTACCGGTGCCGGCGATGCCGACGCGTCGACCACGACGACATTCGAGGGCTCGCAGTACCACACCGATGGTCTCCGCGCGGTGCTGTTCTTCGGCACGCGTCCGCTCGCCTTGTCCGACGTGCAAATTCTCGACTGGGTCCCCTTCATCGAGCGAGGCCGCGATGCACACGAATGACCTCGGCATCGGCCGCGCGATCATCGTTGCGGCATGCATGTTGCTCGGCGCGTGCGCCACGACGGGCGTGCCGTATTCCACCGACGTCGCGCCCGAGGTCCACGCGGGCCTGCAGGACAAGCGCGCGCGTTTTCGCGAGACCTACTGCGCGGTGCTGGAGGCGCACGGGCGCGCGCTTCCGGACTACCGCCCCTGCGAACAGGCGCTGACCCGCGTCGGCGATGAGCCTGTCGGCACGGGTCGCCCTGTGGATCTGGGGGTGTCGAAACGGCACCTGATCGCGGCACTGGTCCCCGGCATCGGATACGAGTGCTTCGCGAAGTGGCTCGAGGCGCCGGGCACGACGGCGGAGCACGTGCGTCGGTTCGGATACGACCTGACGTTGCTCAAGGTCGATGCATTGTCGGGTACCGAGACGAACGCGCGCCAGATCCGCGACGCGATCATGACCATGCCATTCGATGCGACGGCAGCGCCGCGCCTGGTGTTGATCGGTTATTCGAAGGGCGCGCCCGACATCCTCGAAGCGATCGTCACGTATCCGGAGATCCGCAGCCGGGTGGCGGCCGTGCTGAGCGCGGCAGGTTCAATCCGAGGTTCGGCGCTGGCCGATGATGCCGAGCAATACCAAGCCGATCTGCTGCAACACTTTCCGGGCGCCACCTGCGGCCCGGGCGACGGCGGCGGCGTGGAGAGCCTGCGGCCCGCGACGCGCCAAGCGTGGCTTGCGCAACATCCGTTGCCGCGCGAGGTCCACTACTACTCGCTCGCGACCTTCCCGCAGCCGGAGCGGATTTCGTCGATCCTGAAGTCCAGCTACAAGAAGCTGGCGCGCATCGACGCGCGCAACGACAGCCAGGTGATCTTCTACGACCAACTCGTGCCGGGCAGCACGCTCGTCGGTTATCTCAACGCCGACCACTGGGCGGTGGCAGTCCCGATTTCGCGCACGCACCCCATGATCGGTTCCATCTTCGTGACGCAGAATGCGTATCCACGCGAGGCGCTGCTGGAGGCCCTCCTGCGATTCCTCGAAGAGGACCTCTCGCGCTAAGGGACGTCAGCTGCGCGTGCTCAGTCGTATCCCCAAACCTTGAGCTCGGCCGTCGGCTGGTCGATGGTTCGAATCCATCACGGCCCACCATCTTCAAAACAGCCCCCGAATCGGCGGCGGCCTTGACCTGGATCAAGGCCGACCTGCGTGGCATCGCCGAGGATTCTTGCATCCTCAACGAGAGCCGCCTCCATGCAGTACCGCGTTTCCCCTTCGTGCCACGTGGCGAGCCTCGACAGCATCGCCGGCAGACTCAACCACCTGGATCCCGGCGCGCTCGTGGATGTCGACGCCGCGGGGTGCCTGCGCATCTCCACCTTGCTCCACGACGCGGAACTCGTGCTGGCGCTCGGCCTGGCCGGCCTGCTCGTCGCGCCGTGCGACGTGGAGCGGCTGCCGTCGGAATGCTGCGGCGGTTGCGGCGGTTGACCCTGCAATGGACACCACGCTCGCCTTCGATGCCGACTTGCTGCGCCGCTACGATCGGCCCGGCCCGCGCTACACCTCGTACCCGACGGCGCCGCAATTCCATGCCGGCTTCGGCGAACGGGAACTCCGCCAGGCCGCCGCGTCGAGCAACGGGGATCCGATTCCGCGGCGCCTGTCGCTCTACGTGCACGTTCCCTTCTGCGAGAGCCCTTGCTTCTACTGCGGCTGCAATCGCGTCATCACGCGCGACAAGTCGCGCGCGGATGCCTACCTGGCGCGCCTGTACCGCGAGATCGCCCTTGCGGCCGAGCTCTTCGATCGCGATCGCGAGTTGATCCAGGTGCATTTTGGCGGCGGCACGCCGAACTTCCTGTCGCCAGCGCAATTGCGGGAGACGCTCGACACGATCGGCAAACACTTCCGCATCGCGCAGGGGGCCGATCGCGACGTCTCGATCGAACTCGACCCACGCCATGTCGATACGCGCGACATCGCGCAGCTGGCGGTGTGCGGATTCAATCGCGCCAGCCTGGGCGTGCAGGATTTCGACCACGACGTGCAAGTGGCGGTCAATCGCGTACAGAGCGTCGATGCAACGCGTGCAGTCGTCGATGCGTGCCGCGCGCAGGGATTCGACTCGGTCAACATCGATCTGATCTACGGCTTGCCGAAGCAGACCATCGCCGGCTTCGACCGAACGCTGGACACCGTGGTCGACATGCGGCCCGACCGCGTCGCCGTCTACGGCTACGCGCACATGCCGAACCTGTTCAAGCCGCAACGCCGGATCGACGCGTTCACGCTGCCCGACCCCGAAGCGCGCCTGGCGTTGTTGCGGCAGGCGATCGCGCGCCTCACGCAGGCGGGTTACACGTACATCGGCATGGACCACTTCGCGCTGCCGGGCGACGACCTCGCCCGCGCGCAGGCGCGCGGTGGATTGCACCGCAACTTCATGGGCTACACGACGCATGCCGACAGCGACCTGGTCGGCGTCGGCGTCAGTGCGATCAGCCACGTTTCCGAGACCTTCAGCCAGAACGCGCGCGATCTGCCCACGTGGGAAGCGATGCTCGATGCCGGACGCCTGCCGGTGTTCCGCGGCATGCGCCTGAGCGAGGACGATCAGTTGCGCGCGGGCCTCATACAGACGCTCATGTGCCAGGGCACGATCGCGATCGACGAGATCGAGCGGCGTCATGGCATCGACTTCCGCGCGTACTTCCGCGAAGCGCTCGCGCGGCTCGCGCCGTTGGTGACGGACGGGCTGGTGCGTGTCGGGGAACACCGCATCGAAGTCACGGGTCGCGGGCGCCTGCTCCTGCGCAACATCGCGATGTGCTTCGACCGCTATCTCGATGCACCCGCCGACGTGGCGGCGCCGCGCTTCTCCCGTGCGATCTGACCCGGTTGGGCTCCTGCCGTACGATAGGCCCCCGATGAGGCCGGCCGTCTTTCCGAACACCGACGCGCGCACGCTGTCCGACGATGGCGATGCGGTCCATTTCTGTTCGACCTGCGCCTTCTCGCAGGCCTGCATGGACCAGGGCATGGACAAGGGCGCCCTGGCGGACCTGCACGTGCTGGTCGAACACTACGGTCCGTTGTCCCCGGGCGACCACATCTTCCGTGAGGGCGATCGCTTCGATGCGATCGCGGCCGTGCGCGCGGGCACCGTGAAAACCTACGTCGTCGATCCCGACGGGCATGAACACGTCCTGGGGTTCCATCTGCCCGGAGAGCTCATCGGCCTCAATGGCATCGACGGCGAACACTATCCGTGCAACGCCGTCGCGCTCGACACCGTCATGCTGTGCCGCTTCTCGTTCCCGAAGATGGCGGTGCTGGCCGCGCGGCTGCCCGGGTTGCAACGCCAGTTGTTCCGCCTGCTCAGCCGCGACATCGGACGCGCGGAGCTGCTCGCGGCGGACTGGTCGGCCGACCAGCGCATGGCCGCGTTCCTGATCGGGCTGTCGCGGCGCCTGCAGTCGCGGGGATTCTCCGCGCACCGTTTCCAACTCTCGATGCCGCGCACCGACATCGGCAATTACCTGCGCCTGGCGCCGGAGACCGTGAGCCGCGTGTTGCGCCGCTTCCACCAGGAGCACCTGGTGCGCGTGGAGGGGCGCGAACTCGAACTGCTCGACGTCGATGCCCTGCACGCATTGGCCGGGCCCGTCCTCAGGAATTGATCCGCCCGTATCGCCGCCGCTTGACCTGGGTCAAGGCGGCCGCGAGCGCCCGCACGCACGATGCTTCCCATACTCAAGGGAGGCGATATGGAGAGCACGCGGAAGCTGTGGTTGGGCTTGGCGACGCTGTTGATCGCGTCGTTCGCGGTGTTGCTGTGGGCGGGCGGGGAAATCTTCCGCGCCGCGCCGCCGATGCCCGAGCGCGTGGTCGATACCACGGGCGCGACGGTGTACACGCGACACGACATCGAACGCGGCCGCCAGGTCTGGCAATCGATGGGCGGCATGCAACTGGGCTCGATCTGGGGGCACGGCGGCTACGTCGCGCCGGACTGGAGCGCCGACTGGCTGCATCGCGAAGCCGTTGCAATGCTGGATCAGTGGGCGCGCGCCGAGGGCAGCGCCTCGTACGCACGGCTGCCCGCCGAACGGCAGGCCGCGCTGCGCGGACGCTTGCAAGCGCAGGTCCGCCGGAATACCTATGACGCCTCCAACGGCGTGATCACCCTGACGCGCGAGCGCGTCGTCGCAGTGTCCAACGTGGCCGCGCACTACGAGAGTCTGTTCGGCAACGATCCGGCCACCGCGCGATTGCGCGAAGCCTACGCGATGAAGGAGGGCACGGTGCCCGACGCGGCGAACCGCCGGTCGCTGACGGCCTTCTTCTGGTGGACGGCGTGGGCCGCGGGCACCGAACGCCCGGGCGCCGCGAATGTCGCGAACGAAGCAGGCACCCCATCCAAGCGCGTCACCTACACCAACAATTGGCCCAGCGAACCCTTGCTGGGCAATACGCCACCGCCGTCAATGTGGGTCTGGTCCGCCTTCAGCGTGATCTTCCTGATCGCGGGCATCGGCTTGCTCGGTTGGCACCACGCACGAACGCATGCACGCGGCGAAAAACCGCACACGATTCCTTCGAGCGATCCGATGGCCGCGCTGCGCGTAACACCGTCGATGCGCGCCACGGCAAAGTACTTCTGGGTCGTGCTCGCGCTGTTCCTCGTGCAGATCCTGCTCGGTGCGATGACGGCGCACTACCAGGTCGAAGGCCAGCAGGCCTACGGCTTCGCGATCTCGGACATCCTGCCGTACTCGATCACGCGCACCTGGCATACGCAGTTGGCGGTGTTGTGGATCGCCGTCGCGTGGCTGGGCACGGGCCTGTACATCGCACCGGCGATGTCGGGGCATGAGCCGCGGTTCCAGCGCTTCGGCGTGAACGCGCTCTGGGTCTGCCTGCTGATCATCGTCGTCGGCGCGTTCGCGGGCCAATGGCTGGCAGTGATGCAGAAGCTCGGGCTCGACCTGAATTTCTGGTGGGGCCACCAGGGCTGGGAATACGCGGACATGGGCCGCTTCTGGCAGTGGTTCCTGTTCGTCGGCCTGTTGCTGTGGCTGACCCTCGTGGGTCGCGCGTTGTGGCCGGTGTTGCGCGGTCCGCGCACCGACACCAAGGCGATCGTCGGGTTGTTGTTCCTCTCCACCGTGTGCATCGGCCTGTTCTTCGGCGCCGCGCTGATGTGGGGCGAGCACACCCACATCTCCGAAGTCGAATACTGGCGGTGGTGGTTGGTGCACCTGTGGGTGGAAGGGTTCTTCGAAGTCTTCGCCACCGCGGTGATGGCGCTGATCTTCACGCGGCTGGGCCTGGTCGAGGCGAAGTCCGCGACGACGGCCGTGCTGTTCGCCACGATCATCTTCATGACCGGTGGCGTGCTGGGCACCTTGCACCACCTGTACTTCGTCGGCACGCCCACCGCGGTCGTGGCGCTGGGCGCGAGCTTCAGCGCGCTCGAAGTCGTGCCGCTGGCCTACATCGGCTTCGAGGCCTACCACACCTACAAGCTCGGCAAGGCCGTGCCGTGGATGGCGCGCTATCGCTGGCCGATCCTGTTCTTCGTCGCGGTGTCGTTCTGGAACCTGGTCGGCGCAGGGCTGTTCGGTTTCCTGATCAATCCGCCGCTGTCGCTGTATTACATGCAGGGCCTGAACCTCACGCCGCTGCACGGCCACACCGCATTGTTCGGCGTCTACGGGATGCTCGGCATCGCGCTGCTCCTGTTCTGCATGCGCGGGCTGCGGGGCCAGATGGCGTGGGATACGCGCGCGCTGAAGGTGGCGTTCTGGTGCCTGAACATCGGACTGGCCCTGATGGCGCTGCTCACGTTGCTGCCCCTGGGCACGATGCAATTGCTCGCGGCCATCGAGCATAGTTACGCGTATGCGCGCTCGGCGGAGTTCATGCAGCGGCCGATCGTCGACATACTGGTCTGGATGCGCGTGCCGGGCGATACGATCTTCAGCATCGGCGCACTGTCGCTGTCGTGGTTCATGTTCCGGCTGTGGGTTGCGCCCAGGCGCCTGCCGGTGACCGAAGGCGCGACGGATACGGAGCGCTGAGGCATGCGCGAAGTCGCACCGCAGGCGCGCGCGAACGCATCGCCGCGCCTGTTGCTGGAAGCCCCGCATCGGATGATGTTCTTCATCGGTGCGGGAAACCTGCTGCTGGCGATGGCGTGGTGGGCTGCGTGGCTGGTCTCCGCGCGCTGGCCCGAATGGCTGCACATGCCGCAGCCCACGCCCTACGCCGGTTGGCTCCATGCGATCGTCATGCAATACCAGGTCCTGGCGAGCTTCGTCTTCGGCTTCCTGCTCACGGTGTTCCCGCGCTGGATGGGGTTGCCCGAGTTGCGCCGCGCGCGTTACGTCCCCGTGGGCGTCGGCGTGTTGGGGGGGCAGGTCGCGACGCTCCTCGGTGCCTGCGGTTGGTCGCCCGGGATCGCGATCGGCGCGGCGTTGACGCTTGCCGGTTGGACGTGGGCGCTCGCGAATCTCGCATGGCTCGTCAAACGCGAACGTGGCACGACTTGGCACGCGCGTTCGTGCCTGGCCGCGCTCACGCTGGGCGCGATCGGGCTGGTGGCGTGGTTGGCGTTCGTCCTGGGGGCAACGCCGATCTGGGCGTTCGTCGCCATCAAGGTCGGCACGTTCGGTTTCCTGCTGCCGATGTACGTCACCGTCGCCCATCGCATGTTTCCGTTTTTCGCAAGCAACGTCGTCAAGGGCTACGTGCCCTGGCGTCCCTTGTGGTTGCTCGCGGTCACGTGGCTGTTCGTCGCGCTGCACCTGGCGCTCGAACTCCTGCACGCCTACACATGGCTGTGGATCGCGGACCTGCCCCTGCTCGCCTGCACGCTGGTGATGT
Organism: Lysobacter sp. P5_C4; assembly: GCF_054049695.1. NCBI lineage: Bacteria > Pseudomonadati > Pseudomonadota > Gammaproteobacteria > Lysobacterales > Lysobacteraceae > Lysobacter > Lysobacter sp. P5_C4. Next base: position 271,227 of record NZ_JBFULX010000004.1, on the reverse strand, counting down.
GCGTGCGGTGGTGGCCGGTCGGTGCGCAACCGGCGTTGCTGCGCGTGCTGTTCATCGGCCTGGCGTGGTTGCCGATCACCTTCGTCCTGTACGCGGCGCAGAGCATCGTGTATGCGACGACGGGCGAGTTCGCGCTGGGCCGCGCGCCGGCCCACGCGTTGTTCATCGGCTTCTTCGGCAGCGTGCTGGTCGCGATGGTGACGCGCGTGACGCAAGGCCACTCGGGCCGGCCGTTGAAGATGCCTGCGGCGGCGTGGTTCGCCTACTGCGCGTTGCAGCTGATCGCGATCGTGCGCGTGTATTCGGAGCTCGATGCCGATCCGATGCGCTGGCACGCGGTGGCGGCGATCGGGTGGATCGTGGCGTTGGCCCCGTGGATCGCGCGCCTGGGCCGCATCTATCTCATGCCGCGCATCGACGGGAAACCGGGATGATCGAGTTCTATCCGCAGATCAAGGCCTTCCACATCTTCATCGCGCTCACGAGCGGCGTGCTGTTCGCGCTGCGCGGCGCCTGCGCCCTGGGCGGCGCGCGCTGGCCGTATGTCGGCCCGGTGCGCTGGACGAGTTGGGCGATCGATACGGCCTTGCTCACCGCTGCACTGATGTTGCTCACCGTGTTGCCGCGCGCGGTGTTCGCGAACGGGTGGCTTGCGGTCAAGCTCGGGCTGATCGTGACGTACATCGCGCTCGGCACGATCGCGCTGAAGCAGGCGCGCACGCGGCGACAACGGGGCGCGTTCGGATATGTCGCTGCCTTGCTGGCGTTCGGCGCGATCTACGCCACCGCGCGCGCCCACGAACCGCTCGGGATGATCCGTTGGTGGCTAACCTGAGCGCGAGCCGTCGTCGATGAGCGGCAGGCTGCGCAGGACGCCGCGCCGCGGTTCGAGACCCAGGCCGTAACGCAGGCTACGCGCGATGCGCGTGGCGTGTTCGATGAGCTCCAGCGCGTGCGTGGGCGACAACTGGGCATGCGCCACCTCGGACCAGAGCGCCAGCCAATCGGCGAAGTGCGCCTCCGCGATCGGGTGTCCCCGATGCGCCGCCATCGGATTGCCGCGATAGCTCCGCGTGCCGAGCGCGATGGAACTCCAGAACGCCACCAGCGTGCGCTTGTGCACCGCCCAGTCGTCGACCACGGGATTGAATACCGGGCCCAGGGTCGGATGGGCCTGGACGCGCTCGTAGAAGCGGTCGACCAGACGCTCGATGTCGGCATGCTGCAGGGTCATGCGCGCATTGTCGGGCACGGTGCCTGAGCCCTGCTTGACCTGCATCAAGGCCGGCGCGTGCGGTCTCGCGCACCCTGACCGCAACATCTTCGGGAAGCTTGCCGACGTGTCCTTGATCGAGATTCCACCGGAGCCTTGCCGCGAGTGGATCGGCAGCGCGATGGCGCTGCTGCGCCAGGAACAGGCGCGCTCGGCGGACACGCACTTGCTGCGGCTGGACTTGCCCACGTTCCCGGGCATCGCGTTCTACCTGAAAGATGAGGCCTCGCATCCGACCGGTAGTTTGAAACATCGCCTCGCGCGTTCCTTGTTCCTGTACGCGCTGTGCAATGGCCGCTTGCACCGGGGGCAGACGGTCGTCGATGCGTCGTCCGGCAGCACGGCGATCTCGGAGGCGTGGTTCGCGCGCCTGTTGGGCCTGCCGTTTGTCGCGGTGATGCCAGCGTGCACCGCGCCGCGGAAGATCGCCGACGTGCGCGCACTGGGCGGTTTGTGCGACCTGGTCGACGATCCTGCGACCGTGCACGACCGCGCACGCTGGCACGCCGAACGCGGCGCGTGCCACTTGGATCAATTCGGATTGGCCGAACGCGCGACCGACTGGCGCGGCAACAACAACATCGCCGAGTCGATGTTGGCGCAGATGGCGCACGAGCCCGACGCCGAACCGGCGTGGGTGGTGTGCGGTGCCGGTACCGGCGGGACGTCCGCGACGATCGGCCGTTACCTGCGTTATCGCGGATTGCGCACGCGCCTGTGCGTCGCCGAGCCCGCGGGCGGTGCGTTCGCCGAAGGCTGGCGCACGCGCGATCGGGCGGCGAAGGCCTCGCGCCGCACCGTCATCGAAGGGATCGGCCGGCCGCGGGTGGAGCCGGGGTTCGTGTTCGAGATCGTGGATCGCGTCATCGAAGTCGAGGATGTGGATTCCATCGCGGGCATGCATGCGCTGGAACATTTGCTCTCCCGCCGCTACGGCGGTTCGTCGGGAACCAACTTCATCGCCTGCCTGCGCCTGGCCGCGGCGATGCGTGCGCACGGCACGCGGGGCAGCATCGTCGGCCTGCTGTGCGACCGGGGCGAGCGCTACGCCGAAACGCTGTATTCGCCCACATGGTTGCGCAAGCAGGGCATCGCGCCGCCGACGCTGCCGGCCGAGCTGGAGGCGGGGCGGCCCGGAACCACAGCGGTCGCAAAAGCCGCCGGGGCTTGATTTAGGTCAGGGCCGCCCGGAGGCGCCGGGCGGAGACTGCCCCCGAAGTCCACAACATCCTTCGAACAGATGACCGGGGAAACACCATGAAAGACGTAACCCTCTATGCGTTCGTCACTGCCGCGCTGCTCGCCGCGGCCCTTGCCGTGGCCGGCCTGGTGGCCGCCACGGATGCACCCGTTCCGCAGTCCGCACGTGCGCAAGCCGCGGGCGATCTTGCGGCGCCGCACGCGATGTCCGTTCCGTTCTGACGACAGCCAGGCACAAAGGAGTCGGAAGATGATCAAGCGCTTCGCATGTGTTTTCGTTGCGGCGGCCTGCATCGCGGCCGTCGCAGGGTGTGGCGGCAGGGAAAAGGCGGGCGAGGAGGCAAAGCCCGTCGCCATCGAATCCGGTGGCTCGCTCAAGGGCGATCTAGGTCCACCGCAAGGGCCCGATGTCCATGCGGTGTTGACCACGCCGCCGATGGTGCCGCCGGCCACGGGCCGCAAGGCGCCGGCGCGCGTCATCGTCGAGTTGAACGTCGTCGAAAAAGAGATGCCGATTTCCGAAGGCGTGACCTACACCTTCTGGACTTTCGGCGGCACGGTGCCGGGCAGCTTCATTCGCGTGCGGCAAGGCGACACGGTGGTGTTCCACCTGCGCAACATGCCGAACAGCAAGATGCCGCACAACATCGACCTGCATGGCGTGACGGGGCCGGGCGGCGGCGCGGCGTCGAGTTTCACCGCGCCGGGCCATGTCACGCGCTTCACGTTCAAGGCGCTCAATGCCGGCCTGTTCGTCTATCACTGCGCGACCGCGCCGGTCGGCATGCACGTGGCGAATGGCATGTACGGCCTGATCCTCGTCGAACCGCCGGGCGGCATGCCGCCGGTGGACCGCGAGTACTACGTGATGCAGGGAGACTTCTACACGACGGGCAAGTATCGCGAGAAAGGCCACCAGCCCTTCGACATGGAGAAGGCGATCGAGGAGCACCCGACCTACGTGCTGTTCAACGGCATGGAAGGCGCGCTCACCGGCGAGAAGGCGCTCCAGGCGAAAACCGGCGAAACGGTGCGGCTGTACGTCGGCAACGGCGGACCCAACCTGGTGTCGAGCTTCCACGTCATCGGCGAGATCTTCGACAAGGTGTGGTTCGAAGGCGGCACGCGTTTCCAGGAAAACGTACAGACGACCCTGATCCCCGCGGGCGGTGCGGCGATCATGGACTTCCATCTCGAAGTCCCGGGCAGTTACGTGCTCGTCGACCACTCGATCTTCCGCGCCTTCAACAAGGGGGCGCTCGCGATCCTGAAAGCCGAAGGCCCCGAACGGAAGGACATCTACTCCGGCAAGGAAGTCGACGCGATGTACATCGGCGACCGCGCCAGCGCCAACCTCGCGGCGGTGAGCCAGGCCGCGACGGCCGCGACGACCGGCGCGCTGACGCCCACGGACCAGGCCAAGGCAGGCGAAGCCTTGTTCGCCGGCACGTGTTCGACCTGCCACCAGGCGAACGGGCAGGGCATGCCGGGCGTGTTCCCGCCGCTGGCGGGCTCCGACTTCATCGCCGCCGACCCCGGGCGCGTGCCGTCCATCATCCTGCACGGCCTCGTCGGCAAAGTGACGGTCAACGGCAAGGAGTACGACTCCAACATGCCGCCGATGAGCCAGCTCACCGACGACGAAGTGGCCAACATCGCGACCTACGTGCTCAACAGCTGGGGCAACCCGGGCGGCCACGTGACGAAGGCCGAAGTGGCGACATTGCGCGCCGCAAAACCCGCCACCGCCTCCGCGGGACATTGAGATGCGCGCAGTGGTCGCCGGCCTGTGCGTGTTCGCCTGCTTCGCCGCCTTCGCGGTGGCGGCAGGCGGCACCACGCCGCGCTACGCGGGATTGCCGGGCGGCAGGTTCAAATCCGCGCTCGCGTACGAAGATGCGAAGCAGGGCGTGCGTATCGCGCCATTCGCGCTCATGCGCAAACCGGTGACGAACGGCGAGTACCTCGCCTTCGTACGCGCGCATCCGGAATGGCAGCGGGCTCGCGCACCGGCGGTCTTCGCCGAAGCACGTTATCTCGCGCACTGGGCAGGCCCGACGACGCTCGGCGACCGCGCGCTGCCGGAACAACCGGTGACCTGGGTCAGTTGGTTCGCCGCCGATGCCTACTGCGCGTCGATCGGCGCGCGCCTGCCGACCTGGAACGAATGGGAATACGCGGCGGCGGCCGATGAAACCCGACGCGATGCCCGCAACGACCCTGCATGGCGCGAACGCATCCTTGCGTGGTACGCACGTCCCTCCAACGACGCGCTGCCGCGCGCCGGATTGCAGGCGCCCAATGCCTACGGCGTGCAGGACCTGCACGGCCTGGTGTGGGAATGGACCGACGATTTCGCATCGCTGCTCGTCTCCGGCGACAACCGCAACCAGGGCGATGCCGATCGGCAGAAGTTCTGCGGCGCGGGCGCATTGTCGATGGACGACCGCGACAATTACGCGGTGCTGATGCGCGTGGCGATGCTCTCGTCGCTGGATGCGCACGACGCCACCGCCAACCTCGGGTTCCGATGTGCAAGGAGTGTTCGATGAAGGGCGTGAAAGCGATGGCGGCGTGCGTTGCGTTGCTCGTTGCGTCGGTCGGTGCGATCGCGGGGGCGCCTGCATCGCGGCCGGCCGATTCGGTGTACCAGTTGTCGGTGCCACTCACCGATGCGCGCGGCCACACGCAGGACTGGCGCGCGCTGGCGGGCAAGCCGCGCATCGTCGCGATGTTCTACACCTCGTGCCCCTACATGTGCCCGCTGATCGTCGAGTCCGGAAAGGCCGTCGTCCATTCACTGCCGCCCGCAGAACGTGATCGCGTGGGCGTTGTGCTGATCAGCCTGGACCCCGCGCGCGACACGCCAGCCGTGCTGCGCGGCACGGCGACCAAGCGGAAGATCGATACGACGCACTGGCTCCTCGCCGTGCCTGCGCCCTCCGACGTGCGCAAGATCGCCGGCGTCCTCGACGTGCGTTATCGCCAGCTTGCCGACGGCAACTTCAACCACACCAGCGCGTTGATCCTGCTGGACCCGCAAGGACGCATCGTTGCGCGCACCGAGCAGATGGGGGTCAAGCCCGATGCGGATTTCGTGTCGGCGGTGCGTGCGCAACTGGCCAGGTAGCGTCGGTCGAGGGTTTGTGTTCAGCGCTGCGCCAAATGCTGTGCGAAGCCCTTGATCGCTTCGATGATCGGTGCCGTCTCGCCCAGCCACCACCAATGCGCGGTCCCTGGCAATTCGCGCCACTGGGCCCCGGGAATCGCGTTCGCGACGTGCCGGCCGGCCTCGACGCGCACGGCGCGGTCGCCCGTTCGATGCAGGACGAGCGTCGGCACGCGCACCTGCGGCAGCAATGCGCGGACATCGCTCAGCGCGAGCGTGTGCAGGACGGCGTGCATGCAGCGCGGGCTGGAGCCGAGGCGCAGCATGCGCGCCCACCAGCGCTGCAGCAGCGGATCGCTCGCGTGGTCGGGCGCGAAGGTGTCGATTGCAGCCGGTCGTCCCCATTGTGCGACGAGCGCATCGAGCCAACGGTCGAACTGCCCGGCGGTCAGCGCCCACGGGTAGTCGTGCGCGGCGGTCCCCCGCGCGAGCGTTGCCCAAAGCGCCAGCCCCGCAACGCGCTCGGGATGCTCGACCGCGAGGCGAATCGCGATCGGCCCGCCTTCGGACACCGCGAACACGAGCGCGCGGCGGCTGCCCACTGCGTCGAGGACCGAGAGCGCGTCGGCACTGCTCACCGACGTATCGGCGGGATCGACGGTGCGATCAGAGAGCCCCACGCCGCGCCGGTCGTAGAGGATGAGCCGAAAATCGCGCGCGAGTTCGTGGAAGAACGCCGCGGGCCCGCCAGGCTCCCAAGCTTGCTCCAGGTTCGAGACGAAGCCGCTGATGAGGAGCACATCGAGCGGACCGGCGCCAAGCACTTGATAAGCGAGATGCACGTCGCCACTGCGCGTGAACCGCACTGCGATCGTCGCGGTTGGGTTGTCGACAGGCCTCGTCGCGGCGGCGTCGCGCGCCCTGATGTCATCGGCAACCTGGAGCGTTGCAGCTTCGGGCTCGACGCCGAGCTCGTCGTGCAGGCGTTGTCGGCATCGTTCGAACTGCTGCAACGCTGCGTGGGGCTGTCCGACGGCGGCATACAGCCGCATGAGTTGGCGTTGCGCAACTTCGTTCAGCGCATCGAGCGCGACCCAGTCTTGCGCATGGTGCAGCGCGCGTTCGTGCTGCCGTGCGCCTTCGAGCCGCGTGACGAGCTGTGCCAGGGCCTGCGCGCGCGCCTGGCGCAGCGACTCGCGCTGGCGTTCGAGCCACGCCGACAATTCGTCGCATTCGTCGAGCACCAAACCTTCCGCGAACTCGGCGGCGGCCAGGTGCGCAGCGCACTCGAGGGCGGTCAGGCTCTCCTCGCTCGCGTCTTCGGGCGAGCGATACAGTCCTTGCGCGAGGGCGCGGCGCAGCGAAGCCAGATCGGTGGCGTTGCACACATCGTTCGTGAGCGCGACGGTTTGACGATCGGTGACAAGCGCGTCATGCCCCGCATGGCTCGACAGCGCGTGCAACAACCGGCGCATGCGCCCACGCGCGTCGACCTCGTCGGCATCGGGCCAGAGCAATGCAGCGATCCGGGCGCGACTCATCGCACGCGCCTCGGCGGCAAGCAGGGCGAGCAATGCCTGCTCGCGCCGTGCGCCCGGCTCGAAAAGCCCCGATGCGTGCTCGAACCGCACTGGCCCGAGCACGCGAAGCGTAAGCGGTGCCGCGACCTCAAGGCTCATGCGACGGCCCGTTCGAGCGCTTCGACCTTGGCTCGGCGCAATTGCGTGCGCACCCAGGCGGCGATCTCAACGACCACTTCGTCCGGCCTTCGCGCCCAGGAAAAGTGTCGCCGCCACGGTGCATCTGCCGCGACACCGTCGATCTGCCGACGCTCGACCGCGCAGGAGGCGAGCTTCGCAAGCAACTCGGCCGCCGCGCCCGTCGGCGACACCGGGTCGCCGCGGAGTTCGACCGACAGGACGGGCAACGCGAGGTCATGCAGCGCCTCCTCGTAATCGATTCTACTGCCCGCGCAGCGGTACCGGCCGGTGCTGGCGTTGTAACTCCAATCGGCCATGAATCGGCGCGGCTGATCGCCGCCGAAGCCCAGCCGCCGCCCCGGGTACCACGGCAGCAATGCAGCCACGGCGCGTACGGCCTGCACCGTGAGGGCGGCGCGCCACCGCAGCGCTTTTGGCCACGCGCGAAAGTGCGCGGTACCACTCGCCACCAGGATCAAACCGGCAAGATCGCGCGCCGCGTGCACGGCCGCCAGACTGCCCAGCTGACCGCCCAGGCTATGGCCGACGAGATAAATGGGCCGACCGGGGAACTGCGCGGCGATCGCGGCGATCAACGACGGAATGTCCTGCGCGACGATTTCGCGGTAGCCGAATCGTGCACCGCGTCGTGCAAGCGCCACGCTTTCGCCCTGTCCGCGCAGATCGGCCAGCACCGCCACGCCCGCGGTGGCTTGCGCAAGCGCTTCGGCGAACGGCGTATAGAAGCTCGCCGAGACACCCATCGCCGGCAGGCAGACAAACAACGGCGCGCACGCACGCGGCCGTGAATGATTGAAGATGACGACGGGCGAGGCCTGAACGTCATCGGCGAACAACGTTCGGATGGAATCGAAGATCGCCATGAGCGGCTCCTGTTCGAAAGGAGCCGCGAGCGTAGCGAGCGAGCGTCCGCTGATCGTCCGCTGAAGCCACCGCGCGTTCGCGCATCACTGCGACCGAAGGTGAGCCGCTGCCCCGCGCATCGAGCGCGGGGCGAATCAACGCCGATCCCGGCGTATGGCGAATGAACGCCTCAGGGCAGATGGACCCGCAGGATCTGTCCCGAACCGGGCAACGGCGGACCGAAGCCGACGTTCGAAACGTACAGGTCGCCATCGGCCCCCATGACCATCGCGGTCGGCAACGTCAGTCCCCTGACGATGGTTTGCGGGGCGCCGCCGGGGCGGATGCGCACGATGCTGCCCAAGCCGGGCGTCGGGTCGGGCGCGCCCGAAGTCATCTGCAGGATGTACAGCGCATCGTTCCTGTCGAAGGCGATGCCGACGATCGCCGTGCCGCGCGCGACTGCCTGCAGCCGTGTCGGATTCGACAACACGCGCCACACGCGTTGCGAGCCATCGACGATGGGGAAGGTGCCGAGGTTGGCGATGTAGAAGTAACCGTCGTGACGCGCGACCGCGGTCGGGACACTGTGCGCACCGGGCGCACCAGGAAACCCGGCAGTGGCGCATCGTGGGTGACTCGGTCGTTACTCTCCGCCGCTACCCGCACGCCGCATCCGCGAAAACGGATAGCCATTGCAGCCGGTCCTCGGATCATCGCGACGCGCGATGGTGGTGCGCTCGGCATCGACCTGCGTGGGCGCTGCGTAGGCACTCAGGCAAAACCCCCATGCGTACGGCGCCATGTCGGGGAGGGCGATCCAGTCGATGCGTGTCCACAGGCCGGCGTCGCTCGCGTTGGACGCGTCGTTTTGCGCGACGAGGTACTGCGCATGCGGGTGCCATTCCACCACGATAGCGTGTGTTCGGCTGTTGATGCCATTCCTGCGACGAGATGCGATACGCGATGCCGTAGTCGTCGACGAATTCGCCGATCAACATTTGCGGTGGCGGTGCATCTTGCGCGGGTTCGCGTACGTCGCCTCGCGCGACGCAGCCGCAGAGCGCCAACACGCCGACTATCGCAGCGCGTTGCCAGGACGCCGTCGTCACGTTGCCGCGCTCCCGATTTGCGCTTGCCAAGGCGCTGTTCTCCAATCGATCCGTTGACGGAGTATTGTAGGAAGTTCGCCATTCCACTGCTGAGACACACGGAACGCTGCGGGTCACCGATCTTGGAACGGGACATTCAGATCTTCGAGGAACAGGGCCGGATCGAAATCAGGTTTCGTGGCCCCGTCAGTTTCCTGGACCGCATCGTCACCATGGACGATGTCTTCCCGCTGCTTGTCGCGCATGGCCTGAAGCACATCCTGATCGACTACTCCCGCGCATGGGTGCATGAGCCATCCCCGGCCGTGTTCCAGGCGCTGGATTCCCGTTTGCGCAGCGAGCCCTATCTCAAGCAGTGTCGGATCGCATTGGTCAATCCGCCGGAATTCCATGCCGTGCCGACCGAAGGCATTGGAAGCGAGATCGGCTACCCCGTGCGACGCTTCAACAGCCACCGCGCGGCAGTGGCCTGGCTCGACGGCGAGGGTCGATAGCGGCTGCGCACGCATCGGCTACCGGGCACCAGGATGCCATCCGGACGATCAAGCGATCTCGGTCACGCGGCACGCGCCATGGCGCGTGGGGCGTGTCGCTCGATCCTGCGCGCACTGATCTCCCACCACCGCGTGCACGCCTCGATCCACGATGCGCGCACGGGCATTCGGCGCCTGCGCGCGTTGCTGGCGCTGCTTGGAGATCCCTTCGGAGAGGTCGACGACATCGATCGCATCCTGCAGCGTGTCGGCAAGAGCCTGTCTGCATTGCGCGACGCGCACGTCGCGATCGCCACCGCCGAGCGACTGTCGAAGCAATGCCGGACGCAAGCGTGGCTTCCGGTCATCGAGCGCCTGGTGCTCCGCCGCGATGGGATCCTCCGGCGCGCGCTTGCACGCGATGCCTGGTTCCAGTTGCGTCGCGCCAGGATCGAACGTGTTGCCTCGCGGTTGGAAGCGATGGATTGGCGGGGACTGCGGGCGGTGGACCTGCGATCGGCATTGAAACGGAGCCGCCGCCGTGTCGGCAAAGCCGGACGGCGCGTGAAGCGCGATCCATCGGCGCCCAACCTCCATCGTTGGCGCCGCCGCGTGCGAAAACTGCGCATGCAGGTGGACGCCATCGCGCAGATCGCGCCAGCCGTCGCGAAGAAGCAGTCGAAACACGCCGCCAGGGCCGACGCCCGGTCCTTGCGAAAACTCGCCGATCGGCTCGGTCGCCTGCAGGATGAAGCGGTCCTCCGCGACATCCTGCGTCGCATGATGGCGGGGGTGGATGGCGCCACTGCCGAGCCAAGTCGCTCCGCCGTTGGCCCGAGGTCCAATGGAATCCGCCGCCGTCCGGTGTTGCCATTGTGCGACAGGGCCGCGCTGCGGAGGCTGGGCATGTCCGACAAGATGGATGCAGCGACCAGCCAGGCGTTGATCGAGCGGCTGGTCAATCAACGCCTGCCACGGACGCTGGATTTGAAGAAGCGCGTCGACGGCGGCGAACGCCTGCGCGACGGCGACATCGCCTTCCTCAAGGAAATGCTCGACGACGCCAACCGCAGCACGAGCTTCGTCATGCAGCATCCGGGAATGCACTCGCTCGCAGGGCAACTGGTCGACCTCTACAGCCAGATCATGCGCAAGGCGCTCGAAAACGAACAGAAAGGCGCGTGAGGCACGACGCATGTTCCCGGGACTGAAGTTGCGCGAGGACATCGTCGCCGGGTTGGTGACCGCCGCGGTCGTCATTCCCAAGGCGATGGCCTACGCAACCATCGCGGGGCTTCCGGTCGAAGTGGGCCTGTATACCGTGCTCGTGCCGATGGCCGTGTACGCCTTCCTCGGCACATCGCGGCCGTTGTCGGTGAGCACGACCACCACCATCGCGATTCTCACGGGCGCCGAACTCTCGCAGGTCGTGCCGAACGGCGATCCGTCGCAATTGCTCGCGGCAACGGCGACGCTGGCCCTGCTCGTCGGTGTTGCATTGATGCTCGCGGCAGTCCTTCGCCTGGGATTCATCGCGAGCTTCATCTCCACGCCGGTGCTGGTGGGTTTCAAGGCGGGCATCGCGGTGGTGATCATCGTCGACCAGTTGCCGAAGCTGCTGGGCCTGCACTTCGAGAAGGCCGGCTTCCTGCACAACATCGGCGAAATCGTGCGCGGGCTCGGGCATGTGTCGTGGCCGACGCTCGCCGTCGGCCTCGGCACCATCGCGCTGCTGACGACGCTCGAACACGTCCGCCCCCGATGGCCGGCGCCGCTGATCGCCGTTGCGGTCGCGATCGCTTGTGCCGGGCTGTTCGCGTGGCAGCGCTTCGGCATCGATCTGGTCGGCGACATCCCCGGGGGCTTGCCGCACATCACGATGCCGGACCTGTCTCTCGTGCAAGCACTGTGGCCGGCCGCGCTCGGCATCGCGTTGATGAGTTTCACCGAAACCATCGCCGTCGCGCGCGCGTTCCAGGGCCAGGACGAACCGGCACCTTCCCCCGATCGCGAGTTGATCGCGACCGGGGCGGGCAACGCCATCGGCGCGTTGCTGGGCGCGATGCCGGCAGGCGGGGGCATGTCGCAAACGGCGGTCAACCGTCGCGCGGGCGCGCATTCGCAAGCCTCCGGCCTGGCCACCGCGGCGACCGCGCTGATCACGATGTTGTGGCTTGCACCGCTGATCGGAATGATGCCGCAGGCCACGCTCGCAGGCCTGGTGATCGTGTACTCGGTCGGTTTGTTCAAGCTGGAAGACTTCCGCGACATCCTGCGCATCCGCCGCGTCGAGTTCATTTGGGCGGTCGTTGCCTTCGGCGGCGTCATGCTGCTGGGAACGTTGAAAGGCATCATCGTCGCGATCATCGTTTCGCTGGTCGCGCTGAGCCAGCAGGCGACCCAGCCGCGACTCCATGTGCTGCGGCGCAAGCGCGGGACCAATGTCTTCAGGCCGGTGTCGGACGAAAACCCCGACGATGAAGCCTTCCCCGGCGTGTTGTTGTTGCGACCCGAGGGCCGCCTGTTCTTCCTCAATACCGACCGCCTGGCCGAACGCTTCCAGGCCCTGGTCGCGGAGCACCGTCCGCAGGTTGTCGCGATCGACATGTCGGGCGTGTTCGACATCGAGTATTCGGCGTTGCAGTCGCTGATCGCCGGCGAACGCCGCCTGCGCGAAGCAGGTATCGAGGTGGTGCTGGCCGGTCTGGCGCCGGATGCGCTGGCGATGGTGCGCCGCTCGACCCTCGACGAAACGCTCGGGCCATCGCGCATGTTCTTCAATCTCGAAATGGCGGTGCGTGCGCTGACCGCACCGCCTGCAACTTCCACGGAGCCTTCCACATGACACGCACCGCGAAAACGAGCGCGACGAAGAAAGCCGCGAAAAAACCACGCGCGACGAAGACGGCGACCCAACACGTCGACGGAGACAAGGGCAGCGAAGCACCCGTCGCCAGGATGAAATCCAGCGAGTACGAAGCGGAACTGGACAAGCTCCACGTGGAGCTCGTGAAGCTGCAGCGATGGGTCGTCGCCAAGGGCCTGAAGGTCTGCATCCTCTTCGAGGGCCGCGACGGCGCCGGCAAGGGCGGCACGATCAAGGCGATCACCGACCGCGTGAGCCCGCGCGTGTTCCGCGTCGTCGCCCTGCCCGCGCCGACCGAACGCGAGAAGACCCAGATGTACCTGCAGCGCTACATCAAGCACTTGCCGGCGGCCGGCGAGATCGTGATCTTCGATCGCAGTTGGTACAACCGCGCGGGCGTGGAGCGCGTGATGGGCTTCACCGATGAAGCACACGTGCGCGCCTTCCTGACGACGGTGCCCGCGGTGGAAATGGCGATCGTCAAGTCAGGCGTGGTGTTGATCAAGTATTGGCTCGAAGTGAGCGAAGAAGAACAGACCAAGCGCCTGAAGGATCGCGCGCAGGACGGCCGCAAGCTCTGGAAGCTTTCGCCGATGGACATGAAATCCTTCAGCCGCTGGTACGACTACTCGCGTGCGCGCGACGAGATGTTCACGGCCACGGACACCGGCCAGGCCCCCTGGTACGTCGCGCGTACGGACGACAAGCGGCGCGCGCGCCTCAACGTCATCCGCCACCTGCTCGATCATGTGCACTACGAAGATTTGCCGCGCGAGAAGATCAAGTTCCCGAAACGGCAGAAGCCGCACGGCTACGTCGATCCGAAGTATCCGTGCAAGTACGTCGAGGAGCGGTACTGATCGGGCGGCCGCTCCCCATGGGCAGCCGGCACGCATGCGTCCTATGATCGGCGCATGAAGCTCATTCACTCGCCGCTCCATGCGCTGCACGACGGCGGCATGGAACTCCATCGCGGCAAGCTCGTGCCTTGCTACGAGATGCCCAGCCGCGTCGACCACATTCTCACGGCGATCGCGCGCGCCGGATGGCCGTTGGAGGGGCCGCGCGAGTACGACGATGCGGTGTTGGCGAGCGTGCACGACGCCGACTACATCGCGTTCCTGCGCGGCGCGTACGACGAATGGCAGGCCGAGGGGCGCGACGGGTTCCTGTTGCCGGGTGCGTTTCCGGCGCGCGGGATGCGTCGCGATCGGGCGCCGACGGGCTTGCACGGACAACTGGGTTACTACGCCTTCGATGCGGGGAGCCCGATCGTCGCCGGCACCTGGCCTGCGGCGCGTGCATCGGCGCATTGCGCGCTGACGGCGGCGGATTTCGTCGCTGCGGGCGAGCGCAGTGCGTACGCACTGTGTCGGCCGCCGGGCCATCATGCAGGTCGCGGCATGTTCGGAGGCTATTGTTTTCTCAACAATGCGGCACTGGCGGCGCAGCGCCTGCGCGATGCGGGCTTGGCAAGGGTTGCGGTGCTCGACGTGGACTACCACCACGGCAACGGCACGCAGGATATTTTCTGGAATCGCGACGACGTCCTCTTCGTTTCGCTCCACGGCGACCCGAACACCGAGTACCCGTACTTCCTCGGTTACGCGGACGAGCGCGGCACCGGCGCGGGCACGGGATGCAACTTCAACTTTCCGCTGCCGCGCGGCACCGATTGGACTGCGTACGCGGCAACGCTGGAGACTGCGCTTGCCCACGTGCGCGACTACGCGCCGCAAGCGCTCGTCGTCTCGCTCGGCGTGGATATCTTCGAAGGCGATCCGATCAGCCAGTTTCGACTGGCGGCAGCGGATTTCCCGCGGCTCGGCGCGCGCATCGCCGCGCTCGACCTGCCTACGGTGCTCGTGCAGGAAGGCGGTTATGCCGTTGCGCAGATCGGCGAGAACGTGGCCGGCGTCCTCGCCGCTTTTCGCTGACGCAGGGCCTTACCGCTGCTTTTGTGCGTCCGCGGCGTCGCTGGCGCGCGCCAACACTTCCATCAACATCGCCTGGTCGATGGGCTTCACCAGGTGGAAGTCGAGGCCGGCCTCGCGCGATGCCGCGTGGTCCTGCGGTTGTCCGTAACCCGACAGCGCCGCGAGAACACCGGTACGCGCACCGAGGCGTTCGCGGATGCCACGCGCCAGTTCGTGTCCGGTGATGTCGGGCAGCCCGATGTCGAGGAACGCGACTTCCGGCGGCTCGGCCACGATCGATTCGAAGGCATCGCGCGCGCGATGGAACACGCGTGCGCGATGTCCCATCGCCTGCAGCAACACCTGGAGGGTTTGCGCCGCATCCACGTTGTCGTCGACGACCACGATGTCCAACGCGGCCCCGTCGTGCGCCATGTCGTCGCTTGTGCGATGCGGCGCCTGCGCCGGCGCTTGCACCTGCGGCAGGGACACGGTGAACGCGGCGCCCTGGTTCCTGCCCTTGCTGTCTGCCGTGATCGAACCGCCGTGCAACACCACCAGGCTCCGCACGAGCGCCAGTCCGATGCCGAGCCCGCCCTGCGTGCGATCCGGCGAGCGGTCGGCTTGCGTGAACAGATCGAAGATCTTCGGCAGCAGCGCCGGTTCGATGCCCTGGCCGTTGTCGCGGATCGACACGCACACGTTGCCGTCCTGCACGTCCGCGACCAGGTGGATCTCGCCGCCTTCGGGTGTGTACTTGGCGGCGTTGTTCAACAGGTTGGCGAGGATCTGGACGAGCCGCGTGCGGTCGCCGTTCACCCACATCTGGCCCGCGGGCAGGCGCGTGCGCAAGGCGTGGCCGCGCGCATCGATCAGCGCGCGCACCTGCTCGATCGCGCTGGTCACGACCGCCTTGAGGTCGAGGGTTTCCATGTCCAGGTGCACGAGGCCACGCGTGACGCGCGAGACATCGAGCAGGTCGTCGACCAGCTCGGTCATGTGCCGCACCTGGCGCGCGATCACTTCGCCCGCCGAGCGCACGCGCGCCGGATCCGACGACAACATCAGCAACTGCGAAGCCGTGCCGATCGGTGCCAGCGGATTGCGCAGTTCATGCGCCAGCATCGCGAGGAACTCGTCCTTGCGCTGGTCGGCGTCGCGCAGCGCGCGTTCGCTGCGCTCCAGGGCGTCCTGCGCGACGCGTTGTTCGTGGATGTCCGTCGCGGTACCCATCCAGCGGACGATCGTGCCGTCGTCGGCACGCACGGCCACCGCGCGCACGAGCACCCAGCGATACTCGCCGGAGTGGTGGCGAAGGCGCAGCTGGACATCGTAATCCTCGCCTGTCGCCAGGCTGCGTTCCCACTGCACGCCCACGCGCGCCCGGTCGTCGCCGTGCAGGACTTCCAGCCACCGCGCGCCGTTCGCCGCGCCCTCGGCCAAACCAGTGAACGCATGGAACTGCTGGTTGTAGTAGTCGGTTTCGCCATCGGGCAGCGCCGACCACACCATCTGCGGCATCGCGTTGGTCATCGTCCGGAAGCGCGCTTCGCTTGCACGCAGGTCCGCTTCGGCTCGCACGCGGTCGCTGATGTCGGTTTGCACGACGACCGCGCCGGCGAGCGCGCCGTCGTCCAGGCGCACGGGCGTTGCCTGCATCAGCACCGTGCGCCGCGGGTGGTCGTCGAAGGGTTGCACCTCCACGATGTCGCCGCGCACGATCTCGCCGCGCAACGCGCGTGCCAGCGCCCAATCTTCATCGTGCAAGGGATCTCCGCGGCGCGCGGAATCGTCCGCCCACCAACCCTGTCGCGCGCGATAGGCCGTGATCTCGCCGGCCACCGGGTGCATGCCCCAGATCTCGCGATTGGCCGCGTTCACGCGCGTGATCACGCCTTCTGGATTGGCAAGCGCGACGCCGGAGGGCAGGGACTCGATGACCGCATCCAGGCGCAAGCGCTCGGTTTCGGCCTGCCGTTCGGCGATCGCCTGGTCGGTCATGTCGGTGCCCTGGATGAAGATGCCGTCGACCCGCCCGTGGTCGTCCACGATCGGCTGGAACACGAAGTCCACGATGCGATCTTCGATCTCGCCCTGGCTGCCCCGGCGCAGGCCGACGGCAATGCGGCGACCGATGAACGGCTCGCCGGTTTCGAAAACTTCCGTCAGCTTGTCGATGAACTTCTGGTCGAGCTCCGGCAACGCGGCGCGCACCGTCATGCCGACGATCTGCTCGCGCCCCACGAAGTCCATGTACGCCGGATTCGCGATCTCGTACACATGATCGTGGCCGCGCGTGACGGCGACGAACCCCGGCGCCTGTTCGAACAGCGAAATCAACCGCTGCATCTGCGCGATGCGCGTGCGCTCGGCGGTGACGCCCGCGGTGGTTTCCGTGCAGGCGCAATACATGCCGGCGACATCGCCCTGCTCGTCGGTGACGGGCGAATAGGAGAAGGTGAACCACGTCGGTTCGTCGTAGCCCTTGCGCCGCATCATCAGCGGCAGGTTCTCCACGTACATCGCTTCGCCGGCCAGCGCGCGACGCGCCAGCGGGCCGACGTCCTCCCAGATCTCCGACCAGATTTCCTCGAACGGCAACCCGAGTGCGAAGGGATGCTTGGCGCCGAGTACCTCGATGTACGAATCGTTGTAAAGAAACCCGAGCGACGGGCCCCACGCGACGAACATCGGAAACTTCGAGTGCAGCATCAGGCTAACGACGCTGCGCAGCGACTGTGGCCATCGGTCAGGCGGACCCAGCGGCGAGCGATTCCAATCGTGGTCGCGCATCAGGGCTGCGACTTCCCCCGGTGCATCGAGGAAGCGCAGGTTGGGGTCAGTGTTCATGGGATGGGTCGCGACGGGCAACCCCGATTATGGAGCTTCGGTGGTGTCCCGCTTTCACGAGATCGACACACCAGGCGAGAGCGACTCACGCCCCGCTGATGCACGACTTGCCAGGGTAGACGCTCCGAGTTCGCAAGCCATGCCTCGTTTTTCCCCTCCACGCGGCTGTCTGTTCAGCATCGTTGCGTCGATCGTCTTGACGGTCGTGCTCAATCTGCTGCTGCGCGCGTGCAGTACCTGAAAATCCCTGCGACATGACGAAGGCCCCGAATGGGGCCCTCTGTTCGAATTCAGCGTGCTGTATTCGTCGTGCGGTTGTCGGTGACCACATCGTGCCGCTTGCGCCCCATCAGGCCGAACAGACCGATCAAGCCGAGGAGGCCCCAATCATCGAATCCGCGATCATGGTCGGCGGTCTGGACGGTCGTCGTTGCGGGCGTGTCGTTCGCCGGCTGTGCCAGGGCAAGGGACGAGACGGTAGCGAGCGCCGTCATGAGGGAGGCCTGCAGGAGCTGTTTGCGCATTGCGATTCCTTTTTTTCTTGAGCGGGATGACCTTGTGGTCAAAGGCAGCATGGACGCTCTCGCGTTATTCGCCGGGGACGTTGCGGTGAGTGCGCACGTAACGGCGTTCATCGACCTGAGCTGCGCGCAGCAATTCAGTGGCATTGATATCGCCGCGGCCCCAACCGCTCGCACGCATCCGGCGCCCCGTACTGCTCCCACGCCTCGATCCATCCGAGCTTGCGCGCGGCCTCAGTGAACTGCGGCAGCGCGCGCATCGGCGCCTTGTCCGGTGCCCACATGCGAAGCATCACGCCGGCGTCATCCGAAGTCATGCGTCCACCGAAGAGGTCCAATGCCCGCGCGTACTGCTTGAGCCGCATCAGCGACAGCACCGTCCATGAAGGCAGTTCCGCGGGACGCGTCGCAAGGCATTCGTCGATCAATTGCAGCGAGCGTGCCTGTGCGCTTGCATCGCCATCGATCGTGCCCGCGAGCAAGGTGTCGTAACGGCCGGGACCTACGCTGCCGCAGGTGGTCGGGTCGAGCCCCGGCGCGATGGCCAGCAACCGACGCGCCTGCGTCGCGTTGCCGCGTCGATACTGCACCTCGCCCAGCCCGGACTTCGCCAGGCTCAGGCCGAGCGCGTCGGTGCGCGCGAACAAGGCTTGCGCGCTGTCGATGTCGCCGGCGAACAAATATTGGTAGCCACGCCAATTGACTGCGTTCGGCAACATCGGATCGATCGCGATCGCGCGATCCAGTTCGGCGATGCCTTGTTTCGTGTAGCCGGTGACGATCAACCATTGGCCCAGGTACATGTGCGCCGAAGCGTCCTGCGGCGCCATCGCGACGGCGCGTTCGTGATATTGGCGCGCCTGGGCGAAATGGCGGGCATAGCGCAGCGTCAACCCGAACACGTACACCGGCTGCGCAAGGTGCGGGTCCATCGTCATCGCTGCGCGCGCGTGACGCTCGGCTTCCGCCGCATGCGCGGGATCGCGCACGTTCAGCACCATCTGCACCAGCGCGAGTTGCGAGCGCGCGCGGACGAATTCCGGATCCAGCGCCAGCGCCTGTTCCAGCCACGCGACCGCGTCCTTCGCGCGCGGGTAGTCGCGCTTGTTCAACAACTCGCTCGCGCGCAGGTAGAGCCGGTAGGCCTCGGGGTTGTCGGTGGCCTTCGTCACCAGGCGCGATTTCTGCTCGTCGTCCAGCACGAGCTGCAACTCGTCGGCGATCGCGCGGGCGATCTGGTCCTGCAGCCTGAACACGTCCGACAACTCGCCGTCGTACTGCTTCGACCACAGATGGATGCCATCGACGCTGCGGATCAACTGCGCGGTGATGCGCACCTTGTTGCCTTGCGTCCGCACCGAACCTTCGAGTACGTGCGCGACGCCGAGCGCCTTGCCGATGGTGCGCAGGTCGACGTTGCGCCCCTTGTAGAAGAACGACGACGTGCGCCCGGCCACGCGCAGGTCGCGGATCTGCGCGAGTGCGTTGAGGATCTCCTCCGACATGCCGTCGGAAAAATAATCCTGGTCGTGCTTCGGGCTCAGGTCGGTGAAGGCGAGCACCGCGATCGACTTGTTGTCGACCGCGGGCGCTGGCGCGGAAACCGGTGCGGGTTTCGCGGCGGCTTCGACGACCTGCTGGCCGGGCCGCACGCTCGGCTGTCCGAAGTAATACCAGGCCACGCCAAGAACGACCAGGACGATGGCGATGCCGACCACGCGCTTGTTGCCGACCGGCGAGGCCTCGATGCGCATGCCCTCGGGCGTGAGTTCGAGCACCCACGTCAGGACCACCACGATGGGGAATCCGAGCAGCAACACGAGGATGAAAACGCGGAGCACCCAGGCGGGTGCATCGAAGGCGGGGAAACCGATGCTCGCGGCCTGCACGGCCAGCCACGCCGCCACCAGGTAGACGGCGCCGACCTTCACGACCTTGCGTCGCTTCAATTCGGCGAAAAGAGCACTTGCCATGCGTGCGGCCGCCCGTGGCGTGGCGGGCTCTTCCGCCGGAGGCAACCATACAGCAAGCGGGTGGTGGCGACGCCGGGGATGGACGGATGCGGGAAACGCACCCGTTTGTGGAGATGGGGCATCCGCGCGAACCTGGCAGGTGCACGCCATGCAAGCAACGCGAACATCGATTGCGAAAGGGTTGTTGCCCGGACTGATGGGGTTGGTGGCGTCCGCCGGGACGCTGGTGTCGACAGCGGCATCGGCCACGACGCCCGGCGCGAAGCGCAGTGATTTCAACGGCGACGCGCGCTCGGACATCCTGTGGCGCTTCGTGATTCCGGGACTGGGTCCGGCCGATGTCATCTGGCTTTCGGCCGACGCGACCACCCGGATGCCGGTGGCCGTGCTGCCCATGCCCTCCACTTGGCTGCTCGTGGGCCTCGGGGATTACAACGGCGACGGCCGCACTGACATCCTGTGGCGCGACACCATGGGGACGATGCGGATCTCGCTTGCAGCCACGGCGACGCTGCAGGCCGTGAGCAGCGTGAGCAACATGGCCTGGGGCGTCGCAGGCTCGGGGGATTACAACGGCGATGGTCGCGCCGACATCCTGTGGCGCAACGGCATCACGGGCGCGAACCTGATCTGGCGCTCGGCGAATTCGGCGACGCGGCAGGCCGTGTCCACGCTCGCCGTGACCTGGGACGCCGTGGGCTCGGGCGATTACGACGGCGATGGTCGCGCCGATATCCTGTGGCGCAATCAAAGCACCGGCGCGAACGTCATCTGGCGGTCCGGGAGTTCGGCAACGCCGCAAGCCGTGCACACCGTCGCCAACGGGGCGTGGGTCGTCGTCGGATCGGGTGATTACAACGGCGATGGTCGATCGGACGTGCTTTGGCGCAACTTCGACACGGGCGCAAACGTCATCTGGCGGTCGGCCAATTCGGCTTCGCCGCAAGCGATGCTCGCGGTGTCCCTGGCGTGGGGGGTCGGTGGATCGGGCGACTACAACGGCGACGCGCGCGCGGACATCCTGTGGCGCAATCGCGACACGGGCACCAACGTGATCTGGCGTTCGGCGAACGCAGCGACCACGCAGGGTGTCGCGACGATGCAGTTCTATCTCTGGTCGCCGATCAACTTCAGGGAGTAGGCGCTTCGCTCGCTTGGAACACCGCCAATTGCGCAGCGAACGCACGCTGGTAAGCGGGCCGCGCTTCGGCGCGGGCGACAAGGGCGGCGAGGTTCGGAAAGCTGTCCAGCAGGCCCGCCGCTTTCACCCGCAGCAGCACCGTCGCCATCATCAGGTCGCCGGCACTGAACGCGCCGTCGAGCCACTCCGCGTCGCCCAGGCGGTCGGCGAGTTCGCCGAGCCGTTGGCGGATGCGTTGTTCGACGAGGGGCAGGCGCTGCGCGAACCAGGGTTCGTTGCGCTCGACGAACTTGACGATCACCAGGTCGAGGATCGGCGGCTCGATCGTGGAAATCGCGGCGAAGATCCACCCGATGGCGCGCGCACGCGCACTGGCATCGTCCGGCAACAGGCCGGCATGGTGTTGCGCGATGTGGAGCACGATCGCGCCGGATTCGAACAAGGCCAGTCCGCCCTCTTCATACGTCGGGATCTGCCCGAAAGGATGGAGCGCACGATGCGCCGGCGCCTTCATCGCTTCGGACGAAAGCAGGCGGACGTCGTAGGGCTGGCCCACTTCTTCGAGCGCCCAGCGCACGCGCATGTCGCGCGACAACCCCCTGCCGCGGTCGGGCGAATGTTCGAAGGCGGTGATCGTGGGGGTCATCGAAGGCGCCTCCCGGGAAGGGTAGGGTTTCAATCGCGCAGCTCCGCTTCCAGGCGTGCCTTGAGTTGCAGCGCGTCGCGCCTGTCCTCGGGCGCGGTGATCGAAGCGATACGTTGGTTGGACAACCAGAATCGCAGTTCGCGGGCCAGTTCCGGCGATTGCGCGTACGCCGCGAGGATACCGCGCGCCCGCGTTTCGTCGACGGGGGAAGGACAATCGATCATGCGCTGATCGCGTCCGCTCCCCGGCATGAGCCGGAAACAGTGCGTCCAGATGTAGTCCTGCACCGCGATGGGCGTGACGCTCCGGATGTCCTGCCGGTATTGCGGCACCAGGTTCATGATCATGCTGTCGGCCGTGCGGTTGGCGCTCGACGCGTAATAGAACGCCAACTGGCTGCGCAACTTCGCATCGGCGATGAGCCCGAGGTCGCCCGCGTCGCGCATCTCGTCGAAGGTGTTGCTCTCACGCGAATACGCGTAGAACTGTCCCGCCTGGAAATACGCGAGCACGGTCTTCCATGCCGAGCCCTCGACCAATTGACCGGTCTCCGCATGCACGAGCGCCTGTTCGCCATGGTTGCGCACTTGCGCGAGGAAGCGTTCGCGATTGGCGTTGACGAGCAGGTCGGTCTCGAGGTCGGCGACGATGCGCCCGAGGTAGGCATGCTTGCGCCTGGCATCGACGCGGTCCTCGTGCCAGTTGCCGACCTGCAGCGCGATCAGGATGCCCGCCACGACGATCACCAGGTCGATGAGTGCGCCGACCCAATCGTGGTCGCGCAAGCGCCGGGCGAGTCGTCGTGGCATGTTGCATGCCAACGTGCGGAATCGGCGCGCCCGGCCACGCGGGACCGGAAATCCACGCGCCGATGCGCGAACCAAAATCGCGCGATCCCGTATCCACGGGTTGGCCGGTCCGGTCGAACCGGCGAGGTGCGCGCCATGCAATGCAATCCAACATCGATCGCCAATGGGTGGTTCCGTGCCGTCGCGTGGTCGGCGGTCGCCCCCGGTGTCCTCCTTTCGACGACGGCGTTCGCGGCGAACCACGTCGTGAACGCCAATGCCAACATGACGTTTTCGCCGAACACGCTCACGATTCCCGCGGGCGACACGGTCACGTTCCACAACAACGGCGGCACCCACAACGTGCGGTCCGATCCCGGGTCGGTGACGACGTTCCGTTGCGCCAACGGCTGCGATGGCACCGGCGGAAACGGCAATCTCAGCAGTGCGGCATGGTCGGGGACGGTGTTCTTCCCGACGGCCGGCACCATTCGTTATTTCTGCGAGCGCCATGGCGCCGCCGGTGGCGTGGGCATGTCGGGCCGCGTCACCGTGACCGCGCCCATCGCGAAACTCAGCAATTTCAATGGCGACAATCGCTCGGACATCCTGTGGCGCAATTCGGCCACGGGCGCGAACGTGATCTGGCGTTCGGCGGCATCGAGCACGACGACGGCGGTCGCGACCCTGGCCGTGGCTTGGCGCGCGGTGGGCGTGGGCGATTACAACGGCGACCGTCGCTCGGACATCCTGTGGCGCAACAGCAGCACCGGCGCGAACGTCATCTGGCGTTCGGGCAGCTCGGCCACGACGCAATCCGTCGGCAGCATGATCAGCCTGTCCTGGACCGTGGCCGGTTCGGGCGATTACAACGGCGACGGCCGCGCCGACATCCTGTGGCGCAACACCAGCACCGGCGCGAACGTGATCTGGCGCTCGGCCAGTTCGGCGACGACGACGGCGGTGTCCACGCTCGCGGTCGCCTGGCGCGTCGTGGGCTCGGGCGACTACAACGGCGATGGCCGCGCCGACATCCTGTGGCGCAACAGCAGCACGGGCGCGAACGTGATCTGGCGGTCCGGCAGTTCGGCGACGCCGCAGGCAGTTGCCACGATGGCCAGCCAGGCGTGGACCGTGGTCGGATCGGGCGACTACAACGGCGACGGCCGCTCGGACATCCTCTGGCGCAACACCGGCACCGGCGCGAACGTCATCTGGCGCTCGGCCAGCTCGGCCACGACGCAGGCGGTGGCGACGGTCGCGACGGCGTGGCGGGCCGTCGGCGCGGGCGACTACAACGGCGATCTGCGTGCCGACATCCTGTGGCGCAACACCAGCACCGGCGCCAACGTGATCTGGCGTTCGGCCAGCTCGGCGACCACGCAGGCGGTCACCAGCATGACGAGCCAGTCGTGGTCTCCCGTCGCCTTTACGGAGTAGGCTGAAGCGACAGTCACCGAGGAGCCGCCCCACCATGAACGCCCTGCTGAAGTTTGCCGCTGCCGGCGTGATCGGCGTCGTTGCATTCGCCGCGCCGTCGCTGGCGGCGTTGAAAGTCGATGCGAAGGCCCCCGACTTCAGTGCGCCGGCCTACCTGGCGGGCAAGCCGTTCACCTTCAACCTGGCCGACGCCCTGAAGAAGGGACCGGTGGTCGTGTACTTCTTTCCTGCGGCGCACACCTCCGGCTGCAACCTGGAAGCGCACCTGTTCTCCGAGGCGATCGACCAGTTCAAGGCCGCGCACGCCACCGTGATCGGCGTGACCGCCGGCAACACCAGCGAACTCGCGGATTTCTCGAAGGAAACCGAACACTGCGGCGGCAAGTTCGCGGTCGCCGCCGACGAAGGCGCGAAGATCGCGAAGCAATACGACGCGATCCTGGCGCAGAAGCCCGAATGGTCGAACCGCACCTCCTACGTGATCGCGCCGTCGGGTTCGATCGCGCACGTGTACTCCGACCTCAATCCGAACAAGCACGTGAAAGAAACGCTCGATGCGGTGAAGGCACTGGCGGCGCATCACGATCACGCCACGCAGTAACGGGCAACGGCCTACGCAACGCCTGCGTCGCCCCACCACGCCGTGGTCCCGGACGATGCGCCGAGGTCCAGGGGCTCACCCATGCGCGGCGTCGCGAGCGCGATGCCGCGCTGCCCAACGTGAACACGCGTTCGAACGGGTCCTGAGGCCGGTGACCTCCGGCCGTTGTACGGCCCACGCACCTCCGTTACGCTCGGGCGATGATCTTTCGCCGCCTCCACCGACTCCTGCGCGCCAGCTTGCTGGCGGTGCTGGTATTGGGCCTGGTCGCGATGCCCGTCATGCACGTGATGTGCGAAGTGCATTCGATCCAACATGCGCTGCTGGCCGCGCAGGATCCGCACGGTGTGCACTTCGAGGGCGACAAGGACGATCCGGGCGACATGGGCCAGTCGGGCGCGAAGCACACGCACGGCGCCGATGGCATCTGGAACCTGGGCGGCGGGCCGTCGTTCGCGCCGGTCGCGCCCGTATTCGCGCTCACGCTGCTGGAACTTCCGCACGTCGCGCTTCCGCCGATGGAAGCGCCCTCCATCGACCCGCAAGCAACGGGTTCTCCATTCCGACCACCGATCGCCTGACGCGGTTTGCCGCTGCCTTGCGCAGCGTTTTCCGTTGTTCATTCGATCCGGAGGTCATCCGTGGAATTGTCTTACCCGTTGCGTCGCGGCTTGCTCGCGAGCGCACTCCTGGCCGTGTTGGCCACACCCGCATACGCGCAAACCGCCGACCAGCGCATGTCCGCGCTGGAAGCGAAGATCCAGCAACTCGAACAAGCCCAGGCGCAGACGACGCAGGCGCTGCAGGACGCGCGCGCTGAAATCGATGCGCTGAAGGCCAACCCGCCGCAAGCGCAGGTCGCGCAGGAATCGCAGGAAGCCCCCGCAGAGGACGTTGCCGCGCCGGCCGAAAGCGCGGCGTCGAACCCCAATGCGTTCAACCCCGCGATCAGCGTGCTCCTCAATGGCCGCTATGCCTACAACTCGCTCAATCCCGACAACTACGTGCGCGCAGGCTTCCCGCTCGCCGGCGAAGCGGGCCCCGGTCCGCAGGGGTTGTCGCTCGGCGAAAGCGAGTTCGCGTTCTCCTCGAACATCGACGACAAGTTCTACGGGCAGGTCACGCTGTCTGTCGGCAACGAGGACGGCGAGGACCACCTCGGCGTCGAAGAGGCGTTCATCGACACCACCGCGCTGCCGGGTGGGCTGTCGCTGCGCGCCGGCCGCTTCTTCTCCAACATCGGCTACCTCAACAGCCATCACGCGCACACCGATGCATTTTCCGACCGTCCGCTGGCCTACCAGGCCTTCCTCGGCAACCAGTACGGCGACGACGGCGTGCAGGTGCGTTGGGTCGCGCCGACCGACCTGTTCTTCGAAGTCGGTGGCGAGGTGTTGCGTGGCGATCGTTTCCCGAGCGGCGGCGCAGGCCACGCGGGCGCGGGCGTCAAGACGCTGTTCGCGCATGCGGGCGGCGATGTCGGCGACGAGAACGAATGGCTGGCTGGCGTGTCGATGCTGCGTTCGCAGACCGATGGCGCGGAAGACGGGTTCCGCGGCGACGAAAACCTGTACGTCGCCGATTTCACCTGGAAGTGGGCGCCGGGCGGCAACACCAAGGACGGCGGCGTGACCCTGCGCAGCGAATACTTCCACGAAGATCGCGATGGCCTCTATCTCGATCCGGTCGACGCCACACTCGACCAGCCGTGGTCGGGACAGCGGCGTGGCGCCTACGTGGAAGGCGTCTGGCGCATCAACCGCACCTGGGAAGCGGGCTACCGTTACGACCAATTGTGGGCCGACAACAGCGGGCCGTACGCAAGCGACTTCGACCCGTTCCGCAACAGCGTGATGCTCACTTGGCGCAACAGCGAATTCAGTCTCGTGCGGCTGCAGTTGGGGCAGGACCGGCCCAACGCGCAAGACACCGACAACATCATCAGCCTGCAATACCAGGCGGCATTCGGCGCCCACGGCGCCCACAAATTCTGATCGCGAGGTCAATCGAAATGAAAAAGCAACTTGCCTGTGTCCTTCTGTTCGGCCTCATCGCGACGCCTGTCTTCGCAAAGCCGAAAGTCTTCGCGTGCGAACCCGAATGGGGCGCGCTGGTCACCGAACTGGCCGGCGACAAGGTCGAACTCAGCGTCGGCACCACCGCGCTGCAGGATGTCCACCAGATCGAAGCCAAGCCGAGCCTGATCGCCAAGGTGCGCCAGGCCGACCTGATCGCCTGCACCGGCAGCGAACTCGAAGTGGGTTGGCTGCCGCAACTGTTGAAGCAATCGGGCAACGCACGCGTGGCCAGCGGCAACGGTTACTTCATGGCGAGCGAGCAGGTCGCGACGCTCGATCGCCCGACCGCACTGGATCGCGCCAATGGCGACGTCCACCCGCGCGGCAATCCGCACGTGCAGCTCGATCCGTATCGCGTGCTCAAGATCGCCAAGGCGCTCGATGCACGCCTGGTCACGCTCGACCCGGCGAATGCGGCGACGTATCGATCGCGACTCGCCGATTTCTCGACGCGCTGGCAGGCGGCGATCAAACGGTGGGAAGCGAAGGCCGCACCGCTGAAAGGCAAGAAGATCGTCGTGCACCACATCAGCTGGGTGTATCTCAACACGTGGCTGGGCCTGCAGCAGATCGGCGCGCTCGAACCGAAGCCCGGCGTGCCGCCGACCAGCGGACATCTGTCGAGCCTGATCGCGACGACGAAGGCCGCGGGGACCTACGCGATCATCTCGGCGGCCTACCAGGATCCCAAGCCCGCGCATTGGTTGTCCGATCGCACGGGCGTTCCGGTCGTCGTGCTGCCGTTCTCCGTCGGCGGCGATGCGCAGTCGAAGGATCTGTTCGGCCTGTATGACTCCACGATCGACAAGCTGCTCGGTGCCGCCAAATGAACCTCGACGGCCTCGATGCCAGCATCCTCGGGCCCGCGTGCGTCGCGGGCCTGATCGTGCTCTCCACGCACGTGCCGCTCGGTCGACAGGTGTTGTCGCGCGGCATCATCTTCATCGACCTGGCGATCGCGCAGGTCGCCGCGCTCGGCGTGATCCTCGCGCAGTATCTCGGCGTCGACGAGCACGGTTACGGCGTGGAAATCGCCGCGGCAATTGCCGCGCTCGCAGGCGCGGGGTTGCTCGCGTGGACGGACAAGCGTTGGCCGAAGTTGCAGGAACCGCTGATCGGCACCCTGTTCGTGTTGGCGGCGACCGGTGGATTGCTGTTGCTCGCGAACAATCCGCAGGGTGGGGAGCACCTCAAGGACTTGCTGGTGGGCCAGATCCTGTGGGTGAGCTACGACCAGTTGTGGCCCGCCGCGCTGTTGTCGGCGGGGTTGCTCGCGTTCGTCTGGTGGCGGCGCAACAATCTGCGCGGCATCGCGTTCTACGCTGCGTTCGCCCTCGCGATCACGGTATCGGTGCAACTGGTCGGCGTGTACCTGGTGTTCGCGAGCCTGATCATCCCGGCATTGGCGACGGTCGGCGGCAAGGGGAAACGACAGTTGATCGCCGCTTACGTCATCGGCATTGCCGGCTATGTCCTCGGCCTCGCGTTGTCAGCGGTGTTCGACTTGCCGAGCGGCGCGTTGATCGTGTGGTTGCTCGCGGCTTGCGGGATGTTGGCGCAGCTGGTGCAGTCCGTGCGAAGGATGCATCCCGCGCGTTGACAAACCACGAGCGCGGCGGGCCTGGGTCCCGCCGCGCTTGCTGTCATCGATCGCTGCAATCACGCCAGCCCGACCGGCACTGGAAAATCATCGCGCGGTGAGCGCCCACTCAACGACGAACGCGGGACTCGACCGGCCGATCGATCCGGCCATCCGCAGCCTCCGCGTTGGCCGCGGTGCTGGGCATGGCGATGTTGTGGCGCGCCGGTGGAAACGCCGGGCGTCGGCTCACGGCACGGGAACGATGAGGATGTCCCGGTGCGCGTCCTTGATGACGTCGCTGGTGACGCTGCCGATCAGGATGCGTTCGAAGCCCTTGCGCTGACTCGTGCCGATGATGATCAGGTCGGCCAGGTCGCGCTTCGCGGTGTCCAGGATGGTCTTCGCCAGCGTGCTCGCGAGCGGGACGACATGCAGCTTCGCGCTCGCAAGGCCGAGTTCCTCCACCAGCGCATGCAGCTTCTGCGTGGCGTTGTGCTGCTGCGAGGACCGATATTCGTGGATCGTTCCGGGGTCGAGCATCGCGCGCGTGCGCAACGCCTCTTCGGCCGATGCATCGAAGACATGCAGGATCGCCACGTCGGTATGGTCGAACACGCCAAGCGCCATCGCGGCCTGGCCGGCGGCCTTCGAGGGCGCGTCGAAGTCGAGCGCCACCAGCGTCCGCACGTGCGGGCGCGAAGGCGTGTCGACGGCGACGAGCACCGGCATCCGGCTGACGTGTACGACACGTTCCACCGTGGTGCCGACGAAGACATCCAGCGCGCGGCTGCGGTGCGGACCGAGGACGACCAGGTCGCATCCGGTGCGCGCCGCGGCATCGAGGATGCCGCCCGCCACGTCGGCGACCGTGACGAGCGCTTCGGCGGCGAGGCCCTGGTCGCGCAACGTGCGGACCGTGGCGTTGAGCACGGCCGAGGCCGCCAGTTCGCCGGAAGCGATCAATTCACGCGGTTGGTCTTCGTCCACGACGTGGAGCAACACGAGCGCAGCGCCGGTCTTCCGCGCCATCAACGTCGCGCGCATCAGCGCGCGGTCGGATCGAACGGAGAAATCGGTGGCGACCGCGATCTTCTTCATGGGCGTCAGATGTTCGCGTCCTCGGGCGGCGCGCTGCTGCCCAGGGGTGCGGTGCCGCCGACGCTGCGGTCATTCTCCGGGGGCGCCATGCCGACGAGGTAGGAGGTCATCGACAACGAGCCGAAGGCATAGCCATCGATCAACACCTCGAGGGGTTGCCGCGTTTGCGCGCCGAAACCCGCGATGTACAGGAAGGGCAGGAAATGTTCCGGCGTGGGCGCGACCTGCAGGAAGCCTGCGTCCTGCACCAGCGACGCCGCGTCTTCCGGCCGCGATGTCGCGATGCCGATGGCTTTCTCGTTGAACCGTTTCGCCCAGTCGAAGCCGTCGTCCTTCGCGTTGCGATCCATCGCGCGCAGGTTGTGCACGACGTTGCCGCTGCCCATCACCAGCACGCCGCGTTCGCGCAACGCGGCGAGCTTCGCGCCCATCGCCAGGTGATGGGCGGCGGGCTTGGCGGCATTGATCGACAGTTGCACGACGGGGATGTCGGCGTCCGGGAATGCGTGCACCAACACCGACCACGTGCCGTGGTCCAGCCCCCAACTGTCGTGGTCGGCGCCGACGTACTCGGGCTGCACGACGTCGGCGATTTCCTCGGCGAGCGCGGGCAACCCGGGCGCCGGGTATTGCACGTCGAACAGGGCCTGCGGGAAGCCGAAGAAATCGTGGATGGTTTTCGGGCGCGCCATCGCCGTCACCGCGGTGGCGTTGACGTACCAATGCGCAGACACCATCAGGATCGCGCGTGGCCGCGGCACGCACGCACCGACCGAGCGCCACGCCGCGGAGTAACGGTTGCGTTCCAGGGCGTTCATCGGACTACCGTGGCCGAGGAAGACAGCGGGCATCTGCATGTTGTCTGCCATGTCGAACGCTCCGTTTGCGCCAGAGCCGGTTCAGTCGTTGCTGACGGCCCCGACCGTGAGGCGCGTCGTGCGCCCGCCCGGCAAGGGCCACTGGATCGTCTGTCCGGCGGAAAGGCCCAGCAGGGCCGCGCCGACGGGCGCGAGGATCGAAACGCGCCCCGTGGCCGAATCGGCTTCTGCCGGATACACCAACGTCAACGCACGCTCCTCGCCGGTGGTTTCATCGATGCAACGCACCTGCGAACCCATCCTGACCACGCCATCGGGCATCTGTCCGGGCTCGCGATATTCCGCACGCGCCAGTTCGACCTCGAGGTCGCGGACGACGTCACCGGCCTGGGCCGATGCCAGCAGTGCTTCCAGTCGGGCAGCATCTTTTGTCGATACAACGATGTTCGGCGTCGCAGGCACGTCAAGTCTCCGGAACGTAAAAAGAGGCAGCGGCCTTCGCCCCTGCCTCGACAATGAAGACCACGCTAGCCCCGCGCGCACGAAAGGTCAACGCTGCACGTGAACGCACGCACGACGGCTGAGTTCGTTCGCTACAACACGCCTCATACACGGCGGAGCACGGAATGTGCGGTGGATCAGAGGAAAACCCCATGGCCTCCACGTTGGTCGATCCCGTACGCGCCGCGCCGTTGCATCCGGCGCATGCGTTTTTCCTCGCGGCGATGGTGCCCTTGTTCCTCGGCGCGGTGTTGAGCGATTACGCGTATACGCAAACCTACGAAGTGCAGTGGTCCAACTTCGCCTCCTGGCTGATCGCGGGTGCGCTCGTGTTCGGTGGCCTGGCGATCGTGTGCGAATCGTGGAATGTCACGCGCGCGCAGCGACGTAGTCACCTGGGCGTGGTCGGACTGATCGTGCTGGTGCCGATGTGGGTGATCGGATTGATCGACGCATTCGTGCACTCCCGGGATGCATGGGCGACGATGCCGACCGGACTCGCGCTGTCGATCGTGGTGCTCGTGCTGGCGGCGATCGCGACGTGGCTCGGCTTCGCACGTCCTGGCCGGAGCCTGCGCCCATGAGCCGTATCGGAGGTTCCGTCGTCGTGCTTTCCGCGGCCCTGGTGGGCGCATGCGGCGGCGGCCACGATCCAGACGCCGCGCAGTTCGGTGCGAACCCGACGTTGCCGGAACGACAGAGCGGCTTGCTTCCCGACATGGAGATCGCCGAACCGGCGCCATGGGGTAACGCGCGGCCGAGGGTGCCCGCGGGATTCACGATCACCGCCATCGCCACGGACCTGGCGATTCCGCGACAGACGCTGGTGCTTCCGAACGGCGACATCCTGGTGGCCGAGGGCCGCGGTGGTGCGGGCGCACCCAAGCTGCGTCCGAAGGACATCGTCGCCGGTTACATCAAGGCAAAAGGCACGACCCACGTGAAAGGCGGCAACCGCCTCACGCTCCTGCGCGACGCCGACGGCGACGGCAAGTACGAAGGCAGGATGATCTTCGCCGACGATCTCAATGCGCCGTATGGCCTGGCGCTCGTCGACGGGCGTTTGTATGTCGCCAACCAGGACGCGTTGGTGCGCTTCGATTATCGCGATGGGCAGACGCGGGCAAGCGCACCGCCGGTGAAAGTCACCGACCTGCCATCGGCGATCAATCATCACTGGACCAAGTCGCTGGCAGCCAGCGCGGACGGCCGGCTGCTTTACGTCGGCATCGGTTCGAACAGCAACATCACCGAACGCGGGATGGTGGCCGAAGCCGACCGCGCGCGCGTCTGGGAAGTGGATGCGGCGACCGGTGCGCATCGGCCTTACGCGACGGGGCTGCGTAATCCCACCGCGCTGGCGATCCAGCCGGGCACCGGCCGTTTGTGGGCGGTGGTGAACGAACGCGACGAACTCGGCCCGAACCTCGTGCCCGACTATCTGACCTCCGTGCGCGAAGGCGGCTTCTACGGTTGGCCCTACAGCTATTGGGGCAACAACGTCGACCCGCGCGTGCGACCCACCGATCCGAAGAAGGTGGCCGCCGCGATCCGGCCGGATTATGCGCTCGGGTCGCATGTCGCCGCGCTGGGCGTTGCATTCTCGAAACCGTCGATGGGCGCGCAGTTCGCCGATGGCGTGTTCGTCGGTGAGCACGGCAGTTGGAACCGCCACGATCCGGTGGGATACAAGGTCGTCTTCGTGCCGTTCCGCGGTGGGCGCCCGGCGGGCGCGCCGATCGATTTCGTCACCGGTTTTCGCGGAAGCGACGGCATGACGCGGGGCCGCCCGGTCGGCGTGAGCGTGGATCCGCGCGGCGCGCTGATCGTCGCCGACGATTTGTCCAACACGATCTGGCGCGTGGTGCCGGCCCACTGACGCATCGCATGCAACCCGACCCCTGGCTCGCGTATTGCGGTTACCTGGTCTGGTTGTCGGCGGGCTTCGCCGATTTCCTTTGCCATCGGCGCACGGACTTGCCGCACACTTCGGGTGTCGCGGAGTCGTTCACGCACCTGCTGCAACTGGGGTTGCTCGGCATGGCCATCGTCGTCGGCCTGGCGTTCGAAACCGGGCGAACCACGACGCTGGTGATCCTTGCGCTGGTGGTGATGCATGCGCTCGTCGGTTATTGGGACACGCGGATCGCCTTCGATCGCAAGCGCGTCCTGCTGCCCGTGGAACAACACATCCACAGCGTGTTGGACATGGCGCCGATCATCGCGTTCGCCTGGATGGTTGCGCGCGGTTGGCCGGCGGTGCTGAGCGGCGACTGGCAAGTGGCATGGCGGATGCCGGCTGTGCCGGTCGGCGCCTGGATCGCGGTCGTGTTGCCGGCCGCGGTGTTGTGCGCATTGCCGGCGATCATCGAGTTCCGCGCCGCACGCGCGGCACGGACTTAACGCCGGCCTGAGTTTCCACCGAGCTTCGCCTAACGCGACTCGTCCAATAAGTAGGCACAGCAAGGAGCGTGCCCATGGACCCTCGTCGCGTCGCCGTCGTGCTTGCGTTGGGAAGCAGCCTGCTACTGCCGTGTGCAGCGCGCGCCGGCAACCCGCTCCTGATCGACCACGTCGTCACCTACGACGACTCCGGCATCTGGAACCGGGACACGCAGAAGAAGTTCGCGCTGACCGCCGCCGTCGTCGCGATCGGCGGTGCGCTCATCGTGGACAACGACTCGCGCATGGGGCGCACGTTCGACCAGGCATTGGATTCGATGGTGCTGACCGCGGGCACGACCACAGTCATGAAAGCGGTGTTCTCGCGCGAGCGCCCCAGCCAGAACACCGATCCCGGCGACTTCTTCGACGGCAGCGGGTACGGCAGTTTCCCCAGCGGGGAGGCTGCGGAAATCAGTTCCATCGTGACGCCCTTCATCGCCGAATACCACGAGGACCACCCCGCCGTGTGGGCGCTGACGCTGCTGCCCGCTTACGACATGATCGCGCGCGTCAAGGTCCACGGGCACTGGCAAAGCGATGTCATCGTGGGCGCCGCGATCGGCGTTGCGTGGGGCATCTGGGCGCACAAACGCGAGCATCCGCTGATCATGGGGTTGTTGCCCCACGGTGGCGTCATGGTGGCGTACCAGAAACGGTTCTGAACTCAGATCTCCACCCGGGATCCCAACTCGATCAGGCGCGTCCCTGGAATGCGGAAGAAATCCGTCGCCGGTGTCGCGTTGCGATGCAGGAAGCGGAAGACGTTGTCGCGCCAGGTCGGCATGCCGCGGCGCCGGGTAGCGACGACGGATTCGCGGCTCGCGAAGTAAGTCGTCTCCATCGGGTCGAACACCGGGCCGCCCGCGTCGGTCGAACGCATCAGGGCCATCGGCACGTCGGGTGTTTCCATGAAGCCGAAGGCGACCGTGGCCTGGTGAAAGTCCTCGCCGATGGTGTGGACCTGCAGGCGTTGTGCCGGGGCGACGTGCGGCACTTCCAGCGTCTGCACCGTCAGCAGCACGTTGCGTTCGTGCAGCACCTTGTTGTGTTTGAGGTTGTGCAGCAAGGCCTTGGGGACGAGGTCGGGCTGCGCGGTGAGGAACACCGCCGTGCCGGGGACGCGCGCCGGCGGGGCGAGCATCAGGCCCGGCAGGAACGCGTCGAGCCGCAGGCCGTCTTCGCGCATCTGCGCGTTCAACAAGTGGCGGCCACGCGCCCACGTGCGCAGCAGGGTGAACACGACGACACCGAGCAGCAGCGGGAACCATGCGCCGTCCATGAACTTGACCAGGTTCGCCGACAGGAACGCGACATCGACCAGGACGAACACCGCCGCCAGCGGCCAGAACACGACGTGCGGCATCGAAGCGCGCTGGCGCACGGCGACGATCAACAGGATGCTGGTGATCAGCATCGTGCCGGTGACGGAGACGCCGTAAGCCGTCGCGAGCGCGGTGGAATTGCCGAAGGCGAGCACGGTGCCGATGGTCCCGAGCATCAGCAGCCAGTTGATCGACGGGATGTAGATCTGCCCGATGGTCGCGTGCGAGGTATGGCGGATGTCCATGCGCGGCAGGTAGCCGAGCAGGATGGCTTGCCGTGTCGCGGAATACGCACCGCTGATGACGGCCTGCGATGCGATGACCGTCGCCACCGTCGCCAACACGACCATCGGCAATTGCGCCCAGCCGGGGAGACCGAGGTAGAAGGGATTGGCGACCGCGCGCGCGTCGTGCAACAGCAGTGCCCCCTGGCCGAGATAGTTGACCGTCAACGCCGGCAGCACGAGGAAATTCCACGCGTACTGGATCGGCCGCCGTCCGAAGTGGCCCATGTCCGCGTACAACGCCTCGCCGCCCGTCACCGCGAGCACGACGGCACCCAGGATGAACATGCCGTGCGGCCCGTGGTCGAGGAAGAAGCGCGCGCCCCACCAGGGATTCAATGCGCGCAACACGTCGGGATGGCCCGCGATGTTGTGCGCGCCCACGGCGGCGAGTGCGAGGAACCACGCGATGATCACCGGCCCGAACGCCGTTCCGACGCGGTCGGTCCCGAAGCGCTGCGTCGCGAACAACACCACGAGGACCCCGATGGTGAGGGGCAACACCCAATGCGAAAACGCAGGTGTCGCGACCTGCAGGCCCTCGACGGCGGACAGCACCGAGATCGCTGGCGTCAACACGCCATCGCCGAAGAACAAGGCCGCGCCGAACACGCCGAGGATGCCGACGAGATACGCGGCGCGCGAGGTCTTCGACAGCGTGCGCTGCGCCAGCGCGGTCAGCGCCATGATGCCGCCTTCGCCGTTGTTGTCCACGCGCATGATCACCGCGACGTACTTGACGGTGATGACGATCACCAGCGTCCAGAACACCAGGGAGAGGACGCCGAGCACGGTCGCCGCATCGGGCGTCAAACCGTAGTGCGGCGAGAACGCCTCCTTGATCGTGTACAGCGGGCTGGTGCCGATATCGCCG
This sequence comes from Lysobacter sp. P5_C4, assembly GCF_054049695.1. NCBI lineage: Bacteria > Pseudomonadati > Pseudomonadota > Gammaproteobacteria > Lysobacterales > Lysobacteraceae > Lysobacter > Lysobacter sp. P5_C4. Next base: position 235,752 of record NZ_JBFULX010000004.1, on the reverse strand, counting down.
AACACCACGCCGATGGCACCGAGCATCATGGTGCGCAGGCGGGTGCCCGACGTCGGCAGCGTCGCGTGGGGGAGGGTGGTGGTGTTCATGCATGCGATCCGGACGGCGTGCCGCCAGTGTCCGGTCGCGGGCCGTCACGGCGGAATCCGCGAACGGGCGCCGCGCATCAATTCTTCGTCAATTCTCCGGGCAGGTGGCTGCGTCCCCGGCGCGCAAGCGGCACAATCGCGCCATGCGAACCGTCGAGCGCACCAGGCGCGATCCACTCGGGTACATGCTCGCCGTGCTCGGCACGGCGGTCGGCGTGGGCGTCGCCGCACTCGTCGATCACTTCCTGGGGATCGACGACCTGTCGCTGGTCTTCATGCTCGTGGTGCTCCTCGTCGCCGCGCGCACGCACACGGGCCCCGCCGCGCTCGCGGCGCTGCTGTGCTTCCTCGCCTACAACTATTTCTTCATTTCGCCGCGTTACTCGCTGTACATCGACGCGCAGCACGGCATCGCGACGGTCGTGCTGTTCCTCGCAGCCGCGCTGGTCGCCGGGCGCATGGCGGCGCGCCTGGCGATGCAGGTCGATGCGCTGCGCACGACGGGCAGGCACATCGCGGCGCGCCAGGAACTTTCGCAGCGACTGGGCATGGCGAACAACGAGCGCGACATCCTGCAGGCCGCGCAGCAGGCATTCGATGCCAGCCTCGACGCGGAAACCTGGGTGCGCATCGAAGCGCCGGACGAAGCGCGCGTGCGCATCGGCGGAACGGCCGACGACCACGGTTGGTGGTTCCTGCCCTTGCAATCGCCGGAGGACGCGCTCGGGACCATCGGCATCAAGTTGCGCGATCCGGGCGCCGACATCGACCAGGCGCAGCGTGCGCTCGCACGTGCGATGGCCGACGACGTCGCGCAGGCGCTGTTGCGCGTGCGCCTGGCGTCGGCGCTGGAATTGCGGCGCATGGAAGTCGAACGCGAGCGCTTGCGCAACGCGTTGCTGTCGTCGGTCTCGCACGACTTGCGCACGCCGCTGTCGGCGATGATCGGCGCGGCAGATACGCTGGCCCTGTACGGTGACGCGATGGACGAGACGGATCGACGCAGCCTGGTCGATACGGTGCGCGAGGAAGGGCTGCGGCTGGAACGTTTCATCCGCAATCTGCTCGACATGACGCGCGTGGGGCAGGGCATCGCGCCGAGACGCGACTGGATCGGCGTCGACGAACTGATCGGCGCGGCGATCGGCCGATTGCGGCGCACGCATCCGTCCGTGCGTTTCGACGTCGATGTCGCGGGGCAGATCGGGCCGGTCTGGGTGCAGCCCGCGCTCGTGGAGCAGGCCTTGTTCAACGTGCTCGACAACGCCGCGAGTTTTTCCCCGCCAGGCGCGCCCGTGCGCGTGGAGGCGCGCGCGATCGAGGCGAACGATGGTCCGCGCCAGCTGCGCATCGACGTCATCGACCGCGGCCCCGGCATCCCGCAGGACGAACGCGAGCGCGTGTTCGACCTGTTCTACAGCGTCGCGCGCGGCGATCGCGAACGCGAAGGCACCGGCCTTGGCTTGGCGATCAGCCGCGGCATGGTGGCCGCGCACGGCGGCACGCTCGTCGCACTCGGCGCAAGCGATGCGCGCGGTACGACGATGCGCATCGTCCTGCCATTGCTCCGGCCCGGACCGGACACGGCGGCATGAACGCCGCCGCCCGCATCCTCGTCATCGACGATGAACCGCAGATTCGCCGGTTCCTCGACATCAGCCTGCGCACGCAGGGCTACCGGGTGCTGCATGCGGCCGACGCGCGCTCGGGGCTGGAAGCACTCGCCACGCAAGGCGCCGAACTGGTGATCCTCGATCTCGGCCTGCCCGATCGCGATGGCTTGCAGGTCCTGTCCGACCTGCGGCAATGGTCGCAGGTCCCGGTACTGGTGCTGACCGCACGCGACGACGAAGCGGAAAAGGTCGCCGCACTCGACGCGGGCGCCAACGACTACGTCACCAAACCCTTCGGCGTACAGGAATTGATGGCCCGCCTGCGCGCGCTGCTACGCACCCAGGCGCTGCCCGCAGGCGCGCCCGAGCCGGTCTTCGACGACGGGACGCTGCGTGTGGACCTGGTACGGCGCGAAGTTCGGCTGCACGGCGACCTGGTCGCAATTTCGCGCAAGGAATACGCGCTGCTCGCGTTCCTGGTGCGGCATGCCGGCCGCGTGGTGACCCAGCCGCAGCTCCTGCGCGAAATCTGGGGGCCGACGCACCAGCGCGACGCGCATGACCTGCGCGTCCTGCTGGCCAAGCTGCGCCAGAAACTCGGCGACGATGCAGCGCACCCGCGCTGGCTGGCGACCGAGCCCGGTGTCGGGCTGCGATTGGTTTCCCCCTGACTCAATTCTCCGTCAACGCCTTCCGCGGCAACTTCTCCGCACGCATCGCCGCGTTGTACGCGAACGAGGCCACGATGGCCGACGCCTGTTTCAGGTCTTCCGGCGCGATGTGGTCCAGTACGTCGAGATTGGTGTGGTGGACGTTGGTGAAGTAGTCCAGGTCGTCCTGCACGAACTGGAAACCGGGCAAACCGATGCTGTCGAAGGAGATGTGGTCGGTGCTGCCGGTGGTGCGCTGGGTGACGATGGTGGCGCCGACGTCGTTGAAGGGCTTGAGCCAGGCGTCGAAGATCGGCGCGGCCGCCATGTTTTCCTGCGCATAGACGCCTCGGATCCTGCCGCCGCCGTTGTCGAGGTTGAAGTACGCCGCGACCTTGCCGTAGTCGCGCGTGGGTTGCAGCGTGCCCTTCACCTTGCGCAGGGACAGCGGCATCGCTTTTTCCTGCGGGTCGGTCGGGTCGGGATATTTGCCGAAATGGCGCGAGACGTAATCCGCCGAACCCAGCAGGCCCTGCTCTTCGCCCGTCCACAGCGCGACGCGGATCGTGCGATCGGGCTTGGCACCGACGGCCTTGAGGATGCGCATCGCCTCCATCATCACCGCCACGCCCGCGCCGTTGTCGGCCGCGCCCGTGCCGGCATGCCATGAATCCATGTGCGCGCCGATCATCACCACTTCGTTGCGATGCGGGCCGGTGCCGGGGATTTCGGCGATGGTGTTGTAGGCCGGTTGATCGGCCTCGCTGGTGAAGTTCGCATCCACGTCGACGCGCAGGCGCACGGTTTCGTTGCGGCCCAGCGCGCGCATCACCGTGTTGTAGTTCTCCGCGGACATCGCCAGCGACGGCACGCCGACCGATTCGCCCGCCTTGCGCGAGCCGCCGCCGGTCACGATCAGGATGCCGTTGTCCCAGCCGCTCGGGCTGATCGACGCGAGCGCGCCTTCATCGACGAGGAACTGGTTGAGCAGCGGCGTGAACTCGATGCGCTTGCGGCGGCGCTCGCGCGCTTCCTCGCGCGATTCGGGCGTCGGGTCGGCCGGCACTTCCAGCGATTTCATGGCGCCGAGCGTTTCGTCGGACTCGCGGGTCCAGTCGGGCTTCTCGCCCGGCTTGTAGGCGCGTGCGTCGGCGATGAAGACGACCTTGCCCTTCAACTTGCCCTTGAACTTGTCGAAGTCCGCCTTCGATTCGAGCTTGGCGGCGAACGCATCGCCTTCGACCGGCCCGTTCGTTCCGGGCGTCCAGGCCTTCGGCAGCGCGTGCAGCGGGAACGCGCGCGGGCTCAGCATCTCCACGCTGGCCGAACGGAATTCCCAGCCGCGGCCGAAGGGCTCGGTCATCGCTTCGTCTTTCACGTTGGCCAGGCCCCACTCGTTGAACTTCGAACGGGTCCAGACATTGGCCTTCGCCATCGCCGGCGAGTTGGTGAGGCGCGGTCCGATTTCTTCGGTGAGATGCGTCAGCAGCGGCATCACCTGCGAATGGGTGAAGGCTTCCTGCCGGATCTTGCCCGTCATCGACAGGTCAATCTTTTCTTCGGCGTGCACACCGCCGACCAGCATGGCGGCAGCGGCCGCCAGCAGCATTCGCTTCATGGATGTTCCCCGGGATCAAGACGCAAAGGATCGAGTCTGCCACTTCGCGCAGTGGCGGGAGCTGGGCCAAGAGTCATGGTGGATCGGACATCGCGCGCATTCCGGGCGCGCTGTTGCGCCGTTGTCATCGAAAAGTGATGCGTCGCCGTGCGTTTGTGATCGTCCGTTCAAGCCGGTGAGGCGGCGTCGGGCGAGGGTCGGTCCGGGGAGTTGGCAGGGGGCGGTGTCGCCGCGGAGCCGTCCCCTGCCATTTCCCTCAAGGACCTCACAATGCGATCCAAACCGCTGCAACGCCGTGTCCTCACCCTTGCGCTGATGTCGGCGCTGTCCATGCCGGCCTTCGCCGGGACCAACTGCCAGCTCGTGGACCAGGCGACCGGCCTTCCGCTTCCCGTCGACAGCACCTCGCCGGGCCTCGACGCCCTGGCCTGCGGCCCGCGCGCGAAGGCGAACGGTAAAGAGGCGGTGGCCGAAGGCGCCGAAACCGTCGCCGACGGTGCGAACGCCACGGCCATCGGATCGTGGATCGACCTCGACGCCGACGGCCTCGTCGACGCCAACGAAATCACCTGGGCCAAGGGCGCCAATTCGACCGCCATGGGCGCGGCCGCACAGGCATTGGGCAGCGGCACCGTCGCCGTGGGCGTGCAGGCGGTGGCCACCGGCAACAACAGCGTGGCGATCGGCAACCAGTCGCAGACCCAGTCGCTCAACACGACGACCACCAAGACCACCGTGCAGGGCACGCCCAACACGGTGACCACCACGACGACGACCGCCAACGGTCCGTCGAGCAATGCGAACAGCGTTGCGATCGGCAACGCCTCGCGCGCCAACGGCAAGGACAACATCGCGATCGGCAACGGCGCGACCACCGAGAACGCGATCAGCGGCGTCACCGCCACGACGACCGCAGGCGTGAGGACGATGGTGCAGACCACGCTGTCCACGCCTTCGTCCAGCGCGATCGCGATGGGCACCGGCGCCAAGGCCAACGGCAACGGCACGATCGTCATCGGCCAGGGCGCGCGCGCCGACGGGCGCGTCGCCGTGATGGTCACCGGCTTCGGCGATGTGAGCCCGGTCTACGTCCCCGGGTTGGCCACCAACTCGACGGTGATGGGCACGGGCGCTGCATCGCAGGGCACCAACAACGTCGTGATCGGCGCCGGCGCGTCCACACAGGGCGATGTCGTGCTGAGGAAGGTGGACGATTTCGGCGTTGCGCTCACTGATCCCGTCACCGGCTTCACGCTCTATGAACCGATTTTCAAGGACCAGAACAGCACCGTCATCGGCACCGGTGCGGCGACCGCGCGCGGTTGGGGCACGGCGATCGGTTACAACGCGATTGCCTACGGCAACCAGTCCACCGCGCTTGGCACGTACACCTACGCGGTCGGCAAGGGCTCGAGCGCGATCGGCGGTTTCCTCGATTACGGACTGGCGTACGGGGCGCCCGCGCGCACTCCCGCTTACAGCAATGCGTACGGCCGCACGACCGCGCTCGGCCTGGGGGCGCAATCCTTTGGCGCCGGGGCCTACACCTGGGGCAACTACGACACGGCGGTCGGCCCCGCCACGAAGACGAGCGACTTCGACAGCCGCCTAGGCGGTACGGGCCAGTTCAACGAGATCGATCCGACCGTGATCAACGGCTCGGTGGGCATGGGCTTCGTCGCCGACGCGCACGGCCATTCGAGCGTATCGATCGGCCTCCAGAGCCAGGCACACGATGCGTACGCCATCGCGATGGGCGCCAACAGCGTGGCGTGGGGCATCGACAGCCTCGCGATTGGCGACGGCGCGATCGCCTCGTGGCACGAGGACGTCGCGCTCGGCACCAATGCCCAGACGCTGGGGGGCTTCGGGACAGACAACATCGCCCTCGGCACGGACGCGCTCGTCGACAATGCCGATGGCGGCGACACGAGCAACGCGATCGCCTTCGGCAGCGCCTCGCAGGCAATGGCCGACAACGCGATCGCGTTGGGCGCCAATGCATCGGCCACGGGCCTGAACGCGATTGCCAGTGGTTCGTCGAGCATGGCGACCGGCGAATCCGCCGCCGCCTACGGCGACAACGCGCAGGCCGTCGGCCAGTTCTCGACGGCGACCGGCAGCTACGCCTATGCCTCCGGCGATTACGCGATGGCAAACGGCACGAATGCGTTCGCCCTCGGCGCCAGCAGCGCGGCGCTCGGCTACAACAGCATCGCGATGGAAGACGACAGCGTTGCGCTCGGTGCCAACTCCGTGGCTGATCGCGCGAACACGGTGTCCATCGGTGCGGTCGGGTACGAGCGCCAGCTCACGAATGTCGCCGAAGGCACGGAAGACACCGACGCGGTGAATGTCGGCCAGCTCAACAACGCACTGACCGCGGTCGGCGCGAACCAGGCGCTGCAGTTGCAGTCGATCGCCGATGCCTTCGGCGGCGGCGCCGCGATCGATGCGAACGGCATGTTGTCGATGCCCGGCTACACGATCCAGGGGAGCAGCTATTCGAACGTGGGCGCTGCATTCGGCGCCATCGACGCGACCTTCGACGCCTTCAACGCGACGATGGGGACGTACAACACGACGATCGCCACGCTGACCAGTCGCGTGGATGCACTGCAGGCGACGCCGGGTCTCGGCTTGCCGATGGGCTCGGGCAACGGCCTGGCGATCGGCGCGGGCAGCAACGCGACCGACACAACCGACACCGCGTTCGGCGCGAATGCCAACGTCACCGCCGACAGCGGCACCGCGATCGGCGCGGGTGCCACGGCCACGGCCACGGGTAGCGTCGCGATCGGTGCCGGTTCGGTGGCCGACCAGGTGAACACCGTGTCCGTCGGGTCGGCCGGCAACGAACGTCGCGTGACGAACGTCGCCACCGGGACCGCGTCGACCGATGCGGCCAATGTCGGCCAGGTGCAATCGGGCGACGCGGCGACGCTTGCGAGTGCGAACACCTACACCGACACCAGTGCAGCGAACACGCTGTCCAGCGCGAACACCTACACCGACACACGAGCGACTTCGACGCTGCAAAGCGCCAACGGTTACACGGATGCGCGCGTGCAGGCGCTGAGCGACAGCTTCACGGCGTTCGCCGACGACTGGAACCGCAAGCTCTCCAAGCAGGACGAGCGCATCGACACGCAGGGCGCGATGAGCGCGGCGATGCTGAACATGGCGATCAACGCCGCGAACAGCCGCAGCGAAAAGGGCCGCATCGGCGTGGGCGCGGGCTGGCAGAACGGCCAGAGCGCGTTGTCGGTGGGCTATTCGAAGCAGCTCGGCGATCGCGCGTCGGTCAGCATCGGCGGCGCGTTCAGCGGCAGCGATTCCAGCGCGGGCGTCGGCTTCGGTATCGACCTCTAAGCGATTCGAAATCCCCGCGGCACGCGCCGCGGGGATTCCATCCAATCCATTCCAGGAACAGCACACATGACGCTTCGCCATTCCCTCATCGGCCTCGTGCTCGCCGGCGCGTGCGCACCGGCGCTCGCCGCGCAGGTCGACTTCAGCGCGATCAACGACGCCACCACGAGCGCCGCGCCGCGCTTCATCGTCAAATACAAAGTTGGAACCGCACCGCGCACGCAGGCCCTCGCGCGCCAGCAATCGCTGACCGCCGCGGCGACGCGCGCACAACCGCTGATCCACGTGACCACCGACAAGACCGGCAAGCAGGTCGGCCTGCGCGTGGCGACGGTGCGCGCGACCGCCAACGGCATGCACCTGGTGCGTGCCTCGCAGCGCCTGACGCGCACCGAAGCCGAAGCGCTGATGAAGTCGCTCGCCGCCGATGCCAACGTCGAATACGTCGCGGTCGACGGCCGGGTGCATGCCGACGTGCAGCCCGACGATCCGATGCTCGCCACGCATCAGCAGTGGCATTACGGCACGGGCAACGGCGGCGCGCGCGTGACCACCGCGTGGGATCTGGGCGCGCGCGGTACGGGAGTCGTCGTCGCCGTCGTCGATACGGGCGCCACGCACCACCCCGATCTCGAACCGAACCTGCTGCCGGGTTACGACATGATCAGCGACATGGAACTCTCCGGTCGCGGCACCGACGATCGCGCACCGGGCGGTTGGGACCTGGGCGACTGGACGACCGCGAACCAGTGCGGTTCCGGCTCCAGTGCGCGCAACAGCAGCTGGCACGGCACGCACGTCGCCGGCACGATCGCCGAAGTCACCAACAACGCCACCGGCGGCGCCGGCATCGCGCCCGATGCGCGCATCGTGCCGGTGCGCGTGCTCGGTCATTGCGGCGGTTACACCTCCGACGTGGCCGACGGCATCATCTGGGCGGCGGGCGGCAACGTGCCCGGTGTGCCGGTCAATCCCAATCCGGCCGAAGTGATCAACATGAGCCTGGGCGGCTCGGAAACCTGCCCGCAGATCACCCAGGACGCCATCAACATCGCCACCTCGCTCGGTGCAACGGTCGTCGTCGCCGCGGGCAACGACAACGGGGATGCATCCACGCATTCGCCCGCGAGCTGCGCGAACGTCGTCACCGTCGGGGCGACGGGCTACGCCGGCCAGCGTGCGAGCTATTCGAACTACGGCACGAAGGTCGACATCGCCGCACCGGGCGGCGCAGGCGTCGAAGGCACGCCGAACGGCTACATCTGGTCGACGCTCAACGCCGGCACCACCGTGCCCGCGGCCTTCGTCTACGCCGGTTACACGGGTACGTCGATGGCGACGCCGCACGTTGCGGGCATCGTCGCGCTGATGCAGAGCGTGGCGCCGAAGCCGCTGACGCCGGCGCAGGTCGAAGGCTTGCTCGTCGCGTCCGCGCGTCCGTTCCCGGTCAAGGCCGATCGCCCGATCGGTGCGGGCATCGTCGATGCGGCGGCCGCGGTGCAGCGTGCACAGAGCTTCGGCCTGCCGGTCGTCGGCCGTCCGCTGACCAGCGGCATCGCCGACATCGTGCCGCCGCTCGCGGCGGGGCAGAGCGTGATCTACCAGGTCGACGTGCCCGCAAACGCCAAGAGCCTGGAACTGCTGTCCTTCGGCGGCCGCGGCACCGTGCGCCTGTACGCGCAGTACGAAGCCGAGCCGATGACGACCGGCAACCTTGGCGCCTCCGCGCGACCGGGCACCAATCAGTCGATCGTGCTGAATGCGCCGGTAGCGGGCCGTTACTACGTCAAGGTCACCGCCGCCGCCGACGTGGCCGGCGTGTCGATGCGCGCCACGGTGCGTTGATCGATTGTCGAAACGCGGGCCGGGCTTAGCGCCCGGCCCGCAATCCGGAGAGGTGTCATCGCTGCTTCGTTTTTCCGCCTCGGGCTGGCGTGCGTCTGTGCGTGCCTGGCCGCTTGCAACCCCGGCCCGACCGCGCCCGTCGCGCAAGTCGACCCTCCCGCCTGCAACGACACCCACCAACGCATCGATGGCCGCATCGTCGAGATGGATGCGCGCGACGCGGGCTCACGCACCACCGTCGGTCTCGGCACACTCGTGCGCATCCGCCTGCCGGCCAGCCCGGCGAGCGGCGAGGCCTGGACGCTTGCGCCCGGCGTGCCCGCGTTCCTCTGCATCGAATCCGATCCGGGCGGCGACGGCTTTCGCGCCGCGCATCCGGGCGACACCGTGGACGCGTGGACGTTCCGAGCGCAACGCGCAGGCCAGGGTGCGCTGCGGTTCCGCATGGGGCGGCACTGGTCGCCGGCGCTCGGGGACGAACGCACCGTGGCGTTCGAGATCCGCGTTTCCCCCTGAAATGACAGGCCGTGTGCCACGCGGTTTGGTTTAGCATTGACCCGCCGCGCCGGGTCCCGGCGCGAGAGAAGGGCGAAGCGGGCGCATGCGCCTTTCACGGTATCGATTCGGCGAGTTCCAACTGGACGCGGCATCGCGCGAACTCACGCGCGAGGGGCGTCCTGTCGCGTTGCCACCGAAATCGTTCGAATGCCTTGCGTACCTGATCGCGCATCGCGATCGCGCGGTCGGCCGCGACGAATTGATCGCCGCGGTGTGGGGCCGCGTCGAAGTCAGCGATACCGTGGTCGCGCAGACGATGTTGCGCGCGCGCAAGGCGCTCGACGACACCGGCGATCGGCAGGCGTTCGTGCGCACGGTGCCGCGGTTCGGGTATCAGTGGATCGCGCCTGCGGAAGACATCGGGTCGCGCGCTGCATCCGCACCGCCGGACGAGGCGCGCGTGTCCGAGCCTCCCCTCGCGCCGAACATCGAACCGGTGCCCGACACCGCGCCATCACGATCCCGATGGGGCTGGTGGGTTGCCGCGCTGTGCGTCGCGCTCGCGGTCCTGGGCGGCTGGTTTTCGTGGACGCAACGCAACGGACCGGCGCACGTCGCAACCACGCAGGCCGGTGACCTTGTCCTCGTGCTCCCCGTCGCGGTCGCGCCCAACGACGCCGACAATGCGTGGGTTCGTTTGGGCGCGATGGATTACATCGCCAGTCGTTTGCGACGCAGCGGGCTCAAGGTGGTCCCCAGCGACCAGAGCCTGCGCCTGGGCGCATTGGCAGAGTCGACGAAGACACGCGCGCGCCCGCAAGCTCTCCATGAATCCAGCGGTGCGCGCTGGGTGTTTTCCACGCAGGCGATGCACGATGCGCGCGGCTGGCGCGTGCGACTGGATGTGCACGACGAGCAGTCGCGCGTGGTGGAAGCGCGCGGCAACACGGCGCTCACCGCCGCCGCGGCCGCCACCGACGCGTGGCTGCGGCGCATCGGCCGCACGACCGCCGACGAAGCGCCAAGTGCGCTCATCGAACGGCTGCAGCAGGTCGACGCCGAACTGTTCGTCGGGCAGATTGCGAATGCAAGGCGCCTCATCGAAACCGCGCCCGCATCCCAACGCACCGACCCCCGCCTTCGATTGCGCGAAGGCCAGCTCGCATTTCGCGCCGGGCGCGTTGACGAGGCCGCGCGTCTTTTCGCTTCGATCCTGCAAGCCACGTCCGACGACGAGGTACGCGCCGAAGCGCTGATGGGAAGCGGCGCGGTGGACATCCGCCGCGAGCTTTACCCGGCCGCCGAAGCACACTACGGTCAGGCATTGTCGATCATCGCGCGCGGAAAGCCGGACGATCCGGTTCTCGAAGGCAATGCCTACAACGGACGCGGCGTCGCGCGCGTGCAGCAGGGGGACATGGATGGCGCCGTGCACGACATGAGCATGGCGCGCATCGCGATGCAGCGTTCGGGCGACCTGGTGGAAGCCGCGACCGTCGGCGTCAACCTCGGGCGCATCGAAACGCAGCGCGGGCATCTGCCGCAAGCGCTGCAGGAACTCGATCGCGCGATCGCGGTGTTCCAGCGCTTCGACGTGCGCGATTACCTCGCCGCGGCATGGATGACCAAGGCCGAAGCGCAGTTGGTGCAGGTGCAACCGGCCGACGCGGCGAAGTCGATGGCGCACGCGGCGACGCTGGCCCCATCGATCGAAGATCCTTATCTGTCGTCGGCGATCGCACGCATGCGGGCAACGGTGGCCCTGGCCAATGGCCGCCTGCGAGAGGCGGCCGCGACGATCGACGTGCCCGCGTCGGCGGGCGACGACGCCGCGACGCTGCGCCTCCTGCGCATGCGCCTTGCGCTCGCACGCGGTGCGGTGGCGGAGGCGGCGGCGCTCGCGCGGCAACCGTTGCCCGCCGATGCCGAAACGACGGGGACGCTCGCGTTCGTCGCGGTGCAGGGCGCGCTGCGCGATGGCGATGTCGCGACTGCGCGGCGATGGATCGCGCTCGAGCCGAAGCACGCCGACGGCGACGTGGCGTGGGATCTGTCGCGGGCACTACTCGCCGACGCCACGGGCGATCGTGCACTCGCGCTCCGCCTGGCGCGCGAGGCGGCCACGCGGATGGAACGCGAAGGGACACCGGAACATCGCGTGCAGGCGGGCGTGCTGCAGGCGCGACTGTTCATCGCGAATGGCGAACGCGACGCAGCGGCGGCGATCCTGGGCGACCTCGATGCGTTCGCGGACACCGACTATCGCGTCGCGTGGGGGATGCTCGCCTTGTATCGCGGCCTCGGTGAGGCCGCGATGGCGTCGAGCGCCGAATCACGCGTGCGCGCTTTGCAGGGCGAGCGCGACGTACGGATCGAACCCGCGCTCTGATCGTCAGGCCGAGTTGCGGGCGCGTTTCTTCGTCGCGGTTTTCTTCACCGCTTTCTTCGCCGCTTTCTTCGTCGTCTTCTTCACGGCCTTCTTCGTTGCCTTCTTCGTTGCCTTCTTCGCGCCCTTCGCGCCCCCGTCCTGTTTGTTGACGGTCGCCCATGCGATGCGCTCGGCGGCTTCGGTGGAACGGCCCTCCTTTTTTTCCGATGCCTCGATGTGCGCTGCCTGTCGCTTCTGCTTGGATGAGTACGAAGACTTGTCGCCGCGTGGCATGGTCGTGCCCTCTTCGTGTCGAGTCGTGGTGGTTTAAAACGGTCGGCGTCGCGAGTTCGTGAGGACCGACGCGCCGCATGCAAGGGGACTCCGTCCTCGAAGCGAATCCTCGGTGTCCTGCTGCGGAAATACCTCGTTCGCTTTTCTGGCAAGCGCGGCGTTAGATGGCGGCACCGTTCGAGGAGCAACTCCCAACCCCATGCGCGCGCTCATCCGATCGTTGCCCCTCGTGCTGTTGTTGGCCGCATGCACCGCGCCCTCGGCGCCGGCGCCCGCGAACCCCACTCCGATGGCGAAGGCCAAGCCCGTCCCCAATACCGCGTACCCGATGCGCGCCTATTTCGGCGACTCGCACGTGCACACCGGTTGGTCCGTCGATGCGGGCACCGAAGGCGTGATCACCACGCCCGAAGATGCCTTCCGCCTGGCACGCGGCGATGAAATCACTTCGAACACCGGGCGTCCGGTGAAGCTCAAGCGGCCGCTCGACTGGATGGCGATCACCGATCACTCCGACGGCATGGGGACGATCAGCGAAGTGATCGCGCGCAACCCGGGAATGATGGCCGACCCCGTCGTCGCGGGCTGGTCGAATGCACTGCGCAGCGGCGACGAACATCGCATGCACGACGCCGCGATGGACCTGATCCGCCACCAGGCCAACGGCAAGATGCCGAAGGTGATGGAAGATCCGAAGTGGATGGGCTCGGCATGGCAGAAAACCGTCGCCATCGCCGACAAGTACAACGCGCCCGGCACGTTCACCGCGTTCATCGGTTACGAATGGACCGTCAACGCCAACGGCGGCAACAACCTGCATCGCAACATCCTCTATCGCGACGGCGCCGACAAGGCGAAGCAGATGCTGCCGCTGACCACCTTCGAAAGCCAGGATCCCGAAACGCTGTGGGCCTGGATGGCGGACTACGAACGCAAGACCGGCGGCAAGGTGCTGGCGATCCCGCACAACGGCAATCTGTCGAATGGCCGCATGTTCGAAGAGCAACGCTTCGATGGTCGCCCGCTCACGCGCGAGTACGCGGCGACGCGCGCGCGTTGGGAACGATTGTTCGAACTGGTGCAGATCAAGGGACAGAGCGAAAGCCATCCCAGCCTTTCGCCCAGGGACGCCTATGCGAACTGGGATCTGTGGGATGCAGGCAACCTGGTCGGCCTGCCGAAGCAGGCGGGCATGATCCGCACCGAATATTGGCGCGAAGCGTTGAAGTCGGGCCTGCGCCTGGAACGCCAGCTCGGTGCCAATCCTTTCAAGCTCGGCGCGAACGCGGCGACCGACACGCATACCGGCATGCCCACCGCGGAAGAGGACAACTTCTGGGGCAAGTTCCGCGGCGTCGAGCCCTCGGCGACGCGCTGGGAGCCGACGGTCCTGGGGTCGGGCCCGGCGGCCAAGCGCGGGTCGGACATGGTGTCTGCGGGCTACATGGGCGTGTGGGCGACCGCGAACACGCGCGAAGCCCTGTGGGATGCGATGCAACGCCGCGAAACCTTCGCGACCACGGGCACGCGCATGACGCTGCGCTTCTTCGGCGGCTTCAACTTCAGCGCCGACGACCTGGGCGCGCTCGTCGCGAACGGGTACGCCAAGGGCGTGCCCATGGGCGGCGATCTGTCGGCCCCACCGCAACGCGCGAAGGCGCCGACCTTCCTCATCGCGGCGATGAAGGATGCCGACGGCGCGAACCTGGATCGCGTGTCGGTGATCAAGGGCTGGGTGGGGGTCGACGGACAAACCTACGAAAAGGTCTACGACGTCAAGTGGTCGGGCGATCGCAAGCCCGACGCCGCCGGGAACCTGCCCGATGTCGGCAGCACGGTCGACCTGAAGACGGCGACGTACTCGAACACGATCGGCGCGCCGGCGCTGGTGGTCGCCTGGACCGATCCGGACTTCGACCCGCGCGTGCGCGCCGTTTATTACGTGCGCGCGCTGGAGATCCCCACGCCGCGTTGGACCGCGTACGACGTCGTGCGCTTCCACTCGAAGATGCCGGCGTCGGTGAAGATGACGCTGCAAGAGCGTGGCTTCACTTCGCCGATCTGGTACACGCCGATCGCGGGACCTCGATAAGTGGGCATGCCGCGTCTGCTGCGCGAACCGCTGCTGCACTTCCTCGCCATCGGTGCCTTGTTGTTCGCGATCAATGCCGCCGTGAACGGGCATGGCGCGTCGGATGCTTCGGCCATCGTCGTCGACCAGGCGCAGGCCAACGCCCTCGCGGTGCGCTTCGAACGCACCTGGCAACGGCCGCCGACGCAGGACGAACTGCGGCAAACGATCGATGCCTGGGTCGATGACGAGATGTTGTATCGCGAGGGCCTGTCGGCCGGGCTGGACCGCGAGGACGAAGTCGTGCGCCGGCGCGTCGCGCAACGCATGGTGTCGCTCAACGAAGGCATGGTGGCCGCGGTGCCGCAGGAGGCGGAGTTGCAGGCCTGGATGCGCACGCATCCGGCGGCCTATCGCACCGCACCGCGCTATACCTTGCACCAGGTGTATTTCGATCCGGGGCGCCACGGCGCGCAATTGACCGGCGAGATGCAGGCGGCGCGTGCGCTGCTGTCGCAGGATGACCGCACATCCCCGGGCGACGCGACCTTGTTGCCTTCATCGGTGGATGCGATGGCCGCGGAGGATCTCGCGGCCGTCTTCGGCACCGCGTTCGTGCATGCGCTCGACCGCGCACCGCTCGGCGAATGGAGCGGTCCGATCGCCTCCGGTTTCGGCATGCACCTGGTGCGCGTGGATGCGCGGACGCCCGCGCGCATGCCGGCACTGGCCGAAGTCCGCGATGACGTGGAGCGCGACTGGCTGCGGGATCGCACGCAGCGCGCGAATCGCGCCTACCTGGCGGCGCTGCGCAGGCACTACACCGTCGACATCGACGCCAACCTTGCGCAAGCCGTCGCCGACAACGAAAAACGCACCGCGGGCGAGGGCGCCGCGCCATGAAGCGATGGCGCCTGTGGTGCATCGTGTTGTACCTGGCCCTCGGCACCTGGTACGGCATCGCGCACGCCGATACGTTCCGCCCGGCCTATTTCGAACTTCGGCAGATCGGCGCCGAGCGCTACGACGTGCTGTGGAAGTTGCCGGCGCTGGACCGCGGCACGCCGATGGCGATGCATGTCCGTTTTCCCGATGGCACCGTGGTCGACGCAGCACCGCGCAGCGCGTATACGGGCGATGCGATCATCGAGCAGTGGCGCGTCCATCGGCCGGGCGGGATGGTCGGGCAGGCGATCGCCTTCGAAGGGCGCGCGACCGGCGCCACCGACATCATCGCGCGCGTGGAATGGGCCGACGGCGCCAGCCAGGTCGAACGCCTGCCGGCGCAACGCACGTCCTTCGTCGTGCAGGCGCCCGCGACCACCGGCCGCGTCGCCTGGTCGTATCTGCTGCTGGGCATCGGGCACATCCTCGGCGGCATCGACCATCTGCTGTTCGTGCTCGCGTTGTTGCTGGTGGTGCGTGGCGGCAAGCGCATCGTCGCGACGGTGACGGCCTTCACCGCGGCACACAGCCTGACGCTCGTCGCCGTGACGCTGGGCTGGGTGCATGTGCCCGGCGCGCCGGTGGAAGCGACCATAGCGCTGAGCATCGTGTTCGTCGCCGCCGAAGTGATCCGCGGCATGCACGGTCAACCCGGCCTCACCGCGCGCGCGCCATGGGTCGTCGCATTCTCGTTCGGGTTGCTGCATGGCTTCGGCTTCGCCGGCGCGCTGGCCGATGTCGGCTTGCCGCAGAAGGCGATCCCGGTTGCGCTGCTGACCTTCAACGTCGGCGTGGAAATCGGGCAGCTGGCGTTCGTCTGCGCGGTGCTTGCGGTGGCTGCGGCAGCGCAGCGGTGGATCCAGCGCCTGCCGACATGGAGCCATTACGTGCCGGCCTATGCCATCGGCGGAGCCGCCGCGTTCTGGACGATCGAGCGCACCGCCGCGATCTGGGCCTGATGCCCGCCTAGTGCACCGGCTGCGCTTGCGCGGCACGCGAGCGGAGCAGCGCACTGCGCGCCATCTTCCGTACCGGATACAGCGTGCGGCGGTAGATGGCCGACACCGCGCGGCGGCCTGGCGAGATGCGCCACCCGAACCCTTGCTTGATCGCGTAGAGGCAAGGATTGCAGAGGCCGCAGGGTTGCCCCTGCCTGGTGGGCCGATCACAGAACCATGTGAGGCCCATCAGGTCGAGCCACCCGTTGCGCCGTGCGACTTCGGCGGTCTGTTCCTTCGTCATTTCGAACAAGGGCATCGAATACGCTCCGAAGATCGCTTGCACGTCCGCGTCGGGGTAGTCGCTCGGCAAGTGCCACGTGGTCAACCGGTGCGCGTCGGTCACGCGTTCGGCGATCGCATGCAGTACGGCGTGCGGGCCCTGGTAGGTGTGTTCGCAGGAGACCTCCACGCCGCGCACGCCGTATTGCTTGCAATAGCGCGCGATCCATTCGTACTGGTTCCCGAGCGGCGTGCGCGACGCGATGCGGTGGAAGGCCGCGGTCACCGCCGGGTCTTCGGCGATGTCGGACATCGGCACTTCCTGCACCGGCTGCAGCAACGCGCGGGTGTGCGGGTGCCGTTCGAACAACGCATCGCGGATGCGCTCCAGCGACGAACGCTCGATGGCCGCCGACGCGCGCGTGGGATCGACGATGTAGATCGGCGCCACGGGAACGCGGTGTTCGAGCAGCAGGCTGAGCAGGCGGAATGTCGAATCCCATCCGCTGGTCCAGAAGAGTTGGGTCGGAACGGCGTTCGACATGTGCCTGCCTCCTGTGAGCGTCGCGAACCTTGCGCGCGTGGTCGTGAACGCGGCATGCGCATTGCCCAAGATGAAACGCGCATTGATGTGTGCGATGCCACACTCGTTGCATCGGCATCGGAGTTGCAACACATGCACGACACGCAAGTACGGCTGCTCTGGACCGGCGGCTGGGACTCGACATTCCGCCTGATGCGTCTGCTGTCGGGCTCGAACGCAAGCGTGGCCCCGTTCTATCTCCTGCGCAGCAAGCGCGCGTCGACGGCTGTCGAGCTTGCCACGATGGAGCGTATTCGTTCTGCCCTGGGGAAAGTCTTTCCGGATGCGGCTTCGCGTTTGGCGCCGACGCAATTGTGCGATGTCGATGCATTGGCGCAGGATCCCGCGATCACGCAGGCATATGAACGGACGCTACGGCGGAGCTTCCTCGGCCGGCAGTACGAATGGCTCGCATGGTTCTGCACGCAGGAAGGCATCGACGCCATCGAACTGTGCATTCATCGCGACGACAAGGCGCACGCGGTCCTGGCGCCGTTCGTCATCGAAGCCGAGCGGGCGGGCGCAACGCATGTCTTCGATGCCCGCCTGGCGACGGCGTCGGAGGAAGCGGCGGATCTCCACGCGTTGTTCCGGTTCTTCAGTTTCCCCGTCTTCGAAGTCACGAAACGCGAGATGGCGGCCGAGGCGAACGCACGCGGTTGGCAGGACCTGATGGCGATGACGTGGTTTTGCCACAGTCCGCGACGCAACGGGCTGCCCTGCGGCATCTGCCATCCGTGCCTGTACACCGTCGAAGAAGGCCTGGCGTATCGCTTGCCGACCAGCAGCCGGGTACGCTCCGCGATCTTTCGTACCTGCCTGTTGCCCTTCCGCACGCCGATCGTTGCGACGCTCGAAGCCTTGGGCCTGCGCGAGCGCGACAAAGCGCAGGACGGGATTACAGCTTCCGAACGCGAAAACGCTTCGCCTTGATCTTCCCTTGCGTCAATCGCGCGAGCGCGTTGTTCGCCTGCGCCGCGGGCACCGCGACGTAGCTGCGCGTGGCGAAGACATCGATCTTGCCGATCGTGTCGCCCTTCAGGCCGCCTTCGCCGGTGAGCGCGCCGACGATGTCGCCCGGTCGCAGCTTGTCGGTGCGGCCGCCGTCGATGCGCAGCGTCGCCATCGGCGCGCGTTGCCCGACGTTCGCCTTCAACGCGGCCATCGGCGGCCGCTGCAGCGCGATGCGCAGATTCAGCGCGTCTTCGATCGCTTTCAGGCGCGGCAATTCGCGCGAGGTGCAGAGCGTCAGCGCCAGGCCTTCGCGGCCCGCGCGCCCGGTGCGGCCGATGCGATGCAAGTACGTGTCGGGATCGTTCGGCACGTCGTAATTGACGACCGCGCCCAGGTCTTCGATGTCGAGCCCGCGCGCGGCGACGTCGCTGGCGACCAGCACCGTGCAACTGCGATTGGCGAAGCGCACCAGCACTTCTTCGCGGTCGCGCTGTTCCATGTCGCCGTGCAACGCGAGCGCCGAGAACCCCAGGTGCGTGAGCGAGGCGACGACTTCCTCGGTATCGCGCCGCATGTTGCAGAACACGACCGCGTTGTTGCCGCCGTGGTCCATCAGCAGGCCGGCCAGCGCGGACGGCTTGCGTTCGGCATCGACTTCGTAGAAGCGCTGTTCGATGGGGGCTGCATCGGCGGCGCCTTCGACGGTGACTTCGACCGGATCGCGCATCGTGGCGCGCGCGATCGCGCGCACGGCGTCCGGGAACGTGGCCGAGAACAGCAACGACTGCCGGTCCTTCGGCGTGGCCTTGATGATTTCGCGAATCGGTTCCTCGAAGCCCATGTCGAGCAGGCGATCGGCTTCGTCGAGCACCAGCGTGCGGATGCCCCGCAGGTCGAGCGCCTTCTTGCGCAACAGCTCCTGCACGCGGCCCGGCGTGCCGACGACGACATGCGGTGCGTGGCCGAGCGATGCGAGTTGCGGCCCGAGCGCGACGCCACCGGTCAATGTCAGGAGTTTCAGGTTCGGCAAGCCGGTGGCCAGCTTGCGAATGTGCTTGGCGACCTGGTCGGCCAACTCCCGCGTCGGGCACAGCACCAGGGCTTGCGCGCGGACCTGCGGGAGGTCGATGCGATGCAGCAGCGCCAGGCCGAACGCCGCGGTCTTGCCGCTGCCGGTGGGCGCCTGCGCGATCAGGTCGTGCCCTTCGAGCAAAGCGGGGAGGCTGCGCGCCTGGACCGGCGTCATGCGCACGTGGCCCAGCGCATCCAGGCCCTGCATCAGCTTCGGATCGAGCGGGAGATCGGAGAATTCGGCGGCATCGTTCATGCGCCATGATACCGGCCGCCATCGCCCCGCGTTCACCGTGGTTTCAATACAACCGGCAGGTCCCCAACGGCGGAGCCACGCATGTCCACGCCCCACGAACTCGAAGCGAAAATGTGGAAGGCGCTGAAGTCCGACCGGACGATCTTCGTCGGGCTGCAGGGCGAAGAACACGCGCGTCCCCTGACCGCCGTGTACGAGGAAGAACGCGGGCCGATCTGGTTCTTCACGGCGCAGGACAGCGCGCTGGTGAAACAGCTGGGAGATTCGGGCGGGCGCGCCGTGGCGAGTTTTGCTTCGAAGGGCCACGAGTTGTTCGCGAGCCTGTCGGGTTCGCTCGCGCTGCACATGGATCGCGAAGTGATCGATCGCCTGTGGAATCCCTTCATCGCCGCGTGGTACGAGGGCAAGGACGATCCGAAGCTGGCGCTGTTGCGCTTCGATGCCGACGACGCCGAAGTGTGGGAAAACGCATCGAGCCTGTTCGCGGGCGTGAAGCTGCTGCTCGGCGTGGACCCCAAGAAAAGTTACAAGGACCACGTGGCCAAGGTCGACCTGCACTGATCGGCCTTCCGCATCGGTGATCCCCGAATGCTATTGCGCCCCGACCAGCTCGCAGTCGCCGACATCCGCAAGGCGCCGTTCCCGCTGCTGATCGCGCACGGGGTGCTCGACGAGGCGGCGGCGTCAGACCTGGATGCCGATTTCCCGCGCTACAGCGGCGCAGGCTACTTCCCGCATGCGGCGAACGATTGCGGCGCGAGCATCAATGCGTTGGTGTCGGAGTTGACGGCGCCGGAATTCGCCGATGCACTCGGCGCACACCTGGGCATCGAGCGCCTGTCGCAATACCCGCCGCTGGTGACGATCTGTCGCTCGCTCAACCTGCGGCACGGCTCCATCCACACCGACAGTCTGTCGAAGGTCGCGAGCGCGCTGTTGTATCTCAACCCGCGATGGCCGGCCGAAGCGCACGCCGGATGCCTGCGTTTTTTGACGCAACCCAACGACATCGAGGCGACGCTCGTGCCGGAGATCCCGCCGGTGTTCGGCACGCTGGCCGCCTTCAAACGGTCCGACTGCTCCTTCCATGGGCACCTGCCGTTCGAAGGCGAGCGACATGTCATCCAGGTGGCGTGGCTGGTCGATGCGGCTGCGAAAGCGCGCAAGACGCGCCGCGGGCGACTCTCGCGCTTCGTCAAATGGCTCACGGGGCGGATGGATCGCGGGTACGGCAAGCATCGCGACAAGAACGCGGCGCACCTGGATTAACATCGCGGGCATGCACCGCTCCCGCCTCTGCGCCCTGCTGATCGATTGCAACACCGACGACATCGAGGCCGCGGCCGGCTTCTGGTCGGCGGCGCTCGGCCGCGGCATCGACCGCGCACACCCCGGCACGCGCGGCAACTACGTCATGCTGGAAACACCGGAAGACGAACCGATCGTGCAATTGCAGCGCGTCTCGCACGCAAGCCGCGTGCACCTGGACATCGAGACCGACGACATCCCGGCCGAAGTGGCACGTCTGGAACGCCTCGGCGCGCGCGTCGTGGACACGCTGGAACGTTGGGTCGTGATGGAAGCGCCGACGGGCCAGCGCTTCTGCATCGTGCGCGTGCAGCGCCCCGGCTTCCCGAAGAACGCGACCGCCTGGGATTGAAGCGCGGCCTGTTTGCGCCACGCTATGATCCGCGCCAGCCCGGCCGCCCGGCCCGGCATTCCACCTCGGGGGAGGAGGGGACATGAAGCGAGTCCTTTGGGCCGCGGCGCTGGTCGCGGTCTTGATCGTCGGTTATCACGTGCATCGCGGTTGGTCGAAGCACATCGCACCGGCAGTGGTCCAGGCGCAGGCGAAGGCGGCCTACGACGGCATGGTCGAGAAGGCGAAGGCCGACCACCCGGACATGCCGCTGGCCGACGCGATGAAGGCGACCTCCACCGAATTGGCCAACCAGAAGCTCGCGTCCCTGGACGCGAAGGACCGCGCCAAGACGGCGGCGGGTTTCTACATGGGCTTCCATTGGTCGAACACGCGCACGCGCAAGGATTATTGCGACGCGCGCGGCGTGGACATCGGCCCGTTCGTTTCCGCTTTCGAAAATGCGCACGCGCAGGAATACGCGCGTGCGAAGGCGATCCTCGTCGCCGATGGCACGGATCCGGAAAAGGCGTATCCGTTGATCAAGCCGCAGATGGTGCAGGCGATCGACCAGGACATGCGCGACATCGGCAAGGGCGCGAACCTCGGCGAATCCGAAAGCTGTCAGTTCCTGGTCGACAACGCCGAGCGGATCGTGCAGTTGCTGGTGCTTCCGCCCGCGGTGAAGCAGGCGCTCTCCGACGCGTGAGGCCTGCGGGCTAGCCGCCCGGCATCGGCAGGCACTCCATCACTTCCACGCCATCGCCGGGGAAAATGGTGAAGTGCGGGTGCCCTTCGAACAGGCGCGCGGCCGCTTCCTGCGAATCGGCCTGGACCACCACCCACGCCGACATCGCGTTGCGGATGGGCTGCACGCCTTGTTTGTCGACACGCAGCGTCTTGCCCAGCGGCGCACCGTTTTCCTGCACGACCCCGGCGTTGCGCTCCATCCACGCCTTCCAGGCCGCGATGCCCTCGCGTTCGCGCACCTTGCGCTGGTCCTCGGGCAACGCATCCCATCCGCTCGCCGCGCGGGCCTCGGGCGTACCGGTGAAAATCGCGAGATAGCGGGGCATGGCGGGCATCCTGCAAACGGGGGGACGTCGAGCCTAACGCCAACCCTGCGCGCAAGCGGCCTGCGCACGAATCGGATATTGGCGCCTGGCACGGCGCGCCAGACTGTCGCTTTCCCACCGGAAGCGCCGCGATGATGACCCTCCACGATTACCTGCCTTCGCAAAATGCATGGAAGGTGCGGCAACTGCTACGACATCTGTCGCTGCCGCATCGCACGGTGCCCGTCTCGATTTTCGAAGGCGAAGGCCGTTCGCCGGAATTCCTGGCGCGCAACCCGACCGGCAAGGTGCCGGTGCTGGAACTCGACGATGGGCGCGCGCTCGCCGAGTCGAACGCGATCCTCGCCTTCCTCGCCGATGGCACCGCCTACCTGCCGGGCGATCCGTTCGCGCGCGCCAAGGTGCATCAGTGGTTGTCGTTCGAACAGGAGAACGTCGAAGCGGTCATCGGTTCGCTGCGTCATTGGACGATGACGGGCAAGCTCGCGCGCCGTTCGCCCGACCTCGTCGAAGGCAAGCGCGCCGGTGGTCTGCGCACGCTTGCGTTGCTCGATCGCGAGCTCGCGCAGCGCCCGTTCATCGCGGGGGAGACATACACCATCGCGGACATCGCGCTCTTCGCCTACGCAAGCCGTGCCGAAGAAGCCGGCCTGGCGCTCGCGCCGTTCGCCGCCTTCCGCGCGTGGGTGGCGCGCGTGGCGGCGCAACCGGGCTTCCTCGCGCAGATGCACCCCTATTCGATCGATCCGCATTCGATCCGGGAATTGCCGTGAATGCGCCCGCGTTGCGTTGGCCTAGTCTGGATGCCCCGCCTTCGCGGGGCTGACCAGGAGAGCGCGATGCATCGGTTCGGTCTTGCAGTGGTCGTGGCCTGCATGCTCTGTGCATGCGCATCGACGGATGCGAAGGAAAAGCCCGCGCCACAGGCCAAGGGCGTCGCCAAGTGCGACACGTCCAAACTCGACTGGGCGAAAGGGCAGCCCGCGAACGAAGCCAACGCGCGCCGCCTGGTGCGCGAGAGCGGGTTCGGGCTGTGGCGGATCATCGGCCCGGACAATGTCGAGCGCGCGGACTATCGCCCCGACCGACTGACGATTTACACGGACAAGGACAACATCATCCAATCGCTCGATTGCCACTGAGCGAAGGCGCACGCACCGCAGAGTGATCATCGCGCGGCGGTGCGTGCAGCGATACGGCCCACGTTTTCGTTGGTCCGCCTCGATGGCCCGCCCGTCCGTTTAGTGCCCGTGAAGGAGCGCCAGCGGCGTTCCAATGCATGCACGCAAACGTGCAGCAACCAGGCGACGATCATGGCGCGCGCGCCGTCCCCCGGATTCACATTGATGGAGATGATGATCGCGGTGGCGATCATCGTGGTGCTGGCCGCACTGGCCGCGCCCTCGCTGTCGGACTTCTTCGACCGCAATCGCGTGCGCGCGGCAGCCGATGATGTGTCCAGCCTCATCAGTCAGGCGCGGGCGGAGGCGGTGAAGAACGATTTGCCGATCAGCGTCAAGGCGACCGGCAGCGGCACGACGTGGTGCGTGGGCGCCGACCAGGCGCTGCCGCCCACCGGCGGTCAGAAAGCCGACGAGAGCGCGAACGGCTGCGATTGCACCAATGGTACGAAGTGCATGGTCTCTGGCATTCGGCGGGTGGTGTCTTCGGCCGACTATCACGACGTCTCGCTTAGCGGACTTCCGGACGCCGACATCGTCTTCGACAACACGCTCGGTGCGATGGTGACAGGCACTGGAAGCGAGCGACGGTTGGGCAGCCAGAGCTTGTCGCTGACGTCTCCGAGCGGGAAGTACGAGGTCATGGTCGCGGTCCCGGCGCTCGGGCAGGCCAGGTCGTGCACGCCCCCGGCGAAGCCGAGGTTGTCGGGAATGTCGCAATGCGCAAACTGATTTCCCGTCGTCGCGAAGCGGGATTCACGCTCATCGAGCTGATGGTGTCGCTCGTGCTGGCGCTCGTCGTGATGGCCGCGGTCACCACGCTCGTCGTCGCCGTGATCCGGTCGAATCGGCAGACGTTGCAAGCCACGCGACTGAACCAGGAGTTGCGCGCGACGCTGAATCTTGTCGCGAATGATTTGCGGCGTGCGCGGTCGGTGGGAGATCCGCTCAGCGAGGCGTTGGGGCCCAATGATTTCGCCGACATTCGCACGCCAGGGAATGTCTGTGCGATCTATGCCTATGACGACGCGATTCAAGGGCCCTGGCACACGCTGGCACTGCAGGAAGGGCGCTTGATGATCAACGGCGCCGACACTCGGCCGGGCGACTGTGTCGTCGGCGGTGCCCAGCTCAGCTCCGATCAGGTCCAGATCACCGACCTTCGTTTCGACCGTGTTCCCTCCGGCGTCCCCGACGACTTCGTCCGCCAGATCGACGTGACCATCACCGGTCGCCTCATCGACACCAACCCCTCGGCTCCGCCCATCGTGCGGACCATGCGCCAGACCGTCTACGTCCGCTCGGTCGGCGCCGGTACCTGACCTCCACGGAGCCCTCCATGCGCGCCCATCCTCTTCCGCGTTCGCGTCAGTCGGGCACCGTCCTGCTCATCGCGCTCGTGCTGCTGTTGCTCGCCGGCCTGCTGACGCTGTTCGCGTTGCGCGTGGGCGTGTTCGAGCAACGCAGCACCGGCAACGACGTGCGTTCGAAGGTCGCGGGCGAAGTGGCCGAGGCGGGCCTGGCACAGGGCTTCGAATACCTGATCCGCCAGCATCCGGAGATGTTGACCAACGCCAACCTCTGGGAGCTCTGCCCGGAAGACGACGCGACCTTTCCCTGTAGTGCGGTGCCCAACACCACGTTCGTGGTCAACGGCGCGGAGGTTTCCCGCCGCGGCTCCATGTACCGGCTCAAGGCCGACACCACCAACACCATCGGCAATATCGACACCGCCCTGTCGCAATACATGCTGCGCATGCCGACCTCGTCGAAGATCACGTCGATGGCGAACACACAGGCCGTTGCCTATGGTGTGGCGCCGGTGGTGTGTTTTGCCCAGGCGCCCGCAACCGAGACGTCTCCGATCCCCTGCGGCGCCGTCGGCTCGTCGAGCGTGCAGATCGCCACCTTCGTCAGCGTCGCGCGCTTGCCGGGCGAAAACACCAACAGCACGCTCGTGCAGACCGTCGGCCAGTATCCGAAGCTCGGCGACGAGATTGTGAGCACGCCGCCGGTCATGGCCTCCGGCGCGGTCGACGTGACCGGCAACCTGCAGATCGTGACCAACGCGAGGGCCGGCGGCAAAGGTGTGCCCGTTTCTGTCTGGAGCCGACTGGACATCGACAAGCACGGCACGCCCAACACTTGTTACGCCGATGAGTTCTTCCGCTATTCGCAGGGGAGCCACACGCCGTCGATCTACCAACACACGATCCGCTGCGACGACTGCAAGTGCGACGCCACCGGTTCGCCGGCGACGCTGAGTTACGACACCAGCGGCAACGACCGTTGTTCGGGTGCCTTCACCGATTGCGAAGGCATCGACGTGCTCGACGTCGACGCGGGCACGAACTCGAACACGCTGTACAACACCGGCGGCCACGTCGGTGCGAACTTCAACGTGCGTTCGGATTCGCTGTCGTATCCCACCTGCGAGTTCCCGCCCGACATGTTCCGCTTCGTGTTCGGCGTGAAGGCATGGGTCGACAGCGACCTCGACTGCTTCGCCGAAACCAAGGCGCCCTCGGTGCTGTACCAGAATCCCGAAAACGGCGTGATCGCCACGGTGCCGCCCGACGAGGCCTATCTGTACAAGATCGCCGAAAAAGTGATCCCGACACAGGCGCACGAAAACCTGGTGACCAGCGCGCAGCTCGGCACGAGCGCGCTGCTTTCCTCCGAAACCAGCAAGGGCATCATCTGGTGCCAGACCGATTGCGACATCAGCGGGCAGGTCGGCACACCGGACGCACCGGTGTTCCTGATCCTCGACGGGCAGACGACGATCCATGGCGTCGTGTTCGGTTACGTGTTCATCCGCGATACCGGCAATACGCTTCGCCCGGCCACGGGCAGCAGCCTGTCCGGGTCGTGCCCCAGCAACTGCATGCTGCAGATGAACGCAGGCTCCGCGATCTACGGCGCGCTCGTGGTGCAGGGCCAGATGAAAGTCAACGGCACCGCCGCGGTGATCTCCGACGCCAGCGTGCTCGGGAGCATCGTCACACAGGCGGGCAACGTGTACGCGACCTTGCCGGGCGCGTGGACCGACCGCGAGTCGTACTGAGGAGAACGCAACATGATCCTCCATCGCCGCAGCGGCGGGTTCAGCCTCCTCGAAGTGCTGGTCGCCATTGTCGTACTCACCGTCGGCCTGCTGGCCCTTGCGGCCTTGCAGGGCAGCCTGACGCGTTCGTCGGCGGATGCGAAAGTGCGTGGACGCGTTGCGGCGATGCTGTCGGCGCGCATGGATGCGTTGCGCAGCGGGAGTTACGGGCAACTGCTGCCGGAGGGCGCGCAGGCCGCCAAGACCACCGTCGACGGCGAAGATTGCGAAGCAGCCGCGCCCGACGATGCGTGGCGGGTCTGCGCACGCGATGAGGCGGGCATCGGCAGTCTTTCCACGCAACAAACGATCACCACCTGGTACGGCTCGCCCGACTTCGCCACGCCAGCGCCTGCGCCCAGCTTGCAGGACTCGAAAGTCGCGCAGTTCAAGCGCGTCACCCTGGATGCGTGGTGGAACGACGCCAGCGGTTTGCGCCACAACATGCAACTGGTCTCGGACGTGAGTTCGATGGCGCTGACCAGCAGCGTCGTCATCCCGCCCGAGCCGCTCAGCATCGGCAGCGGCGGGCCGATCGTGCGCTCGACCACCCCTGGCAGCTTTCCGATCGCGCTCAACGATCAATCCAACAGCAGCACGACCAATCCGACTCCCGAGCTCATCGGTTCGAAGAACAACCAGATCGTCGTGGGCACGCGCTACACGGTGCTGAACTATTCGCCGCCGGGCTTCGGCGACGGCGTGCAGATCCAGAAGCGCTTCGAACAGGAAATCGTGAAGTGCAGCTGCAAGTACGGCGCAGGCGGCAACAATCTGCCCGCGATCTACCGCACGGCGTTGTGGCCGGCGGTGTGGACGGGCGAGGAATACGCGGTGACGCAGCCGGCCGGCAACACGGCCGCGCCGGGGCAATCGAAGGCCTCCGGGGTGAAGTCGGGCGTCACGCAGAGCGACCTGTGCCAGGAATGCTGCCGCGACCACCATGACACGGGCAACAACACGCAGGTGCGTTTCGATCCGGAGCGCAACGACAATTCCGTTTCCAAGTACGACCTCAACAACTCGAACGTCCTGGTCGCCGTCAACAACACCAACAACGGCACGTATGTCGACGCGTGCCGCCTGGTGCGCGTCGATGGGTTCTGGCGGACGGCATCGGATCTTTACGCACGACAGTTCGGCTTGCTCGAAACGCAGGCCATCGGCAGCGTTGCGGCCAAGAGCGGCTTGCCGACCAGCGATGCGGTGACGCGCTACACGAGCTTCGTGAAGAGTTTCCTCTCCGGCTACAACGGCAGTTCGTCGACCGCGCCATCGAACGCGCAGGTCGCGTTCAACAACGACCTGCTCTTCAACGCACCGACCGTCAACATCTCGACGGCTTCCAACACCGACTATCGTTACCTGCACGGGCGCGGGCTGTACGTCGACTATCTCGAACAAGACGCGCGCGACAAGCTCGGCGAAGTGCTGCAGGACACCGCCGCCGACGGCGATTGCCCGACCGGTACGCCGAACGAAGAATGCGTGATGCCCTTCCTGCCCTTCACGACGGTCAACCTGACCGAGATCGCGAAGTGGACGGCCAGCAACGCCGCGGTGCTGACGGTCAACAGCGGGAACCTGTTGGCGAGCAACCCCTTGCAGCCTTCCGGCAGCCGCACCATCGGCAAGACCAGCGGGACGGCGAACAACACCGGCGAAATGCGGCGCTCGAGTTCCGGCGTGGCGGTCAATGCGTCGCTGCCGAACCTGGCGGGCGTGGATCCCAACGACAACAGCGATGTCTGGGCGGATGCGCAGGCCTTCCAGGTCGGCGGCAGCACGGGCGGCACGTTCGACGTGCGCGTCACGGGCGGCGGCGGCAATCCCTTCGTCTTTGCGACCGTATCGACCGACGTCAACAAGGAATGCCTGAAACCGGCGGGCACCGATCATCATTGCGTGTTGTCGGCGGGCAATGCGTTGCCGCAGACCGGCGCGATCCTGTTCACGAATTACTGGCTGGAGACGACGACCAACCGCAGCATCACGGGTGTGTGCGGCGGCCGCACGGTCACCGACACGATCGCGGTGCCGACTTTCCGCAACTACGTGCTTTCGACGGCAACGCTGGGTGGCGTGAACGGGATCATCGGCCAGCCGACCAACGACAACAAGGCGACCGAATCGACCAGCGTGAGTTTCTCGGCGATCGCACAAGGTTCGCTGCTGCTGATCGGTTTCACCGAGCAGGCCGGCAGCCCGACCTACGCGACCATCGCGACGTGCTCGACCAACGGTGGCGGCAACAAGATCAACAGTCCGACCTGGAACAAGCCGTGGCTGCAGTAATCGCGCCTCAATAAATCGGCGTGATCGTCATCTGCGGCAACGGCCGCGGCGCGCCTTGCGTCAGGTCGGGTTGCATGTCGCTCCACGCTTCCCCCTGGTGCACCAGTTGCCGCAGTAGCCTCGCCGATTCGTTGCGCTGGAAGTAGTCGGTGTACGCGTACGACGGCGGTTCGGTGTCGGGCGATTCGGGCAGGGCGTAGGCAGCGGCGTAGTCGGGAATGCGCAGCGCGGGGTCGTGCGTGCGTGCGACCTGTCGCGTGTAACGCTGCAGGCCCGAGGCGAGGTTGCGCCAGCGGATCCAGTAATGGTTCTCGAAGGAGAACGCGTTGAAGCGTTCGCCGGCCGCGGTGCCTTTCGCGGCGATGCGTTCCAGCACGGCTTGGGGCATGTCGAGGTTCAGGCCGCCTTCGTCGCCGTGCAAGGCGATGTGCACGATGCGGTCGCGTTGGCCCGGGGCGCGTGCGAGGAGAAGGTCGCGCCAGTTCTGCATCGTGGCGAGGATGCCGAAGAGGAAACCGGCGACAACCGCCGCGGCGTTGCCATCGCCCATGCGTTGATACGTGCGTTGCCAACCCTGCGCGTTGCGTTCCGGCAGGAACACCGCATCGCTGGGCGTGTCGTCGACGCCCGGGTACACCAGGTCGATCGCGAAGGTCGGCCACAGCGGCAGCGCCGCGTCGAACAGGTGGATCGGGAAGTTGCTGCCGATGCCGCCATCGGAAAACCACACCGGGCGCATCGCCGCGATATGCGAGGCGGTGCGTGCGCCACCCGTCGCGAGTTGGTCGGCGGTGTCGGCCTGCGATTGCGCGGGGGCGGGAGGCGCGCGTTCCACTTCCGGGTCGGGCGCGGCACGGCGCGCCGGTTCATGCAGCGGCACGGCGCTGACGAGGAGCGGAAAGCTCAGGCTCATGCGCGTGGCGACGAGGACGGGCAGCTGGTCGTCGGCGGGCAGCGGGTAATAGGTCTTGCCTTCGACCTGCGCCGGCGTGCCGCCGTTGGCGACCATCCAGTCGACGACGTCCTTCGGGAACAGGCGCTCGAATTCATCGCGCAGGAACCAGAAGCGCACGTCGCGGAAGGGGAGGGTGCGCGGTTCGCGATGCGAGATGCTGGTGGTGATCATGCGCAGCACGATGGCGTCGGGCGTCGCAGGCTCGCCTGCGAAGCGCGGCGCATTGCAAAGGTCGGCGAAGGTGAGGGGTGCGCCGGCGGCCTGGCCCGAGAGGCGTTGCAGGATCGCGTGCAGCCATTCGATGAGCGCAGGCCGCGGTGTTCGGGACCTGCCGCTGCACAGGCCGAACAGATTCCCGCGCACGACGCGCGCCACCCGCAGCACCGCGGAGATCGCCGCCGCCGCGTAAGCGCAGAACAAGGACGGCAACACCATCGCGAGAACGCCGCCTGCGTCCGCGAGCCAATACCCGAGCGCGAGCAGCAAACCGAACACGAGCGCGAATTCCAGCGGCGCCGTCGCCAGGACCGCACCGGCGATCGCGGCGATCTTCTTCCATCGCGACGCGGTGCCGGTGGCGCACACCAGCGCGCGATACGCATTGCGTGCGCCCCACGCGGGTTGGAACAAGCGCGCGATGAACCCTTGGGTCGTGAGTTGTGCGGCCACCGCCGCCAGGCCTTCGAACCCCGCGCCCTGCGCGTCGGAAACCGCCGCGCCCAGCGTCTTGCGCCGATCGCCGCAGGCCGCGGCCGCCGTCACCGCGGCGGCGATGGCACCGGCCGATGTCCCGCCGACACTCTTGAACCGGAACTCCCGGGCCAGGGCCAGCACCGCGTTCGGATACACGATGCCGCTCGTGATCCCGCCCTTCATCACCAGGTCGCAGTACTTCATCGCGATGCTCCATGCCGGTGCGATGGGGAAACCTTGGCCCTTGCGGCGCGGCGATGCAACGGGTCATGCTTCCACGATGCATATCCTCGTCTGCGGCGGAGCGGGTTACATCGGCAGTCACATGGCCCGCTGGCTCGCCTTGCGCGACCACCGCGTCACCGTGCTCGACAATCTCTCCACCGGGCATCGCGAGGCGGTGCAATGGGGCGAGCTGGTCGAAGCCGATGTCCTGGATCCTGCATCGCTCGCCCGGGCCTTCGAAGGCCGGCGGTTCGATGCCGTGATGCATTTCTGCGCGCGCTCGCTCGTCGGCGAATCGGTGGCCGACCCGTACGCCTATTACGCGGCGAACGTCACCGGCACGCTCAACCTGCTGGAAACGATGCGCGGGCAGGGCGTCGACCGGCTCGTGTTCTCCTCGACCGCCGCGGTGTTCGGCCATCCCGAGCGCGAGCGCATCGACGAAGACCATCCGAAGCAGCCGATCAATCCCTACGGCGCGAGCAAGTTGATGGTCGAACGCATCCTCGCCGATGCGGCCGCCGCCTACGGGCTGCGTTCGGTCGCGCTGCGTTACTTCAACGCGGCCGGTGCGAGTCCCGAGGCCACCATCGGCGAATCGCATTCGCCCGAAACGCACCTGATTCCCAACGTGCTGCGCGCCGCGCTGGGCAGCGGCGGCGGGCTCAAGGTCTTCGGCGAGGACTACGACACGCACGACGGCACCTGCGTGCGCGATTACGTCCACGTCGACGATCTGGCCGAAGCGCACCTGCGCGCGCTGTCCTTGATCGACCACCAGCCCGGCGCGCACACCTTCAATCTAGGCAACGGCCGAGGGTTCTCCGTGCGCGAGGTGATCGCCGCGGCCGAGCGGGTGAGCGGGCGGTCCATTCCCTTCGAGATGCTCCCGCGCCGCGCGGGCGACCCCGCAGTGCTGGTCGCCGCAAGCGACAAGGCGCGCGCATCGCTGGGCTGGGTGCCCGCTTACGACCGCCTCGAACCCATCCTCGAAACGGCCCTGCGCTGGCACCGCGACCAACGGTTCTGATCGCGTGAAGGCGCCATGACGGCGCCTTCTTCACAATTCCGGCTTTCCCGATCCTGCGGCGGCGCCGGAGCACCAAGTGGTCGACTTCGAAGCCCTGTTCCGCCAATCGCCGAACCCCTACATGGTGGTGGATCGCGAGCTGCGTTATCTCGCGGTCAACGACGCCTATGCGGCGATCCTGGGCACGACGCCGCAGGCGCTCGTCGGGCGCTGCGTGTTCGACGCCTTCCCGGGCGAGGTCAACGACCAGGGCGATTCGCAAAGCGACGCGGTGCGTCGTTCGATGCTGCGCGTGTTCGAAACCGGGCGTCCCGACATGCTCGCGCTGGTGCCGTACGCCATCGAGCGCGAAACGCCGGAAGGTCCGCTGGTCGAAGAGCGCTTCTGGAGCGCGACGCATACGCCCCTGTTCGATGCGGACGGCCGGGTGCACGCTGTGTTGCAACACACCACCGACGTCACCGATGTCGAACGCAACCGCGCCGAACTCGAAGCCGTGCGCCAAAGCCAGGGCGCGACGCCGGAACAACTGTGGCAGGGCGTCGTCTCGCGCGCACGCGCGGTGCAGGATGCGAACAGCGCGCTGGATGCGCAGCGCCGTTACCTGATGTCGCTGTTCGCGCAGGCGCCGGGTTTCATGGCCGTGCTTTCCGGCCCGGATTACATCTTCGAGATCGCGAATCCGGCGTACGAGGAACTCGTGGGCCGCACCGATCTCATCGGCCGCAGCCTGCGCGATGCATTGCCGGAGATCAGCGACCAGGGCTACTTCGACCTGCTCGACCAGGTGCGCGAGACCAGGCGGCGTTTCGTCGGGCGCGGGATGGAAGTGCGCCTGGCCTCGACCGCCGGGGCGTTGCATCCGCGCTACGTCGACTTCGTCTACCAACCGATCGTGGGCGCCGACGGGCAGGCGGCGGCCATCTTCGTGCAGGGCCACGACGTCACCGACCGCGAGGTCGCGCTGGATGCACTGCGCGTAAGCGAACAGCGCTTCCGCACCATCGCCGAGATGATCCCGCAGATGGTGTGGTCCACGCGGCCCGACGGCCACCACGACTACTACAACCACCAGTGGTACGCCTTCACCGGCGTGCCGGAAGGCTCGACCGATGGCGAAGGCTGGAGCGGTCTCTTCCATCCCGAAGACCAGCCGCGCGCGTGGGAACGTTGGCGCCACAGCCTCGCGACGGGCGAGCCCTACGAAATCGAATATCGCTTGCGCCACCGAAGTGGCGACTATCGATGGACGCTCGGCCGTGCGTTGCCGATTCGCGACGCCACCGGGGCGATCGTGCGCTGGATGGGCACGTGCACCGAGATCCACGAACAGAAGCTCGTGCAGGAAGCCCTGGAACGCAGCGAGTATTCGCTGCGCGACGCCGACCAGCGCAAGGACCGGTTCCTCGCCACGCTCGCGCACGAACTGCGCAATCCCCTCGCGCCGATCGCCACCGCCGCCTCGCTGTTGCGCCTGGCGCCCGGCGATGCGGACCGCGTGCTCGCCGCCAGCGACATCATCCAGCGCCAGGTCGAACACATGACGCACCTGGTCAACGACCTGCTCGACGTCTCACGCGTCACGCAGGGACAGGCGGTCCTGGACGTGCGCGAGATGGATCTCGCCCAATCCGTGCACGAGGCGCTGGAGCAGGTCGCGCCCCTGGTCGAACGCAAGCGGCACGTCGTGCGCGTGTCGCTGCCGGAGGGCCCGGTGCGCGTGCTGGGCGATGCGACGCGCATGCGGCAGGTGTTCGCCAATCTGCTCGTCAATGCCGCGAAATACACGCCCGAAGGCGGACACATCGACGTGCGCTTCAGTGTCGATGGCCACTTGGCATGCATCGAGGTGGAGGACGACGGTGTCGGCATGGAGGCCACCCTGATCCCGCGCGTGTTCAATCTCTTCGTGCAGGCCGAACCGACGCCGGACCGCAACGAAGGCGGCCTCGGCATCGGCTTGTCGCTGGTGCGCAGCCTCGTGCAACAGCATGGTGGGACGATCAAGGCCAGCAGCGCGGGGCTGGGGAAGGGATCGTGCTTCCGCGTGTGCTTGCCGGTGGATCTGCCGGTCGCGCCGCAACTCGCCGCGGTTTGATCAGTCGACGCGGTAAACGCGCGCGCCCGGTGTGTCGTCGTCGATGCGGAAGAACCAGCGGCCCGCGGCGCCGGGGACGAGCTTCACCTCGGGATTTTCGCGCGGTTTGTTCAAGGTGTAGTGGCCCTTGAGGACTTTCCAACGCTGCCCGTTGGCCAGCGTGAACTCGGTGCCCGGTTCCCACGCGGTCAGCGTGCCGACGAGACGCGTGAGGATGACGCCTTCGTCGTAGCCGAAGAACGACTTGCGTTGCTCTCCGCTTTCGGACGGCACCGTCGCGACGGACGCGCGGGCAGTTGCTGCTTCGTCGCGCAGTAAGCGATTGAGCGACGCGAGTTGCACGGGTTGCAGCGTATCCAGGCCCGTTTCGTGCATCTGCGCGGGCGTGAAGCGCCGTTCGAGGTCGACCCAGGGCGCCGCGGCCCACGCGGCGCACGCAGTGAGCAGCAACAGGAAGAGCAACCAGCGACGACGGTAGGCGGTCATGCGATTTCCTCGGCGGTGTTCGGCGCGCGTGTTTGCGTGCGCTGCCCATAGACAGTCAATACCTGCTGCATGAGCGACTCGTGGCTCCACGCGCGCGCATCACGCGGCCCGGCGGCGGAAAGCAGGGTCCGCAGCACCGGATCGCGCAGCACGCGGGTCACCCGTTCGGCGAAGCCCTCGACATCCTCCGGCGCGACCAGCGCCGACGCGGCATCGCGCAGCACCGTCGCGGTGCCCATCACCGCGGTGGAGACGATCGGCACACCGAGGGCCATCGCCTCGATCAGCACCAGGCCCTGCGTTTCGGTGGGCGAGGCGAACAGGAACGCATCCGCGCCGCGATAACAATCCAGCAACGTGGTGCGGCGATCGAGGTTCCCGAGGAACAGGACGTTCGCGTCGAGCCCGCGTTCCCGCACCAGGCGCCGCAGCCGCGCGGCATCCGGGCCTTCCCCGGCGATCACGAATCGCAGCGCGGGGAACTCGGGCAGGAGGCGCTGCACGACGTCGACGAGGAAGGCGATGTTCTTTTCGACGGCGAGGCGGCTCACCGTCGCGACGACGGGCTGCATGTCCATCAAACCGTGGCGCGCGCGGAAGGCCGCGCGATCGCCGCCGGTGAATTCGCTCAGGTCGATCCCCATCGGCAACACGGTGGCCGGCGTGTCGATGCCGTAGCGGCGCAACACGTCGGCCATTTCCTCCGTCGGCACGATCAGATGATCGACTTCGCCACACAACTTGCGCGACAGGCGCCGCGCGATCAAACGCGTCAGCGGTGGGGGGCACCAGGGCAGATAGTGCGCGACGTACTCCTCGAAGTACGTGTGGTAGGTCTCCACGACCGGCGCGTTGCACGCACGCCCGACCCGCACGCCAAGCGCATGCGCGCGAAACGGCGTATGCACATGCACGACATCCCAGCGGCGATGCGCCAGGCGCTCGAACACCGCCCGCATCGCGCTGCCTTTCATCAAACGATCTTCGGGATCGAAGAAAATCGTGCGCGCGGGGACGCGGATCACGTCGAACCCGGGCCCGAACTCCGCATCGCGCATGCGCTGCTCCTCGCGATGCGTGGCGCCGTAATCCGGGGCGACGAGCACGACGCGATGGCCCAGTGCGACCAGCGCCTTGGCGAAGGTGCGAATCGACGTCGAGACGCCGTTGATCCGCGGGAAGTACACGTCCGACACCATCAGGATGTCCATGCCGGCCACGGTATGGCAGGCCTGTGACACTTTTACGACGCGCTCAGGCCGCGCGACTGTCATCGAATCAAAACATCCGCCCACTAGCCTCTCGCGGCTCAGGGGGAATGCCATGCGATTGTCCAAGACCGACAAGGCACGCGATGCGTTGGGCGCGGGGAAGGCCGGCGCCGTGGACCTGCGCGACCGGCAGATCCTGATCCTCGCCGACGGCAAGCGGACGCGCGCCGAACTGATCGCGATGCTCGGCGTGCAACGCGTGGCGTCGATCGACCGCCTCGTGCGCGAAGGCTTCCTGGCCGCGACGGACGACGCGCCGGTGGTCGTGCCGATCGCGACACCGACTGCGATGGTGCCCGCGCCGGCCGCCCCCGGGAAACGCCGCTCACTCGCAGCCGCGAAGATGTACCTCATCGACATGTTGCAACTGCAGCGTTCGCCCACGGCGGCGGAACTGCGCCTGTCGATCCAGTCGACCAGCGATCCGGCGCTGCTGCTGGAGCGCCTGTTGGAAGCGCTCGCCCACCTGGTGGCGTCCACGCCGCGCAGTTACGGTGAACGTGTCTCCACGCGTTTTTCCGAAGTCGTGCCGGAAGAGGCGTTGCCGCGATTGCCGACGCTCGCGGCGTGAGCCGATGCGCGTTGCGCGTCGATCGCGCGCAGCATCTGCAGCGCCGCCGGCGTCCATACGCGCCAGTTGTGCCCGCCGTCGCGCACGAACACGTGCCGTGGGTCCAGGGCCGGTACGAACAAGGGCATCGCCTTGCGCAGCCGATCCTCGTCGCCATACGCCAGCCAGATGCGCTGGCTGCGCGCCGGATCGTCGGCGAGTTGCTTGATATAACGCCACACATCGCGCTGCCAGCTTTCCGCGGTGAAGCCTTGCGGTGCGCCACCGTTCCACTTGCGCACGCCGCCGGCAGTGTCGATTTCCAGCAGCAGGTCGAAGTCGCCGAGATACGGCGCGAGCAGGATCATGCCGTCGAGCTCGCCCGGAAACTGCGCGTCGTACATCAGCGTGCCCATGCCGCCCATCGATGCCCCGGCCATCCACACTTCGCGGTAGCCCCGCGCGCGCAGCGGTTCGATCACTTCGGTGCGCAGCCGTTTCGGGGCATCGCCTTCGCGGTAGAAGTCGAGCGTGAGTTCGGCGAACACCACGTCCGCATCCGGCCAGGCCTGGTGGATGGCATCGGCCACGCCGCTGTCGTGCAAGCGCCCAAGGTCATCGGCGCGACCGGGCAGCACGACGACGAGGCGATCGGCCTTGCCGCTGGTGGCGGGGACGGTCGCCGTCGGAATCGGCTGCGAGGGATCTCCCTTCGCCACGCACGCAGACAACAGTGCGGCGAACAACACGGCCAGCAATACACGAGGCATGTCGGTCATCCCTGAAGCGCGCGCGGAGAAGCGCGACGCTCGCATGCAGCCCCACAGTGCGGTGTGAATGCGCGCATTCCGGTTTGTGCAAGCGGCCGATGTTCAGGCAACAGTTGAAGTAACACGTTCGATTGCGCACTGAATGCGCGGGCGGATCACGTGTTTCTGACGTGCGCGACGGCACACTGCACACACCGGCAGACGACAAGCCGGAGCATTGGAAACCAACGGAGAAGACACACGATGGCCAACAATCAAAACGATCGCAACCAACAGAACACCGGTGGCCAGCAGGACCAGCAGGGCAAGCAAGCCCAGCAGGGCCAACAGGGCATGGGCAAAGATGCCGGCCAGCAGCGCCAGGCCAGCCCATCCGACAGCGACCGCGACATGCAGGGCGGCTCCGGCAAGTCCGGCACGTCCACCTCGGACCAGTCGCGCAGCAAGGACCAGAACCAGAAGCGCTGACGCACCCGCGGTGAAATGATCCACAGCCTCTGATCAGGGCTGACGACGGGAAGGCCGAAAGGGCTTCCCGTCGCCTTTTGTGCGATGCGCTAGCGCGCGCCCAGCGTTTCGAGCACGTTGCGTCCGTAACGTTCGAGCTTTGCGACGCCCACGCCCTGCACGCGTGCGAGCGCATCCAGGTCGCCCGGCTCCTGCAACGCGATCAGCCGCAGTGTTGCATCATGAAAAATGACGTACGCCGGCACGCCCTGTTCGCGCGCGACACCGGTTCGCCAGGCACGCAGCGCTTCGAACCGTTGCGCCGCATCCCCCGAAAGGTCCGCGGCAACTTCCGCATTGCGCGGCTCGCGCCGCCGCGGGGACTTCTCCGTTTCGGCGCGCAAGGTCAGCGCCGTCTCGCCTTTGAGCAATCCCGCGCTCGCGGAAGTCAAGCGCAAGGCGCCATGACCTTCCACGTCCACCGCCAACCACCCACCGGCGACGAGCTGCCGGAACACGCTGCGCCATTGCTTCGCATCGAGTTCGGTCCCGACGCCGTAGGTACTCACGTTCTCGTGCCCGAACTGGAACACCTTCTGCGTCTGCGCACCGCGCAACACGTCGATCACGTGCGCGGCGCCGAACCGCTGCCCGGTGCGATACACGCACGACAAGGCCTTCTGCGCGGCGACCGTGCCGTCCCAGCTGCGCGGTGGTGCGATGCAGTTGTCGCAATTGCCGCATTCGCCTGCGTGCGGCTCGCCGAAGTAGGCGAGCAGGGTTTGACGCCGGCACGCGGTGGATTCGCAATAACCGATCAGGGCGTCGAGCTTGCGGCGCTCCAGGCGCTTGCGCTCTTCGCCGGATTCGGACTCCTCGATCATGCGCTGCAACAGCACCGCATCGCCGAGACCGTAGGCCATCCACGCGTCCGCCGGATCGCCATCGCGGCCTGCGCGGCCGGTTTCCTGGTAGTAGCCTTCGAGCGATTTCGGCAAGTCCAGGTGCGCGACGTACCGCACGTCGGGTTTGTCGATGCCCATGCCGAAGGCGATCGTCGCGCACATCACGATGCCGTCTTCGCGCAGGAAGCGCCGCTGGTGCGCCGCGCGCTTTTCCGCATCGAGCCCGGCGTGGTAGGGCAGCGCGGAAAACCCCTGTGCGACGAGGAACTCCGCGGTCTGCTCGACCTTCTTGCGCGAGAGGCAATACACGATGCCCGAATCGCGCCGCCGCGCGCCCAGGAAGTCGACGAGCTGCCGCCGGCTGTCCGCCTTCGCGACGACGGTGTACCGGATGTTCGGCCGATCGAAGGAACTGACGAACTGCCGCGCGTCCTCCAGTTTCAGGCGCTCGACGATCTCGCGGCGCGTGGGCGCGTCGGCCGTGGCGGTCAGCGCGATGCGCGGGACATCGGGCCAACGCTCGTGCAGCAGCGTGAGTTGCCGGTATTCCGGGCGAAAGTCGTGGCCCCATTGCGACACGCAATGCGCCTCGTCGATGGCGAACAACGCGATGCGGGCGCGCTCCATCATCGACAGGAAACGCGGCGTCAGCAAGCGCTCGGGGGCGACGTAAAGCAGATCCAGGTCGCCATCGGAAAACGCGCGCTCGACCGACAACGCTTCCCCGGCATCGAGCGAGGAGTTGAGAAACGCCGCCTTCACCCCCAATTGCCTGAGGGCTTCCACCTGGTCCTGCATCAGCGCGATCAGCGGCGAGACGACGATCGCCGTCCCTTGCCGCAGCAACGCGGGGAGCTGGTAACACAGCGACTTGCCGCCGCCGGTGGGCATGAGCACCAGCGCATCGCCGCCTCCGGCGACATGCCCGACGATCTCGCCCTGCACGCCGCGGAAGGCATCGAAACCGAAAACGTGGCGGAGGACATCGAGGGCGGCTTGCGACATGCCGCTAGGATAACAAGCGCGACGCGCCGGCATTGCCGACGCGTCGGCGATTCAACCGGTTATTGCAGCAACGCGCGCAACATCCACGCGTTTTTTTCATGCACCTTCAGGCGCTGGGTGAGCATGTCCACCGTCGGGTCGTCGCCCGCGTGGTCGGCGATCTCCAGCGATTTGCGGTGCGCACGCGCCACCGCTTCGTTGCCCACCACGAGCTGGCGCACCATTTCACGCCAGTCGGTGTGTTCGACCTTGGTGCCCGGCTTGATGCTGGTCAGGCGCTGGAATTCGTCGTAGGAGCACGGCACGTTGTAACCCAGGGCGCGGATGCGCTCGGCGATCTCGTCGAAGGCCATCCACTGCTCGTTGTACTGGGTCTCGAACATCGTGTGCAGGCTGTTGAACATCTTGCCGGTGATGTTGAAATGGAAATTGTGGGTCTTCAGGTACAGCGTGAAGGCGTCCGCCAGGGAGACCATCAACACTTCGGAAATCTTCTTGCGGTCTTCGGCGCTGATCCCGATGTCGATGTCGGGGGCGTTGCCGCCGACCTGCGGGTCTTCCTGGAGAGTCTTGGCGGGGGTGGCCATGCGTTCGGTGCTCCTTCGCGTGGGTTGCGATCACAATAGTGGGGCGGGGTCGGCGACGGAAATCGATTGTTGCTGCCGTCGCGATAGTTTCGATCAATGGTGCTGGAGTGTATGGAAACGGGTGCAAAGGGCGCGTCATCGCAGGGCAGGCGGGCCATCGACGGGGCGTTGTCGAAGGATCGCGGGCGCCTGCTGGGCCTGTGGAACCGCTGGAACGCCAGGCCCGGCGATGAATCCGCGCGCGAGGCCTTTGCCGTCGCGCTGGCCCGCTCGGTCGAAGCGCGCGAGCTGCGCGCCGCACGCCTGCCGCAAGCGGCCGTGGACGACACGCTGCCCATCGCGGCCGAAGCCGACACCATCGTCGAGCTGATCCGACGCCATCCGGTCATCGTGATCGCGGGCGAAACCGGCTCGGGCAAGACCACGCAGTTGCCCAAGCTGTGCCTCGCCGCCGGCCGCGGGGCCGCGGGCATGATCGGTTGCACGCAGCCGCGTCGCATCGCCGCACGCGCGGTGGCGCGGCGCGTGGCCGAAGAACTCAAGGTCCCGATGGGCGGCGCCGTCGGTTACCAGGTGCGCTTCACCGACAACGTCTCCGAGCAGACCGCGGTGAAGTTCATGACCGACGGCATCCTGCTCGCCGAAATCCAATCCGACCGCTGGCTGTCGGCCTACGACACGATCATCGTCGACGAGGCGCACGAACGCAGCCTCAACATCGACTTCCTGCTCGGCTATCTCAAGCAACTGCTCCAACGCCGCAAGGACCTGAAGATCATCGTCACCTCGGCGACGATCGACACCGCGCGTTTCTCCGCGCATTTCAACGACGCGCCGGTGGTCAGCGTGGAAGGCCGCGGTTATCCGGTCGACGTGCGCTGGCGGCCGATCGAAGGCGAGGGCGAGGACACCGGCGATCGCACGGTTCTCGACGGCATCGTCGGTGCGTGCGACGAGATCGCGCGCGACCATCCCATGGGCGACACGCTGATCTTCCTGCCGGGCGAGCGCGAGATCCGCGATGCGCACCTCGCGCTCGAACGCCGCAAATATCGCCACACCGAAATCCTGCCCCTCTACGCGCGCCTGTCCGCCAAGGACCAGGATCGCGTGTTCAATCCCGGCCCGAAGCGGCGCATCGTGCTCGCGACCAATGTCGCCGAAACCTCGCTGACCGTGCCGCGCATCCATGCGGTCGTCGACCCCGGGCTGGCGCGCGTAAAACGGTACAGCCCGCGGCAGAAGCTCGATCGCCTGCACATCGAACCGATCAGCCAGGCCAGCGCCGACCAGCGCAAGGGCCGCTGCGGCCGCGTCGCGCCGGGTACTTGCTATCGCCTGTATGCGGAGACGGATTTCGAATCGCGCGCGCGCTTCACCGATCCGGAAATCCGCCGCGCGGCGTTGGCGGGCGTGATCCTGCGCATGTTGTCGCTGGGTTTGGGGCGCATCGAGGAATTCCCGTTCCTGGAACCGCCCGAACCGCGCGCGGTCGCCGATGGTTGGCAGCAGTTGTTGGAGCTGGGTGCGATCGAAGAAGGCGAGCACGGCGCGCGCAAGCTCACCGCCATCGGCCGGACGATGGCGCGCCTGCCCGTCGACGTGAAGCTCGCGCGCATGCTCATCGCCGCCAACGAACGCGGTTGCCTGCGCGAGATGCTGGCGATCGCCGCGTTCCTCGGCATCCAGGATCCGCGCGAGCGTCCCGCCGACCAGCGCGGCGCGGCGGACACTGCGCACGCGGAATTCGCCGATGCGAAGTCCGAGTTCGTCGGCATCGTCAAACTGTGGGATGCCTATCGGCAGTCGCACGAGGACCTCACGCAATCGAAGTTGCGCCAATGGGCGGAGAAGCACTTCCTCGGCTTCCTGCGCCTGCGCGAGTGGCGCGAACTGCATCGCCAGTTGAAGTTGCTGTGCGATGAACTCGGGTGGCAGCAAAACGCGGAGGACGCGCCCTATGCCGACCTGCATCGCGCACTGTTGACGGGCTTGCCCACGCAGGTCGGGAATCGCGGCGACCGCAACATTTACGACGGCCCGCGCGGGCGCAAGTTCCAATTGTTCCCGGGTTCGCCGCTGGCGAAAAAGCCGCCGCCGTGGGTGTTGTCGGCGACGTTGCTCGACACCGAGCGCGTATGGTCCCTGACCAACGGCACGATCGAACCGGAGTGGGCGATCGAGGCCTTGCCGCACCTGCTCGCGCGGCGACAGCACGATCCGCGTTGGGCGCGTTCGCAAGGGCGCGTCGTCGGAAGCGAGCAGATTTCCCTGTTCGGCCTGGTGCTCGCGCCCAAGCGGCCGATCCATTACGGCGCGCTGTTTCCGGAAGAAGCGCGGCAGATCTTCGCGCGCGATGCGCTGGTGACCGGCGAGATCAACACGCGCGCCGCTTTCTTGCCGCGCAACCTTGCAATGCTTGCGAAGGCGAAGGAAGAGGAAGCCAAGCAGCGGCGTACGGGCCTCGTGGTCGATGAGGATTGGCAGGCGCAGTGGTACCTGGATCGCCTGCCGCCGCACGTGCACAACGCGCAGGCGCTGGATGCGTGGTACGCG
This sequence comes from Lysobacter sp. P5_C4, assembly GCF_054049695.1. Classification (NCBI taxonomy): domain Bacteria; kingdom Pseudomonadati; phylum Pseudomonadota; class Gammaproteobacteria; order Lysobacterales; family Lysobacteraceae; genus Lysobacter; species Lysobacter sp. P5_C4. The sequence continues at coordinate 193,430 of NZ_JBFULX010000004.1, read as the reverse complement.
CGATCATCGAAGGAGCAGAAGGCCTCGCTGGACTGGTCGCTGGCCGACCTCATGGTGGGCGACGAAAGCGATGCGACGCGTTTTCCGCCGTATTTCCCCATCGGGGAAGCGCGCCTGGCGGTGCGTTATCGCTTCGAACCCGGCGCGCCCGACGACGGCATGACGGTCGTCGTGCCGCTGCACCTGCTCAACGCGCTCGATGCGCAGCGCCTGTCGTGGCTCGCGCCGGGTTTCGTCGCGGACAAGGCGAGCGCGCTGATCAAGTCGCTGCCGAAGGCCTTGCGGCGCAACTTCGTGCCCGCGCCGGATTTCGCGCGCGCATTCGCCGAAGCGTTCGCGCAGCCGACGGGGGATGCGATCGAAGGGGAATTGGCGCGCTTCCTGCAGAAGCTGACCGGCGTGGCGATTTCGGCGACCGAGTTCGATCCAGCATCCATCGATTCGCACCTGCACGCGAACCTGCGTTTGCTCGATGTGGTGAAGCCCGGCAAGGAGGCACCGGTCCTCGCCGAATCGCGCGACCTGGCCGACCTGCGCGCCCGTTTCGGCGCGCGTGCCGAAGCGGCCTTCGCCGCACGCGCCGCGGAGGGCCTCGCACAGCAGGGCCTCGTGCATTTCCCCGAACAACCGATTCCCCCATCCGTGCCCGGCGCCGGCGGCGTGCCCGCGTATCCGGCGCTGGAGGATCGTGGCGAATCGGTCGCGCTTACCGTACACGCCAGCCGTGCCGAAGCCGACCGCCGACATCCGCAGGGCGTGCGTCGCCTGCTGCGCCTGGAGCTGGCCGACAAACTGAAGCAAGCGCGCAAGCAACTCCCGATCCAGCCGAAGCTCGCGCTGCTGTACGCCGCGATCGAATCGGCCGCGCCGCGCGACCTCACCGGCAACGATTCCGATCGCCTGCGCGCCGATCTCATCGAAGGCGCATTCGCCGCTCTCGCCGCCGACGGCCTGGAACAGGTGCGCGACGCCGCCGCGTTCGACGCGCGCCGAGAGGCGATCGCCAGGGGCCTGTTCCCCGAAGCGACTGCACGCCTGCGCCAGGCCGAAACCATCCTCGGCCTCGTCGCCGAAGTCCGGGCAGGCCTGGACAGCAAACTCGTGGGCTGGGCCAGCGGCAATCTCGACGACATGCGCCGGCAGCTTGCCGCGCTCGTGCCGCCGGGATTCCTGCGCGACGTGCCGGCGCCCGCACTCGCCGAGTATCCGCGCTACCTGCGCGCGCTGGTCCTGCGCAGCGAGCGCGCCTTGCGCGATCCGGCCCGCGACCAGGCCCGCATGCTCGAACTCAAGCCGTTCGCCGACGCGGTGGCCGATGCCGCCGCCGATGCGACGCGCGATCCCGAATGGCAGGCGCTGCGTTGGGACCTGGAGGAGTTGCGGGTGTCGTTGTTCGCGCAGGAACTCGGCGCGCGCGCGGGTGTCTCGCCCAAACGGCTCGCCGCACGCCTGGCGCGCCTGCGCGAATGAACGGCGCTCCCGCGCCCTTCGCACAAGGCGCGGTACTGTAGGGCCGTCGCAGGATCCAGACCCTTGAGCAAGCTCACCCCCCTCACATTGCCCGCGTTGCTGGCGCTGCCGCCTGCCGATGCCATCCCGAAAGCCTTGCGCGACGCGATGCTGCAGGTCGACGGCGATCCGTTCGCGCAGGCGCCCGACCCGCCGGCGGTGCTCGCCGATACGCTCGCCTCGCTGGCCAGGCTCGGCGCCGACGGCGACGTGACGGCGGCCGCAGTGCTGCGCGCGCTGCCGTCGGTGGAGGCGCAGTTGCGGGCACGCCTGGACAAGGACCATCCGCAGGTCGTCGCGCTGCTCGAAGGTCAGCGCGCCGCGGTGCAGGTGTGGGCGCTGCATGCCGAACAACGCGGCCACGGCAACAGCGAAGGCCTGCGCCGCCTGCTGCTGGCCATCGTGCGCGACCTGCGCGTCGTGCTGGTGCTGCTTTCGCGCCACCTCGCACGCCTGCGCCTGGCGGTCAACGCGCCGCCCGACCAGCAACGCGCGCTCGCGCAACTTACGCGCGACATCCACGCGCCACTCGCCAACCGCCTGGGCATCTGGCAATTGAAGTGGGAACTGGAGGATCTCGCGTTCCGTTACCTGGAGCCGCAGACCTACCAGCAGATCGCGCGCCTGCTCGACGACAAGCGCAGCGGCCGCGAGCGCTACATCGAAACGGTCAAGGACACGCTGCGCGACGCGCTCGCCGCATCGGGCATCCGCGGCGAAGTCGCCGGCCGCCCGAAGCACATCTACAGCATCTGGCGGAAGATGCAGAAGAAGAACGCGCCCATCGGCGAGTTGTACGACCTGCGGGCATTGCGCGTGCTGGTCGACGACGTGCCGGCCTGCTACGCCGTGCTCGGCGTCGTGCATGCGCTGTGGCTGCCGGTGCCGGACGAGTTCGACGATTACATCGCGCGCCCCAAGCGCAACGACTACCGCTCGCTGCACACCGCGGTGATCGGGCCGGAAGGCAAGACGCTCGAAGTGCAGATCCGCACGCAGGAGATGCACGCGCAGGCCGAGCTTGGCGTCGCCGCGCACTGGAAATACAAGGAAGGCCGCGCCGGCAGCAAGGGCGCCGATGCCGCGATGGAGAAACGCATCGCCTGGATGCGGCAATTGCTGGAAGGTACGCCGGGCGAAGAGGCGAACCTGCTGCGCGAGCTCGACACCGAACTCGCCGAGGATCGCATCTACGTGCTCACCCCGCGCGGCGAAGTGATCGACCTGCCGCAGGGCGCGACGCCCATCGATTTCGCCTACCGCCTGCATACCGATGTCGGCCATCGCACGCGTGGCGCGAAGGTCGATGGCCGCATCGTGCCGCTCGACCACGTGCTGCACAGCGGCGATCGCGTCGAGATCCTGACGGGCAAGGTCGCCGAACCGCGGCGCGACTGGCTGGTGCAATCCAACGGTTTCCTTGCCAGCCCGCGTTCGCGCGAAAAGGTGCGCAGCTGGTTCCACAAGCTCGATCGCGCGCGCAACCTGCTGGCCGGGCGTGAACTGCTCGACAAGGAACTCAAGCGCCTGGGCCTGGCGAAAGCCGACCTCGCGCCGGTGTTGTCGCGCTTCAACGTTTCCAACGACGACGACCTTGTCGTCCTCGTGGCGTTGGGCGACGTTGGCCCGCACCAGATCGGCCGCGCGCTGCTCGAACACGAACGCGCGCTCGCCGAACCCGAGCCCGTGCAGTCGCCCGTGGTGTCGCGTGCGCCGGCCAGGAAGGGCCGCTCGGACTTCACCATCGCCGGCCTCGGCAACCTGCTCGCGCAACCGGCGCGCTGCTGCCAGCCGCTGCCGGGCGAACCCATCGTCGGCTATCTCACGCGCGGCAAGGGCATCTCCGTGCATCGCGCGGGCTGCACGACCTACGAACGTCTCGCCGCAGCGCAACCGCAACGCGCCATCCCCGTCGAATGGGGCGGCGTCGGTGGCGGGCATGATGTCGATGTCGTCTTGCTCGCGCTCGATCGCAAGTGGTTGCTGAAGGACCTGACCAACCTGATCGCGCAGGAGAATGCACACGTCGCGGCGATTTCCAGCGATCCGGAGCGCGGCACCGGCCGCGTGCGCCTGAACCTGCGGCTGCGCGTGTCCGACTACGGCCAACTCTCCACGCTGCTCGGCAAGCTGTCTTCCGTGCCCGGCGTGGAAGACGCGCGGCGCGCGACCTGACATGCCCCGCGTGCCCCTCCGCCGCGATCCGCTCCGCCTGCGCCTGTTCGACTGGCTGCGCCGCTGGCCGCCGGCATTGCGCCGGCGCGTGGAGATCGGCGCGGTCGGCGTACTCGGCCTGGTGGTGTTGATCGTCGCCTTCCGGCAACCGATGTCCGATCGCGTGTATCCCGAGGCGCAATACCAGCAGACGCTCGATGCCGCCGCGCGCGCATTGCAAGCGGGGAAGCTCACCGCGCCCGACGGCACCGGCGCGCGCGAGTTGTACGCCGCGGCACTGGCGATGGATTCGGATCGCGACGAAGCGCGCGCCGGATTGCAGCGCGTGGGCGAAGTCGCGTTGGCCAAGGCGGACAAGGCGACCGACGCGCGCCGCTTCCAGGAGGCGCACCTGGCCTTGCGCCTGGCGCGCGAGCTGGCCGTCCCGAATGCGCAGGTCGTTCGCATCGAAGACCGTTTGCGCCAGCAGGAAGTCGACCTCGTCGCCATCGACACGCTGCTCGCCGACGCGGACAAGGCGCGGCAGGCGGGCCATCTCGACGGCGACCCCAAGGCCGCGCTGCCGCTGTACAAGGAAGTGCTGTCGCTGCAGCCGGCCAACAACACCGCGCTGGAAGGGCGCGAAGACGCGCTCTCGCAACTCCTGCAGCAAGCGCAGGCGCATCTTTCGCGCGGCGAATTCGACGAAGCGGCGACGCTGGTGGCGCGCGTCCGGGAATTCGACCCGGGCCACGTGGGCTTGCCCGACGCGCAGGCCGCGCTGACGCAGGCGCGCGACGCACAACGTGCGCGCGGGGATACCGCCCTGCGCGGGAAGCAACTTGACGCCGCGACCGACGCGTATCGCGCGGCCCTGGCCCTGGATCCGAACGACACGCAGGCACGCGACAATCTCGCCCGGCTGGCGGAGGCGTGGGCGAAACGCAGCCAGCGCGCCGCATCGGATTTCGATTTCGACGAAGCCAAGCGCGCACTCGACCTGGCCCGCATGATCGATCCGAAATCGCCTTCGATCGGCGAGGCCGAACGCCACCTCGCGCAATCGCGCGCGCGCGGGGAGCGGCTGCCGCTGCGCGCCTCGACGCCCGGGCGCATCGCCGAAGTCCGGCGCCTGCTCGCCGGTGCCGCGGAATCCGAGGCGCGTGGCGACTTGCTCACGCCACCGGGCGACAGCGCCTACGACCAGATCCGCCGTGCACGCGCGCTTGCCCCGGACGACCCGGCGGTGCGCGCCGCGCAAGCGCGGCTCCTGCCTGCGGCACGCACCTGCTTCGATGATGCCTTGCGCACCAATCGCCTGGTTCGGGCGGAAGGCTGCCTGGATGCGCGCGACCAACTCGGCGAGGACCGTGCGAGCGTGCTGCAATCCCACAACCGCCTCGCGATGCGCTGGATCGCGGTGGGCCAGGAACGCCTGGGGGCCGGGGAAATCGCGACCGCGCAACGCGCATTGCTGTCCGCGCGCGCATTGGATCCGAATGCCGAAGGGCTCGACGCCTTCGCCGAGCGCCTGCGACTGGCCTCGCGCCGCTAGGGCTTGTTGAGCAACACGCGGCGCACGACCGCGCGCCCCGCGTCGAGCGAAAAGTGCCGTTCGACATTCACCAGCGCGTTGTCGCGCAGGCGCGTCCAGAGCGCCTCGTCGTCGTACAGGCGCACGATGGCATCGGCGAAAGCCTGCGCGTCGTCGGCCACCAGCACGTCTTCGCCCGCGCGCAGATGCATGCCTTCCACCGCGCACGCGGTGGCGACGACCGGTTGTCCGTGCGCCATGCTCAGGTTCACCTTGCCCTTCACGCCGGCACCGAACCGCAGTGGCGCGATCGCGATCCGTGCGCCGCGCATGTAGGGATCGATGTCCGGCACGTGGCCGTGCACGACGACGCCCTCGACCTTGCCCAGCGCGCGGATCGCCTCGGGCGCGTGGCTGCCGATGCAATGGAACCGCACCTTCGGCAAGCGCGCGCGCACGGCCGGGAAGATCGATTCGACGAACCAACGCACCGCATCGACGTTCGGCGGATGGCGGAAACCGCCGACGAACACGAGGTCTTCGCGATGCGCGAACGGATGGCCGGCGCCTGCAACCTGGTGCAGGTTCGACAGGATGTCGACCTGCGCGCCGGGCGCATCGATGGCGAGCAGCGTGCGCTCGACATCGCTGACGACCAGCGTGGCATCGCTGCGCGCGATTACGTCGAGTTCCAGTGCGCGCGTGCGCAGCGCGATGCGGCGCTGGGCGGCATCGTTCGCCAGTTCCGCGCCGCGCGCCTCGCGCAGGTAATGCAGGTCGACCGTGTCGAACACCACGCGCGCCTGCGGCGCGTGCCGGCGCGCGAGCGGGAGGAATTCGGAGGCGACGTAGTGGCGGCTGAGCACGATCGTGTCGAACCGATGCCCATGCGCGGCGAACCACGCCGGCGCGCGCGGCGCGAAGGGCGCATGCCAGCATTCCACGCCCAGTTGCTGCAAAGCGTGCGTGGCGGCGCCGTCGTTGGCGCGATTGGCGGGGAGGAAGACGACGTGCGCGCCTTCTTCGCGCAGCAGCCGCATGAGGTTCATGAGCCGAAGCGAACCCGAATCGTGGTCCGGATGCGGCGTGAGCGCATCGACGATCAGGACCTGCGGCGCACGCGCATGCAGCACGGCGGGCGTCGGGATCGTGCCCGGCGCGGCGTGCGCGGCGAGCGCATCGCGCCAGCGCGCTTCGAACGTGGCCTGGTTGCGCACCTGCGCCGCCTTGGGACCGACGTTGACGTCGGTGCCCGCGGTGCCGCCTTCGTCATGCACGACGACCGCGTCGGGTTGATACAGCACGCGCAATCCGCGCGCGCGTACGGCGAAGGCGAGGTCGGTGTCTTCGTAATACGCCGGTGCGTAGGCGTGGGCGAAGCCGCCGAGTTCGGCGAACAGCGCGCGCGGCAATGCGATGGCGGCGCCGCTCGCGTAATCGCAATCGCGCACGTAGGCGTAACGGCAATCCCCGGGCGCGGCGCGGCGGCCGTAATTCCAGGCGCTGCCGTCCGTGAACACGACGCCGCCGGCTTCCTGCAGGCGCCCGTCGGGAGAGCGCAATTGCGCGCCGACCAGGCCGACATTCGCGTGGTCGTCGAAGGTGCGCAGCAGGGCATCGAGCCAGCCGGGTTGCGGGATCGTGTCGTTGTTGAGGAAGACGACGTATTCGCCGCGCGCGAGCGCCGACCCGTCGTTGCAGGCAGCGATGAAGCCGCCGTTCTCGGCGCGCCGGTGATAGCGCAGGCCATCGACGTGGGGGAGGGCGTCCGGCGTTTCGTCCGTCGAACCGTCGTCGACGACGATCACCTCGGCCCGGCTCGCCGGCGGATGCGCCGCCAATGCGCGCAGGCAGGCGAGCGTGCGTGCGAACTGGCCGTAGACCGGGATCACGATGCTCGCGCGCGGCGCGGCGCCGGTGAGTTGCAGCGTATCGGGCAATGCGAAGGGCGCGAAGGGCGTGGCATCGGGCCGATACAGCGGTGCGGCGTCCGCCACCGGCGCGCGCGTGAACCGTAACCGCGCCTGCGCCAGCGTCGCCGACCAACCGCGCGTGCGCAGGCTCGCAAGCCCGCGCGTCGCCAGCCCGAGGGCGCGTCGCAGGAGGAAGCGTGCATCGGCCGGGGTCATCGACATGCCAGCACAACTCCGGCTGAAGAAAGGGGGTGGGGCCACGGGGGCGCGAACTGGCGTGGACAAGGCCCTGCGCTAGACTCGCGGCTCCATTGTCGCATCGCCCCGGCCCGAGGCCAGCGGGCTTTCTCCGAAGACCCAATGCCCAAAGCCCCGCGGATCGAATACGACGAAGACGACGACGACCGTGACGGCAGTGCGCCGGTGCCGGGCTGGCGCCGCCGGCTCCTGACATGGGCGTTGGCCGCGGTGGGCCTGGGGCTCGGGTTCTTGATTCCGTACACGATCTACCTCAACCACCAGGTCGGCGAACGCTTCGGCCAGTTGCGCTGGCAGTTGCCCACGCGCGTGTATGCGCGCCCGCTGGTGCTGCACGCGGGCACGGCGATGGATGCCCAGACGCTGAAGACCGAGCTCGAAGCGGCCGGCTATCGCGACGACGGCGCGGGCGTGCGCCCCGGCACCTATTCGCACGACGGTGGGCGCTGGCGCATCGCCAGCCGCGGGTTCTTCGATGTCGACGGCCAGGTCGCGCCGCGGCAGGTCGACGTGGTCCTGTCGGGTTCGCGCGTGGCCAGCGTGCGCGATCACGCCCGCAAGCAGACGATGAAGGCCGCGCGCCTGGACCCGGCGCGCATCGCCACGCTCTACGGCCAGCAGCAGGAAGAGCGCCGCATCGTGCGCATCGAGGAAGTTCCCGAGCTCCTCGTCACCGGGCTGCAGGCGGTCGAGGACCGCGACTTCAACCGCCACCACGGCATCGACCTGTCCGGCATCGCGCGCGCGATGTGGGTCAACCTGCGTTCGGGCGAAGCCCGGCAGGGCGCGAGCACGCTCACCCAGCAGCTCGCGCGCAGCGGCCTGCTCGGCATCGGCAAGGAACAGACCTTCAGCCGCAAGTTCAACGAAATCCTGTATGCGCTGCTGATCGAAGCGCGCTACGACAAGAAGACGATCCTCGAGGCCTACTTCAACCAGGTCTACCTGGGCCAGCAGGGTTCGCAGGCGATCCACGGCGTGGCCGCGGCGTCGGAATTCTGGTTCGGGCGCGACCTGCGGGACCTGTCGACCGAACAGATCGCGTTGATGATCGGCATGGTGCGCGGCCCGTCGCTCTACGATCCGCGCCGCAATCCCGAACGCGCGACGCAGCGCCGCAATTTCGCCCTCGGCAAGATGCGCGAATCCGGGCTGATCGACGACGCCGAGTTCGAACGCGCCAAGGCCGCGCCGCTCGGCGTGACGAAGACACCGGTGAACATCGCCAATCGTTTCCCGGCCTACGTCGACCTCATTCGCCGCCAGCTCGCGCGCGACTATCCGGCCGATGCGTTGCAGGGCGCGGGCCTGACCGTGCTCAGCGCGATGTCGCCCTCGGCGCAGGCGTATGCCGAAGGCGCGGTGACGCGCACGCTCAAGGCCGTTGAAAACAAGAAGCGCCCGCCGTTGCAGGCCGGACTGGTGGTGACCGACGTGCACAACGGCGATGTCGTGGCCGTGGTCGGCAGCCGCAGTTTCCAGGAGCAGGGTTTCAATCGCGCCGTCGAAGCGCAGCGCCCGGTGGGATCGCTGCTCAAGCCCTTCGTGTATCTGCTCGCGCTTGCGCAGCCCAACAAGTTCTCGCTCGCCAGTTTCGTCGACGATGCGCCGGTCGCGGTCACGCTCGGTCGCGGCAAACGCTGGACGCCGGGCAATTCCGACGGCCGCAGCCACGGCCTGGTGCGGATGATCGATGCGCTCGGCATGTCCTACAACCAGGCCACCGTGCGCGTCGGCATGCAAGTCGATCCGCGTCGCCTCGCCGCGCTGATCAAGGCGCTCGCGGGCATCGAGGCCGACCCGCATCCGGCCCTGATCCTCGGTGCGGTGGACCAGAGCCCATACGCGATGGCGCAGCTGTACCAGTTCCTTGCATCGGGTGGCGAAATCCAGCCGCTGCATGCGGTGCGCGGCGTGCTCAACGCGAACGGCAAGGCGCTGACGCGTTACGACATTGCGCCGGCGCCCGCGCAGGAAGGCGACGCGATCGCCGCGCGCCTGATCGGCACGGCACTACAACACGCAGTGACCTCGGGCACGGGGCGTCCGCTGATGAGCGACGGCCTCGGCCGGCTGCAACCCGCGGGCAAGACCGGCACCTCGAACGACAGCCGCGACAGCTGGTTCGCCGGTTACACGGGCGACCACCTGGCCGTCGTCTGGGTCGGCAACGACCAGAACCAACCGACCGGCCTGTATGGCGCCACCGGCGGCATGCGCGTGTGGTCTGGCATCTTCTCGCGCCTGCCGAGCCGGCCGCTGGAGATCGGCGACAAGGGCCTGGACTGGCAGTGGGTCGTCGGCGGCAATGCGACGAACGCCGAATGCCCGGGTGCGCGCCGCTTCGCCTTCGTCGCCGGGTTCCAGCCGCCGTTCGAACCGTGCAGCGTGCAGGCGCAGAGCGCCGACGAATCGGGGGGCTGGCGTGATTGGTTCGGCTTCGGCCGCGACGAACAACCGCAGCAGCAACCCCCGCAGCCGCAGCCGCAAGCGCAGCCCGTGCCGCAGGACCAACAATGAACCTGCGGGTCGCTGTCATGACGACCTGCGTGATCGGCCTGTCCGCGTGCGCGTCCGCGCCGCCGCCGTCGGCCGACAGCATCGAACCGATCTACGACCCGGTCGCGCTCGTCGCGCAGATCCGTGCAGCCGCAGGGCCGGACGATGCGAAGGACGAACTCGCGATCCGTCCCTTGCGCGACCCGATGGTCGAGGGTCTGCGCGCCGACGCCGCGCGCGCCGAGCGCGAAGGCCGCCCCGCCGACGCGGCGAAAACCCTGGACGAAGTCATCGCGCAAATCGGCGAGGACCCGGCGATCCTCCAGGAACGTGCCGAAGCTGCGTTGCTGAACCGCGATCTCGACGGCGCCGAACGCTTCGCGCGCAAAGCCATCGACGTCGGCGCCAAGGTCGGCCCGTTGTGCCGCCGTCACTGGGAAACGGTGCGCGTGGTGCGCCTCGAACGCGCCGATGCCACCGCGGTCGCGGACGCGCAGCGTGAACGCGACGCGTGCAAGGTCACCGCGCCCCCGCGTTACTGAGCCGGCCGTAAGATAGACACGATGTCCGACCTCGCCGCCGCCGCGCGCGACGCGCTCGCCGAAGGCGGTGCGCTCGCCGACGCCATTCCCGCCTTCGTTCCGCGCGCCTCGCAGCAGCGGCTCTCGGCGGCGGTGGCCGATGCGTTCGACACGCGCGGCAGCTTGCTCGCCGAAGCGGGCACGGGCACGGGCAAGACGTATGCGTATCTCGTCCCGGCCCTGCTGTCGGGCCAGAAGACGATCATCTCCACCGGCACGCGCGCGCTGCAGGACCAGTTGTTCCTGCGCGACCTGCCCCGCGTGCGCGATGCGCTCGGTACGCCGATCAAGACCGCGCTGCTCAAGGGTCGCGCGAATTACTTGTGCAAGCATCGCCTCGAACGCGCGAAGGGCGAGCCGCGCTTCGCCAATCGCGAGCAGATTGCGCAATTCCAGCGCATCGTGTCGTGGAGCGGCCGCACGCGCATGGGCGACATGGCTGAACTCGAAGCACTGCCCGAGGATTCGCCGCTGCTGCCGATGGTGACGAGCACCGCCGAGAATTGCCTCGGCAGCGAGTGCCCGTTCTGGTCGGACTGCTTCGTGGTGCAGGCCCGTGCGCGCGCGCAGGCGGCCGACATCGTCGTCGTGAACCATCACCTGCTGCTCGCCGATCTCGCCCTGAAGCAGGAAGGCTTCGGCGAAATCCTGCCGGGCGCGCAAGCCTTCGTGGTCGACGAAGCGCATCAGTTGCCGGACCTCGCCGCGCAGTTCTTCGGCGAAGGCCTGGGGGCGCGGCCGCTGGTCGAACTGGCGCGCGATGCGATGGGCGAATGCAAGGACGTCAGCGCATCGATCGCGACGGTGCAAGGGCCTGCGCAGCAGCTCGAACAGGCCACGCGCGTGTTGCGCGCGGCCATGGAAAATCTGCCCACGCGCGGCACGCGCGGCCGCGCGCTGCAGGATGCGCCGGTGCGCGAGGCGTGTGCGCAGTTGATGGAGACCTTGCAAGGTTTCGTCGATGCATTGGCTGGGCTGCGCGAGGCATCGCCGGGCTTCGAGGCATGCCACGCGCGTGCGCAGGATTTCGCGGGGCGTTTGAAGCGCTGGGTCGAATCGCCGGATTCCGGGGATTTTGCCGAAGCAGGAGAGCCGCACGAAGGCGACGTGTTGTGGTTCGAACTCTCGCCGCGCGGCTTCCGTTTGCAGCGTACGCCGCTCGATGTCTCCGGCCCGCTGCGCGACCACCGCCTGCGTTCGCATGCGGCCTGGGTGTTCACCTCGGCGACGCTGTCGGTCGCCGGCGGTTTCGATCACCTGCGCACGCGTCTGGGCCTCGACGATCCGCAAACGCTGCTGGAGCCCAGTCCCTTCGACTGGAACGCGCAGGCGCTGTGTTACCTGCCGCCGCGCATGCCCGAACCGATGTCGCGCGACTACGGCGCAGCCGTCATCGACGCATTGACGCCCGTGCTCGAAGCTTCGAAAGGTCGCGCGTTCGTCTTGTTCGCCTCGCACCGCGCATTGCGCGAGGCCGCTGCCGCGCTGCGCGACGGGCCGTGGCCCTTGTTCGTGCAGGGCGAAGCGCCGCGCCACGTGTTGCTGCAACGCTTTCGCGAGTCGGGCAACGGCGTGCTGCTCGGTGCGGCGAGTTTCCGCGAAGGCGTCGATGTCGCGGGCGATGCATTGAGCGTCGTCGTCATCGACAAACTCCCCTTCGCCGCGCCCGACGATCCGGTGTTCGAAGCGCGCCTGGATGCGATTCGCAGGAGCGGCGGCAATCCCTTCCGCGACGAACAACTTCCGCAGGCCGTGATCGCGTTGAAGCAGGGCGTTGGCCGGCTCATCCGCAGCGAAACCGACCGTGGCGTGCTCGTGCTCTGCGATCCGCGCCTGATCGGCAAGAGCTACGGCCGCGTGTTCTTCGACTCGCTGCCGCCGTTCGCGAAGACCCGGGATGTCGCCGACGTGGCCGCGTTCTTTGCGGCAGAATCCCTCCAACCCCTCCTCGAGGAACGCTCGCATGGCTGAGAAACCCCGCGTCCACGGCATCGGCGGCATCTTCTTCAAGGCCGAGGATCCCAAGGCGCTCACCGCCTGGTATTCGAAACACCTCGGCGTCGGCAGCGAAGAGTGGGGCGGCCATATCTTCAGGTGGCAGCGCGACGATGGCTCGCCGGCTTACAGCGTGTGGACGCCGTTCAAGGCGACGACCGACCATTTCAAGCCGAGCGACAAGCCGTACATGATCAACATGCGCGTCGACGATCTCGACGCCGTGTTGGCCGCATTGAAGGAAGAAGGCTGCCAGGTGCTCGACGAGCGTTACTCGGCAAGCGAATACGGCAAGTTCGGTTACGTGGTCGATCCCGAAGGCGGGCTCATCGAGTTGTGGCAGCAACCGCCGGAAGACCCTGCCGCGTGAAACTGCTGGCGTTCGAAACCGCGACCGAAGCGTGTTCGGTGGCCGTGTGGGTCGATGGCGAAGTGTGCGAACGCTTCGAGATCGCACCGCGCCGCCACGCCGAACTCGCGTTGCCGTGGGCGGACGAAATGCTGGCGCAAGCAGGCATCGCACGCACCGCGCTCGATGCGATCGCCGTCGGCCGCGGGCCGGGTGCGTTCACGGGCGTCCGGCTGGCCATTGCGTTGGCGCAGGGCGTCGCGCTCGCGTTGGATCGGCCGGTCGTCCCGGTGTCCACGCTCGCCGCGCTTGCATTGCAGGCACGTGCACCGCGCGTACTCGCCGCGATCGATGCGCGCATGGGCGAGGTGTATGCGGCGGCGTTTCGTTGCGAAGGCGACAACGCGTTCGCGTTGGATGCAGAACGCGTGGTCGCACCGGATGCGCTGGTGCTTCCCGACGAGGCGAACGATTGGGTCGGCGTCGGGACCGGGTTCGATGCGGTCGAAGGAACCTTGCGCAATACACGCGCGCATCGCTTCACGCGGATCGATCCGCAGGCCTTGCCGCGCGCGTCCGATGTCGCTCGCCTTGCGGCGCAGGCATTCAAGCGTGGCGAAGGCGTTGCCCCCGAACGCGCCGAACCTGCTTATCTACGCGACAACGTCGCGTTGACCCTGGCCGAACAGGACGCAAACCGCGCAGCGAAACGCTAGCGGTCGATCAACTCGCCGCCCGGCATGAATTGCCAGGTGCGCGTCACGTGCAGCACGTCGACGTCTTCGGGCGTCTTCGGCAAGGGCGCGAAGGGTTCGCTGAGTTTGACGATGCGCATGGCCGCCGCGTCCAGCATCGGCACGCGGCTGGATTCGACGATCAACATCTTCTCGACCGTGCCGTCACGGCGGATCGCCACGCTGATGACCAGCAACCCGCCGATGCGGCGGCGCCTCGCTTCGTCGGGATAGTTGAGGTTGCCGACGCGTTGCACGCGGTCGACCCAATTGCGCATGTACGCGGCGTACGCGTATTCCTTCGTGCTCGCCGAAACGAACTTGCGCTTGGGCCGCTTGGCGTAGGCCTCGCTGCGCAGCTGGATCTCGGCGGCGCGCCGCGCCATCTCCATGTCGCGCTCGACCTTCGCACGGCCTTCGGGGTAGGGCGCCTCGACGGGCGGCGGCGTGTCGAGCGGCTGCGTCACGTGCGCGTCGCTGCGCATCGCGGTGATCACGCGCGCTTCGGGCGGCGGTTGCGGCGCGGGCGACTGGCGACGCAGCGGCTGCGATGCGACGCCCGGCGTCGGGCGGTCGGCGATGCCGATCTGCGCTTCGCCGGGCCGCGAGGCCTTGTCGTGTTCGCCGCCGCCTTCGTTGTTGGCCTGCGCGAGGAAATCCGCCTGTTTTGGCGTCAGCGGGCTCTGTACCTGCGTGAGGATGACATCGAGCGTGGGCAGCACGGGCGCTGCGTCGTCGAGCGCGAAGCCCACGCCCAGCACGAGGATGCCGTGCAGGATCAGCGAGAACACCACCGTCGCGCCGAGGCGTGCGTTGTCGCCGATCTGCGGCGGCAGCGGCGGGGGCGGGGCGGCGACGGCGGACATCGGGTCGGTGCGGTCTTCGGGCTCGGGCGATCAGCGTTTCGCGAAAGCCACCGCGGCGCGGCGTTCGATCGCGTCGAACAGCGTACCGGCGATGTTGATCCCGAACTGTGCGTCGAGTTCGCGGATGCACGTCGGGCTGGTGACGTTGACTTCGGTCAGCCAGTCGCCGATGACATCCAGGCCCACGAAGACCATGCCGCGGCGGCGCATCTCCGGGCCGACCTGTGCGGCGATCCAGCGGTCGCGTTCGCTCAACGGGCGGCCTTCGCCACGGCCACCGGCGGCGAGGTTGCCGCGGAATTCGTCGCCTTGGGGAATGCGCGCCAGGCAGTAGTCGATGGGTTCGCCGTCGACCAGCAGGATGCGCTTGTCGCCCTGTGCGATCTCCGGCAGGTACTTCTGCGCGACGGCGAAGTGGCGGCCGTTCGCGGTGATGGTTTCGAGGATCACGTTGACGTTCGCCTCGCCGGCGGCGACGCGGAAGATCGAACGCCCGCCCATGCCGTCGAGCGGCTTGACGACCGCCTGGCCCACTTCGGCCACGAAGGCCTTGAGCGCTGCGGCGTCGCGCGAAACCAGCGACGGCGGGCAGCACTGCGGGAATTCGAGCGACCCGAGCTTCTCGTTGAGGTCGCGCAGGCCCTGCGGATCGTTGACCACCAACGCGCCGGCGCCCTGCGCCAGGCCCAGGACCTGGGTGTCGTTGAGGTAGTCGGTGTCCACCGGCGGGTCGGTGCGCATCAGCACCACGTGCCCCGAACCGAGCTCGAACTGTGACGCGTCTCCCAGTTTGAAGTGGTCGCCGTAGGTGTCGCGCACCTCCAGCGGCGCCGCGGTGGCGCCCGCGCGCCCGTCGCGGACCCACAGGCCGCCGGGCAGCACGTACCACAGGCGATGCCCGCGGCGTTGCGCTTCGAGCAGCATCGCGAAGGTGGAATCCTTGGCGATCTTGATCGACCCGATGGGGTCCATCACCACGACGACATCGAACATGGGTGGCCTGGCGACAGCGGCAATGGCGCCGGATGTTAGCAGGCACGCATCCCTCGCCCCCGCCGGCGCGCGGCGTGAATGCGTTGCATCAGGAAATAAGCTGAATTTCCGCTTGACGGCAGTGCAACGGTCTGGGATATAGAGTGACCGCAGCGGCGCCGGGGAATAGGGGAGCGACGTGCGATTCGAAGGGGATCCCGTGATGCAGGAAGACGCGACGACCAACCTCAGTGGGCTGAGGGTGATGGTCATCGACGACTCGAAGACGATTCGACGCACCGCCGAAACGCTGTTGAAGCGCGAGGGTGCCGAGGTCGTCACGGCGACCGATGGTTTCGAGGCGCTCGCCAAGATCGCCGACAACCAGCCGCAGATCATCTTCGTGGACATCATGATGCCCCGCCTCGACGGGTATCAGACCTGCGCGCTGATCAAGAACAACCAGATGTTCAAGTCGACACCCGTGATCATGCTGTCCTCCAAGGACGGCCTGTTCGACAAAGCACGGGGTCGCATCGTCGGTTCCGAGCAGTACCTGACCAAGCCTTTCACTCGGGAAGAACTGCTCGACGCCATTCGCAAGCACGTCACAGCCTGAACCGGGGGGGTAGGGCAGCAACATGGCAAGAATCCTTCTTATCGAGGACTCGCCGACCGATACGGCGGTCCTCACGCAGCTGCTTGAACGCAACGGCCACCAGGTCCTTGCGTCCGCGAGTGCGGAAGACGGCATCGCCGTCTGCAAGCGCGAGCTGCCCGACCTCGTCCTGATGGACGTGATCCTGCCCGGCATGAACGGGTTCCAGGCGACGCGCGCGCTGTCGAAAGACGCCGCGACGAGCGCCATCCCCGTGCTGATCGTCAGCACCAAGGGCATGGAAACCGACAAGGCATGGGGACTTCGGCAGGGAGCCAAGGACTACATCGTGAAGCCGCCGAATGAGCCGAGTCTCATCGCGCGGATCAACGAACTACTGGGTGCGTGAGGACATGGCCGTGATGACCGCTCCGACCCCACTGCGCCTTTCGCCGTACGAGGTCATCGCGGACTACGAGCGCCGCAGCCTCTCGCACGTCGCGGGCCTGCCCGAACAGCTCGAAGCGCCCGGTCTGTGGCGCGGCGTGGGCTATCGCATCGGCAAGCATCGCCTGGCTTCGGGCTTCGACGAAGTGGTGGAAATCCTGCCGCTCCCGCCGGTGACGCCGGTGCCGGGCGCGCAGCCGTGGATGCTCGGCGTCGCCAACATCCGCGGCAACCTGCTGCCGATCGTCGACCTCAAGCAGTTCCTCGAAGGCGAACGCACCGTGCTGCACGAAGGCCAGCGCGTGCTGATCGTGCGCCAGGCCGGCGGCGACGTCGCGGTGACCATCGACGAGCTGTACGGCCAGCGTTCCTTCGTCGACGAACAACAGATCGCCACCGACGGGCTCGCCGAAGGTCGCTACTCGCATTTCATCGACCGGGCCTACCGCCTGGGCGACCACCCGTGGGGCATCTTCAGCCTGTCGCTGCTGGCCCGCACTCCCGAATTCCGACAAGCCGCGGCCTGAGCCGCTTCTGCAAGACATAGAGGTTCGACATGAGCACGATGATGGAAAAGGGCCGCAGCATCGGCACGACGGCGTGGATCGGCTTGATGGGCCTGTCGCTGGTCTTGTTGGTGGGCAACATTGCGTATGCGACGTACCGCAGCTCCAAGCTGGCCGGCGCGAACGCCAACGCGGCCAGCCTGCAGGTGTTGTCGCAGCAGCTCGCGGTCCAGGGTCGTGAAGCGGTGTCGGGCAAGCCCGAGGCGATCGCGTCCTTCAAGACCACGAAGGGCGAAATCGAAGAAGGCGTCGCCCGCCTGCGCAACGACTACGGCAAGGAAGTCCCGGGCCCGATCGAAAAGGTCGCCGCCACGTGGGCCCCGCTGGGTCGCAGTGCCGACCAGGTGATCGGCGCGGAGAAGACGGTCGTCGAATTCGCCGGCCACGCCGACAAGTTCACCGCCAAGGTCCCGCAGTTGCAGGCGCAGCTCGACGAAGTCGTGCGCGCGATGTCCGCCGGTGGCGCACCCTCCTCGCAGGTCTACATCGCCCTGCGCCAGGTGGTGCTCGCATCCACCATGGCCCAGCGCGTCACGCAGATCCGCGCCGGCGGCGCGACCGCGTCGCTCGCAGGCGACGCGCTCAAGCGCGATACCGACGTGTTCGAAAACGTCCTCAAGGGCCTGCGCGATGGCGGTTCGGCCAACGTGCAGAAGCTGACCAACAACGCTGCGATCAGCTCGCTGGGCCAGGCCAACGTCCTGTGGACGGAAATGAAGAAGGACCTCGACGCGATCCTCGCAGGCTCGGGCAACCTCTTCGCCGCGCAGTCGGCCGCCGCATCGATCACCACCGGTTCGGACGCCCTGCTCGACGACAGCAAGAGCCTGTTCGATGCGCTGACCGCCTTCGGTTCGGTCAAGAGCACCAACCCGATCGGCCACCCGCTCGTCACGCTCGGCTCGGGCGTCGTGCTGGTCATCTCGATCCTCGGCCTGTTGTTCTCCTTGTATCGCGCGCAGCAGAAGCGCTTCGACACCACCAAGGAACTCAACGACCGCAACCAGGAGGCGATCATGCGCCTCCTCGACGAAATGGGTTCGCTCGCAGAAGGCGACCTGACGGTGAAGGCGACGGTCACCGAAGACATGACCGGCGCGATCGCCGACTCGATCAACTTCGCGGTCGAACAGCTCCGCAGCCTCGTGGCGACGATCAACGACACCTCGGTGCAGGTGGCCTCCAGTGCGCAGGAAACGCAGGCGACCGCCATGCACCTGGCCGAAGCCGCCGAACACCAGGCGCAGGAAATCAACTCGGCCTCCGACAAGATCACGGAGATCGCGGCGAGCATCAACCAGGTGTCGCGCAACTCGGCCGAATCGGCGGACGTGGCGCAGCGCTCGGTGCAGATCGCGACCAAGGGCGCCGGCGTCGTGCGCCAGACGATCGCGGGCATGGACTCGATCCGCGACCAGATCCAGGAAACCTCCAAGCGCATCAAGCGCCTGGGCGAAAGCTCGCAGGAAATCGGCTCGATCGTCGAACTGATCAACGACATCTCCGAGCAGACGAACATCCTGGCGCTGAACGCCGCAATTCAGGCGGCCTCCGCCGGTGAAGCGGGCCGCGGCTTCGCGGTCGTGGCGGACGAAGTGCAGCGACTCGCCGAACGCGCGTCCAACGCGACGAAGCGAATCGAAACGCTGGTCCAGACGATTCAGTCCGACACCAACGAAGCGGTGAGTTCGATGGAACAGACGACCTCCGAAGTGGTCGCCGGTGCACGCCTGGCGGAAGACGCGGGTACGGCGCTGGGCGAGATCGAAAAGGTGTCGTCCGACTTGTCGAACCTCATCCAGGGCATTTCGACCGCGGCGCAGCAGCAGTCCGGCGCCGCGGCGAACATCACCGCCACGATGAACACCATTCAGCAGATCACCTCGCAGACCTCGCAGGGCGCGAGCCAGACGGCCGAGTCGATCGGCAACCTGGCCCAGCTCGCTGCCGACCTGCGACGTTCGGTCGCCGACTTCAAGCTGCCCGCCTAAGAACGCGGCAGCTGCTGCAAGGAACCAATCGGCATGACCGCGTTGCGCGACGCCATCGACACCACCACGCTCGGCTGGATCAAGCCGGAGATCGACGAGACCCTGCGCCAGGCGCGCAGGGACATCGAGGCCTTCGCCGAAGATCCCTCCGACACCAACTACATGCGCTTCTGCGCGAGCTTCCTGCACCAGGTGCACGGGACGCTGCGGATGGTGGAGCTGTATGCCCCGGCGATGGTCGCCGAGGAAATGGAGCGCCTCGCGCTCGCCCTGGTCGTTCCGCAAGGTGCGGTCGGCGCGGTGGCGGATCGCGACGAGGCCTGCGCCGCACTGATGCGCGGTGTCGTGCTGCTGCCCGATTACCTCGAGCGTCTGCAGGGCGGCCACAAGGACATTCCGATCGTCCTGCTGCCGCTGCTCAACGAACTGCGTGCGGCGCGCGGTGAAACGGGCCTGAGCGAAAGCGTGCTGTTCGCGCCCAACCTCGACCGCCCGCTGCCCGAAAGCCTGCCCGCGCCGATGGCGCTGCCGCGCCAGAGCCGCCAGCTCATGGCCGGCCAGCAGTTGTCCGCATTGCGCGACGCACTCGCGCAATGGCCGGAAGACGGCACGCCGACCAACATCGGCGGCATCGCGAAGGCGATCGACGGCCTGCTCGAAAGCGCGGACCACGAAGCCACGCGCCGCATGTTGTGGGTGGCCTCGTCGGTCGCCACGGCATTGCGCGATGGCGCGTTGCCCGCGACCAAGGCGCTGCGCCAAGCCTTCGCCGGTGTCGAACGCGAAGCGCGCCACATCTTCGAAGGCGATGGTTTCAACGCCCCGCGCGGCGAACCCACGGCCGAACCGACCCGCCAGTTGCTCTATCACGTCGCCCACAACGAACAGGCGCACAACGCCCTGGATGCGTTGCGCGACACCTTCGACCTGGCCTCGCAAAAGCCGACCGAATCCGAACTCGCACACGCCCGCGGCAGCCTGAGCGGGCGCAATCGCGCGCTGCTCGACACCGTCGCCGCCGCGATCAAGGAAGACCTGCTGCGCGTCAAGGACGCGCTCGACCTGCACCTGCGCACCAAGCAGACCGGCGTCGCCGACCTGCAGCCGCAAGTGGAAGCGCTGAGCCGCGTCGCCGACACGCTCGGCATGATGGGCCTGGGCGTCGCGCGCAACGTCGTGCTGCAACAGCGCGATGCGATGCATGAGATCGTCGCGGGCAACCGTTCCGCCGACGAAGGCGCGCTGCTCGACATCGCCGGCGCGCTGCTTTACGTGGACGCCTCGCTCGACGATCAGGTCGCACGCCTTGGCCGCGCCGACAGCGAAGAGTCGGACACGATCGGTGCCGAATCGCGCAAGGTGCTCGACATCCTGATCCGCGAGGCGATCGCCAACTTCGCCGACGCGCGCCAGGCCTTCGTCGCCTTCGTCGAAACCAGCTGGGACCATTCGCAACTGGTCGACGTGCCGCGCCTGCTCGATGAAGTCGGCGGCGCGCTGCGCATTCTCGAAGTCCCGCAGCCGGCCGAATACCTCAAGGGCGTCGGCCGCTACACGCAGAACGAACTGCTCGCGCGCAAGCGCGTGCCCAACGGCCAGCAGCTCGACACGCTCGCCGACGCGCTCGCTTCCATCGAGTACTACCTCGAAGCGATGCGCGACAAGCGCCCGAACCGAGAAGGCATCCTCGACATCGCGCGTCAGAGCCTGGAGACGCTGCACTACTGGCCGTTGCCGGCGGTGGAAGCGGCGCCCGCGCCGGAAGCCGAAGGGTCGTTTGACATCGGCGCCAGCACCGACGCCGAAGGCGCGATCACGATCGCGTCCGAGCCGACGCAGCGCGTCGCCGCCGACAGTCCGATCGCGTTCGCCTCCGAGCCGACGCAGCCCGTCGCCGAAGCGCCCGTTGCTGCGCACGCACCCGTCGCCACCGGCGCCGCAGGCGGTTTCGAAGCGACCAGCGACGACATCGACGACGAAATCCGCGAGGTCTTCCTCGAGGAATTCGAGGAAGAGATCGGCCATCTCGAATCCATGCTGCCGCTCTGGCGCGCGGCACCGGAAGACAACGACAAGCTGCGTCCGATCCGCCGCGTCTTCCACACGCTCAAGGGGTCGGGCCGCCTCGTCGGCGCGAAGACGCTGGGCGAGTTCAGCTGGAAGATCGAGAACATGCTCAACCGCGTGCTCGATGGCACGCGCCCGCCGAGCGACGCGGTCATCGCGCTCGTCGACCAGGCCTTCTACACGCTGCCGCACCTGCATGCGGCATTGCGCGGCGAAGCGCCGCTGACGGCGGACCTCGCCGGCATCGAAGCGATCGCCGAACGCGTCGCCGCGGGCGAAGAAGTCACTTACGTCGCTTCGGCTGCGCCGATCGCCGAAGTGGCCGCGCCGGTCGCCGACGCCACCGTCGAAACGATCGTCGAAGTCGCAGCCGAACCGATCGTCGTCGCGGACGAAGAACCGACGATCGCCGCGCGGGTCGACCCGGTGCTGCTCGAAATCCTCGGCACCGAAGTGAGTGGACACCTCGTCACCATCGATGCGTGGCTTGCGCAGGCGCAAGCGCACCCGATCGCTGCCAACGACGCGCTGCTGCGCGCGATGCACACGATGAACGGTGCGTTCGCGATGACAGAAGTACCGGCCATCACCAACCTTACCGGTCCCGCCGAAACCTACATCAAGCGCATGCTCGCCGCGCACGCGCTGCCCACGGTGCAGGGTGTCGCCGCGCTGGCCGCGGCCGCCGAAGCGATCCGCCGCACGGTCGATGCGTTGCAGTCCGACACGCCGCGCGTGCCGGTGTTCGAAGCGCTTTCGCGCCAGGTCATGGAACTGCGCGATTCGCTGCCTGAAGCGAAGATGCCGCTGCTGCCGACCGAACCGGTCGAGCTGGAAGCGGCCGAACTCACGGGCAGCATCGATCTGTCGGGGTTCACGGATCTCGCTGGCGAAGCACCGGTCGACACCGGCCTGGTGTTGCAGGACGACGCGGCCGCGCTCGACTCCGCCGAAGTCCCCACGACCGACGACATCGTCGCGTCCGAGGATCTCTCGGCGTTCCTCGATCTAGCGCAGGACATTCCGGTCGACGCCGGCCTGCCGGTCGGCGACGCCGACGAGGAGATCGAAGAAATCGTGCTGGAGGAGATCGTGCTCGACGGCGAGATGGAAACGCCGACGCACGACCAGATGCGCGCCGAACTGACATTCGACGAAGCGTCGATCGAATCGATCACCTTGGAATCGCCCGAGATCGAAGAGATCTCGCTGGCGTCCAGCGACGCTTTGGATGCGGGCACGGCGGATGCGCAGGCCGCGCTGGAAGCCTCGTTGCTCGATGCCGAGCGTCTGGAGGCCGAGCGCCTGGAAGCGGAGCAGCGCCTGCACGCGCTGGAAACCGCGGAGCGCCTGGAAGCCGAACGCGTTGCCTACGAACGCGCCGAAGCCGAACGCATCGAAGCCGAACGCGCCGAAGCAGAACGCGCCGAAGCCGAGCGCGCCGAAGCCGAACGCATCGAAGCCGAACGCGCCGAAGCCGAACGCATCGAAGCCGAACGCATCGAAGCCGAACGCGTCGAAGCCGAACGCGTCGAAGCCGAACGCGTCGAAGCCGAACGCGTCGAAGCCGAACGCGTCGAAGCCGAACGCGTCGAAGCCGAACGCGCCGAAGCCGAACGCGCCGAAGCCGAACGCGCCGAAGCCGAACGCGCCGAAGCCGAACGCGTCGAAGCCGAACGCGTCGAAGCCGAGCGCGTCGAAGCCAAACGCGTGGAAGCCGAACGCGTCGAAGCCGAACGCATTGCGGCCGAAGAAGAAGCCGAATACGCGCGCATCGAAGCCGAAGAGGCAGCGCAACGCGCCGAGCGCGAGCATGCCGCCGCGCAAGCCGCGCAACAGATCGCGCCGGTGGAAGAACCCGCCGTCGACGCCGAATCCGAACCCGCCGTCGCGCAGATGCTCGCCGATGCGATGGCCGGCCACGGCGATCCGGACGAAGCGCTCGACCTCACGGACCTCGATCCCGAACTCGTCGACATCTTCTGCGAAGAAGGCGGCGACCTGCTCGATCATTCCGACGGCCTGCTCGCACAATTGCGCGAAGGCCCGACCGAGCGCGAACACCTGGTCGGCCTGCAGCGCGACCTGCACACGCTCAAGGGCGGCGCGCGCATGGCCGGCATCATGGCCGTGGGCGAACTCGGCCACGCGATGGAATCGCTGCTCGAAGCGGTGGTCGAACATCGCTCCGAACTCGGTCGCGACGGCATTCCGTTGCTCGAACGCGGTTTCGACCGCCTGCATGCGATGGTCACGCGCGTTTCCGAACGTCGTGCGATCTCGATGCCGGATGCGTTGATCGCGCAGTTCGACGCACGCGCCAAGGGCCGCACGTACGAGCCGGAAGCCGAGGCCGCTTACGAACGCCCGGTGCAAACGCCGAAGATCGAACTCAAGCCGCTGTCGGCGCCGGTGGATTCGCAGCCGGCGGGCGACGACGACGACGGCACCGTGCGCGCCCCGCAGGAACAGGTGCGCATCCGCGCCGACCTGCTGGACCGCCTCGTCAACTACGCGGGCGAAGTGGCGATCTACCGCTCGCGCCTGGAACAGCAGCTCGGCGCCTTCCGCGGCGCGATGGGCGAAATGGAACAGACGAACGCGCGACTGCGCGATCAGCTGCGCCGCCTGGACATCGAAACCGAAGCGCAGATCATCGCGCGCTACCAGCGCGAGGACACGGCGGACACGCAGTTCGATCCGCTCGAACTCGACCGCTTCTCCAACCTGCAACAGCTCAGCCGCGGCCTGGCCGAGTCCTCCGCGGACTTGACCTCGCTGCAGGGATCGCTCGAAGACCTCACGCGCCAGTACGAAACGCTGCTGCTCCAGCAGTCGCGCGTGAGCTCGGAACTGCAGGAAGGCCTCATGCGCACGCGCATGGTGCCCTTCGATGCGCTCGTGCCGCGTTTGCGTCGCGTCGTCCGCCAGGCGGCGGGCGAAACCGGCAAGAACGTGCAGCTCAAACTGGAAGGCGCGCAGGGCGAACTCGATCGCAACGTGCTCGAGCGCATGACCGCGCCGTTGGAGCACATGCTCCGCAACGCCGTCGCGCATGGTCTGGAAGCACCGGCCGATCGCAAGAAGCACAAGAAGAACGAAGAAGGCACGATCCGCATCGCGGTGCGCCGCGAAGGGTCGGAAGTCGTGCTGGAAGTCGGCGACGACGGCGCGGGCCTGAATCGCACCGCCATCCGCAAGCGTGCCGAAGAGCGCGGCCTGATCCGCAACGACGCGGTCCTGGCCGATGCCGACCTCGACGCGCTGATCATGGAGCCGGGCTTCTCCACCGCCGACACCGTCAGCCGCCTCGCCGGCCGCGGCGTGGGCATGGACGTGGTGGCCAGCGAAGTCCGCCAGCTCGGCGGCCAGCTGGACATCAAGAGCCGCCACGGCGAGGGCACGACGTTCACCCTGCGCCTGCCGCAGACGCTCGCTGTCACGCAGGCGGTGTTCGTCAAGATCGGCGAAACCACCTACGCGGTCCCGATCGCTTCGGTGCGCGGCGTGGGCCGCATCGGCCGCGAACAGCTTTCGGGCGAAGAGCACTACAGCTACGGCGGCGAAGAGTACGGCCTGCACGATCTGGGCCTGTTGCTCGGCCACGCCGCTGCGAAGGCCGAAGGCCAGTTGCAGATGCCGCTGCTGCTCATCCGATCGGGTGAACTGCGCGCGGCGGTGAGCATCGACCAGGTCGTCGGCAACCGCGAAATCGTGGTGAAGCCGGTGGGCCCGCAGGTGGGTTCGGTGCCGGGCATCTTCGGTGCGACCATCATGGGCGACGGCTCGGTCGTCGTGATCCTCGACGTCGCACCGCTCGTGCGCCGCCAGGCTTCGATGCCGCGCGATGTCGCGCCGGCACCGCAGGTCGAAGCGCGCCGCGTCCCGCTCGTCATGGTGGTCGACGACTCGGTCACGATGCGCAAGGTCACCGGCCGCGTGCTGGAACGCCACAACTTCGAAGTCGCCACCGCGAAGGACGGCGTCGACGCACTCGAGAAACTCGACGAGCGCGTGCCCGACCTGATGCTGCTCGACATCGAAATGCCGCGCATGGACGGTTACGAACTCGCGACCGCGATGAAGGCCGATCCGCGCCTGCGCAACGTGCCGATCATCATGATCACCTCGCGTACCGGCGAGAAGCACCGCCAGCGCGCGTTCGACATCGGCGTGGAGCGTTACCTCGGCAAGCCGTACCAGGAGCACGAATTGCTGCGCAACGTGTTCGAACTGCTCGCCGAACAGGGTGGTCCGCGCAATGGCTGATTCCTCCCCGCGCGTCGCGTTGCTCGCGCGCCCCGGTGAAGCCTGCGAGCGCCTGCGCGCCGCGCTGCGCGAAGCCGGCGGCGACGTGGTGATCGAAGCCGATCCGTCGGTCATCGATCCCGAAGCCCTGCGCATCGCCGCGGTGGAAACAGTGCTCGTCGCGCTGGACCCGGCGGTGGAAGACGCGTTGGAAAAGTTCGACGACGTGCTGGCCGACCGCGCGATCGAAGTGATCTTCGACGAAGCCGATCTCGCCGCGCGCCGCGAAGGTTGGGATGCCGCCCGGTGGGTGCGCCATCTGTCCGCGAAACTGCATCGCCACGACGACGTGCTGCCGCCGGGTCGCGAACCCGACGCCCATGCGTTGCCGCGCCCGGGTCGCCCGGAAAAGCCGGAAGAGCGCCACGCCGACGCCGATATCGCGACCTTCGTGGCCGAAGCCGACGACATCGTCGCGCAGGTGCCACGCGAAGCGGCGATCGGTGCGCCTTTGGTCGAAGCGGTCGAATACGAGATGCCGGCGATCGATGCGGTCGTCGCGATGCCCGAAGTCGAAGCGATCTTCGAGATGCCCGTCGCTGCGGAAACGCAGGAAGACACCTTCTCCTTCGAACTTCCGGATTTCGAGGCGGCGCAACTGGAGGTTGCTGCGACCGCCATTGCGCAGGCACCTGCTGAAGTTGCGTCCGAGTACGGCGCGCTCAGCTTCACCGACGATATCAACGACCTGGATTTCGCCGGCGACACGCCGACGTTCGAAGCCGCGACGCCGTCCTTCCGCGAAACGGCGCAGGACTTCGACAGCTTGCTGCGCGATCTCGGCAACGCACCGTCGGAAGACTTCAGCGCCGTCGAAATGCCCGCCGAGCTTCCCCCCGCGCGCGACTTCGCGCCGAAGGAAGCCCTCCCGAGCATGGGCTTCGACATCGCGCCCATCGATGCGCCACCGACGCCGAAGCAGGCCGAACGTGCGGCGCCCAGCTTCCGCAATCTCTCGCTCGAAGACCTCAGCGACGCGCCCGCGACCCAACGCATCGACGACGCGCCGGTCGCCGCGCAGTTCAAGCAGAACCTCGACGCGCTCGAGCAGAAGATCTCCTCGCTCGCGCTTGCAGGGGTCTCCAACGACGACCATCCCGGCGCGGTGCTCATCCTCGCCGGGATCGGCGGCCCCGATGCGGTGCGCCAGATCCTGACCGCGTTGCCCATCGGCTTCCCGCGTCCGGTGCTCATCAGCCAGCGCCTGGACGGTGGCCGTTACGATCGCCTCGTGCAGCAGATGGCGCGCGCGTCGATCCTGCCGGTGCATCTGGCCGAGGCGAGCACGAAGATCTTCCCGGGCAACGTGTACATCGTGCCGCCCGAGCTCGGCCTGGATGGCTCGCACGGTTTGAATTTCGCGCCCGGGTTCTCGCTGCTCGACGCACTGCCGGCGGAAGACTCCGCCGTGCTGATGCTCAGCGGCGCCGATCCCACGCTCGTCGATGCCGCGATCGCGCACGCCGCGCGCGGCGCGCTCGTCGCCGGCCAATCGCCCGACGGTTGCTATGACGCGGCCGCACCGATGGCGCTGTCCGCACGCGGCGCCACGGCCGCGGCACCCCAGGAACTCGTCCAGTCGCTGCTGCAGCGCTGGCCGGCTTGAACCCAGCGAGAACGAACGCGATGTCCAACGCCCAAGCTGCAGACCATCAAACGCACGACGTCCGGGGCGTGCTCATCCAGATCGCCGGCGGCCGCTTGCTGCTGCCGAACGCGACGATCGCCGAGGTGATGTCCTACGCCGACCCCGAACCGATCGCCAACACGCCCGACTGGATGCTCGGCCGCATCCGCTGGCGCGGCTGGCAGTTGCCGCTGATCGCGTTCGCGCGCTTGTCCGGCATCGCCAGTGGCGAAGCCGGCGGCCTCGGCAGCAAGGTCATCGTGCTCAAGGCGTTGGGTGGCGATTCGAAGGCGCCGTACTTCGCGATGCTGACCCAGGGCTTCCCGCGCCTGGTGACGGTGTCGCGCGAAACCGTGGTGACCGACGCCGGCGACCCCGACGAACAGTTGCCCGAAGGCGTGCAGGCGCGCGTGCTGCTCAACGAGGACCACGCGTTACTGCCGGACCTGGAGCGCGTCGAAGCCTTGATCGGCGAAGCGCTGACGGCGTCGGCCGCCTAACCCAGCCCTCGCCAGGCAAGATCTCCGAACCTCGCCTGCAACGCCGCGATCGCGGCGATGCCGGCCGTCTCCGTTCGCAACACGCGCGGTCCCAGCCGCAGGCCCTTGAAGCCTGCCGCCTGCAACGTCGCGCGATCGCGTTCCGACCATCCGCCTTCCGGGCCGACCGCAAGCACGCACGCGCCGTCGATCGCAGGCATCGTGGCGATCGTGTCCCGCGCTTCGGGATCGAGCAGGAAGCGATGCGGCGACGCGAGCGCGTTCGCGACGCCCGACAAGGCTTGCACGACCGCGATTTCCGGAACCCGCGCGCGGCCACTCTGCTCGCACGCCGAGATCACCACGCTGCGCCAGTGTGCGAGGCGTTTCACCGCGCGCTCGGCTTCCAGTTTCACCTCGCTGCGGTCGCTCTGCACGGGCAGCACCGAAGCGACGCCGAGTTCGGTCGCCTTCTGCAGGATCCAGTCCATCTTTTCCCCGCGCGCGATGCCTTGCACGAGTGCGATGCGCAGCGGCGATTCGTTGTCGACCTCGCGGCGCGCACCGACCTGGACCTCCACGCTACGCTTATTGGCGACCAACAACGACGCCGCATAGTCAGCGCCATCGCCGTTGAACAGCACGCACGCATCGCCTTCCTGCAGGCGCAGCACGCGAACCAGATGCGCGGCGGCATCCTCCGGCAACGAAAGGATGGCGCCCGGCTTCAGCGGCATGTCGACGAACACACGCGTGGTGCGCATCAGGCGGCATCCTTCGTGGCGTGGAAGATGGCCTCGCGCGTCGTGCGCGCGAGCAATTCGAGTTGATCGTCATCGACGCAGTACGGCGGCATCCAATACAGGATGTCACCGAGCGGACGCAAGACGACACCGAGTTCGAGCGCCTTGCGATACGCATGCAGTCCAACGCGCGAGGACGCATCGAACGGCGTGGCCTTGTCGCCGTTCTTCGTGAGTTCGAACGCGAGGATCATCCCGGCCTGGCGCGCATCGGCGACGTGCGGCGATTGCGCCACCGACGCCGCGAGTTCGCCCATGCGCGCAGCCGTCGCGCGATTGCGCACGAGCACGTCGTCTTCGTCGAAGATCGCCTGCGCACGCAAGGCCGCCGCGCACGCGAGCGGATTGCCGGTGTAGCTGTGCGAATGCAGGAAGGCGCGTTCGCGCGAATCGTCGAGGAAGCCGTCGTAGATCGCCTGCGTCGCGAGCACCGCCGCGAGCGGCAGGAAGCCGCCGGTCAAGCCCTTCGACAGACACATCAGGTCCGGTTGGATCGTCGCCTGCTCGCACGCGAAGCGCGTGCCGGTGCGGCCGAAGCCCACCGCGATTTCGTCGGCGATGAGGAAGACGCCATGCGCATCGCAGAGTTCGCGCGCGCGCTTGAGGTAGACCGGATCGTGCATGCGCATGCCGCCGGCACACTGCACGATGGGTTCGAGGATGAGCGCGCAGACTTCGTGGCCGTGGCGTTCGAGAATGTCGCGCAACCCCTCGGCCGCGCGTTCTGCACAATCGACGGGTGTTTCGCCATTGACCGCCAGATAGGCGTCCGGCGACGGCGCGAAGAGGGCTTCGGCCAGCAGCGGCGCATACACGCGCCGATACAGCGGAATATCGCCGACCGCGAGCGCGCCGATGGTTTCGCCGTGATAGCCGTTTTCCAGCGCGATGAACTTCGTGCGCTGCGGCTGCCCGGCATTGCGGAACCAGTGGAACGCCATCTTCAGCGCGACTTCGACGCCCGCCGAGCCGTTGTCGGCGTAGAAGACCTTCGCGAGCGGCGCGCGGCCGGGCTCCCGCGGGGCGAGTGCAAGCAAGCGTTCGGCGAGCGCGACCGCGGGCTCGTGCGTGAAGCCGGCGAGGATCACCTGTTCCAGCGTGCCGGCCTGTTCGGCGATCGCGCGCGCGATGCGCGGCTCGGCGTGGCCGAACAGGTTGGTCCACCAGCTCGATACGGCGTCGAGGTAGCGGCGCCCGTCGGTGCCCACGAGCCACGCGCCTTCGCCCCGCGCGATGGGCACGAGCGGCAGGACCGCGGGGTGTTCGCGCATCTGCGTGCAGGGGTGCCACAGCACCGTCAGGTCGCGCGTTATCATCGGGTCGAAGCTGTCCATAAGTGCATTCTGCGTCCATGACCCGCCGCCTGCCCACCATCCACGGCATCACCGAGCACGACGCCGGCCCCTGGCGCATGGAGCGCCTGGACCTGGAGTTCGACAACGGGGAGCGCCGCCGTTACGAGCGTCTTCACGGCCGCGGCCACGGGGCGGTGATCGTCGTGCCGATGCTCGATGCGGACACCGCGCTGCTGGTGCGCGAATACGCCGCGGGCATGCATCGTTACGAACTGGGCCTGGTGAAGGGCCGCATCGACGCCGGCGAAACGCCCGAACAGGCCGCCGACCGCGAACTGAAGGAAGAAGCCGGCTACGGCGCACGCTCCTTGCAGGTGCTGCGGTCGATCACGCTCGCGCCCACCTACATGAGCCACCAGACGCACCTGGTGCTCGCGCGCGATCTGTACGAAGAACGCCTGCCCGGCGACGAACCCGAGGAACTCGAAGTGATTCCATGGAAGCTCGATGCGCTGGACCAGTTGATCCTGCGCGAGGATTTCTCCGAAGGCCGGTCGATCGCCGCGTTGTTCGTCGTGCGCGAATGGCTGCGCACGCAGGCGGCGAATCGATGATGAAGATCGACGACACGCTGCGCGAAGGCGCGATTCGCCTGGCCGAACAGGCCGCCGTCGCGATCCTCGCGATCTACGAGCAGCCCTTCGATGTCGAGCGCAAGTCCGACCAGAGCCCGTTGACCGCGGCGGATCTCGCCGCGCACCGCATCCTCGTCGAAGGCCTGGAGTCGCTGACGCCCGAGATTCCGGTGTTGTCGGAAGAAGCCGCGGAAGACACGACATGGCACATGCGCCGCGAATGGCGGCGTCTGTGGCTCGTCGACCCGCTCGACGGCACGCGCGAATTCGTTAAGCGCAACGGCGAGTTCTCGGTGAACCTGGCGCTGATCGAAGACGGCGAAGTGATCTTCGGCGTCGTGCAGGCGCCGGTGACGGGCGATCTGTGGCACGCCTCGCGCGGCGGGCCGGCGTTGCATCGGGATGGCGCGCGCGAACGCATGATCGCCTCGCGTCGCCCGGCGACTGCGCCTTTGCGCGTCGCGGCAAGCCGCTCGCATCGCGACGAACGCACCGATGCCTTCATCGCGAAGCTCGGACCGACCGAGCCGTTGGGCCTGGGGTCTTCGCTGAAGTTCTGCCGCCTCGCCGATGGCGGGCTGGATGTGTATCCGCGCTTCGGGCCGACCAGCGAGTGGGATACGGCGGCGGGGCAGATCGTGCTGGAGGCCGCCGGTGGATTGGTCGTCGACCCGAAGGGACGTCCGCTGCGCTACAACCAGCGCGAGACGATCCTCAACGGCGATTTCCTCGCGCTGGGCGATCCGCAATTGCCGTGGCGCGAGTGGCTGGGCGCATGAGCAAGCCGGATATCGATGCGCTGCTGCAGATCATGGCGCGCCTGCGCGATCCGACTGGCGGCTGCCCGTGGGATGTCGAGCAGACCTTCGCGACGATTGCCCCGTATACGGTCGAGGAAGCATACGAAGTCGCCGACGCCATCGATCGCAAGGATCTGCCGGGGCTCCGCGACGAGCTCGGTGATCTGTTGCTACAGGTCGTGTTCCATGCGCGGATGGCGGAAGAGCAGGGCGCGTTCGATTTCGGCGATGTCGTCGCCGCGATCTGCGACAAGATGGTCCGCCGGCATCCGCATGTCTTCGCCGACGCGCAGGTGGGTGATGCGACGGCGCAGACGGTTGCGTGGGAAGAGCACAAACGCCGCGAGCGCGATGCCGCGGGGCATGAGGACACGAGTGCATTGGCCGGCATCGCGCGCGGGTTGCCGGAGTGGCAGCGCGCGGTGAAGCTGCAGCACAAGGCGGCGAAGGTCGGTTTCGATTGGCCGGGGCCCAAGCCTGTGATCGAGAAGTTGCACGAGGAGATCGACGAGGTGCGGGCGGAGTTCGATGCGGTTGCGGCCGATCCCACGGATGCATTCGCGCGGGATCGCCTGGAGGACGAGATCGGGGATCTGTTGTTCGTGTGCGCGAACATCGCGCGGCACGCGAAGGTGGATGTCGGGTCTGCGTTGCGGCGGGCGAATCTGAAGTTCGAGCGGCGGTTCCGGTTGATGGAGGTGATGGCGGCGGCGGAGGGCATCCATCTGTCGACGTTGGACCTGGATGCGCAGGATGCGTATTGGGTGCGTGCGAAGCGGTCGGAGTCGAAATGAAGTTCGCGAGTTTCCGGGAGTTTTATCCGTTTTATCTCGGGGAGCATGCGAACGTGGTGTGCCGGCGGCTGCATTTCGTCGGGAGTTGCGGGGTGTTGGTGTTGTTGGGGGTTGCGATTGCGTCGGGCAATGCGTGGTGGTTGCTTGCGGCGCTTTTCTGCGGGTATGGGTTTGCCTGGGTTGGACACTTTTTCTTCGAACACAATCGGCCTGCGACGTTCAAGCATCCGATCTACTCGTTCGTCGGGGATTGGGTGATGTTTGTCGACGTACTGCGGGGGCGGGTGAAGGTCTGAAGCGTTCACCCGAGCCAAGGAGCCGATCGTTTTCGCCAAAGTGCAAAGCGTTTGTTTTTTTACGCGCCGTCATCACGGCGTTCTTGCTGCACTGCGTCCATGGCCGACGCACTCCCCGACGCGACACACCTCATCCAGTTGCTGCTTCCGCTCAGCGACAACGACGGTAAGCCGTTCGCGAAAGCACGGTTTGATGCGGTGCGGGCGGAACTGATCGCGCAATTCGGGGGCGTCACCGCCTACGTTCGCTCGCCCGCGGTGGGTGCCTGGGACACGGGCGATGGGTCGGTCTCCCGCGACGATGTCATCCTGTTCGAAGTGATGATCGACGGGCTCGACCAGGCATGGTGGGCCGCGTTCAGAGAGAGGATGGAGCGGGATTTCCAGCAGGAAGCGATTCTCCTCCGGGCTACCAGAGTCGAGGTTCTCTAGGGACAGGCTTCGGGCTGAGGTGCCCACACGCGCTCTCAACGATCGGCTGCAAGCACCCCTCTCCCGGTGGAAGAGGGGCTCAAGCGCAACTTATTCCTTCGGCGGCGTGACCTTCTTCGCCTCGCTGCCAAAGTCACCCTGCGCATCCGCCGCCAGGTACGCAAACACCGCGTACGCAGCCACGTTCTGCGCCAACGCCTTCGGATCGATCTTGTCGAGCGTGTCATCCGGCGTGTGGTGATAGTCGAAGTAATCGGTGCCGTCCTGGCGCAACGCAGCCCACGCCATCCCATTGCCCGCGAACGGACTCACGTCGGGGCCCGGCCCACCTTCGCCCGGCGTATACGCAATCCCGAGCGGCGCCAACACATCGGCGATCTGCTTCACCGCACCCAACGCACGCTCCGGCGCACTCGTGCTGAACGCATAAATACGGCCCGCGCCGAAATCGCTTTCCGCCCCGATCTGATGCTTGCGCACATCGGCACCATGCTTCTCCGCATAAGCGCGCCCGCCGAACAGGCCCCGCTCTTCATTGGCGAATGCGACCACGCGAATCGTGCGCGCCGGGCGCTGCTTCATGTCGCCGATCAACTTGCCCGCACCCATCGCGATGGCGACACCCGCGCCGTCGTCGATCGCGCCGGTGCCGAGATCCCACGAATCCAGGTGCCCGCCGATCACGACGACCTCATCGGGCTTGCTGCGACCACGCATCTCGCCGATCACGTTGTACGAAGTCGCATCGCCGCCATAACCGCAATCGAGCGCGACCTTGACCCTGATCGGCTTGCCGAGCGCCACCAGGCGCGAAAGTTGTTCCGCATCCGGCGTCGCCAATGCGGCCGACGGAATCGGCGTCAGGCCGTCGTCGAAATGCGTGATGCCGGTGTGCGGGTTGCGGTGCGAATCGGTGCCCGCCGAGCGCATGAGGTACGCAGATGCCCCGGCCTTGATCGCCGCCGACGGACCCGCGCCGCGAATCTGCGACCCCATGCCGTAACCACTGCCATCCTTCGCGCGCGCCATCGGGACATCGATGAAGGCGATCTTGCCCTTGAGCGAACCGGTCGGCGCGGCCTGCAAGGATTTCAGATCGGCGAAACGCACGACTTCGCCTTCGACCGTGCCGCCGGGGCTGCCGCCGAGCGCGGTCAGCGTCAGCTTTTGCGAATGCTCGCCCAACACTTCCGCGGACTCGCTGTTGCGCACCCACATCGGGAACGTCACCGGTTCGGTCCACACCTTGTCGAAGCCGAGCGACTTGAACTTCGCGACCGCCCACGCGACGGCGCGTGCATCGGCTTCGCTGCCCGCCATGCGCGGGCCGACTTCGGTCGTCAGCGATTCGACGATCTTGTAGCCGGTGTCGTCGTCGATGGCCTTGTCGCGCAGTTGCGTGGCGTGCTGGATGGCAGCCGCGGAAATCGTGGTCGTCTGCGCGGCCGGCGTCGCGGCCTGCGCTGCGGCGAGGGTGGTTGCGAGAACGGTGGCGAGCATCGTCGGGACAAGGCGCATTGCGGACACACCCCTGCTGGCGGAAAGACGTCGAGCGTAGCAGCGGACCCCTGTCCGGCAGGGGTGCCGCTGGTCATGTTCGCGCGTGACCGGAGGCCGCCTACCGCGTCTTGAGCGAATCGCGGATCTCGCGCAGCAGCAGGACCTCTTCGGCCGTCGCTGCTTCCGGCGCCGGGGCGCGTACGCGGTTGTAGGCCTTGAGCACGAGGAAGATCACGAAGGCGATCAGCAGGAAGTCGATGCAGGTCTGCAACACCAGGCCGTACTTGAACGCGACTTCGGGCGTGAGCACTTTGCCTGCGGCATCGGTGACACTCGGGGTAACGACGTATTTCCAGTCGGCAACGCTCGCGCCGCCCGTGATCATCGCGATGATCGGCATGACGATGCCGTCGACCAATGCCGTCACGATCTTGCCGAACGCAGCACCGATGACGACGGCGACCGCGAGGTCGACGACATTGCCGCGTGCAATGAATTCCCTGAACTCCGAGAGCATGCCCATGCGCGTCCTCCCCCGGCGACAGGCCGGTCGGGCGAGGTTAGCGCAGCGGCGGGTCGATGCGGCCGCGGAGGGCGGGCAGGCCGTCGATGCAGGCGGTGAAGACGTCGCCGGGCTGCAATGGGCCCACGCCGGCGGGGGTGCCCATGAAGATCAGGTCCCCGGCTTTCAGCGCGTAGAGCTTCGAGAGCTCGTCGATGATCTCGGGCACGTCCCAGATGCGCTGGTCGAGCGTGGAGGCCTGGCGCTGCGTGCCGTTGACCTCCAGCGAGATGCGCCGTGAAGCCAGGGGCTCGATCGCCTCGGCGCGCACGAGTTCGCCCACCGGCGCGGAGTAGTCGAACCCCTTGCCCGTGTCCCACGGCAGGCCCTTGGCCTTGGCGGCGGATTGCAGGTCGCGGCGCGTCAGGTCGAGGCCGACGGCGTAACCGAACACGCTTGCGCCCTCGCCGAGGGCGACGACGAGTTCGACTTCATGGTGCAGCGCATTCGTGCCCGGCGGGTAGGGCACGACGCCATCGATCACGACGGCATCGGCAGGCTTGGCGAAGAACACCGGCGTGCCGCGTTCGGCCTTCGATGCGGGCACCGCGGCGCCCATTTCCTTCGCGTGGTCGGCGAAGTTGCGGCCGACGCAGTAAACGCGGCGCACGGGGAACGTGCCGCCGCCGCGCACCGGGATGCGCACCGGCGCGGTAGGCGCGACGACGTCGCTCATGGGGCGGGGAGGGCGTGCTTGTCGTTGCGGACGGCGCGATATTCGCCTTCGAGCACGCGCGCGTCGCGCGACACGCGCGCATTGCGCGACTTCCACAGCTTGATCAACAGGCCTGCCGAGATCATCGCGA
Source organism: Lysobacter sp. P5_C4 (assembly GCF_054049695.1). Lineage (NCBI taxonomy): Bacteria > Pseudomonadati > Pseudomonadota > Gammaproteobacteria > Lysobacterales > Lysobacteraceae > Lysobacter > Lysobacter sp. P5_C4. The sequence goes on along the minus strand of NZ_JBFULX010000004.1, from coordinate 158,060 downwards.
CGCCGACGACGACGCTCACGGCCACCAGCGCGACGAGCAGCGCCACGCCGACCAGGCCGAACAACACGCGCAACCACGGGCGACGCGGCTTGCGCGGCGCGAAGGCGTTGCGGAACGCGGTGGAATCGAAGCGGTGCGTGAAAGCGATCATCGTCGGGGGCCGTGACACAATGCGGCAGTGCCGGGGCGGCGAGTATCCGGCCCCCCTTCGCAAAGCGTGTGAGGACTTCGTTAAATCGTGAACTCCGCCGTCGAACAACGCGACGCACTGCTCCGCTTCGACCAATTGGAAGACGGCGGGCTGCATGAGGTCCAGGCGCAACTGGAGGGCAACGACGCCGAATCCCTGATCCTCCTGCGCGAAGGCGACACCGTGCGCGCCTGGCTCAACGTGTGCCCGCACGCCGGCCGTCGCCTCGACTGGGCGCCGGGCCGCTTCCTGAGGGACAAGCAGGGCTGCCTGGTGTGCGCAGTCCACGGGGCGACGTTCGAGTTGCAGGGCGGGGAATGCATCGCCGGGCCGTGCCGGGGATCGGCATTGCGCACGATCGAGGTCATCGTCAGCGACGGCTTCGTTCGCCTCAAAACATGAGGTTGACCGCCGCCACGATCACGATCAGATAGACCAGCGACAGCGGCGCGCCGAGCTTCCACAAATCCTTCGGCTGATAGCCGGCAGGCCCCGTGATCATCGACATCACCGGGTTCGATGCGGTCATGAAGTTGTTCGATGCCGACATCGCGACAAGCAAAGCGAACGCCGTCGGATTGCCGCCCGCCGCCAAGGCCAGGTTGATCGCCATCGGCACCATGACGATGGTCGCGCCGACGTGGCCGATGACCAGCGAGAACAAGGTGGTCAACACGCAGAGCGCGACCTCGACCACGACCAGTGGCAGGTCCGAGGGCATCTGTTCGATCGTGTGCCCCGCGATCCACGCCGCCGCGCCGCTGGAATCCATCGCCCATCCCAATGGAATGAGGCAGGCCATGACGAAGACCGTCTTCCAACTGATCGCCGCGTAAGCCTCGTCGATGTGCAGCACGCCGGCGACGAGCATGCCAGCCACGCCGGTCATCAGCGCGATCGAGACCGGGATGCGCGTGGACAGCGCGAGCAACATCGTCACCACGAAGATGCCGATCGCGAGCTTGAACTTGTGCGGCCGCTGCTCGCCCTTCGGGTAGTCGGTGACGACCACGAAATCCTTGTTCTCCGCGGCCTGCGCGAGGTCCTGCCAAATGCCGTGCAGCACCAGCATGTCGCCGGCGCGCAGGCCGAGCTGGCGCACGTTTTCGCGATGCACGGTCTTGTCGCGGTTCACCGCCAGCAGGCTGATGCCGTATTGCTTGCGCAGCTGCAGTTCGGCCTGCGACTTGCCGATGTATTGCGAGGTCGGCGGGACGACGGCTTCGGCGATGCCCGCGCGGCTCGGATTGAACAGGTCGCCGAAGGTGCGCAGGCGCGTGCTCATGCGCAGGAAGTGGTTTTGCGCGAAATCGGCGACGACCTGGCGACTGCCCATCGCGCCGATCACGCTGCCCACCCAGATGCGCGCATCCGCCGGGGGGGCGAGGCGCGATTCGTTGCCGGTCTTCAGCGCGAGCAGCAGCGGTGCGCCGCGTTGCGCTTCGGCTTCGCCGAGCGACATGCCCACCAGCGGGCTGTCGGCGGACACCGTGAGTTCGTAGACATCGCCTTCGATGCCGTAGGCCTGCGCGAAGTAACTCTGCGTGCGCGCAGGCGTGACGCCGCGGTCGATGTCGTACTGCTCCAGGCGCTTGTCGCCGAAGAAGCGGAAATACAACAACCCCGATCCGAGCAGCGCCAGGCCGATCGGCATCGGCGCGAACATGTGCAGCGGTTCGAGCGTCGCCGCACCGGACGGCAGGTTGGCGTTCGAAGACACCAGCAGGTCGTTGAGCAGGATCAGCGGCGAGGTACCGACCATCGTCAGCGAGCCGCCCATCACGATGGCGACGGCCAATGGCAGCAGGAAGCGCGACAACGGCAGGCCGGTGCGCGAACTCAGTCGCGATGCGACCGGTAGATACAACGCCATCACCGACGGATTCTGCATGAACGAGGAGTTGAGGCCGGCCACCGTGTTCGTGAGCAGCAGCAGGCGTTCTTCCCTGCCGCGCGAGCGCCGCAACAACCAGGCCGCGAGCCGATTGAGCGCGCCGGTGCGATCCAGCCCCGCGCCGAGGATCATCGTGGAAATGACCGAGATGACCGCGTTACCGGAGAAACCGCCGAAGAGGTCTTCCGGCGCGACCAGGCCGGTGAGGCCGAGCAACACGAGCACGACGAGCGCGACGACGTCCGCGCGGATGCGTTCGAACAGGAACATCACCATCGTGAAGCCCACCAGCCCGAGCACGAGCTTCATGTCGGTGGTGAGCATCAACGCGGTGTCGTTCACGCGTTCGTTTCCCCCGTCGCGCGGTCGTAGATCAGATCCCAAACCCCATGCCCGAGCTTCTGGCCGCGCGTCTCGAAGTGCGTCTGCGGACGCCATTCGGGGCGGGGCACCGTCCCGCGCGGGCCGGCGCGATTGGCCAGCCCGGGGGTCGCATCGAGCACGTCCCACATCTGCTCGGCATAGTCCTGCCAATCGGTCGCAAGGTGCAAGCGCCCCGTGGGCGCGAGCTTGCGCACGAGCAGCGCGGCGAAGGCGGGATTCACCAGGCGCCGTTTGTTGTGGCGCTTCTTGTGCCACGGGTCGGGGAAATAGATGCGGACTTCGTCGAGCGACGCGTCGGCGATCTCATGTTCGAGCACTTCGACCGCGTCGTGGTGGTACAGGCGCACGTTGCGTGCGTCGTCGGCGGCCAGTGCGTTGAGCAGGCGGCCGACGCCGGGCGCGTGGACTTCGATGCCGACCAGGTCGCGATCGGGATCGCGCGCGGCGGCGTAGCGCAGCGCCTCGCCGTTGCCGAAGCCGATCTCCAGCACGCGCGGCGCGTGGCGACCGAAGGCCGCGTCGAAATCGCGCGGCGTGCCGGCGTAATCGAGGCCGAAGCGCGGCCATTGTTCGTCGAACGCGCGCTGCTGCGCAGGCGTGAAGCGCCCCTGCCGCAGCACGAAGCTGCGAACCTTGCGGTTGCCAGGTTCCTTGGTGAAGGGCTTGTTTTCGATGGGATCGGCTGGCATCGACAGGGCAATCAACCGATCAGGCCATCCACGGGGCTCGACGCCGACGCGTAACGCTTGCGCGGAATGCGGCCGGCGCGGAAGGCGGCGCGGCCGGCTTCGACGGCGAGCTTCATCGCATGCGCCATCAGGATCGGGTCCTTCGCGCCGGCGATCGCGGTGTTCATCAGCACGCCGTCGCAGCCCAGTTCCATTGCGATCGACGCGTCCGAGGCGGTGCCCACGCCGGCGTCGACGATGATCGGGACCTTCGCGTTCTCGACGATCTCGATCAGGTTGTACTTGTTCTGCACGCCCAGGCCCGAACCGATGGGCGCGGCCAGCGGCATCACCGCGACGCAACCAATCTCCTCCAGGCGCTTGGCGAGAATGGGGTCGTCGGAGGTGTAGACCATGACGTCGAAGCCATCGGCGACGAGGCGCTCGGCGGCGGCGAGCGTCTGCACGACATCGGGATACAACGTGCGCGCATCGCCGAGCACTTCGAGCTTCACCAGCTTGTGGCCGTCGAGCAGCTCGCGCGCCAGGCGGCAGGTGCGCACCGCATCGTCGGCGGTGTAACAGCCGGCGGTGTTGGGCAATAGCGTGAAGTGTTCGGGGGGCAGGGCGTCGAGCAGGTTCGGCGCGTTCGGGTCCTGGCCGAGGTTCATGCGGCGGATCGCGACGGTGACGATTTGCGCGCCGGCTGCGTCGGTCGCCCGGCGGGTCTCGTCGAAATCCTTGAACTTGCCCGTACCGGTGAGCAGGCGGGAACGATAACGGCGGCCCGCGACGACCAAGGCGTCGTCGGTCGCGAAGTCTGGGGTGTCTTGCATCCGTGAATGGTAACGCCGTTCGTCGGTCGAAGCGCTCCGGGGATCGTCAATCGTGGGGATTTGCACACGGGGTGTCCTGTGTTCACCGAGTGCCGCGTAAGGCTGGAGGAGTGGCATCGATTACGAAGGCGAGCTCACCCCTGACTCGACCGACGGATCCCGCCGCTGCGCGCGATGCCCATCGCGCGGTACGCCACGGCACACCCGCGCGAAAGCCGGGGTCGCAAAGCTACGGGTCCTCCGGCACTCCCCCTGCCGCGGACAGCCGGGTTCCCGATACCGCCCGATGGTGTCATCGCGCGTCTTTTTTTCTACCCGCCGCCGAGCGCGTGGACCACTTCGACGCGGTCCCCTTCGGCGAGCGCATGCGTCGCGTGCGCCCCGCGCGGCACGATCTCACCGTTGACCTCCACCGCCACGCGACGGCCGGCGAGGCCTTCGGCTTCCAATAGCGCGGCGATCGTGGCACCCGAGGGCAGGGGCCGGTTCGTTCCGTTGAGCAGAATGTCCATCCGCGCATTCTCGCGCGGAGCGTGGCAGAGTTCACGCACCATACCCACCCGTTTGCCCGGAGCGTTCGATGAAGCAGGCCTTCAAGCCCGTCCGCAGTCTCCTTGCCGCCGCCCTCGCGTTCGCCGCTCTGCCTGCTGCGGCGCAGACCTACACGCAGACCGTGTTCTTCGGCGACAGCCTCACCGACGCGGGCTGGTTCCGCCCGGCGCTGGTCCAGGTCGGCGGGCCGCAGGCCGGGATCCTCGGCAGGTTCTCCACCAACCCGACGCTGGTCTGGTCGGAATACCTGGCCGACTACTACGGCACGAATGCGGCCAGCGCCAACCAGGGCGGCACCAACTGGGCGGTCGGCGGTGGGCGCACGGGCACCGACGATGTCGGCGCGCTGGGCGCGATTCCCTCCATGAGCACGCAGATCAACAGGTACCTGGCATCGACCGGCGGCATCGCGGATTCGCGCGGGCTGTACACGGTGTGGGGCGGCGCCAACGACCTGCTCGCGATCGCCAGCGGCGCGCCCGCACAGGCGACGATGGCCCAGGCGGTTGGTGCGCAGGTCGGCAACGTGGCAACGCTGACCGGCGCCGGCGCGAAGTACATCCTCGTGCCGACGGTGCCGGATCTCGGCGCGACGCCGGCGTTCGCCGCACAGGGCCCCGCGGGTGCGGCCGGCGGCACGGCGTTGTCGACGACGTACAACGCCGCACTGTTCTCGACGCTGTCGTCGCAGGGCCTGCGCGTCATTCCGCTCGACACCTTCAACCTGCTGCATGAAATCATCGCCTCGCCGCAGGCCTACGGATTCTCCAACACCATCGGCGTGGCGTGCACCACCGCGTCGTCGGTGACGTGCAACCCGGGCTCCCTGGTCTCGCCGGATGCGGCCAACACCTACCTGTTCGCCGACGGCGTGCATCCCACGGGGAACGCACACGCGATCCTCGGCCAGTACGCCATTTCGATTCTCGAAGCGCCGCGCCAGATCGCATTGCTGCCCTACACCGAGCAACTGATCGGCAAATCGCGCGCGGAAATGGTCGCCTCGCACATGCCGGTCAAGCCGGCCGAAGACGGCGCGCACTGGTGGGCGAACCTGCGCGGCGACACGCAGCGTTACGACGACTCCCCTGGCGATTACGACGGCACCGGTCCTTCGCTGCTGTTCGGCGTCGACTGGGCCAGCGGCGACATCGTGTACGGCGGCTTCGCCGGCTTCGGCCGCAACGATTTCGACTACGGCCACCGCATGGGCGACTTCTCGCAGGACGACGCCACCATCGGCGGCTTCGTCGGCTGGTTCTCCGGCACCGTGTGGGTCAATGCGCAGTTGAGCTGGACGAAGACCAGCTACGACGTCACGCGCAACGTGCAGCTCGGACCGGTCCTGCGCAGCTACGAAGGCTCGCCCGACGGCGACAATCTCTCGTTCGGTGCGTCGGCGGGTTGGGATTTCCACGCCGGTTCGCTCGTGCATGGCCCGGTCGTCTCGGTGCTCTCGCAGCAGATCGATGTCGACGGCTATGCCGAAAACCGCATCGACTCCGCGGGCCTGGCGTATCCCGACCAGAGTTACGACTCGCTCGTCGGCGCCGCTGGCTGGCAGGCGCGCTTCGAGATCTCGCCGACGGCCGTGCCGTACGCGAAGTTCACCTGGGAACACGAGTTCGAAGACGCGCCGGAAGAAGCGTTCGCGCAGTCGCTCACCATCGCCGGCACGCTGCCCTACGCCGTGCCGAACATCGAACACGACGAGAACTACGGCACGCTGGTGTTCGGCGTGCGCACGCAGCTCTGGGGCGTGGACACCGACATCGGTGCGACGGCGAGCGTCGGCCAGGAGAACGGTGACAACGCGACGGTGTTCGTGAGCGTGGGCAAGCGGTTCTGATTGAAAGCGACGTCGCTGGAAAAAACGAGGCCCGCGCAAGCGGGCCTCGTTCGTTTCGAACCAAATGATCGGCGAGTGCGACGCTTGCTTCGCACCCACCAATGCACGCTCGGGCAAATGCCCCCGATCGAAGCGACCCGCAAGGCGGCGCGTCAATGACGTAGGCCCTCATACAGCGCCCGCGACCCCCCAAACAAAAACGACGGCGCAAGGCCGTCGTTAGGAAGGTTGGAGCGGGTGATGGGAATCGAACCCACGCTAGCAGCTTGGGAAGCTGCAGTTCTACCATTGAACTACACCCGCGACAGGCGCGAGTCTATGCCGCGGGGCAGGCGGCTGGCAACGCGGCGGGTCGCCGATTCCCGTTCGTCGCGGATTGCCGACAGTCCTTCATTCCGATAACACGGGCTCGCGTATATTCCGCGCCCTGCGCCGGTTGGAAGCCGGCCGCATCCCCCGTCCCAATGCATGCGCCCGCATGCGAACCCCCGGAGGCCAGGTGGCCACACGCGTCATGCTCGGTTGGCGGGAGTGGTTGGCGTTGCCGGCGCTCGGCATCGTCGCCATCCGCGCGAAAGTGGATACCGGCGCGCGCAGCTCATCGCTGCACGTGGACGCGCAATGGCGCTTCGTCGAAGGCGGCGTGCCGTGGGCCGGGTTCCGCATCGCCACCGGCGTGCGCGGCGACCAGGTCATCGAGGCCCGGGGGGCGATCTGCGACGAGCGGGAGGTCACCGACTCGGGCGGCAACCGCAGCCGGCGCGTGTTCCTGCGCACGCCGCTGGTGCTGGCGGGCGTCGAACGGGAGGTGGAAATCAACCTGACCGACCGGCGTGGAATGCTTTTCCCCATGCTCCTCGGCCGCACTTCGCTCGCCCGTGCGTTCACCATCGATCCGGCCCGCTCTTTCCTGCATGGAAAACCCCCCGCATGAAACTCGCGATCCTTTCGCGCAACACCAAGCTGTATTCGACGCGCCGCCTGGTCGATGCCGCGCGCGAGCGCGGCCACAGCGTGCGCGTGCTCGATCCGCTGCGCTGCTACATGCGCATCGCGGTCGACGGCTTCGCCATGCACCACCAGGGCAAGCCGCTCACCGGCTACCACGCGGTCATCCCGCGCATCGGCGCATCGGTCACGCGTTATGGCACGGCGGTGCTGCGCCAGTTCGAACTGATGGGCACCACCACGCCCAACCCGTCCGACGCCATCCTCAAGGCGCGCGACAAGCTGCGCTGCCACCAGATCCTCGCCGCCGAAGGCCTCGCGCTGCCGGCGACGGTGTTCGGCGACAACCCCGACGACACCTCCGACCTGCTCGCGATGCTCGGCCCCACGCCGCATGTCATCAAGCTCAACGAAGGCACGCAGGGCGCGGGCGTGATGCTCACCGAAAAGCTGTCGGCCTCGCGCAGCGTGATCGAAGCGCTGCGCGGCTTGTACGCCAACTTCCTCGTGCAGGAGTTCGTCGCCGAAGCCAAGGGTGCGGACCTGCGCTGCTTCGTCGTCGGCGATCGCGTCGTCGCGACGATGAAGCGCCAGGCACCGAAGGGCGACTTCCGTTCGAACCTGCATCGCGGTGGTACGGCGAAGGCGGTCACGGCAACCCCCGGCGAACAGGACGTCGCCCTGCGCGCCGCCAAGCTCCTCGGGTTGGGGGTGGCGGGCGTCGACCTCATCCGGTCCCGTCGCGGGCCGCTGATCCTGGAGGTCAATGCATCGCCTGGGCTGGAGGGCATCGAGGCCGCCAGCGGCGTCGATGTTGCAGGGAGCATCATCGAATACGTCGCCAACGGCGGCAAACGGTCGGGATCGCACAAACGCAGCCCTTCGGTCCGGGCCGCCTGAGGATCCATGACTTATCGAATTTTTAACGCGATTCCACCGCCGGTTTTAACACCCGTTTAATCGCCCGTTGCGTAGCCTTTGCCTACCGCGAATCTGTCTGTAGACCGCTCGGCCAGCCGCAACGGACGAAGCAGATTACGGTCATCGGGGCTTGATTTGGCCCAGGCACGCGCAACGTGCCTGGGCCTTTGTTTTTTCCGGGTTCGGCTGCACCATCGACACTACCGTCGCTTGCGCCTCTGGCAGAATCGTCCGAATTCATCTCGTTGAACCCCGGTGCGTTCTCCGGGTCGAAGACGATCCCCCCGCCGACCTGCAGGACAAAGCCCGGATGCGCATCCTCGTCATCGAAGACAACCAGGACATCGCCGCCAATCTCGGCGACTATCTCGAGGACCGCGGCCACACGGTGGACTTCGCCGCGGACGGCGTCACCGGCCTGCACCTGGCGGTGGTGCACGACTTCGATGCGATCGTGCTCGACCTCAGCCTGCCGGGCCTCGATGGCCTGGAGGTCTGCCGCAAGCTGCGCAACGAGGCGCGCAAGCAGACGCCGGTGCTGATGCTCACCGCGCGCGACTCGCTCGACAACAAGCTCGCAGGCTTCGACTCCGGCGCCGACGACTACCTGATCAAACCCTTCGCGCTGCAGGAAGTGGAAGTGCGCCTCAACGCACTCGCGCGCCGCGGCCGCGGCGTGCAGACGCGCGTGCTCAACGTCGGCGACCTGGAATACAACCTGGACACGCTCGAAGTGCGCCGCGAAGCCAGGCTGCTGCAACTCAATCCCACGGCGTTGAAGATCCTGCAGGCGTTGATGGAAGCCTCGCCCGCGGTGGTCACGCGCCAGGAATTGGAAACGCGCGTGTGGGGCGAGGAATTGCCGGATTCGGATTCCTTGCGCGTGCACATCCATGGCCTGCGCGCGGTGGTCGACAAGCCGTTCGGCACGCCCCTGATCCAGACCCGACACGGCATCGGATACCGGATCGCCGCACCCGATGCCACTAGCGCGACCTGAAGCCGCGCGGCGCCCGCGCCGTTATCGGCGCCAGCTCCGCAGCCGCATCATCCTGTCGTTCGTCCTGCTCGGGTTCGGGCTGACGGCGCTGTTCGCCTACGCGGTGGACAAGGTGCGCAACCAGGTCGAAGACAAACTCGTCGTCGACCTGATGAACCGCAACATCGATCTCTACGCGCAGCAGTACGCGCGCGATCCACAGAACCCAAGCCTGCCGGTCGACCAGATCCGCGCGTTCGCGTTCACGCCCGACAAGTTCGAGAGCGTGCGCGAGAACCAGCCGCAGTGGTACGAGCTGCCCGACGGCATCCACCAGTTGAGCGGCGTCGACGACGACGGGCAAGCGTTCTCCTACAAGCTCGCGGTGCGCAAGACACCGACGGTGTGGTTCTTCCTCGCCTACGACATGACGCAGACGATGCGCGGCGCGGAACAGTTCAACCGCGGTATCTACGGCGCGGTGATCGTGTTCACCCTGCTCTCGTTGCTCGTGGGCTGGTGGGCGGCTTCGCGCGTCATGAGCCCGGTCTCGGAACTCGCCAATCGGCTCAAGGGGTCGGGCCGCAGCAGCGAACCGGTTTCGCTCGCCGAGCATTTCCCGAACGACGAAGTCGGCCAGCTGGCCTCCGCACTCGACGATTACGCAGCGCGCCTGACCGAAGTGGTGCAGCGCGACCGCGAGTTCAACGCCGACGTGAGCCACGAGTTGCGCACGCCGCTCGCGGTGATTCGCGGCGCGACCGAGTTGCTGCTTTCACGCCCGGAACTGGACGAACGCATGCAGGCGCGCTTGCGCCGCATCCAGCGCGCCGAACAACAGTGCACCGACCTGATCAGCGCGTTGCTGCTGCTTTCGCGCAACGAACGTGGCCACGGCGCGACCGACGTGAGCAAGGTCGCCGAGCAACTCCTCGACATGCATCGGGCGCAGTTGGGTGGCAAGGCGCTGGTGCTTCGCATGGAAGGCGAGGGCGGCCTGGTCGTCGATGCGCCGGAAGCCGCCGTCGCGGTTGCGCTCGGCAACCTGATCGGCAACGCGGTGAAGTACACGCTGGAAGGCGAGGTCATCGTGCGCATGGGGCCCGATGGGGTCGAAGTGATCGACTCCGGTCCCGGCCTCAGCGCCGAAGAAGCCGCGCGCCTGTTCGAACGCGGCTATCGCGGCACGCACGCCGAACATTCGCAGGGCGCCGGCATCGGCTTGTCGATCGTCCGCCGCCTGTGCGCGATGTACGGCTGGGATGTCCGCGTGGTGCCGGGCGAAAAAGTGGGGGTCGTGGCGACGCTGCGTTTCGGCGACGTCGTGCGCTGACCCCCCGACGCCGTCATGCGTCCACGTACTCCAGCCAACCGAACTTGTCTTCGGTCTTGCCGTTGAACAAGCCGAAGAACAGTTCCTGCACGCGACGCGTCACCGGGCCGGCGCGGCCAATGCCGACCTGGCGGCCGTCGACGGAACGGATCGGCGTGATTTCCGCCGCCGTGCCGCACATGAAGAGCTCGTCGCACAGGTAGAGGTATTCGCGCGGGATGTCGCGCTCGACCACGGGGATGCCGTTCGCGCGCGCGAGCGTCATGATCGTGTTGCGCGTGATGCCGTTGAGCAGCGCGGCGCTGATCGGCGTGGTGTGCAGCGCGCCGTCGAACACCAGGAAGAGGTTTTCGCCCGCGCCTTCGCTGAGCAAACCCGTGGACGCAAGCGCGATGCCTTCGCCGAAGCCGAGGCGACGCGCTTCGCGTGCCACCAACTGGCCGGAAAGATAATTGCCGCCAGCCTTCGCGCCCGCGGGGATCGTGTTGGGCGCGAACCGCTGCCAGCTCGACACGCACGCATCGATGCCTTCTTCGAGCACGCCGTCGCCGAGGTAGGCGCCCATTTGCCAGGCAGCGACCGCGGTGTCGGTCGGCGTATCGGCCGACAGACCGAACCCACCCAGGCCACGAAACGCGACCGGACGCAGGTAGGCCTTGCCCAATTCGTTCTTCTTCAACACCTCGCGGCAAGCCGCGTTGATCTGATCGACGGAATACGGCATCGGCATGTCATAGATGCGCGCGGAGGCCATCAGTCGGCGGTTGTGGTCGGTGAGGCGGAAAATCGCCGGGCCCTTCGGCGTTTCGTAGGAGCGGATGCCTTCGAACACCGACGAGCCGTAGTGGATCGCGTGCGACATGACATGCGTGGTGGCGTCCGCCCAAGGCTTGATGGCGCCGTTGTGCCAGATCCATTCGGGGTAGCGCATCGTCATGCCGGCGGCTCGCTTGCGGGGAGGCGGCCATTGTAAGCGGCGACGCGCTTACAGGCTGACCCACCAGCAGCCGTAATGGCGCCGAAGCCCCAGCACGGTGCGTGCGGGTGTGATGCTTTGCGGCAGCGTCTGCTCCAGGCGCAGGCCGACCGGCGGGCGGCGGGCCGTCGTGCGTGGCACGTCGCCCGCCTCGCCGGTGATCGCGCCTTCGGATGCGGGGTCGGCCGAAATCGGCTGGATGTCGATGAGCGGCCGATGCGCGATCTTGTCCAGGCGATCCATCACCGACATCGCCGCGGCATCGGACATGCCGACCCAGTTGTAGACACCCGACAGGCGGTTGGCGTCGCCCTGTTCGATCGCGGTGCGGATTTCGAACACCAGGTCCTGCAGGGTTTGCGTGCAGCCGCCCATGTAAGCGTGGTTGCCTTTCGCGACATCGGCCGCGGCGCCGGGATTGAGCGTGGGCGGCGCCGGAAAATCGGTCGCGCCGAGCGCATCGCATTTCTGGTCGGTGTAAAGCGGGCGGCCGTCGGGCGACAGGCATTTGCGCACTTGGGCGTGCACGGCCTGCGGGCATGCCCAGGCAAGAGCCATCAATGAAAGCAGGAGGAGCGCGCGCATCGACGCAAGCCTAGCAGCCTGGCTAGAAGCGGACGAACCAGCACCCGTTATTGCGCACCACGTCGAAGTCCTGGATCGTCGCGGCGGTGCCGTTGCCGAATTGCAGCTGCATCACGCCGCCATTGGAACCGCCGCTACCGCCGCCTGCATCCGCCGTTTCCATCCAACCGCCGATCTGCGCGTCGTAGAACTGCACGTCCACCAGGTTGCGTTTGGTCAACGATTGCAGGCGGGTCATCGTCGCGTTGGCGGCGCGCTGCGACATGCCGACCCAATGGAAGCTCTCGGCGATGCGGTTCACGTCGCCCAGTGCGAACGCACCGCGCAGATCCATCGCCAATTGCGTCGTCGTGCGTGCGCAGCCACCGTGGACCGAGCGTCGGCCGATGGCTTCGCGCGCTGCGCGCATCGTGGCCGTGTTCGCTTTGGGTGCTGTGCCGGTTCCGGTGACATACGCCACTTCAATGCCGGCGTAGCGGGCTTCGGTCGCGCTTTCGCGCACCAGGCGCGTTGCCAGCTCGCCACGCATCGCAACGGGGCGGGCGCCGATGCTGCGGCAGGGTTTGTCGGTATAGAGAGTGTTGCCGTTGGCGGTGACGCATTGCTGCACGAGCGGCGGCGCGGCGCATGCGATGTTCGGCGCGACGCTCAACGCGACGCACGCAAATGCAAGCGACATCCCTGCAGTGATCGATCGAAGCATGGCAGCCGTGCCCGCGTGGAATCCACGTGCAGCATCGGGGTGCGTCCGTCAACGCTCCGTGGCTGAACACGCGGGATTGCCGCGTGTTCGTGCGAAATCAGTCGAGCAGTTCGATGACGTTCAGCGTCGGCTTCGAGAGATTCAGCGTATAGAAATGCAGCGCCGGCGCGCCGCCGTCGATGAGGCGTGAACACAGTTGCGCGACGAACTCCGACGCGAATGCACGAATGCTCTCGCTGTCGTCGCCGTAAGCCTGCATGCGCTTGCCGATCCACCGCGGAATCTCCGCGCCGCACGCTTCGGAAAAGCGTCGAAGCTGTGTGAAGTTGGAGATCGGCATGATGCCCGGCACGATCGGGATCGTGATGCCGAGCTTGCGGGCGTCGTCGACGAAACGGAAATACGCGTCGGCGTTGTAGAAGTACTGCGTGATCGCGCCGTCGGCGCCGGCGTCGGCCTTGGCCTTGAAGTGGAGCATGTCGGTGAACGCATCGTCGGCCTGCGGATGCATTTCCGGATAGCAACCGACTTCGATGTGGAAGTAGCCGTCGTGCTCTGCGCGAATGAATTCCACGAGGTCGGAGGCGAAGCGGAAGTCGCCCATGCGCGCCATGCCGGAGGGAATGTCGCCGCGCAACGCGACGACGCGCTTGCAGCCCAGCGCACGGTAGAGCTTGAGTAGCGATCGCAACTCCTCGCGCGTGCCGCCCATGCACGAGATGTGCGGCGCGGCGTTGAGGCCGTGGTCTTCGCGCAGGCGCTGCACGGTTTCGGGCGTGTAGGAGAGCGTCGAACCACCGGCGCCGAACGTGCACGACACGTAATCGGGCGAACGCGACTTCAACCGGCCCGCGGTGCGGTCCAGTTGCTGGCGTTGGTCGTCGGTCTTGGGCGGGTAGAACTCGAAGGAGATCGGAACGCGCAGGGCCATGTGTGGATCCGTGGCGGTGTTTGGAAACGAAGCGGGCGGCCCGTGGACCGCCCGCTCGCGCGACTCAGTAGCGGTAGTGCTCGGGCTTGTACGGGCCTTCCGGCGACACGCCGAGGTAGTCGGCCTGTTCCTGCGTGAGGCGGGTCAGCTTGACGCCGATCTTCTCCAGGTGCAGGCGGGCGACTTCTTCGTCGAGGTGCTTGGGCAGGCGGTACACGGTCTTCTCGTATGTGTCCTTGTTCGCCCACAGGTCGATCTGCGCCAGCGTCTGGTTCGCGAACGAGTTCGACATCACGAAGCTCGGATGGCCCGTCGCGCAGCCCAGGTTCACCAGGCGGCCTTCGGCCAGCAGGAAGATCGCGTTGCCATTGGCGAACACGTACTTGTCCACCTGCGGCTTGATGTTGATGTGCTGCGCGCCCGAGGCGTACAGCGCGTCGACCTGGATCTCGTTGTCGAAGTGGCCGATGTTGCAGACGATCGCCTGGTCCTTCATCGCTTGCATGTGCGCGAGCGTGATGACGTCCTTGTTGCCGGTCGTGGTGACGTAGATGTCGCCGCGGCCGAGCGTGCTTTCGATCGTGTTGACTTCGAAGCCTTCCATCGCGGCCTGCAGGGCGCAGATCGGATCGATTTCGGTGACCACCACGCGGGCGCCGTAGGCGCGCAGCGAATGCGCCGAGCCCTTGCCGACGTCGCCGTACCCGCAGACGACCGCGACCTTGCCGGCAAGCATCACGTCCATCGCGCGCTTCAGGCCATCGGCCAGCGACTCACGGCACCCGTAGAGGTTGTCGAACTTCGACTTGGTGACAGAGTCGTTGACGTTGATCGCCGGCACCAGCAGCTTGCCCTGTTCGGCGATCTGGTAGAGGCGGTGCACGCCGGTGGTCGTCTCTTCGGAGACGCCCTTCCAATCCTTGACCACGTTGGTCCAGAAGCCGGGGCGTTCCTTGGCCACGCGCTTGAGCAGGTTCTTGATGATCTGCTCTTCGTGCGAACCCGAGGCCGTGTTCACCCAATCCGAACCCTGTTCGAGTTCGTAACCCTTGTGGATCAGCAGCGTCACGTCGCCGCCGTCGTCGACGACGAGCTCCGGACCCTTGCCACCCGGGAAGGTCACCGCGTCGAGCGTGCAGTCCCAGTATTCCTCGAGCGACTCGCCCTTCCACGCGAACACCGGCGTGCCGGTGGCGGCGATCGCGGCGGCGGCGTGGTCCTGCGTCGAGAAGATGTTGCACGAGGCCCAGCGCACGTCGGCGCCGATGTCCTTCAAGGTCTCGATCAGCACGGCGGTCTGGATGGTCATGTGCAGCGAACCGGTCACGCGCACGCCCTTGAGCGGCTTGGCGGCGGCGTGCTTGCGGCGGATGGACATCAGGCCCGGCATCTCGTGCTCGGCGATGTCGATTTCCTTGCGGCCCCAGTCGGCGAGCGAGATGTCGGCGACCTTGTAATCCTGGGCTTGCTTGACTTGTGCATTCATGGCGTTTGCTCCGAATTTCGAGCGGGCGCCGTTACCTGGTGCACCCCTTCGAGCCTGGCCGTGCCTATCCACGGTCGCAGCGCCCCTCGAAAGAGCAGGGCGCGCGACCAGTGCGGTCGCGCGCCCGAATGGGTTCGCTTACTTCTTCAGCCCGCCGTCCTTGCGCAGCTCGTCGGCCTTGTCCGTCTTCTCCCACGAGAACGCGGTGGCCTTCTGCTTCTTGCCGGCGCCGTCGACGTATTCGACTTGCGTCGGCTTGCGGCCGAAGTGGCCGTACGAGGCCGTGGCCTGGTACACGGGGTGGATCAGGTCGAGCATCTTGACGATGCCGTACGGGCGCAGGTCGAAGTGCTTGCGGATCAGCTTCTCGATCTTGTCGTCGGAAATCTTGCCGGTGCCGAAGGTGGTGACCGAGATCGACGTCGGCTCGGCCACGCCGATGGCGTAGGAGACCTGCACTTCGCACTTGTCGGCCAGGCCGGCGGCGACGATGTTCTTCGCGACGTAACGCGCGGCGTAGGCGGCCGAGCGGTCGACCTTCGAGGGATCCTTGCCGGAGAACGCGCCACCGCCGTGGCGGGCCATGCCGCCGTAGCTGTCGACGATGATCTTGCGGCCGGTCAGGCCGCAATCGCCCACCGGGCCGCCGATCACGAAGATGCCCGTCGGATTGATGTGCACCTTGTTCTTCGGCAGCTTGTCGAGCCAATTCTTCGGCAGCACCGGCTTGAGGATGTGCTCGTACACGCCCTCGACCAGGTCCTTCTGCTTGATGCCCGGGTCGTGCTGCGTGGACAGGACGACGGCGTCCAGACCGACGATCTTGTTGGCTTCATAGCGCAGCGTGACCTGCGACTTCGCATCGGGGCGCAGCCACGGCAGCTTGGAATTCTTCGCCTTGCGCACCTTGGCCTGCTGTTCGACCAGGCGGTGCGAGTAATAGATGGGGGCCGGCATGAATTCCGGCGCCTCGTTGCAGGCGTAGCCGAACATCAGGCCCTGGTCGCCCGCGCCCTGTTCTTCGGGCTTCTTGCGGTCCACGCCCGCGGCGATGTCCACCGACTGCTTGCCGAGCATGTTGATGATGGCGCAGGTGTGGCCATCGAAGCCGACGTCGGAATTGTTGTAGCCGATGTCGTTGATGACCTTGCGTGCGAGCGACTCGATGTCGACCCAGGCGCCGGTCGTGACTTCGCCGGCGACGATCGCCGCGCCCGTCTTCACCATCGTTTCGCACGCCACGCGCGCGCGCTTGTCCTGCGCGAGGATCGCGTCGAGGACGGCGTCGGAGATCTGGTCGGCGATCTTGTCCGGGTGGCCTTCGGAAACCGATTCGGAGGTGAAGAGGTAGCTGGAGCTGGTCATCGCTGCGTATATCCTTTAATGCGGATGAAAGGATGAGGGCGCGCATTGTACAGGCGCGCGGACCGGATTGCGCAGTTTGCGCCCCTCCCGCAGTTAAATGAACACCGCGCCAGCCTGCCCGAAGCCGTGAAGGCGGCAGGCTAGGATCGCCGGCATGGATTCGATCACCCACCTGTTCATCGGCGGCGCCATCGCGGCGGCCCTCGCACCGCCGGCGCAACGGCGCGCAGCCCTGCTCGCCGGCGCCGCGCTCAATTCGTTGCCCGACCTCGACGTCCTGCCGCTGTTCCTCACCGACGATCCGGTCGTCCGCATGACCTGGCACCGCGCGGCGACGCATTCGCTACTCGTACTGCCGCTGGTGGGGTGGTTGTCGTGGCTCTGGTTCCGATCGCGCGGTGGGCGCGTGGCGGCGGCGCCGACGCGCTGGTTCTGGATCATCCAGCTGTGCCTGCTGACCCATCCGCTGATCGATGCGTGCACGATCTACGGCACGCAATTGTGGTGGCCGCTGCCGGTGCCACCGGCAATGTGGTCCACGCTGTTCATCATCGATCCGATGCTGACCCTGCCGTTGGTGATCGGGTGCGGTGTCGCGGCCTGGTTCGGCGCGCGCCCGCAGGCGCAGCGTGCATTGGTGGCGTCCTTGGCCGTCGCCGTCGGGTATGTCGGCTGGTCGTTCGTGGCCAAGTCGATGATCGAGCGCGAGGCGCGGGATTCGCTGGCGGCGATCGGTTTGGGTGATGCGCCCCGGTTCTCGGTGCCGATGCCGTTCAACACGCTGCTGTGGCGCGTGGTCGCGATGACGCCGGAGGGTTTCGTCGAAGGCGAGCGTTCGCTCGTCGCCGACCGCGGGCCGATGCGCTTCACGCACTTCGCGTCCGATGCGCGGGCGCTGGATGCGGTGCGTGGTGCACCACAGGTCGCGCGCCTGCTGTGGTTCAACCATCACTTCGCGAAGGCGCAGGTGCGCGATGGCAAGCTCGTGCTCAGCGATCTGCGCATGGGCGCGGAGCCCGACTACACCTTCCGCTTCGCCGTCGCCGAATGCGAAGGCGATGCGTGGCGCGCCATCCCCGCCGAGCAACTGCAGTGGCCGTGGGATGCCTCGCGTCGGCTGGGTGCGATGTGGACGCGCATCTGGCACGCGCCGTCGTGAGAGGCTTCGCGCCGTCGACGGGATGGATCGTGCAGACATGCAACACGTGCGTTGCGCATGCTCGCGCCGTGGTTGACGTCAGTGTGCAGCCGCCCGTCGTGAGACGCGCCGACGAACACATTCCCCTGCAAAGACCTGTGACTCCGTAGTTTCGGACGTCGCGCACGACGCCACCACATCAGCTAAACCTCAGGCGGCCACCGGCCAGCCGGTCGAATCGCCGGCGATCAATGCATCGAAGTAATCGCGCGTCAGCGCCAGTTGCATTTCGGCGCTCTCGGCACGGTTCACCACGTGGCGAAACGCATGGTTCTCGGGGCGGTCCTTCGCGTACCAGCCGAGGTGCTTGCGGGCGATGCGCACGCCGGAGGGTTCGCCATAGAACGCATGCAGCGCTTCGAGATGACCGAGCAACACGTCGCGCACCTCGACCAGCGAAGGCGGCGCCAGTGTGTCGCCCGTCGCCAGGTAATGCGCGATCTCGCGGAAGATCCATGGCCGGCCTTGCGCCGCACGCCCCACCATCACGGCATCGCATCCGGTCTGCGCAAGCACGAAGGCGGCCTTCTGCGGCGAATCGATGTCGCCGTTGGCGACCACCGGAATCGACAGCATCGCCTTGATCTCACCGATGGTGTCGTACTCCGCCACGCCACCGTACTGCTGGTCGCGCGTGCGGCCGTGGACCGCGAGCGCGGCGATACCGCTCTCCTGCGCGATCCGCGCGATCGCCGGCGCATTGCGTTTGTCCGCGGCCCAGCCCGTGCGGATCTTGAGCGTCACCGGCACCTCGACCGCCTGCACCACGGCTTCCAGGATGCGCGCCACCAAACCTTCGTCGCGCATCAGGGCCGACCCCGCCCACGCGCTGCACACTTTCTTCGCGGGGCAGCCCATGTTGATGTCGATGATCTGCGCACCGTGGTCGACGTTGTGGCGCGCCGCGTCGGCCATCACCTCCGGCACCGTGCCGGCGAGCTGCACGCTGATGGGCGCCGGCTCGCCGTCGTGGTCCATGCGGTGCAGGGATTTGCTGGTCTTCCAGAAGCGCGGGTCGGACGTCGTCATCTCCGAAACGCACGACCCGGCGCCCAGGCGCTTGCACAGCACCCGGAAGGGCTTGTCCGTCACGCCCGCCATGGGCGCGAGGATCACCTTGGGGGCGATGATGTGCGGGCCGATCTGCATGGGGGCGATTCTACCCTCGCGTCAGAGAACGGCGGCGACGGCTTGCTCGTCCACGTCGGAAACGATGTGTGCGGCGCCCGCGCCGCCCCACAGGATGAAGCGCAAACCGGCGGCGGCCTTCTTGTCCAGGCGCATGCGCGCGACGAGCGCGGCGGCCGACAGGCCCGCAGGCACGGCGACCGGCAAGCCGAATCGTGTCAGCAGGCTTTCCAGGTGCGTGGCTTCGGCATCGGTCGACATCCCCAGGCGCGCCGACAGGCGCGCCGCGCACACCATGCCGACGGCGACCGCCTCGCCATGATTCAACCCGCCATAGCCCTGTTCGCTCTCGATCGCATGCGCAAACGTATGCCCGAAGTTGAGCAACGCACGCTCCCCGCGTTCGAACGGATCCCGCGCGACGATGTCCGCCTTGTGCGCACAACTTCGGGCGATGGCCTGCGCAAGCGCATCGCCGTCGCGCGCCAGCAACGCAGCGGCATGCGCGTCGAGCCAATCGAGGAACGCCGCATCGCGGATCGCGCCGTACTTCACCACCTCGGCCAGGCCGGCGCGCAATTCCCGATCCGGCAATGTCCGCAGCGTGGCCGTGTCGGCGAACACCGCGCGCGGCGGATGGAACGCGCCGACGAGATTCTTGCCCTGCGGCATGTCGACGGCCGTCTTCCCGCCGACCGACGAATCGACCATCGCGAGCAAGGTCGTGGGCAGTTGCACGCAATCGATGCCGCGCATCCAGCACGCCGCGACGAAGCCGGCCAGATCGCCGACCACGCCGCCGCCGAGCGCGATCACGCAGGCATCGCGGGTCGCGCCGAAGTCGGCGAGCTCGCGCACGAGTTCGCCGAAGCGCTCGAGCGACTTCGCCGATTCGCCCGCGGGGATGCAGGACACGATGCAACGCAGGCCGCTTCGCGCGCCCTGCAACGCATCGACCACGCGCGGTGCATACAGCGGCGCGACGTGCGCATCGCTCACGATGAAAACATGGCGTCCGCGCACGTGCGCCGCGAGCGCAGCGCCGTCGCGCAGCAAGCCGTCGCCGATCGAGATGCGATAGGGCTGTTCTCCGGCGACGTCCACCGTATGCAGGCCGCTCATGCCGCGGCCTCGCTGCGATGCCACTGCGCGTCGACCAGGCGTGCCAGTTGCAGCGCCGCTTCCTGCGCGCTCATGCCGTCGGTGGCGAAACGCAAATCGGCGACGTCGGCATACAGGGATGCGCGTTCGCTCGCGAGGGTGCGCAACACCGCTTCGCGATCGGGCCGCTGCAGCAGTGGGCGCGTGCGATCGCGCGCCAGGCGCTCGAGTTGTCCTTCCACCGCGATGTCGAGATGGACGACGAACGCACTTTCGCGCAGCAGCCTGCGGTTGTCTCCGGAGAGGACCACGCCACCGCCGGTGGCGATCACGCCGGCCGGTGCGTGCAGCACTTCGGCGAGCATCTCGCGTTCGCGCGCGCGGAAACCGGCCTCGCCTTCGAGGTCGAAGATCGTCGTCACTTTCGTCCCCGCACGGGCCTCGATGACCGTGTCCATGTCCGTGAAGGGCAGGCCCAGGCGCTCGGCCAGCCGGCGGCCGATCGAGGTCTTGCCGGCCCCCATGGGGCCGACGAGGACAAGGTGCGGGGCGGGATTCATGCCGGCGATCTTAATGCGCGAGAATGCGGCCATGCGCGCCGACCTTCCCCCAGACGTACTCGCCACGTTCGACCACCTCTTCGCGCAGGCCGCGGCGGCGGGCGAACCCGACCCCACCGCCATGGTCGTGGCGACCGCCGATGCAAGGGGCCGCCCCTCGTCGCGCACCGTGCTGATGAAGGCGCACGACGCGCGTGGCTTCGTCTTCTACACCCATCTGGACGGCCGCAAGGGGCGCGAATTGCAGGCCAACCCGCAGGCCGCGCTCCTGTTCCACTGGCCGCGCGTGATGCTCGGCGTGCAAGTGCGGATCGAGGGGGAGGTCGAAATCGTCGACGATCCCGAAGCCGACGCCTACTTCGCCTCGCGCCCGCGCGGCAGCCAGTTGGGCGCCTGGGCGTCCGACCAATCGGAAACACTGGCCTCGAAGGACACCTTCGAAACGCGCCTGGCCGATGCCGAGCGCCGGTTCGAAGGCCAGCCCGTGCCGCGCCCGCCGCGCTGGAGCGGCTTCCGCATCGTGCCGCGCGCGCTGGAGTTCTGGTACGGCGCGCAATTCCGTCTGCACGAGCGGCACCTGCACGAACGCGGCGACGACGGCACGTGGTCGACGCGCATGTTGTTCCCCTGATGCCGCCGTCCCGCATCGTCTGCCTGACCGAGGAACCGACCGAAACGCTGTACGCGCTCGGCGAACAGGACCGCATCGTCGGCATCAGCGGTTTCACCGTGCGGCCCGCCGCCGCGCGCCGCGACAAGCCGAAGGTCAGTGCATTCACCAGCGCGAAGATCGACGCGATCCTTGCGCTGGAGCCGGATTTCGCGATCGGCTTTTCCGATATCCAGGCCGACATCGCTGCCGAACTCATTCGGCGCGGCGTGGAAGTGTGGATCTCCAACCATCGCAGTGTCGATGGCATCCTCGATTACATCCGTCGCCTCGGCGCGTTGGTCGGCGCGGCGTCGCGCGCGGAGGCATACGCAGATGCGTTGCAGCGCCGTCTCGATGGCATCGCGGCGGACGCCGCGACACTCGAACGCCGCCCGCGCGTCTATTTCGAAGAATGGGACGAGCCGCCGATCACCGGCATCCGCTGGGTCGCCGAACTCGTGCGCATCGCCGGCGGCGACGATATCTTCCCCGAACGCGCGCTGGAACCGCTCGCCAAACAACGCATCCTCGAAGACAGCGACGAAGTGATCCGTCGCGCGCCCGACATCATCCTGGGGTCGTGGTGCGGAAAGCGCTTCCGGCCCGAGCGCGTCGCGGCACGCCCGGGTTGGGGCGCGATTCCCGCCGTGCGCGACGGACAACTGCACGAAGTGAAGTCGCCGATCATCCTGCAGCCGGGGCCGGCGGCGTTGACCGACGGCGTCGACGCGATTGCGCGCATCGTGCGTGCGTGGGCTACTTCGCCACTTCGCGCGTGAAGCTGAGCGTGCGCGTCCGCGCACCGGCGGGCGTGATCTCCACGGTGAACTGCAGCGTATCGGGCGGCGTGATCGAAAACGTGCCGACGTTGTCGAACAGCCCGTCGCCCGTGCGGAGTTCGCGCATCGCGATGCCGATGTTGCGGCCCTGCAGGTCGCGCGCGCTCGCGACGACCTTCGCCGGCACCGCGACATCGCGGCCTTCTTCGCCTTGGCGCGTCGTGACCAGGAGCATCCACGTCTGCTCGCCGCGGGGGATGCCGTAGGTCTTCGTGACGCTTTCGGGCAACGCGAGGGTGTTCACGGCGGTGGCATGGATGTGGAGATCGCCGTCGTGCAGTTCCGCCGGCGGCTGCGCGGCTTGCGCCGGCACCGGCGCGGAACCGCCATCGCACGCACCGAGCGCGCTGGCGAGCAACAACACGGCCACGCGCTCAATCGTTCGCATCGGACAAGGCCTTTCCGCGTACGGCCGCGGCATGCACGGCGCGCTGCACGAGCGCGCGAAAACCACCGGCTTCGAAGGTTTCGATGGCCGCGTGCGTGGTGCCGTTGGGCGAGGTCACGCGGCGGCGCAATTCCGCGGCGCCGACATCGCTTTCGACCAGCATGCGCCCCGCGCCGAGGATGGTCTGGAACGCGAGCGTGCGCGCGGCTTCGGGCGACAAGCCTTCCGCTTCGCCTGCCGCCTGCATCGCTTCGGCAAGCAGGAACACGTACGCCGGGCCGCTGCCGGACACCGCGGTCACGGCATCCATCTGGGCTTCGTCGTCGATCCAGACGGTGCGACCCGCCGCGCCGAGCAACTGTTGCGTGCGCTCACGCTGCCGTGCGTCGACGCGCGTGTTCGCGAACAAGCCGGTGACGCCCGCGCCAAGCAACGCCGGCGTGTTCGGCATCGTGCGCACGATGGGGAGCCCGCCGCCGAGCCAACGATCGAGTTGCGCGGTGGTGATGCCCGCGGCGATGGAGACGATCAGCGGGCGCGTGGTTTGCGCGATCGGCGCAAGCGCCTCGCAGACCTCGCGCAACACCTGCGGCTTGACGCCGAGCACCCACGTGTCGGCTGCGCGTGCGATCGGATCGTTGCCGGCGTCGACGTGCACGCCGAAATCGCGCGCCAGCGCATCGCGCAATGCATCGACCGGTTCGGCCACGTGGATCGCGGAGGCAGGCACGCGGCCCGGCACGAGGCCGCCGATCAGGCTGCGCGCCATGTTGCCGCCGCCGATGAATGCGATGGGGTCGTTCATCCGGGAAGTTTAGCCGCGCGGCGCGCGTTCGCCGAACAAAGCGGTGCCCACGCGCACCATCGTCGCGCCTTGCGCGATCGCCAGTTCGAAGTCTTCGCTCATGCCCATCGACAGCGTGTCCATCGACGGGTGGCGGACGGCGAGGGTGTCGAACAAGGTCTTCATTCGGGCGAAGGCGTCGCGTCGCCGGCCCATGTCCTCGACCGGTGCGGGGATCGCCATCAGGCCCCGCAGCGCCAGCCGGGGCGATGCGGCTGCGACGGCACCGGCCAGCACATCCGCCTCCTCCGGGCGGCAACCGTGCTTGCTGGCCTCATCATCGATGTTCACCTGGATCAGCACGTTCAGCGGGCCGCGAACATCGGGGCGGGCTGCTGCCAGCAGGGGCACGAGCTTCGCGCGATCGAGGGTCTGCACCCAGTCGAAGGCCTGCGCAGCCAC
The DNA here is from genome assembly GCF_054049695.1 of Lysobacter sp. P5_C4. NCBI lineage: Bacteria > Pseudomonadati > Pseudomonadota > Gammaproteobacteria > Lysobacterales > Lysobacteraceae > Lysobacter > Lysobacter sp. P5_C4. The sequence continues at coordinate 134,348 of NZ_JBFULX010000004.1, read as the reverse complement.
CGCGGCCTTGTTGGATTGGAGGTGCCCGATGAGGTGCCATTCCAGGGCCTGGTCGGCGAGTTCGGCCTGCTTTGCCTGTGCCTCCTGGACGTAGTTCTCGCCGAACGCGCGCTGCCCGGCGGCCGCAAGGGCGGCGATGGCCGCGGCCGGCTGACGCTTGGACACGGCCAGCAGCCGGGGGGCTGGCCGACCGTACTGCCGAGCCGCGTTCTCAAGTCTTTGAACGACAGCGTCAAGGGCAGGGGTGAGCATCTCGTCGCAACCTCGTGATCGCCGCGGAATCCGCGGTTGACACCGCGGGGAGGGCGGCGCCCATACTGCCCGCGGGGGGTGCCATGCACCAGTCGTTCAACGTTGGCACTTCAATCGCCGTGCGGGGGAGCACGTAAATGGATATCGCCGAACTTCTGGCGTTTTCGGTCAAGAACAAAGCGTCGGACCTGCACCTGTCCGCCGGGCTCCCGCCGATGATCCGTGTCGACGGCGACGTCCGCCGCATCAACATCCCGGCCCTGGACCACAAGCAGGTGCACGCGCTGGTCTACGACATCATGTCGGACAAGCAGCGGCGCGACTACGAAGAATTCCTCGAGGTCGACTTCTCCTTCGAGATCCCCGGCCTGGCGCGCTTCCGCGTCAACGCGTTCAACCAGAACCGCGGCGCGGGCGCGGTGTTCCGTACCGTTCCTTCCGAAGTGCTGACGCTCGAAGACCTCGACACGCCGCGCATCTTCAAGGAACTGATCGACCAGCCGCAGGGCCTGATCCTCGTGACCGGCCCGACGGGCTCGGGCAAGTCGACCACGCTGGCGGCGATGCTCGACCACGTGAACAAGAACGAGTATGCGCACATCCTCTCGGTCGAAGACCCGATCGAGTTCGTGCACACCTCGCAGAAGTGCCTGATCAACCAGCGCGAAGTGCATCGCGACACGCACGGCTTCAACGAAGCGCTGCGATCGGCGTTGCGCGAAGACCCCGACTACATCCTCGTCGGCGAAATGCGCGACATCGAAACCATCCGCCTGGCGCTCACCGCCGCGGAAACCGGCCACCTGGTGTTCGCCACGCTGCACACCTCGTCGGCGGCCAAGACCATCGACCGCATCATCGACGTCTTCCCCGCCGGCGAAAAGCCGATGGTCCGATCGATGCTGTCCGAATCGCTGCGCGCGGTGATCTCGCAGGCGCTGTTGAAAAAGGTGGGTGGCGGGCGTACGGCGGCGTGGGAAATCATGGTGGGCATCCCGGCCATCCGTAACCTCATCCGCGAAGACAAGGTCGCGCAGATGTATTCGGCGATCCAGACCGGACAGTCGCACGGCATGATGACGCTCGACCAGCACCTCCAGGACCTCGTGAAGCGCGGTCTCGTGACGCGCCAGCACGCCAAGGAATACGCAAAGGACAAGCGACTGTTCGAGTGACAGTCCGGAGCACACCATGAGCAGCATCGATTTCACCTCGTTCCTCAAGCTGATGGCGCACCAGAAGGCGTCGGACCTGTTCATCACGGCCGGCATGCCGCCGTCGATGAAGGTGCACGGCAAGATCTCGCCCATCACGCAGAACCCGCTCACGCCGCAGCAGAGCCGCGATCTCGTGCTGAACGTGATGAACCCGCAGCAACGCGAAGAGTTCGAGAAGACGCACGAGTGCAACTTCGCGATCGGCGTCGCCGGCGTCGGCCGCTTCCGCGTGTCGTGCTTCTACCAGCGCAACCAGGTCGGCATGGTGCTGCGCCGCATCGAGACGAAGATCCCGAGCGTGGAGGAGCTCAACCTCCCGCCGATCATCAAGACGCTCGCGATGACCAAGCGCGGCATCATCATCTTCGTCGGCGCCACCGGCACGGGCAAGTCGACCTCGCTCGCCGCGATGATCGGTTACCGCAACGGCAACTCGACGGGCCACATCATCACGATCGAGGACCCGATCGAATTCGTGCACAAGCACGAGGGCTGCATCATCACGCAGCGCGAAGTGGGCATCGACACCGATAGCTGGGAAGCCGCGCTGAAGAACACGCTGCGCCAGGCGCCGGACGTGATCATGATCGGCGAGGTCCGTACGCGCGAAGGCATGGACCACGCGATCGCCTTCGCCGAAACCGGCCACCTGGTGCTTTGCACGCTGCACGCCAACAACGCCAACCAGGCGATGGACCGCATCATCAACTTCTTCCCGGAAGACCGCCGCGGCCAGTTGCTGATGGACCTTTCGCTCAACCTCAAGGGCGTGGTCGCGCAGCAGCTCATCCCGACGCCCGACGGCAAGGCGCGCCGCGTGGCGATGGAAATCATGCTGGGCACGCCCCTGGTGCAGGACTACATCCGCGACGGCGAGATCCACAAGCTGAAGGAAGTGATGAAGGAATCCACCAACCTCGGCATGAAGACCTTCGACCAGAGCCTGTTCGAGCTGTACCAGGCCGGCGAGATCTCCTACGAGGATGCCTTGCGTTACGCCGACTCGGCGAACGAAGTGCGCCTGCGCATCAAGCTTGCGCAGGGTGGCGATGCACGGACTCTGGCGCAGGGGTTGGATGGCGTCGAGGTTGCGGAAGCGCGGTAAGCGCCCCGATTCGTGGCAACGATCCAGGAAGGGAGCGGGCGACCGCTCCCTTTCCTTTGGCGCGTCACATCCGCCGCCGCAACCCCGCAGGCACATCCGTCCGCGCCTCATGCGGCAGCGCCGCGCGCGATTCGCGAACATCCGGCATGAACATCGGCACATCCGCGCCCAGCAAACGCATCAACGCATGCGCATCGAACGGCGCGTGCACTTTCACGTCGTTGTCGAAATAACAAACCACCTCGCGGCCATCGTCGGCCCAGGCGCGAATCCGCGTCGCCCAATCGGCCAGCGCCCGGTCGGAATAGCCACTGACGTACAGCGCTTCATCGCCGTGTAGGCGGATGTAGACGACATCGCTCGTCACGTCGAACATCAAGGGCCACTTGCCGGCAGTATCGGCGACGACCAGGCCCATGTCGTGTCGTCGCAGCAGGTCGATGAATTCGGGCGTCTCGAACGATGGATGCCGGATCTCGACGCAATGCCGCAACGGCATGTCGTCGATGGCATCCGGCCATCCATGCCGCCCGCGCATGCGCTCCGGATCATGGCGCTCGGCCAGGGCGGCGGCCTCGCGCATCGTGCGCGGCAACAGCGCGAAGAACGCGGCGAAACGCTCCGCGTCGAACCGGAAATTCGGCGGGAACTGCCACAGCATCGGCCCGAATTTCCGCCGCAACAACAACACCCCCGAGGCGAAGAAGTTCGCCAGTGCGGTTTCCGCGCCGCGCAGGCGCAGGATGTGCGTGATGAAGCGCGGGCCCTTGACCGCGAAGACGAAGTGGTCGGGCGTCGCGTCGTGCCAGGCCTGCCAACTGGTGGGCGATTGGAGCGAGTAGAACGAGCCGTTGATCTCGATGCTCGGGAACAGCCGCGATGCGTACTCCAGTTCGCAGCGCTGCGGCAGGGCGGGCGGGTAGAACACGCCGCGCCAGGGCGCGTAGCGCCATCCCGAGATGCCGATCCGGATTGCCATCGGGCCATCGTGTCGGCCCCGCGGTGCAAACATGGTGAGCGACCGCCGCCCGCGGCCGGGGGTAGAATCCGGCCCATGGAGGCCACCCCGACGCCACTCGCCAATCGGTTGCTCATCGCGCTGCCGGCGCTCACCGATCCGCATTTCGCGCGGAGCGTGGCGCTGGTGTGCCAACACGACGCCGAGGGTGCGATGGGCGTGGTCGTCAATCGCCCGTCGGAGTACACGCTGGGCGATGTCTTCCAGCAGATGGGCATCGACAGCGGGAACGACGACCTGCGCGGCCAGATCGTGCTGTCCGGCGGCCCCGTGCATCCCGAACGCGGCTTCGTGCTGCACGATGGGGGTGATGGCTGGGATTCGACGATGCAGATCGGCGATGCGCTCTACGTCACCACCTCGCGCGACATCCTCGAAGCGATGGCGGGCGGCGAAGGTCCCTCGAACGCCATCGTCGCGCTCGGGTGCGCGGGATGGGGCGCGGGCCAGCTGGAACAGGAACTCATCGAAGACAGCTGGCTGACCGTGCCGATGGATCCGGGCCTGCTGTTCACGACGCCGCTGGACGCGCGCTGGCAGGCCGCGGCCGGCAGCATCGGCGTGGACCTCACGCAGATGGCCGACCACAGCGGGCACGCCTGATGCGCCTGGACGGCACCGTGCTGGGGTTCGACGTCGGCGCACGCCGCATCGGCGTCGCCGTCGGCAGCGCATTCGGCAGCGGCGCGCGTGCGTTGGCGGTGATCGATGTGCATGCGCATGGCCCCGACTGGGCCGCGATCGATCGCCTCCGCGCCGAATGGCGGCCCGATGGCCTGGTGGTCGGCGATCCGATGACCCTCGACGGCGGCGACCAGCCGATCCGTCGCATGGCGCACGCCTTCGCGCGCGAACTGCACGCGCGCTATCGCTTGCCGGTGGTGCTCGTCGATGAGCGCGCCAGTTCGATCGAAGCCGCGCAACGCTTTGCCGCAGATCGTGCCGAAGGCCGCAAGAAGCGCCGCGACGCCGCCGCGCTGGATGCGGTGGCCGCCGCGGTGATCATCGAGCGCTGGCTCGCCGCGCCGCAGGACGCCATCGGCGTCGACGACAGCATCGAGATGCTGCCCAACGGCAACACCCCAACTCTCACAACCCAGAGCGGAGCCGCCGAGTGACCATCGCCCAGGTGGATGCGCAGGGACGCCTGCGCCATTTCCTCACGCTCGAAGGCCTGCCGCGCACGGTGCTCGTGCGATTGCTCGACCTGGCGCAGAACTTCGACGACCGCCGCGGCGATGTGTCGCTGCGCAACACGCTTGTCGGCCGCACGGTGTGCACGCTGTTCTTCGAACCCTCGACGCGCACGCGTTCGAGTTTCCAGATCGCAGCGCAACGCCTCGGCGCCGATGTGCTGACCTTCGACGCATCCACGTCCTCGACCAGCAAGGGCGAAACCGCGCGCGATACGATGCGCACGCTCGAAGCGATGGGCGTGCACGGGTTCGTCGTGCGCCACAAGGAAGACGGCGCCGTTGCCACGCTCGCGGGCGAAGCGCGGCCCGGCACCGCGCTGATCAACGCAGGCGACGGCCGCATCGCGCATCCCACGCAGGGCCTGCTCGACATGCTCACGCTGCGCCAGGCGAAGGGCGCGGACTTCTCGCGACTGAAAGTCGCCATCGTCGGCGATGTCAAACATTCCCGCGTGGCGCGCACCGATCTGCACGCCTTGCGCACCCTGGGCACCGGCGAGATCCGGGTGTGCGGGCCGCAATCGCTGCTGCCGACGGATGCGACGCTCGAAGGTTGCGTCGTGACGCAGAATTTCGACGCCGCGCTCGAAGGCGTCGACGCGATCATGATGCTGCGCCTGCAGCGCGAGCGGATGGAAGAGGGCCTCGTCGGTTCCCTCGGCGACTATCACCGCGATTACGGCCTGACCGCGACGCGCCTGCGCCGCGCGGCGCCGGATGCGGTGGTCCTGCATCCGGGCCCGATGAACCGCGGGGTCGAAATCGACGACGACGTCGCCGATGGTCCGCAGTCGCTCATCCTGCGCCAGGTCGCGAACGGCGTCGCCGCGCGGATGGCGGTGCTGGAAGTGCTGCTCGGCGCTTAGCCTTCCGCGCCGAGCGCCTTCATCTTCGCTTCGATTTCGGCCTGGTGGGCCTTGAAGAACGCGACGTTGCGCGGATTCACGCCTTCCGGGATTTCCTTCAACTGGCCGGCCTGCACCGCGCCGACGGCCATCATCGTCGCCATCAGCGACTGCATCGTGTACGCGTAATCGTGCACCGATAGATCGGCCGATTCGATCGCCGCCTTGAGTTTCGGCGTCGCTTCGATGCGCGCGACGTACTGCGCGTCGTTCTCTTCGGAGATGTTCATTCCCGGGTCGAGCGTCCGGTCGGCCTTCACCGCCTGGCCCAGCGCGACCTGCGCCTGCAGGACCTTGTCGACGTTCGGCATCGTCAGTTCGTACGTGTCGATGCTGCCGGTCTCGGCCGTCGCCGGTGCGACGGACGCGTGCGCGGGCATCGCGGCCGTGGCGGGCACGGGTGCAGTCGCGGTCGACGGCACGGCCTTGTCCGTTTGCGCGGCAGGCTTGCACGCGGCGAGTGCGAGAACGGCGACGGCAAGGGTCAGCGTGAAGGACTTCATCGAAACTCCGGAGCGGTCTGGCGAAAGTGGCGCGCATGATGTCACGCGTGCTGCCGCGCACAACGCCACGGATTTTTTCGCGAAAACGGCCAGCGCTCAGCGAATGAGGATGACGCTCGCCAAGCCCAGGAAGACGAAGAACCCCATCACGTCGGTCACCGTCGTCAGGATCACGCCGCCGGCGAGCGCCGGGTCGAGGTTCATGCGTTTCAGGGTCAGCGGCACGAGGACGCCCGCGCTCGCCGCCGCGAGCAGGTTGATCGTCATCGCCGCACCGATCACGCCGGCGAGCATCGGGTCCCGGAACCAGGCCCACGTGGCGAGCGCCACGATGCCACCGAGCATCAACCCGTTCATCAACGCGACGCGCAATTCCTTCCACAACAGGATGCGCGCGTTCGACGCACCGACCTGGCCCAGCGCGAGGCCCCGCACCATCAGCGCGAGCACCTGCGTCCCCGCGTTGCCGCCCATGCCCGCGACGATGGGCATCAGCACCGCGAGCGCGACGATGCGGTCGATCGTGGCCTGGAATTCGCCGACGACGCTCGAGGCGAGGAACGCGGTGGCGAGATTCACCGACAGCCACACGATGCGGCGCCGCCACGCGCGCGGCACCGGCGAGAACAGGTCTTCGTCCTCGTCCAGGCCCGCGGCGCCGAGCACCTGGTGTTCGGCCTGTTCGCGGATGATGTCGACGACGTCGTCGATGGTGATGCGGCCGAGCAGGATGTTGTTGTCGTCCACGACCGGGGCGCTGATCCAGTCGTGGTCGGAGAATTGGCGTGCGACTTCGTCCGCCGATTCGTCCACGCCGATGGCGGGTTGCTCGTCGTCGATCAGGTGATTGATCGGCGTCCCCGGCTCGTGCGTGAGCAGCGCCTGCAGCGAGATGCGCCCGAGGTATTGATGCCGCCGGCTGACGACGTACAGATGATCGGTATGGTCAGGCAACTCGCCGCGCAGGCGCAGGTAACGCAGGACGACGTCGACCGTGGTGTCGGTCCGCACCGTCACCACGTCGGGGTTCATCAGGCGGCCGGCGGTGTCCTCGTCGTAGGACAGCACCTGTTCGAGGCGCTCGCGATTCTCGCGGTCCATCGACTTGAGGACTTCGTCGATGACCGTGTCGGGCAAGTCTTCGACCAGGTCGGCGAGGTCGTCGATGTCGAGGTCCTCGACGGCCGCGACGATTTCGTCGGGGTCCATCTCGGCCAGCAGGCTTTCGCGCACGTCGTCGCCGACGTGGACCAGCACCTCGCCATCGTCCTCGGGATCGACCAGGCCCCACACCACGGTGCGCTTGGCGGGCGGGAGCGATTCGAGCAGGTTGCCGATCTCGGCCGGAGACAGCGTATTGACCAGGCGCCGCACGGGGCCGAGGCGGCCGCTGTCGAGCGCGTCCGATAACAGACGCAGCTGTCGTGCGGTCTTCTCGTGGCGGATCGCTTCGGCCATGCGGGGTCCGTTGGCGCGTCGCACACGAGGGCGCGACAGGGTCAGGCGTTCATGGCGCGAATTATGGCCTGCGCGGCATGAACACGCCTACCCCTGGCGAATGGATTTCGCGAATCCGTTGTCGTCCAGCCAATCCTCGATGCTCCGGCGGTCCCGTGCGCGCAGCAGTGCCGGGGCGCGCGATCGCAACAATCCCAGGTCGCAGTTGCGGATCGCACGGCGCAATTCGAGCAGCGTGTTGGGGTGCAGGCTGAATTCCCCGAGGCCCAGGGCCAGGAGCAGGGGCGCGAACAACGCATCGCCCGCCATCTCGCCGCACACGGCCACCGGCTTCCCGCGCCGATGCGCGATGCGGATGATCTGGTCCAGCAGCCGGATCACCGCCGGATGCAATGGCGTGTAGATCTCGCCGAGCGCCTCGTTGTTGCGGTCGGCGGCGAGCAGGTACTGGATGAGGTCGTTGGTGCCGATCGAAAGGAAATCGACCGCGCCGACGAAGCCGGGCAGGGCGATCGCCGCGGCGGGCACTTCGATCATCGCGCCGAGCGGGATCACGTCGGCGACTTCATGGCCTTCGCGCCGCACTTCGGCCAGCACCTTCCTGAGCAGGCGGCGAACCGAAACGATTTCCTCGCGGCTGCTGATCATCGGCACGAGCACGCGCACCGGGCCGTAACCCGAGCAGCGTACGATCGCGCGCAACTGCGTGCGGAACAACGCTTCGCGCGCGAGCGACAATCGCACGCCGCGCAGGCCGAGCGCGGGGTTGGGTTCGCCTTCGAGCACCAGGCCGCTGCGGTCGGCCTTGTCGGCGCCGAGGTCGAGCGTGCGGATGGTGACCGTGCGGCCCGTCATGCCGAGCACGACGTCGCGATAGGCGCGGAACTGTTCGTCCTCGTCGGGCAATTCCATGCGCTGCAGGAACAGGAACTCGGTGCGATACAGGCCCACGCCGGCGGCGCCGAGCGCATGCGCTTCGGCGACGTCCGCGCGCGATTCCGCATTCGCCCACAACTTGATGTCGACGCCGTCGATCGTGCGCGTGGGCTCGCGGCGCAGGCGATTGAGCTGGCGACGTTCGCGCACCTGGTCGCGCATGCGCGAACGGTGGCCGCGCAGATCGTCGGCGTTGGGTTCGAGCACGACCAGCCCGCTCGTGCCGTCGACCGCGAGTACGTCGCCGTCGTTGACGCGCAGCAGCGCCTGCGCGGCGCCGACCACGAGCGGAAGATGCAGGCTGCGTGCGAGGATCGCACTGTGCGACAACGCGCTGCCGCCCGCAGTCACCACCGCCATCACGCCCTGCTGCTGCAGTTGCGCGAGTTCGGCCGGCGCAATGTTGTCGGTGACCAGGATGTCGCCGGCGAGGCCCTCGACCGGGATCGCGCGACGGTGCAACGCGGCGTGGATGCGCCCGATGACCTGGTCGATGTCGTCGATGCGGCTGCGCAGGTACGCATCGTCCATCGTGGTGAAGACGTTCGCGATGCGGTCGCGTTGCAGGCGCAACGCGTAGTCGGCGCTGTAACGGCCGGTGCGGATCAGGTCGTCGAGGCCTTGCAACAACTCCGGGTCGTCGAGCAGCAACGCATGCAGGTCCAGGAACTCGCCGACTTCCTGCGCGAGCGCGCCGTGCAGGCGCTGGCGCAGCACGCGCATCTCCCCGCGCACGACGTCGATGGCGGCATGGAGGCGGTCGAGTTCGGTCTCCACCGCATCGGCATCGATGTGTTCCTCGCGGACGTCCAGCACGTGCGGCAGGCGCACCCGTGCCCGGCCGAGCGCGCTGCCGCGCGAAGCGCCGTGGCCGGGCAGGACGTGCCGCATCAGCCGCCCTCGTCGAAGAGGCGTTCGAACAATTCCGAGACGGCCGCGGCGGCTTCGGCTTCGTCGTCGCCGTCCACGCGCAGCACGATCGGCGTGCCCTGGCCGGCGGCGAGCAGCATCACGCCCATGATGCTCTTCGCGTTGACCTCGCGGCCCTTCGCCGCGATCGTCGCACCGCAGCGGTAGCTCGAAAGCAATTGCACGAGCTTGGCCGTGGCCCGCGCATGCAGGCCCAGCTTGTTGGCGACGATGAGCTCGCGCTCGATCATGCGGTGGGTTCTCGCGTGGGTTCAGGCGTCATCATGGATCACGCCGTTGCGCGCGCCGGCGCCGGCGACGTTCGGAAGCTCGTCGAGATCCATTTCTGCGTAATTCATCACGCGCAGCAGCATCGGCAGGCTCAGGGCCGACACGCGGCGCACCGGCGTGCCGATGCGCGCGAGTTTGGCGGCGAGGTTGCTGGGCGTCGCGCCGTACAGGTCGGTCAGCACCAGCACGCCCTGCCCGCCGTCGACGCGCCGCAAGGCTGCGCTGGCCAGCGGCAACAGTGCATCGGGATCGGCGTCGAAGGGGACTTCGAACGCCTCGGTCTTCAACGGCAACTGGCCGAACAGGCGCGTGGCGACCGACAGCAGGGCGCCGCCGATGCCTTCATGGGTGATGAGCAGGAGGCCGACGGTCATGGCGGCAGGTTAGTGCAAGTCAGTCCAGCTCGCGATGGTGCACCGCAACCTCGGCCCAGCCGCGCTCGCGGGCATGCCGCGCGAGGCGCTCGGCCAGGTAGACCGAACGGTGTCGCCCGCCCGTGCAGCCGAAGGCGACGGTGACATAGCTGCGCGTGTCCGATTGCAGGCGGGGCAGCCAGGTGTCGAGGAAGTGTTCGATCTCGCCGGCGTACTGCAGCACGTCGGGTTGCGCCTCCAGGTAATCGCCCACTTCCTTGTCGCGGCCCGACAGCGGACGCAGGCGCGCATCCCAGTGCGGGTTGGGCAGGCAGCGCGCATCGAACACGAAGTCCGCGTCCGGCGGCACGCCGCGGCGATAGGCGAAGGATTCGAACAGCAACGACAGGCTCGAGGCTTCGCCCAGCCCGAACTCGGTGATCACCACGCGCCGCAGCTTGTGCACGTTGAGATGGCTGGTGTCGAGCACCACGTCGGCGATCTGTCGCAGCGGCTTGAGCGCCTGGCGTTCCAGCGCGATCGCATCGGCGAGCGCCAGGCCGAGGTGGCTGAGCGGATGGCGCCGGCGCGTGTCGGCATAGCGGCGCAGCAGCACGTCGTCGTCGGCATCGAAGAACAGCAGCTTCGGATCGAGCCCGAGCCCGCCGACTTCCGACAACACATCGGGGATCACGCCGAGGTCGCCGCCGCTGCGCACGTCGAGCCCGACGGCGAGCTTTTCCGGCCGCACCTCGCCGCGGGTCACGCGCCGCACGAACTCCGGCAGCAGGTCCGCCGGCAAGTTGTCGACGCAGTAGAAGCCGAGGTCTTCGAGCGTGTTGAGCGCGACCGACTTGCCCGAACCGGACATGCCGCTGACGATCATCAAGCTCGGAACCGGGGACGCGGGCGGGGCGGGGGGGACAGGGGTCGGCGTGCTCACGGCGTCAGCTGGATCGTTCGAGGAAATGGGAATGGCGCGCCATGAAGGCGGCCGCGGGGTCGACGCCCTTCGCGCGCAGGATGTGCGCGCGCGCCGCGGCTTCGGCCAGCACCGCCAGGTTGCGGCCGGGCATGACGGGCAGGGTGATCTGCGGGACGTCGAGGTCGAGCAGGCGGCGCACGCTCAGATCCCCGATGATGCGTTCCATGCCCGCGGCCTGCGGTTCGAGGTGCGGCTTGGTCAGGTGCACGATCAGCCGCAGGTACTTGTTCTTCTTCACCGCGGTGTCGCCGAACATCTGGCGGATGTTGAGCACGCCCAGGCCGCGCACTTCCAGCAAGTCCTGCAACAACTCCGGACACGTGCCGTCGAGCACGTCGGGCGCGATCTGCGTGAACTCCGGTGCATCGTCGGCGACGAGGCGATGGCCGCGCGTCACCAGTTCCAGCGCGAGTTCGCTCTTGCCCGAGCCCGATTCGCCGGTGATCAGCACGCCGATCGAATAGATTTCCATGAACACACCGTGCAAGGTCACGCGCGGCGCGAGCGTGCGCGCCAGGTGATATTGCATGTGGTTGAGCAGCTCGTGGCCTCGGCGCGGTGACAGCCACAACGGCGTGTGGGATTCCTCCGCCGCCTGGATCAGGTCTTCGGGGACGCGCTGTTCCTTGCTGATGACCAGCGCGAGCGGACGCGCCTGCATGATGTGTTCGATCACTTCCCAGCGCGCGCGCGAATCCAGGCCGTCCAGCCATTGCAGTTCCTCGGTCCCGAGGATCTGCACCTTGTTGGGATAGATGATGTTGAGGTAGCCGGCGAGCGACGGCCGGCGTGCGACGGTCTCCACCGATTCCAGCACGCGCGTGGCGCCGGATTGACCGGCGACCCATCGCAAGCCCAGGCGTTGCTGGTGCAGGTCGAACAATTCCTGCGCCGCGATCCGTTGCGTCATGGGGTGCGCACCGCTTCGTCGGGCGCGTAGGCCGGGTCCAGGAGCACGGTGCGCATGACCGATGCATCGGGAGCGGCGCGCAGGGCGTCGCGGAACCGCGCGTCGGCGAACTGCTCGGCGATCTGCGCGAGCAGTTGCAGGTGTTCCTGGGTGAAATGTTCCGGCACGGCCATCGCGAACACCAGGTCGACCGGTTCGCCATCGCTTGCGCCGAAATCGATCGGCGTGCGCAGGCGCAGGAACGCGGCGCGCGCGTGGTCGAAGGCGTTGGTGCGGCCGTGCGGAATGGCGATGCCGTGCCCGATCGCCGTGCTGCCCAGGCGTTCGCGTTTGCGCAGGCTCTCGGCGATCGCCTGTGTGCCCGCCGGCGAGGCGTCGGAGAGCAGGGCGGCGGCGGCGTCGAGCACGCCGTCGCGGTCCCCGGCTTCCCTGAGCAGGACGATGCGGTCGGCAGTGAGCAGCGACTGGAACGGCATCGCCTGCGGATCAGCCGCTGGCCGCGGCGTCCCCGCCGCGATGGGAGTCGATGATCTTTTCCTTGTGCTTCATCAACAGGCGATCGAGCTTGTCGGCGAGCAGGTCGATCGCGGCGTACATGTTCTGGGCGGAGGCATCGGCGTGCAGCGTGCGACCGGCGATATTCACGTTGGCCTCGGCGCAGTGGTCGGTGCGCTCCAGGCGGAGTTGGGTGCGGACATCGATGGGCTGGTCGAAGTGTCGGGACAGTCGTGAAAGCTTGGATTCGACGTACTCGCGCAGGGCAGGCGTGACTTCCAACTGCTGGCCGTAGGTGTCGATGCGCATCGCGGACCTCCTTTGCTCACTTCGGAAAGACAGGATACGCCCGGCGGCCGTGAGGGGAAGTAGGCGGCCGTGGGGCTGGGGTTCAACCGATTCGCAGGCGGTCCTGCGACGAGGGAATGCTCATGGCTTCCCGGTACTTGGCGACCGTTCGCCGCGCGACGGGCACGCCGGAGGCCTTCAGGGATTCGGCCAGGCGGGCGTCGGACAGTGGCTTGCGCGGGTCCTCGGCCTCGACCAGGCGTCGGATCATCGCCTGGATGGCGGTACTGGAGGCTTCACCGCCCGAACCGGTCTCGATGCCCGAGGCGAAGAACGCGCGCAGCGGAATCGTGCCGCGCGGCGTGCGCACGAACTTGCGCGCGATCGCGCGGGAAATCGTCGATTCGTGCAGGCCCACTTCGGCGGCGACTTCGCGCAGCGTGAGCGGGCGCAAAGCCTGGTCGCCGAATTCCAGGAACGCCGATTGCTGCCGCAACAGGCAGCGCATCACCTTGAGCAGCGTATCGCCGCGCGCTTCGAGCGACTTGAGCAACCAGCGCGCTTCCTGCAGGCGCCCGCGCAGGTAGAGCGCATCGTTTTCGCTGGCCGAACGGATCATGCGTTCGTAGCCGCGATGGATCGCGATGCGCGGCCGCGCACCCGCGGCGAGCGCGACGCGCCACTGGCCCTGCTGGCGCCACACCACGCAATCGGGCGTGACGTAGGTATCCGCGGACAAGCCGCCCATCTGCGCGCCGGGGCGCGGTTCGAGCGAGCGCAGCAGATGCACGGCGGCTTCGATGTCGGCGTGCGGGCGATGCAACTCGTTGGCCAGGCCCGCCACGCCGATGCGGGGCAGGCGTTCGAGCGGGCCGTCGGCCATCTTCTTCGCCAGTTCGCGCCCCGGTGTTTCTTCGGGTAACAGCGCGAGCTGGATCAGCAGGCATTCGTTGAGCGAACGCGCGCCGACGCCCGGCGGATCGAAGCGCTGCACCTGGTGCAGCACGGTGAGGATCTCGTTTTGGTGCGCCGTCACCTCGGGCAGCAAGCTCTCGGCGATCGCTTCGAGGGTTTCGCGCAGGTAACCGTCGTCGTCGATCGCCTCGATGATCGCCACGCCGATCATGCGATCGCGCTGCGACAGATGACTCAGGTGCAATTGCCACAACAAGTGGTCGTGCAACGTTTCGACTTCGGCCACTTGTTCGGCGAGCGGTTCCTCGCTGTCGGCCGGGCCGATGCGTTCGTACCAGGGTTCGTCGCCGTCCCACGCCGAGGCGTCGGCCGGTGGTGCGTCGTCGTGGTCGGCGCCGTTGCCGTTGGTGTGTCCATCGCCCGGAAGGGGGTCGAGCTGCGCCGGTTCTTCCCAGTCCAGCAACGGGTTGCTCTCCACCGCGCTGGCGATCTCGATCTCGAGTTCGGCGGTCGACAGCTGTAACAAACGAATGGCCTGACGCAACTGCGGCGTCATGACCAAATGTTGTCCCAGCGATGTCTGGAGGCGGGGCTTCATGTCGAGTCCAACGGCGCCGATGGGTTCCGACGGCCGGACGCGACGGACCTACAGGCGGAAAGCTTCGCCGAGGTACACGCGGCGGACGTCGGGGTTCGCCAGCAGCGCGTCCGGCGCCCCCTGCGCGAGCACGCTGCCTTCGTTGAGAATATACGCACGGTCGCAGATGCCCAAGGTCTCGCGCACGTTGTGATCCGTGATGAGCACCCCGATCCCGCGCGATTTCAGGTGGCGAACGATGCGCTGGATCTCGCCGACGGAGATCGGGTCGACGCCGGCGAAGGGTTCGTCGAGCAACATCAGGCGCGGCTTGGCGGCCAGCGCGCGGGCGATTTCGACGCGGCGGCGCTCGCCGCCGGACAGGCTGGCGCCCATCTGGCCCGCGACATGGCCGATCTGGAGTTCGTCCATCAGCGACTCGAGCTCGCGCTCGCGCGCGTTGTCGTCGAGGTCCTCACGCAGTTCAAGCACCAGGCGGATGTTGTCGGCGACCGACAGCTTGCGGAACACCGAGGGTTCCTGCGGCAGGTAGCCGACGCCCAGGCGCGCGCGGGTGTACATCGGATCGCCGGTGATATCGCGGCCATCGAGCACGATCTGCCCGGCGTCGGCCGGCACCAGGCCGACGATCATGTAGAAACAGGTGGTCTTGCCGGCGCCGTTGGGCCCGAGCAAGCCGACGACTTCGCCGGCGTCGAGCGTCAGCCCGAAATCACGGACGACCGCGCGCGTGCGATAGGACTTGCGCAGCCCTTGCGCGACCAGCATCAGCGACTGCCCTGCTGCGCGCCCTTCGGGACGAACTGCATTTTCACGCGGCCCTTGCCTTCACCGGTGCCCTGCACCTGGCCGGATTTCATGTTGTACGCAATGCGCCCACCGGAGATGTTGCCGCGGCCCGGCTGGTCGATCAGCGCATCGCCGGTGAAGACGACGGTGTCGGTCGCCATGTCGTAGTCGACGTTCTGCGCGCGCGCCTTGATCGTCGAACCGTCGTCCAGTTCCTGCGTGAGTTGCACGGGGCTGCCGGTGAACTGCACGCGGCGGATGTCGCCATTGGCGCGATGGATGACCGCGCGGCCGGCGAGGATCACCATCGAGCCTTGCGTGATGTGCACGTTGCCCGTGAGCACGCACTGGCCGGTGTCGCTGATCGAACAGTCGCTGCCGCCGGCCTCGACGTTCATCGGCTGGCTGCGGTCCGACGTGCGTGCGCCCGCGACGGCGGCGACGCCCAGCAGCGACAGCGCGAACCAGCGGAACAGATCAGGGCGACGGGACATAGCGGGCCTTTACGTTCGACGAGAAGCGGACGCGCTTGGAGTCGAGCCGCGCATCCATGCCTTGACCGCGAAGTATAGAGCCCGGCTGGACCACCGTGACCGTCCCCGGAGAGGTGGCCCGGTTCGCCTGCGGGAAGACATTCAGCCGCTCGGTGGCGATCGTCACGTGGCGGTCGGCGCCGCTGGCGGTCTTCGCATCGACCGCGCCGATCAGCCGCAGTTCGTTGCCGTCGGCGCTCACCCAGCCGGTTTTCGAACGCACTTCCCAGCCCGCTTCACGCGTGGGGGCCTGGCCGGTGGCGGGAGCGACGGGGATATAGAACACGGGCGTGTCGATGGTCATCGTCCGGTCGCCCGGGCTGCGCGCGAGCCTCGGCGCCTGCAGCGTGAAGGACTCGCGGCCCAGGTCGTCGAGCACGATGGCCTCGAAATTGGTCAGGACGTAATCCGAACGCCCGTTGTCGGCGTTGCCGCCGCGGTCCTTCGGCCGGTGCTTCCACACCGACAGCCCCATCCCCAACGCGACGACGAACAAGACGAGCAACAGCAGCCCGCGCTTGCTCATGAGGCGGCTGAAGTCCACGCGTTCCATGGTCAAGAAGCCCGCTCCACGCGCACGCCGGTGACGTGCGCGATGTCGGCGAGCAGGTCTTCGGCATGGCCTTGCGCGGCGAGCAACAGATCGCAGACTTCGCGCGCCGCGCCTTCACCGCCGCGCGTGTGGGTGCGCCAGTGCACGCGATCGCGTGTCCACGGATGCGCCTGCGCCGGCGCGACCGACAGCCCGACCTGCAGCATCACGCGCAGGTCGGCCAGGTCGTCGCCCATGAAGCACACCTGGTCGAGCGTGAGCCCCAGGCGCTGCGCGATGCCTTCCACGCACGCAAGCTTGTCGCTCACGCCGGTGTGCGATTCCACGCCCAGTTCCGCCGCGCGCCGTTCGGCCGCCGCGCTCGCACGCGCCGTGACGAATGCCACCGCGATGCCCTTGCGCTGGATCAACTTCAGCCCGAGGCCGTCGAACACATGGAACGCCTTGGATTCGTTGCCATTGCTGTCGATGATGAGCCGGCCATCGGTGAGCGTGCCGTCGACATCGAAGCACGCGAGACGGATCTTCTGCGCGCGTTCGCGAATGTCTGCGGGAAAGTCGTTGAGGTGGGAGTAATTCATGTCAGACGACCCGTGCGCGGAGGAGATCGTGGATGTTCAGCGCGCCGACGACGCGACGGTCATCGTCCACGACGAGCAGGGCGTTGATCTTGTGTTCTTCCATCAATTGCGCGGCTTCGACGGCCAGCGCGTTGGCACCGATGACTTTCGGCGCGCGTGTCATCACCGACACGATGGGCGTCGCGCGCACGTCGATGCTCGCATCGTCGAGCGTACGGCGCAGGTCGCCGTCGGTGTAGAGGCCGAGCAGTCGGCCTTCGGCATCGACGACCGCGCTCATGCCCAGGCGCTTGCGGCTCATCTCGACGAGGGTTTCGCTGAGCGTCGCGGTTTCGCGCACGCGCGGCACCTCGTCGCCGGCGTGCATCACGTCGCGAATGTGCAACAAGAGGCGACGGCCCAATGCGCCCGCGGGATGCGAACGTGCGAAATCTTCGGCGGTGAAGCCGCGCGCTTCGAGCAACGCGACCGCGAGTGCATCCCCGAGCGCGAGCGCAGCGGTGGTGCTGGCGGTGGGCGCGAGCGCGAGCGGGCAGGCCTCGGCGGGCACGCTGGCGTCCAGGTGCACGTCGGCTTCGCGGGCAAGCGACGAACCGGGGCGGCCCGTCATCGCGATGAGCAGGTTCTTCTGGCGCTTGAGGCCGGGCAGCACGGTCAGCAGTTCGTCGCTTTCGCCGGAGTAGGAGAGCGCGAGCACGATGTCGGCATCGGTGATCATGCCGAGGTCGCCATGCGCGGCTTCGCCCGGATGCACGAAGAAGCTCGGCGTGCCGGTGGAGGCCAGGGTCGCTGCGATCTTGCGCGCGACATGCCCGGACTTGCCCATGCCCGTGCACACCACGCGGCCGCGGCAGGCGAGGATGGCCTGGCAGGCTGCGGTGAACGCACCGTCGAGCCGGCCCGCGACGGCGTCGAGGCCTTGGACCTCGATGGCCATGACGCGGCGGCCGCTGGCGGCGAAGTCGAAGGCGGCGTCCTGGGAGGCGGGGTGGATCGCCATGGATGCGGATGCTCCGGGGCAGGCGGAAGACCGGGGTGGCGTTCCGCTAAACTGGAGGACGCAGTTTACAGGACCGCCCGCGCATGAACGCCGACACCATCCGCCACCTGATCGAACAAGGCCTCCCCGGCGCGCGTGCGCAGGTGCAAGGGGAGGACGGCGTGCATTTCGAAGCCACGGTCGTGGCCGAGGATTTTCGCGGCAAGTTGCCGCTCGCCCGCCATCGCATGGTGTACGCCACGCTCGGCGACCGCATGGGCGGCGAGATCCACGCGCTGGCCCTCAAGACGCTCACGCCCGACGAGGCGAACGCCTGACATGCAGAAGATCCAGATCGAGGGCGGCGCGCCGCTCAACGGCGACGTRCAGATTTCCGGTGCGAAGAATGCGGTGTTGCCGATTCTTTGCGCGACCCTGCTCGCCGATGAACCCGTCGAGATCAGCAACGTGCCGCATCTGCACGATGTGGTGACGACGGCGAAGTTGCTTGCCGGGTTGGGCGCGGAAATCACGGTCGACCAGGGCACCATCGGCAAGGGCAGCGAGAGCGGGATCGTCGTCGATCCGCGCAGCGTGAACAGCCACGTCGCGCCGTACGAGTTGGTCAAGACGATGCGCGCTTCGGTGCTCGTGTTGGGGCCGTTGCTTGCGAAGTATGGTGCGGCCGAGGTGTCGTTGCCCGGTGGGTGCGCGATCGGTTCGCGTCCCGTGGATCTGCACATCAAGGGGATGCAGGCGCTCGGTGCGGAGATCAGCGTCGATCACGGTTTCATCAAGGCGCGCGCGGATCGTTTGAAGGGCGGGCGCGTGGTGTTCGACATGGTGAGTGTCGGGGCGACCGAGAATGTGTTGATGGCGGCGTGCCTGGCGTCGGGCACCAGTGTGTTGGAGAACGCGGCGATGGAGCCGGAGATCGTGGATCTCGCGGATTGCCTCAATGCGATGGGTGCGCAGATCGAAGGGGCGGGCAGCAATCGGATCGTGGTGCATGGCGTTGAGCGGATGCATGGGGCGAAGCATGCTGTCGTCGCCGATCGGATCGAAACCGGCACGTTCCTAATCGCCGGGGCGATGACGGGCGGGCGGGTCACGGCGCGCCGGACGCGGCCGGAAACGTTGGACGCGGTGCTCGAGAAGTTGATGCAGGCCGGTGCGCACATCGAAATCGATGGTGATCGCATCACGCTCGACATGAAGGGGCAGCGGCCGAAGGCAGTGAACATCACCACCAATCCGCATCCTGCGTTCCCGACGGACATGCAGGCGCAGTTCATGGCGTTGAATTGCATCGCGGAGGGCGTGGCGGTGATCAACGAAACGATCTTCGAAAATCGTTTCATGCATGTGCAGGAGTTGCAGCGCCTGGGCGCCGACATTCGCGTCGAGGGGCATACGGCGATCGTGCGCGGCGTCGAGAAGTTGAGCGGTGCGCCGGTGATGGCGACGGATTTGCGGGCTTCCGCTTCGTTGATTCTTGCGGGGCTCGTTGCCGATGGCGAGACGGTGATCGATCGTATTTATCACCTGGATCGTGGGTACGAGAATATCGAAGAGAAGTTGTCGGGGCTGGGGGCGCGGATTCGGCGCGTTGGGTGAGTTTTCGCCCGCTCGTCCGGGTCGCTTCGATCAGGGGGCTTTCGCCCGAGCACTCATTGGGGGCTGCAAAGCGGGCTTTGCAGGTAGCTGATCATTTTCGATCTTCAAAAGGCCCAGGATTGCGTGCAGACTTCGGAAAGCCGAAGCCGCCTGGAGGCGTTATGTGCAGGAACATCCGGACGCTCTACAACTTCGACCCACCGGCAACGGGCGATGAAATTCGGGCCTCGGCGGTGCAGTTCGTCCGCAAGCTGAGTGGCTTCAACGCGCCATCAAAGGCCAACGAAGCGGCGTTCAACCTGGCGGTGCAGCAAGTCAGCGACGCAGCCACGACGCTCATCAACTCGCTCACGACATTCAGCCCGCCAAAGAACCGCGAAGCCGAGCGCAGCAAGGCTGCGATCCTTTCCGCCAAGCGCTTTGGCGCACCCTGAATTCATCGACACCGCAATATCGATGACGCGCGCCGCGTCGACCTCGACGGCTTGCGCGAGGACCTGGTCGATCACGAAGCGACTTTCGCCCCTTGGAGCGCCTTCGTGCCTTCGCTTTGGCGGCACGTGAAATCACGCGGCAGCGCGACGGCAAACGTCGTGCCGTTCTCCTGGTCGGATGTCACGCTGACGGTTCCGCCATGGCGTTCGGCGATCTCGCGTGCGATGAACAGGCCCAGGCCGAGGCTGGTGGTGGGCCGCGTATCGGACGTCTCATTTGCGCCGAGCTGGACGAGCGGTTTGAAGATGGACTTCAGGGCAGCATCGGGGATGACGTTGCCATGGTTCGTGATGCGTACGTTGGCCCATTCTTCCGTCGCCGACGCTTCGATGGTGACCGGACGCGACTTGGCGCCGTGTTGTGCGGCGTTGACGAGCAGGTTGACGAATAGCTGGTGGAGGCGGGTGCCGTCGTAGCACGCGGCGAGGTCTCCACTGATGCGCAATTCGTACTGCGTTTGCGGGTGCGTGGCCTTCGCATCATCCATGGCGGCCTGCAGGACATCCGACATGTCGCACCAGACCTGCTCGACCGGCAGGCCCTTGCCGAACTGCACGCGGGTGTAACCCAGCAGGTCGTCGACCATGCTTTTCATCAACTTCGAGCTGCGCTGCACGGTGTTCGCCAGCTTCGCGCGTTGCATCGAAGACAGGTCGTCATGGTCGAGGATTGCGCCGGCCATGGCCATGCTCGCCAGTGGTGACCGCAAGTCGTGGCCCAGCACCGCGAGGAACATGTTCTGCGCCTCGTCGGTCGCTTCCACGTAGGACACCATCGATTCGGCGATCGCCTGGTCGATCGATTCGTTGAAGCGGATGACTTCGAACACGGTGTCATCCGACATGGTGCCCACCTGGGGTAACCAAAGACGCAGCACGGTCGACCTGAGGGCCCGGAATTCCGCGCCCAGTTGAACGAGTGAAAACTCGTGCTGATGGCGCTGGAAGCCGTGGATCGAGGCCGCGCTGCGGGCATCGGTGCCTTCGGCCAGGCCTTGCGATTTGAGCGTCTGTTGCTCTGCGCTCTGCGGGGTTTCGATGTCGGCCGCAATGGTGAGCAGCATCTGCCTCGCGTGGTCGCGTAGCACCAAGTCGGTCAAGTGCGCGTGGCGTGGGGAATTGCAACGCGCAAAACGGTCCCACTCGGCAAGGATCAGCTCGACGTTCGACCGGATGAATCGCGAAATTCTCACGCGGTTCCCTTCAGATGCGCGGGGCAGGGCAGGCGTGCGCTCAATGACCCGCCGGCTCGGTCCCGGGCATCAGAATGATGAAGCCGCTCGCGCCGAGCCTTGCGATCTCATGACGATCGTGCAGTTGCAGGTAGTCTTCGCGGCGTTCGAAGGCTTCTCGCGAAGCACTCGGCTTCTCGCAGAACCAGGTTTGCTCCATGCCGCACAAGCGCACGCTTTCTCCGTGGTCCAGGCCGACCCGTATTTCATTCCCAGCCGGGTCGGTGGAAAGGGCGCCCATCCAATGAAGGAATTCACGGGCGGTGGCGGTCAGTGACAGGTTTTCCATTTTTTCACGAGGTTGTTGAAAGGGCACCCCTATCCGCCGCGCGGTGCGAGCGCGTAGCGGGGCAGGCATCGGGTGAATGCCCTTCTAACACGCACATCGCGAGGGTCCCGCGAGCGCCAGCCTCGTGCTGCACTGCAGAGCCGCTTGCGAACTCATCAATGCGCACACAGCCGCTCGGCTTTGGCGCGTGCTCGGAGATGAATCCTTTAGCTTTCTCCACCCCGGCAAGCGCACGAATCGAGGATTCGCTGTCCTCGCCGCACAGCGCACAGCGTTGAAAGGCACATGCGCTCGCATCGCCCCTCTTTGTCCTGTCCCAGTTGCGCCGGCGTCTGCTTTGCCCTTCCGGGCGGAGAGATCGAGCTCAAGACGATCGTCGAATGCCTGGCCTGTGGGGCCTTCGTGCTTTATGCTGACCTGCGTCGGAGCGAGGACCACCACTGGCCGGTCAAGACCTGGGGCCCCCGGGTCGGCAGTCTCCGCGCCCTGAACACCGTCAGCTTCCTTTCGCGGATCGGGCGCGACCCCTGAAGCCCCTCGGGCTTACTTCATCGACTTGAGCTGCAGGTCGACCTCATCCTCGCCGTCCTTGCGCTGCAGGATGCGCGCCGGTGCCGGCATGCCGTCGACGATCCACACCACCGTCTGCTTGTTCCCGTCGGTGCGCTGCACCTTCGTGGCCTGCTGCGACTTGCCGCCGATGGTGATCTTCTCCTTCCCGGCGACCGTATAGACCATGTCCTTCGCGCGCCCGTCGTCGACCATGCGATAACGCAGGGGCTTGCCGGCGCTGACGTCGCGCGCAAGCGCGAGGTTCACCAACATCGCATCCAGATCGCCCGGCTTGAGTTCGACCGGCCCCGCGCGATCGGGCTTCACGTTGCCCGTCCAGGTGGCGACGCGCTTGTTCCAGTCGTACTGCGCGTTCTTCGTGACCTTCTTGATCAGCACCGAAGAGTTGTCGCTGCCCGACAGCGGACGCCACTGGCCCGCGTTTTCCTCGAACGTCGTGACCTGGCTCAGCGACGCAAGGCTGCTCTGGATCTTCAACGAATACATCCACTGCGCGCCGGTCTGCGCGAGCTGCATGTGCGCCGCGCCTTCCATGCCCATGTAATTGGCCACGTACTCGGCATCGAAGGGCTTGAGCGACGGCCCGGCGGCGAGCGCGGGCAGCGTCGCCAATGCGAGGAATGCGGTCGCGACGAAGGTGCGGCGAAAACGATCGAGGGTAGGGCGCATGGGCAGGGGTTCCTATTGGTACGCGACCAGTTGCAGTTCGAGATCCCCGTCATCGTCGTGCTGCACGATGCGGACGGGCGTCGGAACGGATTCGACGACCCAGAAAGTGGTGGCATTCCCGCCACCCCGCACGCGATCCACGCGCAATGCGGCGTAGGACAGATCATCGACGACCTGCGATTCGCGCGCGTCGGCGACGCGGTACTCCTGGTCGCGCGCGCGCCCGTCGTCGACGAACCGGTAGTGCAGGGTGGCGCCGGGGGCGGCGTCGCGCAACATCGCCAGATTGATGAGCAGGGCGTTCATATCCCCCGACTGCAACGGCACGGGCGCGCGGCGGGTTTTCTTCACATCGCCGGTCCACTGGGCCACGTTGCGGGACCAATCGTAGGTGCCGGTGATCTTCTTGTTGCTGAAGAGCGCCTTGCGCACGGTCGCCTGGCTCAGCGGGCGGAAGCCGGCGGGCGTCTCGTCGAAGACGGTGCTCTGTTGCAGGTCGAGGTTGGCGAGCGACATCAGGCCGTGGGTGGCTTCGATGCGCAGGTCGATGCGCCAGCGGCTGGGGGCGAGCGACACCAGGCCCAGCGTCGCGTCGCCGAGCGGCTTGCCGTCGCGGAAGACCGCGTAGCGGGCGTTGAACGGGAACAACGCCTGGATCGCCGGTTCGGGCGCCGCAACGGTCGCCGGCGCAGGCGCCTGCTGCGCGACCGCCGGGCACGCCCCCGCGACCACGACCAGCGCGGCAACCAGCAGGGGACGGACGAAGGACTTCACCGGGTCGGCAGGGCCATGCAGTCGAGTTCGGCGGAATCTACGGTCAGCGGAGCCAACAGGGGATGACCGTCGAGGAGCACCGTGTCGCCCTGTTCAGCGATCCGGCCGGCGACCGCGAGGCCGACCGCATGCACCAGCAGGGGATGTTCGGCGGCGAGCACGCGCTCGGCCAGCGCATCGGCCGTATCGCCAGGCAAGACCCGCACGCGAGCCTGCGCGACAACCGCACCGGCATCGAGTTCGGGACTGACGAAGTGGACGCTCGCGCCGTGTTCGGCGACGCCGTCGGCGAGTGCGCGTGCATGCGTTTTCAAACCGCGATACGCCGGCAACAGCGAGGGGTGGATGTTGAGCACGCGGCCGCGGAAGCGTGCGACGAAGGCCTCGTCCAACAAGCGCAGATAGCCCGCGCACACGATCCAGTCCGGCCGCACCGCATCGAGCGCATCGGCGAGTTCGGCATCGAATTCCGCGCGCGGCGAATATGCCTTCGCATCGCGGCTCCAGCGCAACGTGGCCGGCACGCGTCCGAGTGCCGGGGCATCGAGCCGATCGGAAAACACGCCGACGATCTGCGCATCCAGCGTGCCCGCGGCGATCGCATCCAGCAGCGCCTGCAGGTTGCTGCCGCGGCCGGAGGCGAGGACGGCGAGGCGACGCATCGCGATGCGTCTCAGCCGATGCGCACGCGTTCCGCGCCGCTTGCCGCCACGACCTGGCCGATCTCGCGATGCGCGAGGCCGAGGCGTTGCAGGTCGGCGGAGACCGCGGCCACGTCGTCGCGCGAAAGCACCAGCACGAAGCCCACGCCGCAGTTGAACGTGCGCCACATTTCTTCGCGCGGCACGGCGCCTTCGCGTTGCAGCCAGTCGAACACGGGCGGCAACACGATGCTCGGCGCTTCGATCTCCAGGCCCAGGCCATCGGGGATCACGCGGATGATGTTCTCGGTGAGGCCGCCACCGGTGATGTGTGCCATCGCGTGGAGATCGTGTTTGCCGAGCAATTCCAGGATCGGCTTGACGTACAACTGCGTCGGCGCCATCAGCGCGTCGACGAGCTTCACGCCGCCGACGTCGAGATCGGCCGGACGGCCGGCACGATCGTAGATGCGACGTACCAGCGAATAGCCGTTCGAGTGCGGGCCCGAGGACGCGATGCCGAGCAGCACATCGCCGGCGCGCACCTTCGCACCGTCAAGGATCTGCGACTTCTCGACCGCGGCGACGCAGAAACCGGCGAGGTCATACTCGCCCGGCGGATACATGTCGGGCATCTCGGCGGTTTCGCCGCCGATCAGCGCGCAACCGGAGAGTTCGCAACCCTTCGCGATGCCGCCGACGACCGCGACCGTCGTGTCGACGTCGAGCTTGCCGGTGGCGAAGTAGTCGAGGAAGAACAGAGGTTCGGCGCCCTGTACGAGCACGTCGTTGACGCACATCGCGACCAGGTCGATGCCGATGGTGTCGTGTCGGTTCAGCTGCTGGGCGAGCTTGAGCTTGGTGCCCACGCCGTCGGTGCCCGAGACGAGCACCGGCTCCTTGTACTTGCCCGAGAGGTCGAACAGCGCCCCGAAGCCGCCCAGACCGCCCATCACTTCGGGCCGGAAACTGCGCTTGACCAGCGGCTTGATGCGTTCGACGACTTCGTTGCCCGCGTCGATGTCGACGCCGGCGTCCCGGTAGGTAAGCGGAGTGGGGGTGGTCACGCGGGTGGCCATTGGGCGCCGGAAAGCGGCAAGGAGGAGGATTTTAGCAGGCGTGGCGGACGCGCCGGGTTGGCGCTTCGGGCATGGCTGCGGCACCATGCAGGCCGTCGAGCAGGCAAGGATGGATCGATGCACCTGGCATTTCGCATGGGCAAGGCCTTCGTGGCCGTGGCGGTGTTGTGGGTCGCGTTCGGAACCGCGTACGCGCAACGCACCGAGGGCGACGTCGTCGCCGGCGCGCGTGGCCTCTACGAGGCCGAGGTGAAGGTCAACAGTCAGGGCGAGTCCGAGCGCAACGCGGGCTTCGCGCGCGCCATGACCATCGTGCTGGGCAAGCTCACCGGCGATCGGTCCGCGCCGAGCCGCCCGGGCGTGGGGCAGGAGCTGCGCCACGCCAAGGATTTCGTGAAGAGCTATGACTACAAGCAGGACGAAGGCCGCTCCAGCACCGGCGCGCCGACGTTCAACACGACGCTGGTGGTCCGCTTCGACCAGGAACAGATCGACGGCATCGCCGCCACCCTCGGGTTGCCGGTGTGGGCCGAACCACGGCCCAAGCCGGTGTTGTGGCTGGCGATCGACGATGGCCGGGGGCCGCGGCTGGTCGCGCTCGCGCAGACCAACGCCGCGCGCGCCGTGCTCGATCGCGCACAGGAACGCGGCTATCGCCTGGGCCTGCCGTCGGGCAGCGCGGCCGAACAAGCGGCCGTCGGCGCCATCTGGCGCGGCGACACGGCCGCCATCGCGCGCGCATCCTCGCGCTACAGCCCGCCGATGCAGCTGATCGGCAAGCTCTATCGCGCGAAGGAAGGCGGCGGCTGGACCGCCGAGTGGACCTTCGTGGATTCGGGCAAAGTGTTGTCGACCTGGACCTCCTCGCAGCCCGACGCGCGCCGCGCGATGGCGACCGGCGCCGACGGCGCGGCCGATGCGCTGTCTAAGAAGTACGCAAGGCGCAGCACCGCCGCCGGTGAGCCCGGCCGCTACACCGTGCAGATCGACGGCATCCGCAACGCCGGCGATTACATCCGCCTGATGTCCTACCTGCAGGGCCTGCCCGTCGTGCGCGGCATGGCGCCGGTGCGCGCGGCGCCCGACGGCTTCATCGTCGAGCTCGAGCTGATCACCGGCCTGCCGGGCCTGCGGCGCGTGGTCGGCACGGGCGATGTGCTGCTCGCCGAAGAAGACCAACCCGTCCTGCACCTGCGCTGATGGACGCCCTCCTCTCGCCGGTCGCGCGCCGCTTCCAGTGGGCGGGGATCGTCCTGATCGCGGGCCTGTTGCTGTGGCTGCTCGCGCCGATCCTCACCCCCTTCGTGTTCGCCGCGCTGCTCGGCTGGCTCGGCGATCCGACGGTGGACCGCTTGCAAAGTCGCGGCTGGTCGCGCCACATCGCAGTGGTGATCGTGTTCTGCACGATGGCCTTCATCGTGCTGGTGACGCTGGTGTTGCTGCTCCCGCTGATCGAACGCCAGATCGTCACGCTCATCGAATCGCTGCCGCGCTACCGCGACTGGTTCATCGGCACGGTGCTGCCGTGGTTCGAACGCCACACGGGCCTGGACCTGATGGCGTGGCTGGATCCCGACCGCCTGTTCCAGCTCGTGCGCGACCACTGGGAACGCGCCGGCGGCGTGGCGACGACGATGCTCGGGTATCTGTCGCGCTCGGGCTTCGCGCTGATCGGCTGGATCGCGAACATCGTGCTCGTGCCGTTCCTCACGTTCTACTTCCTGCGCGATTGGGACGTGCTGAAGGAACGCGTCGCCGCGCTCGTTCCGCGCGATCACATCGACACCGTCACCCGCCTGGCGAAGGAATCCGACAATGTGCTCGGCGCCTTCCTGCGCGGGCAGTTCACGGTGATGCTCGTGCTGGGCGTGATGTACGCGATCGGCTTGTGGGCCGTTGGCCTGGATCTCGGGTTGCTGATCGGGCTCATCGCGGGCCTGATCAGTTTCGTGCCGTATCTCGGACCGGCGAGCGGCGTGGTGCTCGGCGTGATCGCCGCGCTCGTGCAATACGGCGACTGGACGCATGTCGCGCTCGTGCTCGGCGTGTTCGGCGTGGGCCAGGTGATCGAAAGCTATGTCCTGACGCCGCGCCTGGTCGGCGACAAGATCGGCCTGCATCCGGTCGCGGTGATCTTCGCGATCATGGCCGGCGGCCAGTTGTTCGGCTTCCTGGGCGTGTTGCTCGCATTGCCGGTGGCTGCGGTCGCGAACGTGCTGTTGCGTTACGCGCATGATCGCTACACGCACAGCCGCCTGTTCACCGGCGACCGGCCGGGCATCGAATTGGATCCCTATGTCGACGCGGGGCTCGAGCGTCCTTCGCCCGAAGACGATCACGTTTTGTAATCCCATGCCTGCGCCGCAGCTTCCGCTGGCCCTGCGTTACCCGCCGGACCAGCGTCTGGAAACATTCGTCGGCGCGCCCGCAGGCGCGCTCGCGCAGGTGCGTGCGCTCGCGGAAGGGCAGGGAGGCGATTGGTTGTTCGTCGCCGGGCCCGCGGGTGTCGGCAAGACGCACGTGTTGCTGGCGGCGTGCGCGGCCGCCGAAGCTGCGGGTCGCACGGCCGCGTATCTGCCGCTGAAGAGCGCCGCGGGGCGTTTGCGCGACGCGTTGGACGCCTTCGATGGACTGGCGCTTGTCGCGCTCGACGGACTCGAAGCGATCGCAGGCGAACGAGAAGATGAAGTGGCCTTGTTCGATTTCCACAATCGCGCACGGCAATCGGGCGCGAGCGTGTTGTACGCCGCGCAGGCCTCGCCGGATCGGTTGGCGCTGGCGTTGCCCGACCTGCGCTCGCGTTTGTCGCAGTGCGCGCGCGTGATGCTTTCGCCGCTCGACGACCAAGCGCGTCGGGACGTGTTGCGTTCGCGTGCGCAGCGTCGCGGGCTGATGCTGGAAGAAGCGGCGATCGATTGGTTGTTGCGGCGGCGCGGGCGCGATCTTGCGACGCTGACCGGATTGCTGGACGTGCTGGACCGCGCATCGCTGGCGGCGCAGCGGAAGATCACGGTTCCCTTCCTGAGGCAGACGCTACACGAGGAGTGAGGCGTTCAACTCCGCGAGCCTTTGCGGCGTTCCCACGTCCGTCCAACGCCCCATGTGATGCGCGCCCTGCACCGCGCCGCGCGCCATCGCGGCAACCAGCAGCGGGGRCAGCCTGAAGCGCGGCGGCGTGCGTTCCACGCCTTCGACATCGCCGATGATCCCGCGCCATCCTTCGAACAACGCGGCGCGAAACACGCCGATGCCGGCGTAGGTCAGCTTCTCGTGGCCATGCGCCCTGACCGTGCCGTCCGGTTGCAAGTCGTAATCCCCTTCCGGGTGTTGCGGCGGGTTGTCGACGAACACCAGGTGCGCATCGCGATCCATCGCGAGCGGCAACTGCGCGAAGTCGAAATCCGTCCACACATCGCCGTTCACCGTCACGAAGGGCGCGTCGCCGAGGATCGGCAACGCATTGAGCATCCCGCCACCGGTTTCCAGCGGCGTCGGACCTTCGAAGCTGAAATGCAGCTTCATTCCCCAGCGACTGCCGTCGCCGAGGACTTCGGGAAACCGATCCGCCAACCAACTCGTGTTGATCACCGCCTCGCGCACACCCAACGCCGCCAGCTTTTCCAGGTGCCACGCGATCAACGGTTTGCCGCCCACTTCCAGCAAGGGTTTGGGCGTGGTGTTCGTCAACGGCCGCATGCGTTCGCCGAGGCCGGCGGCGAAGATCAGTGCCTTCACGGTTCGTCGCCGGTGAGATCGGTCCAGTGCGAATACTCTTTCAGCGTCGGCCGCACGTGCCGTTCGATCAGCGCGGCCAGCGGCGCGAGTTCCGGATACTTCGGCACCACGCGATCCAGGTAAACGAAGAAGCGGGCGACGTCTTCGAGGTAATGTGGCTTCGCATCGCGATGATGCAACCGCGCGAAGATGCCGATGACCTTGAGGTGGCGATGCACGCCGATCCAGTCGACGTCGCGGCGGAACTGTTCCAGCGACGGCACGGGCAGGCCCGCTGCCTGCGCGCGCTGGTGATAGCGCGCCAGCCACGCATCGACGCGGTCTTCCGGCCAGCTCACGAACGCGTCCTTGAACAGGCAGACCGGGTCGTACGCGATCGGGCCGCGCACGGCATCCTGGAAATCGAGCACGGCGGGGCCGTCGTTCGCGGGCATCAGGTTGCGCGGCATGAAATCGCGATGCACGAAGACCTGCGGTTGTTTCAAGGCCGCATCGATCAACAGGCGATGCACGCGTTCGAGGTTCTGTTCGTCGTGCACGTCCGGCACCACGGCCAGGTGCTTGCCGAGGAACCATTCGTCGAACAGCCGCAGCTCGCGCAGCAACAGCGCTTCGTCGTAACGCGGGAAATCATCGGGGACCGGAATGGCCTGGATGCGCAGCAATTGTCCGATCGCCGCATCGAACAATGCATCGGCGTTGTCGGCGTGCAGGACGCTCAGGTAGGTGTCGGGGCCGAGGTCTTCCATCAGCAGGAAGCCCTGGGCATCGTCCTCGCAGGCCACCTGCGGGACGCGCACGCCGGCGCCTTCGAGCATCGCGCGGATGCGCAGCCACGGCTTCACGTCTTCCTTGTCCGGCGGGGAGTCCATCACGATGCGGCTGGGCTCGGCGCCGAGGGTGCGCCAGTAGCTGCGGAAGCCGGCATCGGCGGACGCGCGGGACAGGCCCACGTTGGTATCCCCGAGGATCTGCCGCGTCCAGGCCAGGCGCCGTGCTTCGCGCGTCAGGGGTGCGTCGGTCATGGGCGGCGTCGTCGGCGGGCGGATCGCGAAGGGTAAACTGCGGGCAATGAATTGGGCGAGATGGACATGATGCAATTGCGGCCGGTGTTGCTGTCGGGGGGGTCGGGCACGCGGCTGTGGCCGTTGTCGCGCGAGGCCTACCCCAAGCAGTTCCTGCCGTTGGTCGGCGAGGAAACGATGTTGCAGGCGACGTGGGAACGCGTCGGGCCACTTTCGGCGCAAGCCCCAATCGTCGTGGCCAACGAATTGCATCGTTTCCTCGTGGCCGAGCAGTTGCGGCAGGTCGGCGCGCCCGTGCCGCGCATCCTGCTCGAACCGGTCGGCCGCAATACCGCGCCGGCGATCGCCGTGGCCGCGTTGCAGGCGTTGGCCGACGGGGGCGATCCGTTGCTGCTCGTGTTGCCCTCCGACCACGTGGTCGCCAATGTCGATGCGTTCCGCGCTGCCGTGCGCCAAGCATCGGCAGTCGCGAACGACGGCGCGCTCGTCACCTTCGGCATCGTGCCGACGGCGCCGGAAACCGGCTTCGGTTACATCGAAGGCGGTGGCGCGGGCGATGGCGTGCGTGCGGTGAAGCGTTTCGTCGAAAAGCCCGATGCGCAAACCGCGCAGCAATATCTCGACGCCGGTGGCTATTACTGGAACAGCGGCATGTTCCTGTTCCGCGCCTCGCGCGTGCTCGAAGAACTGGAACGCTTCCGCCCCGACATCGTCGCTGCATGCCGCGCGGCGTTCGATGCCGCCAGGTGCGATGGCGATTTCGTGCGCCTGGACGGCGAGGCGTTCGCCGCGTGTCCGTCGGACTCGATCGACTACGCGGTGATGGAACGCACGGATGCGGCGATGGTGTTGCCGGTCGACATCGGCTGGAACGACGTCGGTTCGTGGTCCGCGTTGTGGGACGTCACGCAACGCGATGCGCAGGGGAACGCGCACCACGGCGATGTCATAGCGGTGGACAGCCGCAACTCGTATGCGTATGCGCGGCGGCTGGTGGCGCTGGTGGGCGTCGATGATCTGGTCGTGGTCGAAACCGACGATGCCGTGCTGGTCGCGCGCAAGGACCGCGTCCAGCAAGTGAAGGAGGTTGTCGCGCAACTCAAGGCGGCCGACCGCACGCAGGTGGCGTTGCATCGCGAAGTGCATCGCCCCTGGGGCAGCTACGACTCGGTGGACGTCGGCGACGGATTCCAGGTCAAGCGCATCAAGGTCAAGCCCGGCGCGTCGCTGTCCTTGCAGTCGCATGCGCATCGCGCCGAGCACTGGATCGTCGTGCGCGGCGTGGCCCGCGTCACGCGCAATGACGATGTCTACGACCTGCGCGCCAACGAGAGCACCTACATCCCCATCGGCGCCAAGCATCGGCTGGAGAATCCCGGCCGCGAAACGCTGGAGCTGATCGAAGTGCAATCCGGCGCGTATCTGGGCGAAGACGACATCGTCCGTTACGATGACGTCTACGGCCGAACGGGCCAGGGAGCCTGATTTTCATGCAGTTGAGCCATCTGGACCGCCTTGAAGCGGAGAGTCTCCACATCCTCCGCGAGGTGGCGGCGAGCTTCCGCAACCCGGTGTTGCTGTATTCGGTCGGCAAGGACAGCTCGGTGTTGCTCCATCTGCTGTTGAAGGCCTTCGCGCCGGGGAAACCGCCGATCCCGCTGTTGCACGTCGATACCGGCTGGAAGTTCCGCGAGATGATCGCATTCCGCGACCGCCGCGCGGCGGAAACGGGCGTCGACCTGCGCGTGCATACCAATCCCGAAGGCGTCGCCCGTGGCATCGGCCCGATCTCGCACGGCGCGACGGTCCACACCGACGTGATGAAGACGCAGGGCCTCAAGCAGGCGCTGGATCAATACGGTTTCGACGCGGCCATCGGCGGCGCGCGCCGCGACGAGGAGAAGTCGCGCGCGAAGGAACGCGTGTTTTCCTTCCGCAACGCGCAGCATCGCTGGGATCCGAAGCACCAGCGCCCCGAGTTGTGGGATCTGTACAACGCCCGCATCGCCACGGGCGAAAGCGTGCGCGTCTTCCCGCTGTCGAACTGGACCGAGCTCGACGTGTGGCTCTACATCTTCCGCGAAGGCATCCCGGTGCCGACCCTGTATTTCGCGAAGGAGCGCCCCATCGTCGAACGCGACGGCGCGTTGTTGATGGTCGACGACGAACGCCTGCCGCTGCGCGAAGGCGAAGTTCCGCAGATGCGCCGCGTGCGGTTCCGCACGCTCGGCTGCTATCCGTTGACCGGTGCGATCGACTCCGACGCCGACACGCTGGAAAAGATCATTGCAGAGATGCTGGTTGCGACAACCTCCGAACGACAGGGCCGCGTGATCGACCACGATCCCACCGCGTCGATGGAGAAGAAGAAGCAGGAAGGGTACTTCTGATGGACCTCATGGACCCCGCGACCAGCGTCGCCGAGGCGTTGCGCCGCCACGAACACAAGGGCCTGCTGCGCTTCATCACCTGCGGCAGCGTGGACGACGGCAAGAGCACGTTGATTGGACGCTTGTTGTACGACAGCAAGCGTTTGTTCGACGACCAACTGGCCGCGCTCGCCGCCGACAGCCGTCGCCACGGAACGCAAGGCGCGGACATCGACTACGCGCTGCTCATGGACGGCCTGGCCGCCGAACGCGAGCAGGGCATCACCATCGACGTCGCGTATCGCTTCTTCGATACCGAACAGCGCAAGTACATCGTCGCCGATTGCCCCGGGCACGAGCAGTACACGCGCAACATGGCGACGGGCGCATCGACCGCGGAGCTCGCGGTGGTGCTCGTGGATGCACGCAAGGGGTTGCTGGTGCAGACGCGCCGGCATACGTACATCGCCGCGCTGCTCGGTTTGCGGCACGTCGTGCTTGCGGTGAACAAGATGGACCTGGTCGGGTACGACGAGGGCGTCTTCGAAGCGATCGCGGACGAGTACACGCAACTCGCGCATTCGCTCGGGATCCCGCACGTGCAGTGCATTCCGCTCTCGGCGCTCAAGGGCGAGAACCTGGTGCATCGCGGCGACGCGACGCCGTGGTACGACGGCCCCTCGCTGCTCGAGTATCTCGATACGGTCGACATCGAACGCCCGCAGGTCGAAGGCGGTTTCCGCCTGCCGGTGCAGTGGGTGCAGCGCCCGGATCGCAGCGATGCGAACCGTGACTTCCGCGGTTTCGCGGGCACGCTCGTCGCGGGCAGCGTCAGGCCGGGCGATGCGGTGGTCGTGTTGCCGTCGGGGCGCCGTTCGCATGTCGCGCGCGTGCTCGGGCCCGATGGCGCGATGGATGTCGCCGTCACGGGCCAGGCGGTGATGCTGGTGCTCGCCGACGAAATCGACGTCAGCCGCGGCGATGTCATCGCGGCGGCCGACGACGCGCCGGAAGTCTCCGATCAATTCGCCGCGCACGTGCTGTGGATGGGCGAAGGGCAGTTGCTGCCGGGTCGTCCGTATTGGCTGAAGCTCGGCACGCGCACCGTCGGCGCGACGGTGACGACGCTCAAGCACAAGGTTGACATCGATACGCAGGCGCCGCTGGCGGCGACGCACCTGTCGTTGAACGAGGTCGGTTACTGCAATCTTTCGCTCGACCAGGCGATCCCGTTCGAGCCGTATGCGCACAATCGCGCGCTCGGCGGTTTCATCCTGATCGATCGCATCGACAATGCGACCGTCGCGGCGGGGACGCTCGACTTCGCGTTGCGGCGCGCGGGCAACCTGCACTGGCAGCACATCGACGTCGACCGTGCCACGCGCGCGCGCAGCATGGGGCAGGCGCCGCGTTGCGTCTGGTTCACCGGCCTGTCGGGATCGGGCAAGTCGACGGTGGCCAACCTCGTCGACAAGCGCCTGCACGCGATGGGCAAGCATGCCTTCGTGCTCGACGGCGACAACGTGCGCCATGGTTTGAACCGCGACCTGGGGTTCACCGACGAAGATCGCGTCGAAAACCTGCGCCGCGTGTCCGAAGTGGCGAAGTTGATGACGGATGCGGGGCTGATCGTGCTGGTCAGTTTCATCTCGCCGTTCCGCGGCGAGCGTGCGGCGGCGCGCGCGATGTTCGACGCCGGCGAGTTCATCGAAGTGTTCGTCGATACGCCGCTGTCGGTGGCCGAAACGCGCGACGTCAAAGGCCTGTACGCGAAGGCGCGGCGAGGCGAGTTGCCCCATTTCACGGGCATCGATTCGCCGTACGAAGCGCCGGAATCGCCCGAGTTGCGCCTGGATACGACGGCCGAATCGCCGGAGGCGCTGGCCGAGCGCGTGGTGCGGATGTTGCTCGGCGAGTGAAGCAAAGCCCTCCCCACGCAACGCGGGGGAGGGCCGGGAACGCTGTTACGCGGCGCGCGGCCTCTTGCCGCGGACCGATTCCCAAAGGAACAGCAGGACGATTGCCGCCAGGATCGCGATGACCCAGACCAGCGCGCGGTTGTTTACGTTGAGCATGCCTGCGATGTAGCCGCCTGCCGCGGCGCCGAGTGCGCCGAGCACGATGGTCATGATCCAGCCGACCGGATCCGCTCCGGGCTTGAAGAAGCGCGCCAGGATGCCGATGACGGCGCCGCCGACGATGTACATCAGGAGCCCTTCGAACATGGTGTTCCTCCTCGGGGCGCCGGATGGCGCCGAGGGGGATGCTAGCGGTGTGTGCGGCGCAGCATCGCTGCGATGCCGACCGGCGGTTCGCTAGCAGCAGCCGTGCTCGCCGCGTTCCGTGCCACCCGCGGCGGCCGCGCTGCCCTTCGTCTCGCCGCGCGCGCTGGCTTCGTGGTGACGCGCGATCACGCGCGCCACGCACGCGGTCACGCGCTTGCCCATCGGGATGTGCAGGAATTCGTTCGGGCCGTGGGCGTTGGAATGCGGGCCGAGCACGCCGGTGATCATGAACTGCGCGTCGGGGTATTTCTCGCCGAGCATGCCCATGAAGGGGATCGTGCCGCCTTCGCCCATGTACATCGCGGGCTGGCCGAAGAATTCGCGGCTGGCCTCGTCGATGGCCTTCGTGAGCCACGGCGACATTGCCGGGGCGTTCCAACCGGTCGAGGCCTTTTCGAGATCCAGGGTGACTTGCGCGCCGTAGGGCGGGTCCTTTTCGAGGGTCTGCTTGAGTACGTCGCCGGCGCGTTTGCCGTCCAGCGTGGGCGGCAGGCGCAGCGAGAGCTTCACGGCGGTATGCGGGCGCAGCACGTTGCCGGCCGAGGACAGGGGTGGCATGCCATCGACACCGGTGACCGACAGCGCGGGGCGCCAGGTGCGATTGAGCACGAGTTCGGTGAGGTCGTCGGCCATCGGCTTTTCGCCGGGCAGGAAGGGGAACTTGTCGTACACCGCGGTGCCGACGACTTTCGCCGCTTCCTTCGCCTGGACCAGGCGTTCGTCGGGAATCTTGTCGTGCAGCCCGTCGAGCAGGATGCGGCCGGTGTCCTCGTCTTCGATGCGCGAAAGCAGATCGCGCAGGATGCGGAAGCTCGAAGGCACGATGCCGGACGCATCGCCCGAGTGCACGCCTTCGCTCAGCACCTTCACCGTGAGGTTGCCGCCTGCCAGGCCGCGCAGCGAGGTCGTGCACCAGAGCTGGTCGTAGTTCGCGCAGCCCGAATCCAGGCACACGACCAGCGAAGGCTTGCCGATGCGATCGGCAAGGTGATCGACGTAGGCAGGGAGGTCGTAGCTGCCGGACTCCTCACAGGCTTCGATCAGGATCACGCAGCGCGCATGGGGAAGCTGTTGTTCCTGCAGCGCGAGGATCGCGGCAAGCGAACCGAAGATCGCGTAACCGTCGTCCGCGCCGCCGCGGCCGTACAGGCGATCGCCCTTGATCACCGGCTTCCAGGGGCCGAGGTCGTCGTCCCAGCCGGTCATTTCCGGCTGCTTGTCCAGGTGGCCGTAGAGCAGCACGACGTCGTCGTCGCTGCCGCCATTGGCCGCCGGGATTTCCAGGAAGATCAGCGGCGTGCGGCCCTGCAGGCGCACCGTTTCGACCTTCATGCCGGCGATCGTCTGCGCCTTCGCCCAGGTTTCCATCAGCGCGACGGCCTGGTCCATGTAACCGTGCTGCACCCAATCGGCGTCGAACATCGGCGACTTGTTGGGAATGGCGATGTATTCGACGAGGCGCGGGACGATGTCGTCGTCCCACTTGCGCTCGACGTAGCGTTCGAGGGCGGGGGCGTCGAGGGAACGATCCATGCGGAGGCACCTGGGGCGGGAAAGGCCACGATTCTAACGCGGGGGGTCCAGCCGCATCAGACATTCCCTACACGCCCGGCCTGAAAACAGTGACGAAGCGGCGCGGCAAAACCTGATGGGTTCGCAGGGCGCGGATCGGGAAACTGCACGTGTCCGCCGCATCGTGTGGCGGGCAAGGAAGCAACGCCCACCTCGTCAGGGAGAGACCCATGTACTCGTTCGTCAAAACCACCGCCGTCGCGCTGCAAGCGATGGCCCTCGCCGTCCTGTTCGCGGGCGCCGCATACGCGGCCGACTCCGTGGACATCAATACCGCCGACGCGCAGACCATCGATCGCGTCCTGGTCAACATCGGCCCGTCGAAGGCGCAGGCCATCGTCGCCCATCGCGAAGCCAACGGGCCGTACAAGAGCCTGGAGCAACTCGCGAAGGTGAAGGGCATCGGCCTGAAGACGGTCGAGAAGAACCGCGACCGCATCCAGTTGGGCGGTGGCGGCACGAAGGGCGCGGCGAAACCGGCGTCGGCGGCCGCCGCGCCCTGATCGGCAACGCGATCCGGCTTTACAGGTGGCGTCCCGGCGGCATCCGCCGTTGGGCGGGGCGTCGTGCAGGGATGGGCCGCAACGGATGGCTGCCCATTCCTGCCCTTTTCATTCCTATCTTTTTTGGCGAAGGGACAGGTAGGCTGGCGCGCATGCCGACCGCTCGCTCCCGCGTGGTGCCCGCCAACGAATATCGCCGCGAGCGCTGGCGCAACGGCGCGGGGTGGACGCGCGAGATCGCGGCCGAACCGGCGCGCGGCGAATGGGCGTGGCGGTTGTCGATCGCGGAGATCGAACAGGACGCGCCGTTCTCGCGCTTCGAAGGCATCGATCGCGAAATCGTGTTGTTGTCCGGCAACGGCGTTCGCCTGCATTTCGAGGATGGCAGCGTGCATGCGCTCGAGCCGCCGCACGGGCGGTTGCGGTTCGCGGGCGAGGCCAACGTGTCGGGTGCGTTGATCGACGGCGCGACGCAGGACTTCAACCTGATGTGGCGCCGCGAGGCGATCGAAGCACAACTCTGGCATCGGCCGCTCGTGGGCCCGATGGTGATCTTCGCCGAGCCCGGCACGACGTGGGTCGTGCACCTGCTCGCGGGGCAGGCCCGATTCGCAGACGACTCGGGCTTGCCGTCGCTCGCGGCGGGGGACACCGCGTTGTTGCAGGCGGGCGATGCGCGCCTGCGGCATGTGCTCGATGGCGGTGGCGAGGTCTTGCTGGCGCAGTTGCGGCCGCGCTGAGCGTCAGGCCATCGTCATCAGAACAAGGCCGGCACCAGCACCACAAGCATCACCACGAGGGACACGCCGAGGACACTGACCGCCAGTTCCTTCGCGTTACGGCCGCGCGCCCACATCCAGATGCCCGACAGGCCGAGCAGGAACATTGCGATGGCGAAGCTGTCGGCGAGGATCGTCCAGCCGATGCCGCCGCCCACCGCCTTGTGCAAACGGTTGAAGGCGGCGAGCGTGTCGTGCCGCATGTGCTTCACTTCGGCAGTCGTGGTGCCGGGCGTGTAATCCATCGACCACGCCTCGCTCGCGCTGCCGCCGGAGAACGTCCACTTGGGTGCGTGAGGCTTTTTCGCGGCGCCTTCCTTGGCACCGTCGCGCTTCGCGCCCGGGTTCGCACCACCGGGCGGGCCCTTGCGAATGACCTGCGCATCCAGGCCCTGCGTCGCGCGCAGCCACAACGACAGGGCCTCGGGAGAGGTTTGCGCATCGACGGGGATCTGCAGCGTCACGCGCGCTTTCTCGTCGCTCTTGCCCTGCGGCCACGCGCCGTCGCCGAAGCGATGGTTCATCACCAGTCCGGTGAAGCCGTAGATCACGGCGGCGAGCGCGCCCCATGCACCGATCCAAAGATGGACCTGGCGGATCCATCGATACGTGGTGGCGGAACGTCGGGCGGGCAGGGCGGTGGATGCGTTCATCGGGCTCGGGCCACTCGGGTCAGAAGTTGTAGCGGAGGCTTACGGTCGCGGCGCGCGGGGACCCGGGCGTGATGTTGTTGTCGCTGTTCGCCGTGACCGCATATTCCTTGTCGAAGAGGTTTTCGACGTTGAGCTGCAGCGACAGATGTTCGTTGGCGTCGAAGAATACAGCCGCGTCGTAGCGCGTGTAGCTCCGCAGGGTCACCAGGTTGCTGATGTTGGCAAAAACCTCGTCGCGGTACTGCGCCCCGAAGCCGAGGCCCCAGCGCTCGGAGACGTCGAAGCGATTCCAGAGCGAAAACGTGTTTTCAGGAAGTTGCGAGAGGCGCTTGCCGCTATCGGCGCCAGCGAGGATTTCGCCGTCCTGCCACGCATACGCACCCATGACGTGCCACCAATCGGTCAGCGAACCTGCCAAGCCGAACTCGACGCCCTTCGCGCGCTGGCCGTCGACGAGGATGGACGTCTGGGCGTCGATCGGGACGATCACGTTCGAGCGGTCGAGGCGGTAGACCGCCGCGGTCACGGCCAGGCGCGAGGTGATGTCCCACTTCGCGCCGATTTCGTAATTGGTGAACTCTTCGGGATCGAGCGCCTGGTTGGTGACGTTGAGCGAGGAAAGTTGGTCGCCCGAACGCGGCTGGTAGGCCACGCTGTAGCTCGCGTAAATCGACATCGCATCGACGGGCTTGTAGACCACGCCTGCACGAGGAGACCAGAGGTTGTCGGTCGCGTTGAGGTTTCGTGCCGGGTTGCCGGCAGTGAGTCGATTGTTGGTGTAGTCGACGTCGAACCGATCGAAGCGTACGCCGAGGATCGCCTGCCAGTGATCGCTCAGTTCCACCTGGTCCTGCACGTACAGGGCAGCGGTGTTGGCGACGCTGTTGTTGTCGGCGTCGGTCGCCGACGGACGGAAAGCGATCGGCCCCTCGTAGCGCGGGTAGGACAGGGGCACGTTGACGGACGTCGCGCTGGAGCCGGGCGCGCCGAAGTAGCCGGTTTCGCGATGGTTGTCGGTGTCCTGGTGGCCGAATTCGGCACCGGCGAGCAAGGTGTGCTGCAGGTTGCCAGTCGTGGCCTTCCAGGTGAAGTCGGTCTGGTTGAAGAAGTTCCTGCGCGTGGTGGCGTTGTTGTAAGCGTTGATCGCGACTTCCGTGCGTGCCGAGTTGACCGCGCCGGGGAAGATGTTCTGGTAGAACTTGTCGTAGTCGGCGATGCGCGTGCGATTGCGCAGCAACGCGCCGCCGCTGAACCCATGTTCGACGAGCGCCGTGAAGGCATCGACGTCGGCGGTCACATCGCTGCGGTTCGGATCGCCGAAAAACGTGGACGGATCAACGTCTAGGGGCGTGCGGCGACCGTTGTACGCGTTCGGCTCGGAGGGCACCCCGCGATCGGCGACGCGCTCGTCTTCGAAGTGCTCATACGACAGGACGATGTCGGTGGATTCGCCGGCGGAGAAGCCGATCGTCGGATTCAGGCCCCAGCGACGGACGTTGAAGTCGTCGCGGTAGCTTTCGGAATCCTCGAACATGCCGTTCACGCGGAAATCGACGCGCTCGTTGATGGGCTGGCCGAAGTCGGCGGCCACGCGCCGCCTGTTCCAACTGCCGAACTGCGCGGAGAGTTCGCGCACGGTCTTTCCGTCAGGCTGTTTGGTGGCGCGATTGACGACGCCGCCGGAACCCCCGCGACCGAAGATCATCGCGTTCGGGCCCTTCAGCACCTCCACGCTTTCGATGTTGTACAGATCGCGGATGTACTGCACGTCGTCGCGCATCCCGTCCACGAACATGTCGCCGGTGGTGCTGCTGCCGCGAAAGACGAGCGTGTCGCGATTGCCTTCGCCCTGCGCGACGCCCACTCCCGGTACGAAGCGGAAGACGTCGGCGAGGCTGGTCATCGCCTGGTCTTCGATCAATTGCTGGGGAATGACGGTGATCGATTGCGGGGTATCGCGCAGCAGGGTCGGCGTCTTCGTGGCGGTCGAGGACTCGGGCACGAGGTAGTCGTCGCGCTTGCCGACGACTTCGACTGCGTCCAGCTCGCGCGTCTTCCGTTGCGCTTCGTCGGCGGCGTGGACGGGGGCGATGGCGAAAGCAAGCGCAAGCGCAAGCGGCGTCGCGCGGAGAGCGGCGTGGGGCATGACGTCCTCAGGATTGTCGGTGCGGCGTGGGGCCGCGGCGACGCCATGTTAAATGCGAGCGATTCGCAAATGCAAATGGTTTGCATCGAGTGCCGACCGGCGGCGGCCCCGCCTGCACCTTCAGGTGTCGTCGCGGGTCCACACCGCCCCGTCTTCGACCTTCACCGGGTACTTGCGTACCGGCGCATAGGCGGGCGCGTTGAGCGCGCGTCCGTCGCGTACGTCGAACTTCGAACCGTGCAGCACGCATTCCACCGTCGCCTCTTCGCCGTCGTACGGGCCGGAGGAAAGGTCGAAGTCTTCGTGCGAACACCGGTCTTCGAGTGCGTAGTAATCGCCGTCGTAGTTGAAGACGACGATCGGCGTATCGCCGTCCCAGGCGACTTTCGATTCGCCGGGCAGCAGCTCCGACGTCGCGCACACCCGCACCCAGGTCACAGCGCCTTCTCCATCACTTCGAAACGCAGATCCTCGCGCAGCGGGATGCCGAAGCGCGGATCGCCGTAAGGGAAGGGTTTCTTGATGCCGGTGCGCGCGTAACCGCGGCGCTCGTAGAAGGCCATCAGTTCGTCGCGGATGTCGATGACGGTCATGCGCATCGTCGGCAGCGACCAGTCCTCGCGCACGATGCGCTCGGCTTCGGCCAGGACCGCCTTGCCGATGCCGCCGCCCTGGATGCCGGGCTGCACGGAGAACATGCCGAAATACCCGGCGCCGCCGTCTTCGCAGACGTGTGCGCAGGCAAGCATGGCGCCGTCGCGTTCGGCGATGAGCACGCGGCTGCGCGGGCGCGCGATGTCCAGGCGCAGGACG
The DNA here is from genome assembly GCF_054049695.1 of Lysobacter sp. P5_C4. Lineage (NCBI taxonomy): Bacteria > Pseudomonadati > Pseudomonadota > Gammaproteobacteria > Lysobacterales > Lysobacteraceae > Lysobacter > Lysobacter sp. P5_C4. Next base: position 93,331 of record NZ_JBFULX010000004.1, on the reverse strand, counting down.
TCGGCGTCGATGCGCGCGCCGTCGAGGAAGTCGGCTTCGGTGGTCCAGCCGGCGCGGCTCTCGTCGCCGCGATAGGCCGAGGTGACGAGGGCGACGAGCGCATCGAGATCGCCGAGGCCCGCCGCGCGGAATTGCAATTCGCCCATGTGCTGCGCAGTCCCTGGGATCACGGGGGCACAGTCTAGCCGAGCAGGCGCCGCACCTTGCGCAGGGCGACCGCGAAGGCCTCGATCTCGTCGTGCGTGTTGTAGAACGCAAGCGAGGCGCGGCAGGTCGCCGGCACGCCGTAGAAGGCCATCAGCGGATGCGCGCAATGGTGGCCCGAGCGCACCGCGACGCCTTCGAGGTCGAGCAACGTCGCGAGGTCGTGCGCATGCGCGCCCTCGACGAGGAACGAAACGACGGCTGCCTTGCGCTCCGCGGTGCCGATGATGCGCACGCCGTCGATCGAAGCCATCGCTTCGTTGAGGTGCGCGAGCAGCGCGGCTTCGCGCGCGGCGATCGCGTCCATGCCGATCTCGTCGAGATACGCCACCGCGGCGCCCAGGCCGACGTGGCCGGCGATGTTCGGCGTGCCCGCTTCGAAACGATGCGGCGGATCGTTGTAGACCGTGCCTTCGTAACGCACTTCCCTGATCATCTCGCCGCCGCCGAGGAAGGGCGGCATCGCGGCCAGCAATTCGCGTCGCGCCCACAACGCGCCGGTCCCCGTGGGCCCGCACATCTTGTGGCCGGTGAAGGCGTAGAAATCGCAACCGATTGCGGCGATGTCCACCGCCATGTGCGGCAGCGCCTGCGAGCCGTCGATGACCGTCGTGATCCCGCGCCTGCGCGCCTCCCGGCAGATCTCCGCGACCGGGTTGATCGTGCCCAGCACGTTCGACACGTGCGCGACGCCGAGCAGCTTCACCTCGGGCGTCATCGCCGCATACAGCGCGTCCATGTCGAGCGCGCCGTCGGGACGCAGCTCCGCCACGCGGATCGTCGCGCCACTGCGTTCGCAGATCAGCTGCCACGGCACGATGTTCGCGTGGTGCTCCATGCGCGTGAGCAAGACGACGTCGCCCGCCTTCAGCCGCGGCAATCCCCACGAGTACGCGACCAGGTTGATCGCAAAGGTCGTGCCGCTGGTGAGCACGAGGTCTTCGCTCGCCACGTTCAGGTGCCTGGCGAGCGACGTGCGCGTGCCTTCGTAAGCCTCCGTCGCTTCGCTGCCGAGCGTATGCACCGCTCGGCTCACGTTGGCATTGTGGCGGCGGTAAAACGCATCGACCGATTCGATCACCGACGCCGGCTTCTGCCCGGTGTTCGCAGAGTCGAAATAGATCAGCGGCTTGCCGTGGATCTCGCGGCGCAGCAGCGGGAAATCTGCACGGACGCGGGCCCAATCGATGTCGGCGAGCGGTGCGACGATGCTCACGCGGCGCGCTCCAGGGAAGCCAGGGCGCGGTCGAGCGCGCCTTCGGCGAAGGGACGCAGCTGGGCGTCGAGCCCGGTCAACACATCGCGGCAGAACGCGGCGGTGAGGAGGCGGCGCGCATCGCTTTCCGGCAAACCACGCGAACGCAGGTAAAACAACGCCGTCGGGTCGAGTCCACCGACCGCCGCGCCGTGCGCGGCCTGCACTTCGTCGGCGTGGATTTCCAGGACGGGCTGTGCGTCGATCTCCGCGTTCTCGCTGAGCAAGAGGTTGCGGCTGGACAACGCGGCATTGCTCCCATCGGCGCCTGCGCGAATGAGGATGCCACCGTGCAGGACGGCACGGCTGCGATCGGCCGCGAGCCCGCGCCACTTCAGGTCGCAACGTGTATCGCCCGCGACGTGATCGATGTTCAGGCGCGTGTCGATGTGGCGGCGGCCCGTTCCGAGCAACACGCCATCGGCCTGCACGCTCGCGTTTGCGCCGAGGAGCCGGCAACCGAATTCGTGGCGCGACAGGGCGCCGCCGAGTTCGAGGTCGAGCCGACGATAGCGGGCATCGGCTTCCAGCGAGGCATCGGTGCGTGCGAACAAGGTCGTGCCCGCTGCTTCATCCTGCACGCGCACGTGCATCAACGATGCACCACGCGCGACGCGAACGGTCGATAGGCTGTTCGCAAGATGCGAATGCACGCCGGATGCGAGGTGATGCTCGACGATGCGCACTGACGCGCCTTCGCCGACATCCATCGCATGCCGCAAGTGCCACGCCTGGTCCTGCGCGGCCGCAGCGCCGACGAACACGAGATGCAAGGGCGCCTGGATCTGCGCGCCCGCGTCGACCCGAATACGCGCGCCGGTGTTCGCCAGCGCCGCGTTGAGCGACGCGAACACGCGATCGGGCCCGCCGACATCGACGCACTCGACCACCGGGCCGGCGTCCATCGACACGCCCTCGGGTAGCGCAGCGAGTGACGACAACGTCGCATCGAACATGCCATTGACGAATACCAGCCGTGGGCCGTCGATGCCCGCAAGCAAGGCCGCATCGATCGCGTCGGCGCGCGCGGGCGCGAACACCCGCCGCTCCAGTGCCCGCAGGGACGTGTACTTCCACGCCTCGCTGCGCGCCTTCGGCAGCCCATCGCGCAGCGCGGCATCGAGCGTCGCGCGACGCGCGGCGTCGCCTTCGAACCCTTGCGCCAACGATTCCAGCAACACGCTCATCAGGCAGCGGCCTCCGGCGCCTTGCGGTCGGCGATCCACGAATACCCGTGCTGCTCGAGTTCGAGCGCCAGTTCCGGTCCGCCGGATTCGACGATACGGCCGTCTGCGAGCACGTGCACGACATCCGGCCTGATGTAGTCGAGCAAACGCTGGTAATGCGTGATCACCAGGAACGCGCGCTCGGGCGAGCGCAACGCGTTGACGCCCTCGGCGACATTGCGCAGCGCATCGATGTCCAGGCCCGAGTCCGTTTCATCGAGGATCGCCAACTTCGGCTCGAGCACCGCGAGCTGGAAAATCTCGTTGCGCTTCTTCTCGCCGCCGCTGAAGCCCTCGTTGACGCCGCGATGCAGCAGGTCATCCTTCAGGTGCAGCACGGCGAGCTTTTCGCGCACCAACTTGAGGAACTGCATCGAATCCAGTTCCGATTCCCCGCGCGCCTTGCGCTGCGCGTTGAGCGCAGAGCGCAGGAAGTAGGTGTTGTTCACGCCCGGGATTTCGACCGGGTATTGGAACGCGAGGAACACGCCGGCGGCGGCGCGTTCTTCGGGTGCCTGCGCGAGCAGGTCGCGGCCTTCGAACGAAACCGAACCTTCGACGATTTCGTAGCCTTCGCGCCCCGCGATCACGTTGCCCAGCGTGGATTTACCCGCGCCGTTGGGACCCATGATGGCGTGCACCTGGCCCGGTGCGAGCGCCAGCGAAAGGCCCTTGAGGATGTCGCGCCCGGCGACGCGGACGTGGAGGTTGTCGATCTTCAACATGTGGGGTCTTGTCCTGGTTCGGTCAGCCGACGGCGCCTTCGAGCGAAACCTCGAGGAGCTTCTTGGCTTCCACCGCGAACTCCATCGGCAGTTCGCGGAACACGCTCTTGCAGAAGCCGTCGACGATCATCGACACCGCGTCTTCTTCGGAAATGCCGCGGCTGCGGCAGTAGAACAGCTGGTCGTCGCTGATCTTGGAAGTGGTCGCTTCGTGTTCGACGATCGCCGTCGGGTGCTTCACTTCGATGTAGGGATACGTGTGCGCGCCGCACTTCTTGCCGATCAGCAACGAATCGCACTGCGTGTGGTTGCGCGCGCCCTGCGCGCTGCGTTCCACCTTCACCAGGCCGCGATACGCATTCTGCCCGCGGCCCGCGCTGATGCCCTTGCTGACGATCTTCGACTTGGTGCGCTTGCCGACATGGATCATCTTGGTGCCGGTGTCGGCCTGCTGGCGATGATGCGTCAGCGCGACCGAATGGAACTCGCCGACCGAATCGTCGCCGAGCAGCACGCAGCTCGGGTATTTCCAGGTGATTGCCGAACCGGTCTCGACCTGCGTCCACGAAATCTTCGAGCGCGCGCCACGGCATTCGCCGCGCTTGGTCACGAAGTTGAAGACGCCGCCGCGGCCTTCTTCGTCGCCGGGATACCAGTTCTGCACGGTGCTGTACTTGATTTCTGCATCATCGAGCACGACCAGTTCGACCACCGCCGCGTGCAGCTGGTTTTCATCGCGCATCGGCGCGGTGCAACCTTCCAGGTAGGACACGTAGCTCTTGTCTTCGGCGATGATCAGCGTGCGCTCGAACTGCCCGGTGTTCACCGCGTTGATGCGGAAGTACGTGCTCAATTCCATCGGGCAGCGCACGCCCTTGGGGATGAAGACGAAGCTGCCGTCGGAGAACACCGCCGAATTGAGCGCGGCGAAATAGTTGTCGCCCGTCGGCACGACGCTGCCCAGGTACTGCTGCACGAGCTGCGGGTGCTCGCGGATGGCTTCGGACATCGAACAGAAGATGATGCCTTTCTCCGCGAGTTCCTTGCGGAAGGTCGTGCCGACGGAGACCGAGTCGAACACCGCGTCCACTGCGACACCGGCGAGCTTCGCCCGTTCGTGCAGCGGTACGCCGAGCTTCTCGTAGGTATCGAGCAATTCCTGCGGCACTTCGTCGAGCGAGGCGTACTTGGCTTTCGGGGCGGAGTAATAGCTGATGGCCTGGAAGTCGATCGGTGCGATGTCGAGCTTCGCCCAATTGGGCATCGGCATCGTCAGCCAATGGCGATACGCAGCCAGCCGCCACTGCAGCATCCATTCCGGCTCTTCCTTCTTCGCCGACAGGAAATGGAGGGTGAGTTCCGACAATCCCGGCGGCAGTGCGTCGGATTCGATGTCGGTGACGAAGCCGGCGTCGTAGCGACGGCCAAGCTGTTCGAGGATTTCGGCGTTGCTTTCGTGGTTCATGATCAAACCGTCGCCAACGTGGCGGGAATGGAGCGGCGCGATTCGATGGGCGCAGGGCCGAGCATGTCGGCGAGCGTGACTTCGCGCAGCGCGTGCGCGACGACATCGTTGATGCGTCGCCAGTTCGCGCGCACGCCGCAGGAGGATTCGATGCCGCAGTTGCTCGCATGCAGGCTGCATTCGGTCATGCCCAGCGGCCCTTCCATCGCTTCGACGATGTCGACCAGCGAAATGGCGTGCGCTTCGCGTGCGAGCCGATAGCCGCCATGCGCACCGCGGAAGCCGGCGACCAGGCCCGCCTGCGCGAGCGGCTTGAGCAGCTTGGCGACGGTGGTGACTTCCAGGCCCGCGCGTTCGGCGAGCTCGGCCGCGCTGTGCACGCGTTCGGGCGCTGCAGCCAGGACGGTCAGGACGACCGTCGCGTAATCGGTGAATTTCGTGACCCGCAGCATGGCAAGGAAGCGACCTGTAAAACGGACTGAAATTGTACGTTTTAACCGGCCGCCGAGCCAGCACCCACGCCTGCGACGGCAGGGGAGGGCCAGGGAGGGGTTCAGTCGGGAGGCGTGAAATCAGCCCGCAGCAGCGGGCCTGGCCTGCGCTTCAGCAGTCGCCGGAGGCGGCGGCAGCTTGAATTCGACGAAGGGCACCGGCGGTTGCTGCCCCGGCGGGAGGTACGCCGGCGCCGGTTCACCGCCCGCGCCGAGCGACTTCACGAAACGCAGGATCGCCAAACGGTCCTGGTCGCTCATGGCGCGCACGGCGAAGTCGGGCATCGGCGGGCGGGTGTGCAGCGCGGCGGTATAGGCCAGCCACTGCGCATCGTCCATGTCGGCGGCCTTCAGGCGCAGGTTGGCGGCGTACGTCGTGCCCCACGGTCCGTTCCAACCCACGGGCGAACCGACGAGCCATTGCGCCTTCGGCACCGTGCCGCCGCTCTGGGCATAGCCGGGCGTGTGGCAATCGTTGCAGCCGGCGATGCGCACCACGTAGTCGCCGCGTTCGATCAGTTGCGCATCGGTCAGCGCGGCGGGCATGGCGGCCAGGTGCGGCGTCGCGACGGCGGCATCGGCCTTGCCTTCATTCGCGGGTTTGCACGCGCCCAGCGCGAGGACAAGGGCGGCGGGAATCATGAGGGTCGTAACGCGCATCGGTCGGGGTCGGCAACTTGGATGGAACCGGGGAATACGCATCGCGCGCTTTCGAACGGCCACGAAGATGGCGACTTCACTCGCGAAGCCCCACAATCCGCATCTTTCCTCGTTCGGATGCCTGCATGACCCGCAAGATCGTCGCCCGTCGTTCGCAGATCCACGGCAACGGCGTGTTCGCCGCGGCCCCCCTCAAGAAGGGCGAGCGCCTCATCGAATACAAGGGCCAGCGGCGCACCCACGAAGAAGTCGACAACGACACCACCGGCGACGTCGAGAGCGGCCACACCTTCCTCTTCACGCTCAACGACGAGTACGTGATCGACGCCAACCACGGCGGCGGCACCGCGCGCTGGATCAACCACAGTTGCGATCCCAACTGCGAAGCCGTTCTCGAAGAGGCCGACGGCGACGACCGCCGCAAGGACCGCGTGTTCATCGAGGCGATCCGCGCCATCAAGCCGGGCCAGGAACTGACGTACGACTACGGCATCACCCTGGACGAGCCGCACACCGCCCGCCTGAAGAAGATCTGGGCCTGCCACTGCGGGTCGAAGAAGTGCACGGGGACCATGCTCAAGCCCAAGCGCTGAGCCACCGCTTCCGGGCGTGATGCCCGGAGTAGGGAAAAGGTTTGCATGACTCTCGGGACGCGGCGCGCGCGTCCCGCGTGAATAGCCTGCGCGCATCTCCTCCGACCCGGACGTCCTTCTCCATGCGCAGCCGCTTCACCGCCGCGGCGTTGACCGCCGCCATCCTGCTTGCGCTTTCTTCGGGACAGGCCCTGGCCATCACGGTCGACGGCAAGATCGATCCGGCCGAATGGCAGGGCGCGCAACACGTCACCGACTTCCGCATCACGCAACCGCTCACCGGCGCGCCGGGTTCGCAGCCGACCGAAGCCTGGATCCTCGCCACGCCGGAAGGCCTGGCGATCGGTTTCCGCAACACGCAGCCCTCGAGCATCCCGCGCAACCGGCAGAAGATCCGCCGCGACGAGCAGGCGCAGGTCGACCGCAACAACCTGATGATCGACTTCGACGGCGACGGGCGCACCGGTTACAACTTCATGGTGAGTTCCACCGACGGCATCAACGATGCGGTCATCACCAACGAAAACCGCTTCTCGACCGACTGGGACGGCAACTGGCAACACGCCGCGAGCGAAGACGAGAACGGTTGGTACAGCGAGATGCTGATTCCCTGGTACATCGCGCCGATGGCCAAGGGCAAGGACGGCAAGCGCACGTTCCGCATCTACCTCGACCGCGTGATCGGCGACACCGGCGAACGCAGTGCGTGGCCGGCGGCGAGTTTCGAGCGCCCGCGCTTCCTGTCGGACTTCACCCCGATCGAGTTGCCCGTCTACAACCAGGCACTGATCGCCATCACGCCCTACGTGTCGGGGCTGTACGACATCGTCGGTAGCAACGAGAACTTCGACGCCGGCGCCGACATCTTCTGGAAGCCCAACGGCCAGTTCCAGCTGACCGCCACGCTCAATCCCGACTTCGGCCAGGTCGAGAGCGACGACATCGTCGTCAACTTCAGCGCGAACGAAACCTTCTTCAGCGACAAGCGCCCGTTCTTCACCGAGAACCAGGGCCCGTTCGAATTCACCACGCCGTCCGACTTCAGCCAGCTCGTCTACACCCGCCGGGTCGGCGGGCCCACCGACGATGACTCGGGCGCGGGCGACATCACCGCGGCGGTGAAGGCCAACGGCAGCTTCGGCGCGACCAAGTACGGCGTGCTCATCGCCGATGAAGCCGACCCGGTCGGCCGCACATTCACCGCGCTGCGCCTGTCGCACGACTTCGCCTCGCAGAACGTCGGCATGATGGTGACGCAGGTCGATCGCCCGTATTTCGATCGCACCGCGACGGTCGTCGGTTTCGACCAGAACTGGCGCCCGAACCAGAAGTGGAACATCCAGAACCGCCTGATCTTCAGCGACATCGACGAAGGCGCGGCGGCGAGCCCGGACTGGGGCCGCGCCGGCAAGGGCGACGGCTTCACCACCATCGTCGACTACGAGATGGACCACGGCTGGCGCCAGCAATTCCTCGCCATGCACTTCAGCAACGACCTGGAAATCAACGACTTCGGTTTCCTTTCGCGCCCCGACCTCAATTACGCGCACTACGAGATCAAGAAGCGCATCACCGACATGGCGAAGGAATCGGCGTACTCCTCCCACGATTGGCGCTGGCGCGTTGACGGCTCCAACGACGACTCGGGCCTGCGGCTGCAGCGCCAGTTCCGCATGAGCGTTTCGAGCCAGCTCAAGGACGGCGGCAACGATTACGCACAGATCAACATCAACAGTGCGGGCCACGACGACCGCATCCTGCGCAGCGACGCTTTCCTGGATACGCCGGCGAACTTCAACGCCTTCGCCGAAAAGAACTGGCCCCGCCAGGGCGCGTGGGCGTTCTACGCGAACTTCGGCTTCGACAACAACGGCATCGGCGACGCCAACAACGATCGCCACATCGGCTGGAACACGCAGTTCAAGCCCACGTACTTCATCAACGACGACCTGAGCGTCTACACCACGCTTTACGCCGAGCGCACGCCGCAATGGATGCTCTGGTTCGGCGACAACCTCATCGGCACCTTCAACGAGCATGCGCAGCAGCTCGACTTCGGCGTGGACTGGAATTTCCGCGGCAACCAGGAGCTGCGCGTCAAGATGCAGGCGCTGGGTTTGAACGCGGACCTGCGCCAGGCCTGGCGCGTCGCTCCGAACGGCACGCCGGTACCGACCAACGATCCGGTCAACGACTTCAGCCTGAGCAACCTGGGTTTCCAGGTGCGCTACCGCTGGGAGTTCAAGCCGCTGTCCTACCTGTACGTCGTGTACGGCCGCGGCGGCGACCTGTTCAACGAGTTCTCGCAGGATCAGACGCGCGACGCGCTCAACGACGCGTTCTCGCTGCGCGACGATGAGCAGCTCGTGGTCAAGCTGAGCTACCGCTTCGAGCTGTAAGGGCTACTGCGCGATTTCGCGCAGGTCGGCCGACGCGATATGCCACGCCCGTTGTTCGGGCGTGGCGCCGTCGACCACCGCGCGGCGCAGCGTGTAGGCGCCGACGTAGCGGCGCACCGTGCCGTCGCGGGAAGTCGCTTCCACCGCGACCGGCACTTCGATGTACCGCGATCCCATCGCGCCTTCCATGCGTGCGGGCGCATCGAGCGTCACGACGACATCGGTGGTATCGGCGAAGCCTGCGGCGAACTGTTCGGGCGTCTGCCCACTCGAGCGGCCACCGTCGCTCCACAGGGCGTAGGCGCTGGGGTAATCGTGCGAGCGGATCGCGTCGTAGTAGCGCTGGATGGCCTGCACGGCGTCGTCCGACGTGGGTTCGGCATCGGTGGCGGCCGTGCCGTCGTCGTTCGCACCGTCATCGCTCGCCGCCGGATCCGAATCGTCGATCGCGATGTCTTCCTGGTCGGCGACGGTCGCGTTGTCTTCCGGTTGCCCCGGGCCGGGCGCGGTGGGCATGCCGGTGATCGAACCGCGCGTGCCTTCCGGCGTCGGCAAGGGATCCATCGCGCTGCCGTCGGGGCGGCGGGCGACGCCGCCGGGTTTCTCGCCGCACGCGGCGATCGACAGTGCAGTCAGGCACAACAGGCAAAGCAGGGCGACGCGCGACATGGACGGTCCGAAGGCTATTGGTCGAGGTGCAGGACGACCTTGCCGTCGCCGATCGTGGTTTCCCCGATGCGGCGCCCGGCCAGCGTCCCCCACGCATTATCGTCGAGACGATAGACCGGTTCCTGTTTCGCGTAATCGGACAGCCAGGTGTTGATCGCGCTGCGGGCGGGCGCGGTCATCGCGCCGCCGAGCGCGGGGACGTCCACGTCGATGAGGGCCGGGTCCACCAGGTGCAGGCCGCGCGTGGAAGGATCGAATCGCAACCCGCTCTGCAGCGCGAAGTGCCCGGCGGTCGACGTGTGGTCCATCCCCAGGCCGCCGAAGCCGACGTCGAAGTCCATCTGCAGGCGGTTGCTGCCTTGCGGGATCGTCAACCGCGGGTGCATCACGCGCAACGTGACCAGGCCGCCGAGCTTCTCGTAGTCGCGCGGGAATTGCCGATCGAGGTAACGCTGCAACTGCGGCGCGGTGAACGCGACCTGGTTGCCCACCAGGGCACTGATCGTCGTGCAGGCCGTCAGCAGGGCGGCGAAGGTGGCGGCAAACGCGAAGGCGAGGGCGGGGCGGCGCATCCGGTGGGTCTCCGTCGGGGAATGCGCGCAGCGTGCGCCACCGCGCGTGAATCGTCGATCCATCGCAAGCGGGCAAAAAAAACGCCCGGCGAACCGGGCGTCTTTCATGAAGCCTTGGTCAGGCGCCTCAGGCGGCCGCGTCCTTGAGCTTCTTCAGCGGGCGCACCTTCACCTTGACGCTGGCGGGCTTGGCGGCGAACCACTGCTCTTCCTTGGTGAACGGGTTGATGCCCTTGCGCTTCGGCTTGGCCGGCACGTTGACGACGGTGATCTTCAGCAGGCCCGGCAGGGTGAACGCACCCGCGCCCTTCTTGCTGACCGAACCGTGCACGGCGCCTTCCAGCGACGACATCACGGCGCGCACGTCGCGCGGAGCGACGCCCGTCTGTTCGGAAATGTGCGCAACCAGGCCCGACTTGCCCAGCGCTTCCTTGATCGGCTTCGGCGCGGCCGACTTGGCTGCGGACTTCGGAGCGGCCTTCTTCGATGCGGCTTTCTTCTTCGCCATATGTGTCCTGATGACTCGTGTTTGAGTTGATGGAATGCCTGGTTGTCCCCCTCGGCCAGCGGAATGTAGGGCATGCCCGCGTTGCCGCCAAGCCCCGGAGGCGGTTTTTTTCGGGCTTTTTTCAAGCTACGGACGAACGGGGCATGTTTTGGCCGGTCAATCCTCTTCGATCCGTGGCTTGAAGGCTTCCACCAGGCGTGATTGCACCTGCGCCGGAACCGGCTCGTAGTGGCTGAAGTCGAGCGCGTAGCGGCCGCGGCCGGCGGTCACGGATTTCAGCTCGGCGGCGTAGCCTTCCAGTTCCGAAAGCGGCACCTGCGCCCGGATCACGATTTCGCCGCCGCGCAGCGAATCGGTGCCGCTGATGCGCGCGCGCTTGGACGACAGCCCGCCGCTGATGTCGCCCATGTGCTGTTCGGGCGCGGCGACCTCCAGGTCGACGATCGGTTCGAGCACCTGCGGCCGCGCTTTGGCGATCGCGTCCAGGAATGCTTTCTTGCCCGCGGCGACGAAGGCGACTTCCTTGCTGTCCACGCTGTGGTGCTTGCCGTCGTAGACGACCACGCGCACGTCCTGCAATGGGTAGCCCGCGACCGCGCCGGCGCCCAGCACCTGCCGCACGCCCTTTTCCACGGCGGGCATGAATTGCCCGGGGATCGTGCCGCCTTTGACTTCGTCGACGAATTCGAAACCGCCGCCGCGCGGCAAGGGTTCGATGCGCAGGAAGACTTCGCCGAACTGGCCGGCGCCGCCGGTCTGCTTCTTGTGGCGATGGTGGCCGTCGGCGCGCGAGCTCACGGTTTCGCGATAGGCGATGCGCGGCGGACGCGTGGCCACTTCCACGCCGTGCTTGTCCTTCAGGCGCTGCAACATCACGCGCAGGTGCAGGTCCGACAGGCCGCGCACGACGGTTTCGTTGAGCTCGCCATGGTGTTCGACGGCAAAGGCGGGATCCTCTTCGGCGAGCTTGTGCAGCGCGGTGGAGAGTTTTTGTTCCTGCCCCTTGTGCGCGGCTTCCACCGCCAGGCCGAACATCGGCTTCGGGAATTCGGCCGGCGCCAGGCGGATCTGGTCTTCGTCGTGCGAATCGTGCAGCACCGCGTCGAAATGCAGCTCGTCGATCTTGGCCACCGCCGCGATGTCGCCGGGCACGGCCTGCGCGACCTCGACGTGGTCCTTGCCCTTGAGCTTGAACAGGTGCGCGACCTTGAACGGCTTCTTGCCGTCGTCGACGAACAACTGCGTGTCCTTCTTCACCGTGCCCTGGTAGACGCGGAAGATGCCGAGCTTGCCGACGAAGGGATCGTTGACGATCTTGAAGACGTCGGCGATGACGTGTTTCGCCGGATCGGGCTGCGCGTCGATCGGCGTGGCGCCTTCGCCCAGGCCCTTGATGAAACTCGGCGGATTGCCTTCGCCCGGATGCGGCAGGAGTTTGTCGGTGATCTGCAGCAGATCGTCCATGCCGACGCCGCTGCGCGCGCTGACGAAGCACACGGGCACCAGGTGCCCTTCGCGCAGGCATTGTTCGAAGGCGTCGTGCAACTCCTGTCCCGACAGACCGTCCTCGCCGAGGTCGAGGTAATGGTCCATCACGGTTTCGTTCACCTCGACCACCTGGTCGATGATCTTCTGGTGCCAATCGGCGACCGGGCCGAGGTCCGAATCGCCTTGCGCGAGCTTGCCCGAATAGCCGAAGCAATCCACCACGCGCGTGCCGCCGTCGGCGGGCAGGTTGAGCGGAAGCACTTCGGGGCCGAAGGTTTCGCGCAATGCATCGAGCAGGCGTGCGTTGTCGGCTTCGGCGTGGTCGATCTTGTTGATGATGATGACGCGGCACAGGTTGCGCGCCTTCGCGTACTCCATCATGCGGCGCGTGCCGTATTCCACGCCCGCGCCGGCATCGCACACGATCGCGACGGTTTCCACGGCCGCGAGGGTCGAGAGCGTGGGGCCGCGGAAATCCGGATAGCCGGGGGTATCGAGGAGGTTGACGTGCACCGGTGCGTTGTCGGTGCCGGTGTCGATGCTCGCGATCGCCGCATCGATGGAATGGCCGCGTTCCTTTTCGATCGGGTCGAAATCCGAAACCGTCGTGCCACGCTCGATGCTGCCTGCCGTCTGGATCGCGCCGCCGGCATGCAGCAGGGCTTCGAAGAGCATTGTTTTGCCGGCGCCGGGGTGGCCTGCCAGGGCCACGTTGCGAATGTTTTCGGTGGAATAGGACATGAGGCCGTCTCTCCCGATGTGCGGGTGGAAGTCAGGCCGTCATGGCTGTCCGCGAGTGCGAGACGAACCGGAGCGTGTCTGCCGTCCTGGCTGTTCGCCGGGCGGGCCGTCATGGCGGGGGCCCCGGCGAGCGCGTCGCCGGGATGGCAAATCTCCCGCAGCAGCGGTGAAGGGTCAAGCATGGCCGTGGAGTAGGCTGGCCATCCCCCACCCGCGAGCAGCGCCATGGCCTCGATCACCCGCAAAGCCACCGCCCATTGGGAAGGCGACCTCAAGTCCGGCCAGGGCAAGCTGGACACGCCGCAGAGCGGCCTGATGGCGGGCACGCGCTACGGCTTCAACACGCGCTTCGGTGGAGAGAAAGGCACCAATCCGGAAGAACTGATCGCCGCCGCGCACGCGGGCTGCTTCACGATGGCGCTGTCGGCCAAACTCACCGAAGCCGGCCATCCGCCGCAAACGCTCGACACCCAGGCCGAAGTGGAACTCGGCATGGACGGTGGACCGACGATCACCGAGATCCGATTGAAGACGCAGGCGCGCGTGGCCGGGCTGGATCCGGCGAAGTTCCGCGCGCTGGCCGACGATGCCAAGCAGAACTGCCCGGTGTCCAAGGCCTTGAGCGCCGTTCCGATCTCGCTGGAAGCCGAATTGCTGGGGTGAGGTCTTGACGCTGCACAACGCGCGCTGACGCGCTGCTGTCGGCGCGCTAAACGTTCCTGGCTGCAAGCGTTTCCACGCCCGATCGATTCAGGGTGCATTGCCCGCGCCGACCCGACGATCCCCACGCGCCATTCCGGCGCTTGGAGTCCCGCCATGAAGCGCTTGTCCGCCACCTTGCTCGCACTGGGCCTGGCCGCTGCCGTGGGAACGGCGTCGGCGCAGACGTACGGCGGTTATTCGAACCAGGGATATTCCAACCCCGGTGATTCGAACCAGTCCAACGCGATCTACGACTGGGCGCGCGTCGTGCGCGTGGATCCGGTGATCGATTCGCGTTACGCGTCGGGCTACGGCAACAACGGGTACGCCAACAACGGGTACGTGAACAACAACGCGAATCGCTGCTACACCTCCGGCGGTTCCTATCCGACCAATCGCGGCTACGCATCGAACGGCACGTACCCGCCCAACGACCCGTACTACCCGCAGCAGGGCCGCTACGGCACCGACACGGGCCGCACGGTCGCGACCGTCGTCGGCGGCCTGGCCGGTGCGCTGCTCGGCAGCAAGGTCGGTGGCGGCAGCGGGCAGGTGGCCGCGGCGGCGATCGGTTCGATGGTCGGCGGACTCGCCGGCCGGCAGGTCTACGAAGGCACGCAGCGCCGCAAGTACGAGCGCAGCAGCGTCACCGTGTGCGACGACCAGTACGGCAACAACACTGGCTACAACGGCAACAACAACAACAGCTACGGCAGTTACAACACGGGCAACGACGGCCGCGTGGTCGGCTACGACGTGACCTACGAATACGCAGGCCGACAGTTCAGGACGCGCACCGACCATCACCCCGGCGACCGCATCCGGGTGCGCGTGGACGTGAATCCGGAACAGTGATTTCAGGGAGGGGGCCGCGATGTTTGCGGCCCCTTTTTTTCGTCACGGCCAGTCGATGTGGCCTTCGACCACCGTGCATGTACGGCCGCCCGACCAGACTTCGCCATCGGCATCGACCGTGAGTTCGATGATCGCGTCGTGCCCGACTTCGCGCCCCTGGCTGATGCGATAGAAGCCGCCGTCGCCCGGCAATGCGCCTTGCGAAGACAGCCACGCGGCGAGCGTCGCATTCGCCGCACCGGACGCTGCATCCTCGAACTGCGCCGGCGCGCCCACCCACGCACGCACCGCGAGGTAATACACCGGGTCGTGGCTGCGCGCGAACACGCACACACCCATGCTCTCGGTGTCCTGCGCGAGCCTGCCGATTGCGGCCCAATCGGGCGAAGCGGCACGCAATGCGCGTTCGTCCGCCATTTCCACCAGCCACCAGCGGCGCCCGCCTTCGACCAGCGCCGGCGGCAATGCGCCGAGCGGCAGGCCGGCGAGGGCGGGCGCAAGGCGCGGATCGTCGGGCGACGCGGTTTCCAGGACCTTCGACCGCGGCGTGCGCACGGCGATGGTGCGCTTGCGTCCGCTGCCCGTCACGCGCAGCGGAAGTTTGCCGGCGATGCCGTCCTGCACGAGCAACCCGTCCTTTTCCTGCGCCAGGCCCGCGGCCAGCGCGACGTGCGCGCTGCCGACGCTCGGGTGGCCCGCGAACGGCACCTCCCTGCGCGGCGAGAAGATCCGCAGTCGATAGCTGCTGTCGGCCGCGGCCGCCGGGAACAGGAAGGTCGTCTCCGGCAAGCGCGTCCAGCGCGCGATGGCCTGCATCGCCGCATCATCCAGCCCTTCGGCATCCAGCACGACGGCCAGCGGATTGCCGGCGCCCGGCCGGTCGGCGAAGACATCCACCTGCATGTAGCGGCGCAAGGCCATGGCAATACCCTAGAATCCCGGAGCCGCATTTTGCAGGCATCCGGCGCGAGAGTCGCGCATTCCCGGGAACACGAGGTCGGTGGTGTCGCAACCAGTGCGGTGGGTGGTCTTGAAGTTCGGCGGCACCTCGGTGTCGCGTCGCAATCGCTGGGATACGATCGGCCGCCTCGCGCGCAAACGGGTCGGCGATGAAGGCGTGCGCGTCCTGGTCGTCGTGTCCGCGCTCTCCGGCGTGACCAATGAACTGCAGGCGATCGCGTATTCGGCGCCCGGCGAAGCTTTCGAATACCGCATCGATGCGCTTGTCGAGCGCCACCGCGCGTTCTGCACCGAGCTCGACCTGGATGCCGATACCGTTCTCGGGCCACGCCTGCACGCACTGCGCGCACTCGCGACCGACGCACGCGCGCAACTGCGCGCGTTGTCCTGGCAAGCCGACGTGCTTGCACAGGGCGAATTGCTGTCCTCGACGCTCGGCGCGGCCTACCTGCGTTCGCAGGGACTGGATTTCGGTTGGAGCGATGCGCGCGACTGGCTCGATGCCGTGTCGCTGCCCAACGCAAGCCCGTGGGCGCAGCGCCTGTCGGTCAATTGCCGATGCGCACCCGATGCCGCGCTGCAGGCCCGCTTCGATGCGCAGCCTTCGCCGATGCTGGTGACGCAAGGCTTCATCGCGCGTCATGACGATGGCGGCACCGCGATCCTCGGTCGCGGTGGCTCCGATACGTCCGCCGCGTATTTCGGCGCATTGCTCGGTGCCGCGCGCGTGGAAATCTGGACCGACGTGCCCGGCATGTTCACCGCGAACCCGCGCGAGGTGCCCGATGCGCGCCTGCTCACGCGACTGGATTACGCCGAAGCGCAGGAAATCGCGACGACCGGCGCGAAGGTCCTGCATCCGCGTTCGATCGCGCCCTGTCGCGATGGCGGCGTGCCGATCACGATCCTCGACACCGAACGCCCCGATCTGCCTGGCACGCGCATCGATGCGAGCGCCGCGACCGTGCCCGGCGTGAAGGCGATCAGCCGACGCAACGGTATCGTGCTCGTGTCGATGGAAAGCATCGGCATGTGGCAACAGGTCGGCTTCCTCGCCGACGTGTTCGAGCGCTTCAAGCGCAACGGGCTGTCGGTGGACCTGATCGGTTCGTCGGAAACCAACGTCACCGTGTCGCTGGATCCCAGCGAGAACCTCGTCACGACGAACGTGCTGGAAGCCCTGTCGGCCGATCTTGCCGAAGTCTGCCGCGTCAAGGTCATCGCGCCGTGCGCGGCGATCACGCTCGTCGGCCGCGGCATGCGTTCGCTGCTGCACAAATTGTCGGACGTGTGGGCGACCTTCGGGCAGGAGCGCGTGCACCTGATCTCGCAGTCGTCGAACGATCTGAACCTCACCTTCGTCGTCGACGAAGCCGACGCCGACGGCATGCTCCCGCAACTGCACGCCGCACTGATCCGCGGCGGCGCGATGCCGGTGCAGGACACCACGGTCTTCGGCCCGAGTTGGCGTGACATCGCACACGGCAAGCCGGTGCGCCGCGTGCCGTGGTGGGTGGGCAAGCGCGAGGCGTTGCTTGCAATCGCGGACCACGCCACGCCGACCTACGCTTACGACCTGGCCACCGTCCGCAACCGCGCGCGGGACCTGGCGTCCATCGATGCGATCGACCGCCGCTTCTTCGCGATCAAGGCCAATCCGCATCCGTCGATCCTGCGCACGCTGGTCGAAGAAGGCTTCGGCCTGGAATGCGTCTCCATCGGCGAACTCGAACATGTCTTCCGCAACGTGCCTGCGTTGTCGCCGGAGCGCGTGCTGTTCACGCCGAGTTTCGCGCCGCGCACCGAATACGAGGCCACGTTCGCCATGGGCGTGACGGTCACGCTGGACAATGTCGAAGCGTTGCATCGCTGGCCCGACGTGTTCGGCGGCCGCACGATCTGGCTGCGCCTGGACATCGGGCACGGGGGCGGCCACCACGCGAAGGTCAACACCGGCGGCGTGGCGGCCAAGTTTGGCCTGTCCTTGCAGCGGTTCGACGAATTCGTCGAACAAGCGCGCAAGCTCGACGTTCGCATCGTCGGTTTGCACGCGCACATGGGCAGCGGGATCGACGATCCCCGCCACTGGCGCGTGGTTTACGCCGAACTCGCGGGCATGGCCGACAGCGTGGGCACCATCGAATCCATCGACATCGGCGGCGGCCTGCCGGTCGCGTACACGCCCGATGCGGAGGACTTCGATCTCGTCGCGTGGCGCACGGGCCTGGAGGAAATCCGCGCCGCGTATCCGCGCTTCAAGCTCGTGGTCGAACCGGGCCGCTTCATGGTGGCCGAGTGCGGCGTGTTGCTGCTGCACGCCACGCAGGTCGTCGAAAAGGACGGCGTGCGGCGCGTGGGTTGCGATGCGGGCATGAACGCGCTCGCCCGGCCGGCGATGTACGGTGCGTACCACGGCATCCACAATCTCTCGCGGCTGTCCGACGTCGACGTGCTGGAATTCGACGTCGTCGGCCCCATCTGTGAAAGCGGCGACGTGCTGGGCCATTCCCGCCTGTTGCCGGCGGCGACGGCGGAAGGGGATGTGATCCTCGTCGCCGACGCGGGCGCCTACGGCATGGCCATGGCGAGCACTTACAACCTGCGGGCCCTGCCTGCAGAGGACACCATCGAATGACCGGCTGGACTTTCTCGCGCGACGCGATCCGCGCGTTCCGCTTCGTGCGTAACACTTTCGATGCCGCAACCGGCGTGGCGCAACTCGTCTATGCGTTCGACGACGGCCCGGAGATGATCGAAACGATCACCTTGCCCGGTGCGCCCTTCACCCTGGACGGTGCGCGCGCGCAGGCCGCGCAGCGCGCACTGCGCTTGCTGCACCTGTTGGCGGGCGTGAGTTACTACAAGGCCGCGGTGCCCGCACACATCCGGATCGAAGGCGAGCCGATCGATGCGGCGACGGCGGCGATGCTCGATTCGTTCTATCTCAATGGCCTGGGTGAGTTCGCGTACCGCAACGGGCTGCAGTTGCACGAACGCATCAAGTTCCCGCATGCGGCGAACGAAGCACCGGCCGCGCCTGCGATCGGATTGCCGGAACAGGCCCTGGTCGCGATCGGCGGTGGCAAGGATTCGCTCGTTTCCATCGAGGCGCTGCGGTCGGCGGGTGTTGCGCAAACGGTCACGTGGATCGGTGGTTCGCAGTTGATCAAGGCTTGCGCCGAGCGCACGGGATTGCCGACGCTCAACATCGGCCGCGCGCTGGCGCCGGCGCTGTTCGAGTTCAATCGTCAGGGCGCGTTGAACGGCCATATCCCGGTGACGGGCGTGAATTCGGCGATCATGCTGTTCGCCGCGATCGTGCTCGGCGCCAACCAGGTGGTCTTCTCGAACGAACGCTCGGCGAGCTATGGCTCGCTGATTCCGGGCACGGGCGAAGTGAACCACCAGTGGTCGAAGGGCTGGGCGTGGGAACGCGCGCTCGCCGACTTCGTGCAGTCGCACGTCGCGGCCGACCTGCATTACTACTCCTTGCTGCGGCCGATGAGCGAGCTCGCGGTCGCGCGGCAATTCGCGAAGACCGACCGCTACGACGCGCACTTCTCCAGTTGCAACCGCAACTTCCACCTGCTCGGCGAACGCCCCGCGAACCGCTGGTGCGGCGTGTGCCCGAAATGCCACTTCGTGTTCCTCGCGTTGGCGCCGTTCATGCCGAAGCCGCGCCTGGTCGGCATCTTCGGGCGCAACCTGCTCGACGATCCGGCGCAGACTGCCGGTTACGACGCGCTGCTGGAATACCAGGACCACAAACCCTTCGAATGCGTGGGCGAGGGGCGCGAATCGCGCGCCGCGATGGCCGCGCTCGCCGCGCGTCCGGAATGGCGCGAGGACGCGCTGGTCGAACGCTTCGCGCGCGAGATCGCCCCGCAACTGGACGCGGGCGAACTCGACGTCGCGGGCCTGATGGAGATCGACGAGGAACACCGCATTCCGCCGGCACTCTGGGCAAGACTGCGTGCGTATTTCGTCGCTTGAGGGCAAGTCCGTCGCCCTCTGGGGCTGGGGCCGCGAAGGCCGCGCCGCTTATCGCGCGCTGCGCGCGCGCCTGCCGCACCAGCCGCTGACGCTGTTCTGCGATGCCGCCGAAGCCGATCAGGCCGCGGCGCTGCAGGATCCCGCGCTGGCGACGCGCACGCACGTGGATGCCGACGCGCTGTCCACCTTCGAGGTGGTCGTGAAATCCCCCGGCATCAGCCCGTATCGCGCAGAGGCGGTCTCCGCTTCGGCGCGCGGAACGCGCTTCATCGGTGGGACGGCGCTGTGGTTCGGCGAACACGCATCGAAGGGCCACGGTCGCACCCTCTGCGTCACCGGGACGAAAGGCAAGAGCACCACGACTGCGTTACTTGCGCACCTGTTGCGCGCCGGGGGCCACCGCACCGCGCTGGCAGGCAACATCGGATTGCCGATGCTCGAATTGCTCGACGCCGATGCGTCCGCGCAGCTGGCACCGGCGTACTGGGCGATCGAGTTGTCGAGTTACCAGACCGGCGATGTCGCCGACAGCGGCGCGCAGCCGGATGTCGCCATCGCACTGAACGTGTTTCCCGAACACCTCGACTGGCACGGCGGACAAGCACGCTACGTGGCCGACAAGTTGCGCCTGGTCACCGATGCGCGCCCGCGCATCGCCGTGCTCAATGCCGCCGACCCGACGCTCGCGGCATTGCGCCTGGACGATGAAACGCAGGTGCGCTGGTTCAATCGCGACGACGGTTGGCACCTGCGCGGCGACGTGTTGTATCGGGGCGATCGCGAAGTGTTCGACACCACGTCCTTGCCGCTGCCGGGCCACCACAACCGCGGCAATCTGTGCGCGGTGTTGGCGGCGATCGAAGCACTGGGGCTCGACGCCGCCGCGCTGGCGCCGCACGCCGCGGGATTCCGCCCGTTGCCGCATCGCCTGCAGACCATCGGCGCGCGCGAGGGCATCACCTACGTCAACGATTCGATCAGCACAACGCCGCATGCGAGCCTCGCGGCGTTGGCATGCTTCGCCGACCGCCGCGTCGCGTTGATCGCCGGCGGCCACGACCGCGGCATCGACTGGTCGGGTTTCGCCGAAGCGATGCACGCGCATGCGCCCGCCGCCATCGTCACGCTCGGGCAGAACGGTCCGAAGATCCACGACTTGCTGGAACCCGTCGCACTGCGGGCCCGATTCGTCTTGCGTGCGGCCACCGACCTCGCCGACGCAATGGCCCAGGCACGCGAGGCCCTGGCGGGCGAGGGCGTCGTGCTGCTCTCGCCCGGCGCGCCCAGCTTCGGCGCCTACAAGGATTACGTCGCGCGCGGGCGCCATTTCGCGGCGCTGGCGGGCTTCGACCCCGACACGATCAGCGCGATCCCGGGCATCGGCATCGCGTGAGCGTTCACGCGGTGCGGGCGCGTCCGGCGTAGGCTCGCGCAGCAGTACCGCCCCAGGCAAACGGAGTCCGCCATGCGTCGTACGATGTTACGTGACACGATGTTCGCGTTGTTGCTCTGCGCATTCGGGATCTCGGCCGCGCACGCCGAAATGCAGGCCAGGCCGGTCGAATGGAAGGTCGGCAAGGACACCTTCAGCGGTTACCTGGTGTACGACGACACGAATGCGATCAAGCGCCCGGGCGTGTTGATGGTGCCCGATTGGTACGGCGTGACCGATTCTGCGATCGCCAAGGCAAAGCACGTCGCCGGCGACGATTACGTCGTGTTGCTCGCCGACGTGTACGGGAAGGGCGTGCGGCCGAAGACCGATGCCGAAGCGCAGGCGCAGGTGAAAAAGCTCTACGGCGATCGCGCGGGCCTGCGTGCCCGTGCGGCCAGGGCGCTCGAGGTCTTGCGCGCCGCGAAGGACGTGCCGCTCGACATCAAGCACATCGGCGCGATCGGCTACTGCTTCGGCGGCGCCACCGCACTGGAACTCGCGCGTAGCGGCGCCGACGTCTCCGCCGTGGCCACCTTCCACGGCGCCCTCGCCACGACGATGCCCGCCAAGCCCGGCACGGTGAAGGCGAGTGTGCTCGTCCTCAACGGCGCCGACGACCAGTACACGGCCAGCGACATCCCGGCATTCGAAAACGAAATGAACGCAGCGCGCGTGGACTGGCAGTTCGTGAATTTCAGCGGCGCGGTGCATTGCTTCGCGCTGCCGGATGCGAACAAGCCGCCGGGCTGCGTCTACAACGACCTGGCGATGCGGCGTGCCGAACGGATGATGCGGGTGTTCTTCGCGGAGAGGTTCGCCAATTAGGCGCCGTGCCAACCGGTCGCCGCGCCCATCGGGAGCCGCGTGAACTAGCGGTCGCGCGAGACCGAATACCGCGCCAACCCGCGCAAGGCATCCACGGTGGTGTTCGACGGCAGTGCGTCGAGCGCCGCTTCCGCCGCTTCGGCGAATTCGAACGCGCGCCCGCGGCTGTAATCCAACCCGCCGGTTGCGTTGATGGCGGCGACCACATGCGGCATCGCCTCCACGTCGCCGTGTTCGACGGCGTTGCGCAACGCAGCGCGCGTGACCGCGTCGCTGTGCGCGATGGCGTGGATCAGCGGCAGCGTGGCCTTGCCTTCGGCGAGATCGTCGCCGAGGTTCTTGCCCAGGGCGTCGGCGTCTGCGGCGTAATCGAGCACGTCGTCGGCGATCTGGAAGGCGTAGCCCAGTTGCAGGCCGTATTCGTGCATCGCGTCGCAGGTGTCGGCATCCGCGCCGGCGAGCAAGGCCCCCAGTCGCGTGGCGGCGGCGAACAGGACCGCCGTCTTGCGCTCGATGACGCGCAGATACGCCGCCTCGTCGGTGTCGGGATTGCGCACGTGCAGCAACTGCAGCACTTCGCCTTCGGCGATCTGGTTCGTGGTGTCGGCGAGGATGCGCATGACTTCCATGCGGTCGAGTTCGACCATCAACTGGAAGCTGCGCGAATAGAGGAAGTCGCCGACCAGCACGCTCGCCGCGTTGCCCCACACCGCGTTGGCCGTGCGGCGGCCGCGGCGCAGGTCGGATTCGTCGACGACGTCGTCGTGCAACAGGGTCGCGGTGTGGATGAACTCGATCACCGCGGCGAGCTGGTGCGCGTGCGGGCCGCGATGGCCGAGCGCGCGCGCGGCGAGCAACAGCAGCATCGGTCGCAGGCGCTTGCCGCCGGCGCCGATGATGTATTCGCTGACCTGGTTGATCAGGACGACGTCGGAAGCCAGGCGCTTGCGGATCAGCGCATCGACGGCGGCCATGTCCTCCTGCGCGAGGGCCTGGATCGCGGGCAGGTCGGGGAGGCTGCGGTCGGGGGCTGCGTTCACGTCGGAGGCGGGCAAGGCGGCAGGTCGGGCGGCAATTATAGGCAGCCCCGCACATTCACCGTCCCGCGTTTGCCGCGCGGGGCGGGGGCATGAGACCATTCGCGGGCATCATCAAGCAGCACCTGTCGCGTGGGAGAGACCGGTTCGACGCCGGCGCCGAAGGAGCAACCGCCCCGGAAACTCTCAGGCAAAAGGACCTCGTGGCAGACACAATCTGAAAAGTGACCGGCGGTCTCGCACCGTGCGTCCCGGAGTTCCTCCCCCATCCGGCCGCGCGACCCTGCATGCGACCCGTCCCCGGCCCGCCGAAGGAGTAACGCTCTCAGGCGAATAGACAGATGGGGCGCCCTATTTTCCCAAGGCGCGCCCATGACCACCCCGCTGGATACCCGCAACGAATTCATCGCGCGCCATATTGGCCCGCGCGAGGCCGACACCCGGGCGATGCTCGACCTGCTCGGCCACGCCTCGCTCGACGCCCTCACCGAGAGCGTCGTCCCCGCCAGCATCCGCGGCACCGCGGTCCTTCCGGCCAGCGATGGCCTCGGCGAGGCCGAGGCGCTCGCGCAACTGCGCACCTACGCCGACAAGAACACGCTGCTGCGTTCGTTCATCGGGCAGGGCTACTACAACACGCACACGCCCGCGCCGATCCTGCGCAACCTGCTCGAGAACCCCGCGTGGTACACGGCCTACACGCCGTACCAGCCGGAAATTTCGCAAGGCCGCCTGGAAGCCTTGCTCAATTTCCAGACGCTCGTGGCGGACCTCACCGGCATGGAAATCGCGAATGCCTCGCTGCTCGACGAAGGCACCGCCGTCGCCGAGGCGATGACCTTCTGCAAGCGCCTGTCGAAGAACAAGGGCGCGAATGCGTTCTTCGTTTCGCAGCATTGCCACCCGCAGACGATCGACGTCGTGCGCACGCGCGCGGAGCCGCTGGGTTACGAAGTCGTCGTCGGCGACGAGTTCGCGCTGGATGACGTGTCGAAGTTCTTCGGCGCCGCGCTGCAGTACCCGGCGACGAACGGCGACGTGCACGACCTGCGTGCCATCGTCGGCAAGTTCCATGCGGCCAATGCGCTCGTCGCAGTCGCTGCCGACCTGCTCGCGCTCACGCTGCTCACGCCGCCGGGCGAATTCGGTGCGGACCTCGCGATCGGCAGCGCCCAGCGCTTCGGCGTGCCGCTGGGTTTCGGCGGCCCGCACGCGGCCTACTTCGCGACGAAGGATGCGTTCAAGCGCGACATGCCCGGCCGCGTGGTCGGCATCTCGATCGACCGCCACGGCAAGCCGGCCTACCGACTGGCGATGCAGACGCGCGAGCAGCACATCCGCCGCGAGAAGGCGACCTCCAACATCTGCACCGCGCAGGTGTTGCTGGCCAACATCGCGAGCATGTTCGCGGTCTACCACGGCCCCGAAGGCCTGCAGGCGATCGCCGAGCGCGTCCACGCGCTCACCGTCATTCTCGCAGCGGGGCTGAAGCAGCTCGGCGTCGAAGTCGAACAAAAGACCTGGTTCGACACGATCACCCTCGCCACGGGCGGCCGCACCGGTGCGCTGCACGACAAGGCGCGCGATGCGGGTTACAACCTGCGTCAGATCGATCCTTCGCGCCTGGGTGTGTCGCTCGACGAAACCACCACGCGCGGCGACATCGAAGCGTTGTGGCACGTCTTCGCGGGCGAAGGCGCGGCGATTCCCGATTTCGATGCGCTGCACGGCACCGACGCGACGCTGCCCAAGGCCCTGCGTCGCACGTCGAAGTTCCTGCAGCACGCGGTGTTCAACACGCATCGCTCCGAAACCGAGCTGATGCGTTACCTGTGCCGCCTTGCCGACTACGACCTCGCGCTCGACCGCACGATGATCCCGCTGGGTTCGTGCACGATGAAGCTCAACGCCGCGAGCGAGATGATCCCGGTGACGTGGGCGGAGTTCGGCGCGCTGCATCCCTTCGCCCCGGAGGACCAGGCCCGGGGTTACGCGAAGTTGACGCAGGACCTCGAACGCATGCTGTGCGAGGCCACCGGTTACGACGCGGTGTCGCTGCAGCCCAACGCCGGTTCGCAGGGCGAATACGCAGGCCTGCTCGCCATTCGCGCGTATCACGCCAGCCGCGGGGAAGGGCACCGCGACATCTGCCTGATTCCGTCGTCGGCGCACGGCACCAACCCCGCGACGGCCAACATGGCCGGCATGCGCGTGGTCGTCACCGCGTGCGACGCGCGCGGCAACGTCGACCTCGACGACTTGCGCGCGAAGGCCGCGCAGCATTCGGACAAGATCGCGGCGATCATGATCACGTATCCCTCCACGCACGGCGTGTTCGAGGAAGGCGTGCGCGAAATCTGCGAAATCGTGCATGGTCACGGCGGCCAGGTGTACATCGACGGCGCGAACATGAACGCCATGGTCGGGCTGTGCGCGCCGGGCAAGTTCGGCGGCGATGTCTCGCACCTCAACCTGCACAAGACCTTCTGCATCCCGCACGGCGGCGGCGGCCCGGGCGTGGGCCCGATCGGCGTGAAGTCGCACCTCGCGCCGTTCCTGCCGGGGCATCGCACCGGCCATCTCGCACGCAAGGATGGCGCGGTGGCCGCGGCGCCGTACGGCAGCGCGAGCATCCTGCCGATCACGTGGATGTACATCCGCATGATGGGCGGCACCGGCCTGCGCCTGGCTTCGCAGATGGCGATCCTCAACGCCAACTACATCGCGCGCCGCCTCGAGGAGCATTACCCCGTGTTGTACGCCGGCCACGAAGGCCTCGTCGCGCACGAATGCATCCTCGACCTGCGCCCGTTGAAGGACAGCAGCGGCATCAGCGTCGAAGACGTGGCCAAGCGCCTGATCGATTTCGGCTTCCACGCGCCGACGATGTCGTTCCCGGTGGCGGGCACGCTGATGATCGAGCCGACGGAGAGTGAATCGAAGGAAGAACTCGACCGCTTCTGCGAGGCGATGATCGCGATCCGCGACGAGATCCGCGCGGTCGAAAACGGCACGCTGGACAAGGACGACAACCCGTTGCGCAACGCGCCGCACACCGCGCAGGAAGTGGTGGGTGCATGGACGCATCCGTATTCGCGCGAGGCCGCGGTGTATCCGCTGCCGTCGCTGATCGCCGGCAAGTACTGGCCGCCGGTGGCGCGCGTGGACAACGTCTACGGCGACCGCAACCTCGTCTGTTCGTGCCCGCCGCTCGAAGCCTACGCCGAGTAAGGTTTACGGCCGGCGTTGTGCAGTGCGCAATGCCGGCCTTTCCGGCGACCGTCCTTCCCCCGCAGCGCGCCGCCGGTCCGGGCGGTGCGCCTGCCGACGCCTTGTCGTGCGCGCTCGTCATCAGGGGCGCCGTACGGGGCTAGCATCGGCGCATGGAAACCTCTGCTGCCGTCGCTGCCGACAAGCGCAAGCACGCCCGGTTCAACGTGTTGTGCGCCGTCCTCGTCGCGCCGAACGGGCATTCGCACGAGGGCTACATCCTCGATCTGTCCGAAGGCGGCGCGCGCGTGGACCTCGTGCCGGGCTGGACGCCCACCGACGGCACGGAGCTGCGCATGTTCTTCGACTTGCCCGACAGCGACGCGATCACCTTGCAGACGCATGTCGCCTGGGTGGCGGTCGACCACATGGGGTTGCGTTTCGACGCCGAACAGGGCCCGGAGATCGAACGATTGATGGAAGCCGCCGGCGCGGTGTGATCCGCGCCCGGCACGCGCGCTACGCCGAATCGGTTTCGCGCGCGAGTTCGATGAGATCCCGGATGTTGCGCGCGCCGAGCTTGCGCATGATCTTCATCTTGTACGCACTGACCGTCTTGTTGCTCAGGCGCATGTGCTCGCCGATGTCGCGGTTGGATTGCCCGGAGACGAGGCAGCGGAACACCTCGAACTCGCGCTCGGTGAGGCGCGTGACCGGGCGGCCGTCGGTCTGGCCGTCGCCGGCGAGCATCAGCAGTTCCTGGTTGAAGTAGGACTTGCCGCGCGCCACCACGAGTGCGGCCATCGCGATCTCGCTCATCGCATCGGTCTTGTGCACGAAGCCGTTGGCGCCGGCACGCAAGGCGCGCAGGCCGCTTTCGTGCGCCTCGCCGCCCGAGACGACGAGAATGCCCACGCCCGAACCGCCGGCACGCAGGCGCGAGATCACCTCCACGCCACCGAGCACGGGCACGCCCAGGTCGATGATCAGCAGGTCGGGTTGCAGCGTGCGCACCGCCGAGAGGGCCGCGCCGCCGTTGTCGTGCACGGCGACCACCTCGAAGGTCTCGTTGATTTCCAGCAGGTCTTTCAGTGCGGCCGAGACCATGGGATGGTCGTCGACGATGATGACTCGATACATGGATCTGGCCCTGGTTGGACGAAGGTGGCGAGCGAGCGCGCCCCCGCGATCGCATGCGACCCGATTCTAGGCACGCGATCGCCGTGGACGACGGCATGTGGTGCAGATCTGCACCAAGGGGCACGCGTGTCGCACAGGGACGACATCGCGAAGGCGCGGATTAGAAGGCAAGCGCGAATCCCGCGAAATGCATGGAGTCCAAACATTTGCGGAGTGGAGACGTTTCTTGTCCGCATCCGCGCCCGTTCGTCGATGCGCAAGTGCGGGGCCACCCCGGCATCGGCCGCCTGTCCGCGGTGGTGCCCCCGGGGCGCTGAACGGGCCGGGTGTGATTCCGCCGACAGGTCGGCAGGCGGCGTCCCCGGCCGCTGGTAACATGTGCGCACTGGCCCGCCGGCCGCCCGCGTCCGGCACCCGAGCGGCCGACTCCAACCCGCATTCGAGGACACGCACGATGGCACGTGGCATCAACAAGGTGATCCTGGTCGGCAATCTCGGCAACGACCCGGAAACCAAGTACACGCAGGGCGGCATGGCCGTCACCTCGATCAGCCTCGCCACCACCAGCGTGCGCAAGGACAAGGAAGGCAACACCCAGGAGCGCACCGAGTGGCACCGGGTGAAGTTCTTCGGAAAACTCGGCGAAATCGCCGGCGAATACCTGCGCAAGGGTTCGTCGGTCTACGTCGAAGGTTCGATTCGCTACGACAAGTTCACCGGCCAGGATGGCGTCGAGAAATACTTCACGGACATCGTGGCCGACGAGATGCAGATGCTCGGCGGGCGCCCCGAAGGCGGTGGCGGCGGCGGTGGTGGTGGCAACCGCGCCGAGCGTGGCGGCGATCGCCCGCAGCGTTCCGCGCCTCCGCAGCGCCAGGGCCAGGGCCAGGAAGGCGCGCCGCGCCGCGAGTCCGCGCCGGCCGCGCGCGATTTCGGCGACGACTTCGCGGACGACGACATCCCGTTCTGATCCCGCGCCGCCCGCGCCTTCGAGGCGCGGGCGGCATCGACGCAAGACACGCGGCCCGGGAGAGGGGTCGCTCACTTCGCCGGACGGGGCGGCGACTGGCAAGGCACTGGAGGCTGATGTGACGACCTGGTTGGTGACCGGCGGCGCCGGATTCATCGGTGGCAATTTCGTACTCGACGCGGTACGCCGCGGCGTGCGCGTGGTGAATCTCGATGCGTTGACCTACGCCGGCAACGTCGACACGTTGGCGCCGCTGGCCGACGACCCGAATCACGTTTTCGTGCACGGCGACATCGGCGACCGCGCATTGGTGGACCGGTTGCTACGCGACCATGCACCCGATGCGGTGATCAACTTCGCGGCCGAAAGCCACGTCGACCGTTCGATCGATGGCCCGGCGGCGTTCGTGCAGACCAACGTCGTCGGCACGCTCGCGTTGCTGGAGTCCACGCGCGACTACTGGAAGTCCTTGCAAGGCGCTGCCAAGGCCGCCTTCCGCTTCCTGCACGTCTCCACCGACGAGGTCTACGGCTCGCTGGGCGACACCGGCAAGTTCACCGAAACCACCCCGTACGCGCCCAATTCGCCGTACTCCGCGTCGAAGGCCGCCTCCGACCACCTGGTCCGCGCGTTCCACCACACCTACGGCCTCCCGGTCCTGACGACCAACTGCTCGAACAATTACGGGCCGTACCAGTTCCCCGAAAAACTCATTCCGCTGATCATCGCGCGCGCGCTCGCCGGCGAACCGCTGCCGGTGTACGGCGACGGCAAGAACGTGCGCGACTGGCTGTACGTCGGCGACCACTGCGCCGCGATCCGCGCCGTGCTGGATGGCGGCCGCGTCGGCGAAACCTACAACGTCGGCGGCGATGCCGAACGGCAGAACATCGATGTCGTGCGGACCATCTGCGCGCTGCTCGATGAACGCCGCCCGCGCGAAGACGGCAAGAAGCGCGAGACGCAGATCACTTTCGTGGCCGACCGCCCCGGCCACGACCGGCGCTATGCCATCGACGCCGACAAGTTGAAGGGCGAACTGGGCTGGAAACCCGAACATACCTTCGAACAGGGGATCGCGGACACCGTCGACTGGTACCTCGCGCACCAGGACTGGGTGGGCCGCGTGACCGACGGCAGCTATCGCCTCGAACGCATCGGGACGGCCGCATGACGCCGGCGCGCACGACGGCACGCAAGGGCATCATCCTCGCCGGCGGATCGGGCACGCGCCTGTATCCGATCACCAAGGCGATCAGCAAACAGCTGCTGCCCGTCTACGACAAGCCGATGATCTATTACCCGCTGAGCGTGCTGATGCTCGCCGGGATCCGCGACGTGCTGATCATCAACACGCCGCATGAGCAGGCGCTGTTCAAGAACCTCATCGGCGATGGCTCGCAGTGGGGCATGAACATCGAATATGCCGTGCAGCCGAGTCCCGATGGCCTCGCGCAGGCGTATCTCATCGGCGAGAAATTCGTCGACGGCAAGCCCAGTTGCCTGGTCCTCGGCGACAACATCTTCTACGGCCACGGCCTCACGGAGCTGCTGCAGCGCGCGGACGACCGCACCGACGATGCCGCGACCGTCTTCGGTTACTGGGTGCGCGATCCGGAGCGCTACGGCGTCGCCGAGTTCGACCCCGACGGCCGCGTGGTCGGCCTGGAAGAGAAGCCCGAAAAACCGCGCTCCAACTACGCCGTTACCGGCCTGTACTTCTACGACGGCCATGCCAGCGCGTACGCGGCGCAACTCAAGCCCTCGGCGCGCGGCGAGCTGGAGATCACCGACCTCAACCGCGTCTACCTCGAGCAGGGTCGCCTGCACCTGGAAAAACTTGGCCGCGGTTATGCCTGGCTCGACACGGGCACGCACGAATCGCTGGTCGAAGCCTCGACGTACATCGAGACGATCGAGAAGCGCCAGGGCCTGCGCGTCTGCTGCCCGGAAGAGATCGCCTACTTCAACAAATGGATCGATCGCTCGCAGCTCGAAGCGCTCGCCAAACCGCTCGCGAAGAACGGTTACGGCCAGTACCTGCTCAGCCTGCTGGAACACGGACGCGTCGAATGAAAGTGGTCGAAACCGGATTGCCGGGCTGCGTCGTCATCGAACCGGCGGTTTGGGGCGATGCACGGGGCTTCTTCTACGAAGCCTGGAACGCCGAGCGCTTCGCTGCCCTCGGGTTGCCGACGAACTTCATGCAGAGCAATGTCTCGTCCTCCAGTCGCGGCGTCCTGCGCGGCCTGCATTACCAATGGCCGAATCCGCAGGGCAAGCTGGTGAGCGTGCTGGAAGGCGAGGTGTACGACGTCGCCGTGGACATCCGCCGCGGCTCGCCGACCTTTGGCCAGCACACCGGCGTGATCCTCAGCGCCGACAACAAGCGCCACTTCTGGGTGCCCGAAGGCTTCGCGCACGGCTTCGCGGTGTTGTCCGAACGCGCGCTCTTCAGCTATCTGTGCACGGCGCCGTACGACAAGGCCGCCGATGCGGGCATCCGCTGGAACGATGCGAAACTCGCGATCGATTGGCCGATCGGGCACCCGTCGCTCTCCGACAAGGATGCCAACGCGCCCTTCCTCGCCGACGTCGCGCAAGAGCGCCTGCCGGTTTACGGCACGCCATGATCGTCCTGCTCCTCGGTGGCGACGGCCAGCTCGGCCGGCGCTTGCGCGGCACGCTCGCCGCGCTGGGCGACGTGGTCGTCACCTGCCGGAGCGGCACGCTCTCCGACGGCACGGTGTGCGAAGCCCTGGACCTCACCGATCTCGACGCGATCGATGCACTCCTCGCACGCGTCGCGCCCGACATCGTCGTCAACGCCACCGCGCATACGGCCGTCGACCGCGCCGAATCCGAACCAGGGCTCGCCCATCGCGTCAATGCGGAGGCGCCAGCCCGCATCGCGGCCGCCTGCGCCGCGCGCGATGCGTATTTCGTGCATTACTCGACCGACTACGTCTTCGACGGGCAGGGCACGCGCCCCTACCGCGAAGACGACGCGACGGCGCCGCTCGGCGTCTACGGCAATTCCAAGCGCGCGGGCGAAGTCGCGATCATCGACAGCGGCGCACGCCACGCGATCTTCCGCACCGCGTGGGTGTACGACGTGCACGGGCAGAATTTCCTCCGAACGATGCTGCGCGTGGGCGCCGAACGCGACGAACTGCGCGTCGTCGAAGACCAGGTCGGCACGCCCACGCCGGCGTGGCTGCTTGCCGACGTCACCGCGCAGGTGCTGCGCAGCCCGGTTCGGCGCACCGGCCTGTGGCACCTGGCGACGACGGGCCAGACGAGTTGGCATGGCTTCGCGACCGCGATCTTCGAAGGCGCCATTGCACGCGGGCTGCTGGCGAAGGCGCCGCGCGTCGTACCGATTCCGACGGCCGATTACCCGACGCCCGCGGCGCGCCCCGCGTACTCGGTGCTGGACACCTCCGCCGTCCGGCGCGACTTCGGCATCGCGCTGCCGGACTGGAAATCGGCGCTGGACGCGACGCTCGACCGTCTGTAACGCGTCTACTTGACCCCGTGCATCCACCGCTTCAACAGCGGCGTGATCACGAGGAACACCACCGCGCTCCCGATGCCGATCCACAACATCAGGTGGAACAGGTGCGCGTAGCGCCCGGCGGCGTCGACCACGTCGATCGCACCGCCTTCCGGGATCTCGATCGAGGCGAGTTTCCCGAACGAGGCCGCCAGCACTTCCGAATACGCCGTCGCCAGCCAGAAGCCGCCCATCATCAAGCCCACGACTTGCGCGACGGACAACTGCGTCACCGCGGACAGCCCGATCGGCGACAGGCACATCTCGCCGAATTCCAGGAGGAAGTACGCGAGCACCAGCCACCACACGCTCGCCATCGCGTTCGGGCCGACGGTGTGCGCAGCCGCCAGCAGCGGCAGGAACGACAACGCCGCGAACAACAACCCGATCGCGCTCTTCAACGGTTTGCTCGGGTTCGCCCGGCGTTTTTCGAGCCACGGCCACAGCCACGCGAAGAACGGCGACAGCAGCACGACGAAGAACGACCCGAGGAAGGTGAGCGAGCCAGCGGTCTGCGGCACGAGCACCACGTCGCGGAAGCACGCAACCGCCATCGCGGCCACCCAGATCCCGACGAGCACGCGCGCGAAGCCGCGCCGCCCTGCATCGCTCGCGCGCAACGCCATCACGATCAGGACCGGCGAGCCCGCCATCAGCCAGATCGACCACGGCAACGTGCCGCTCGCATCGCTGACCAGCGAGGGGAACATGTCCTTCGTCATCAGGCGATCGGTGAACGTCAGCCACGAGCCGTAGGTCTGCTCGTACAGGGTGAAGAACACGAGCACGCCGAGGATGATGATCAGCAGGGCGATCATCTGTTCGCGTTGTTCGCGCGTGCAGCGCGCGACGACGTACCAGGCGAACCAGGCGAAGAACAACGCGGCCACGACGTGCATCGACCAATGCACCGCGCCCGTGGTCTGGATCAGTTGCCACACCACCGCCACGCCGGCGATCGAGCCGAGGTAGATCCACCATTCGCGCGACAGCCCCGCGACGCGCGTGCGCAACGCAACCGGATCGCGCGGCTCGGCATGCCCATGCAGGTACTTCTGCCCCCACAGGAACATCGCCAGCCCTGCGAGCATCCCCACGCCCGCGGCGCCGAACCCGTATTTCCACCCGTAGGTTTCGCCGAGGAACGCGCAGATCAACCCGGCGAACAAGCCGCCCACGTTGATGCCCGCATAGAACAGCGTGAATCCCGAATCCCGTCGCGGATCGTCTTCGGCGTAGAGCTTGCCGACGATCGTCGAGATGTTCGGCTTGAGGAAGCCCACGCCCATGATGATCAGCGCAAGCGAGGCGTAGAACACCTGCAGCGCGCCGGCGTCGCGCACCATGACGCCATTGACGCGATGCGCCGCCTCGCCTTCGACCGCCATGCCCAGGTGCCCGAGGCACAACAGGATGCCGCCGAGCACCACCGCCTTGCGCATCCCGAGCCAGCGATCGGCGAGCAGGCCGCCGATCACCGGCACCGCGTAAACCAGGCCGCCATAGGCGCCGATGAGGTCGTAGCCGGCATCGTCGTTGAAGCCGTGGTGCTTCAGCAGGTAGAGCAACAACAGCGCCTTCATCCCGTAGAACGAGAAGCGCTCCCACATCTCGGTGAAGAAGCAGACGAAGACGCCTTTCGGGTGCCCGAGGAAATCCTCGCTGCGCGGAATGTCGGTGTAAGCGGTGACGGGCGACGACATCGCGCTGGCTCCCCCCGGGGCCGGACAGGCGCGGCGAGTATAGGGCGCGCGGCCGCACGCTGGACTTGTGACCGGCCGTGCGCTTAGGGTGGGCGCGGTTTTTTGTCATCCTTCCGGGAGATCGCCCGCCGTGTCCAGTACCGCTCCGGCCGGCCTCGAGCCGCGCACCGAATTCACCCTGCGCGCCCTGGTCCTGGGCGTGGTCGTCACCCTGGCCTTCACGGCCGCCAACGTCTTCTTCGGCCTGAAGGCCGGCCTGACCTTCGCCACGTCGATCCCGGCGGCGGTGATCTCGATGGCGTTGCTGCGCAACTTCAAGGATTCGACGATCCAGGAAAACAACATCGTGCAGACGGTCGCTTCCGCGGCCGGCACCCTGTCCTCGATCATCTTCGTGCTGCCGGGCCTGGTGATCATCGGGTGGTGGACGGGCTTTCCGTACTGGGCCTCGTTCCTGATCTGCGCGCTCGGCGGCATCCTCGGCGTGATGTATTCGATCCCGTTGCGCCGCGCGCTGGTCACCAATTCCGACCTGCCGTATCCCGAAGGCGTGGCGTGCGCCGAAGTGCTCAAGGTCGGCAGCCCGGGCGATGAAGGCACGGCGCACGGTGCAGAAGACAGCCGCGCCGGTTTGATGGCGGTCGTGTGGGGCGCGGTCGTTGCCGCGGTCTTCGCCGTCGTCGTCGCCACGCGTGTCTTCGCCAGCGACGTCAAGAGCTATTTCAAAGTGGGCGAGGGCGTCACGGGTTTCGACTTCGCGCTGTCGATGGCCTTGTTCGCCGTCGGCCACCTGGTCGGGTTGTGGGTCGGTCTTGCGATGTTGCTCGGCGCGATCATCGCGTGGGTTTGGGGCGTGCCCCATTTCTCCGCGCACGCCATCGGGCTCACCGGCAGCTTCGAGGACATCGCGGGCGCGACCTGGAGCACCAACGTGCGCTTCGTCGGTGCCGGCACGATCGGTGTCGCCGCGATCTGGACGCTCGGCAAGCTGGTCAAGCCCGTCGTCTCCGGCCTCACCTCCGCGATGGCCGCCAATCGCGCGCGCAAGTCCGGCGACCTCGCCTCGATGCCGCGCACCGAACACGACATCCCGATCACCGTCGTGGGCGCGGTGATGCTCGCCTGCTTCGTGCCCCTCGGTTTCCTGCTCTCGCACTTCAGCACCGAAACCGGCCTGGACGCGCACGCGATGCCGCTGATCGTCGGTGGCCTGTTCTACATCGTGGTGATGAGCTTCCTGGTGTCCACCGTGTGCGGTTACATGGCGGGCCTGATCGGTTCGTCGAACAGTCCCCTGTCCGGCATCGGCATCCTCGTGGTCATCGGCGCGGCCCTGCTGCTCGTGTTCGGCATCAAGCCGATGCTCGAACCGGGGCACGAGAAGGGGTTGGTCGCGTTCGCGCTGTTCGTCACCGCGGTCGTGTTCACCGTGGCGGCGATCGCGAACAACAACCTGCAGGATCTCAAGACCGGCCAGCTCGTCGACGCCACGCCGTCCAAGCAGCAATGGGCGTTGGTCGTCGGCGTGATCGCGGGCGCGGCGATCATCCCGTTCGTGCTCGACGTGGTGAACCAGGCCTACGGGTTCGTCGGCGCGCCCAACGCGACGAAGAACGCGCTCGCCGCGCCGCAGGCCGGCCTGATCTCCGCGCTGGCGAAGGGCGTGATCGAGGGCGGCATCGACTGGAGCCTAATCCGCATCGGCGCCTACATCGGCGTCGTGCTGATCGTCGTCGACGAAGTGCTGCGCCGCACGACGAAGAGCGCGCATCTCTCCCCGCTCGCCGTCGGCCTCGGCATCTACTTGCCGACCTCGGCGACGTTGATGGTGGTGGTCGGTTCGATCGTGGGCTGGTACTTCGACAAGCGTGCCGACCGCGGTCCGCGCCCCGAAGCGACCAAGCAACTCGGCGTGCTGCTGGCCTCCGGGATGATCGTCGGCGAAGGCCTGGTCGGCGTGCTGATCGCCGGCATCGTGGCGTTCCAGTTGTTCCCGCTCGCGATCGCCGGAGACGCATTCGCCAACGGCCCGGGCGCCTGGATCGGCGGCGTCGCGTTCGTCGCCGCCATCTTCTTCCTCTACCGCTGGGTCGGTCGCGCTGCCCGCACCGTCGACGCCTGACCCCACGCATCACTGCAGGATCCACGACATGAATTTGCGCCACACCCTGTTGTCCCTCGCACTGCTTGCCGCGTTGCCCGTCGTCGCACAGGCCGACCGCGGCTTCGAGGTCCGTGATCTTGCGAAACTCGATCGCGTGTCCGCGCCCGTGTTGTCGCCCGACGGCCGCAAGGTCGTGTTCGCCAAGCGCATCGTCGACTTCGACGCGAACAAGAGCGCGACCTCGCTTTGGATCGAAGACCTGGCCGCGCGCGATGCCGCGCCGCCCACGCGACTCACGCCGGAAGGCTGGAACGTCAATTCCCCGACGTTCGCAGACGACGGCACGCGCGTGTATTTCCTCAGCGCGAAGGGCGGGTCGATGCAGCTCTACGCGATCCCGGTCGCCGGCGGCGCGCCGGTGCAATTGACCGACCTCGCCGGCGATGTCGGCGGCTACGTGGTTTCGCCCGACGGCAAGCGCGTCGCGCTGGCGCTCGAAACCTTCGCCGACTGCAAATCCGACCTGCAGTGCAACGTCAAGCGCAACAAGGACCGCGAAGGTCGCAAGGCGTCGGGCGTGGTATTCGACCGTCTCTTCATCCGCCACTGGGATGCCTGGAACGAGGGCAAGCTCAATCGCGCGTTCGTCGCGCCCTTCCCGGGCAATGGTGCGAAGATCACGCAGGCCACGTTGGTCGGCGGTGACGTGATCGGCGACGTGCCCTCGCGTCCGTTCGGCGACACCAGCGAAATGACCTGGTCGCCCGACGGCAAGTCGCTCGTGTTGTCCGCGCGCAAGGCCGACAACGTCGAACCGTGGTCGACCAATTTCGACCTGTACCTCGTCAACGCAGACGGCACGGGCACGGCGAAGAATCTCACCGCCGCCAACAAGGCTTGGGATACCACGCCGGTGTTCTCGCGGGACGGCAAGACGCTCTACTACCGTGCGATGAAGCGCCCGGGTTTCGAAGCCGATCGTTTCGCGCTGATGGCGATGGACCCTGCGACAGGCAGAACCCGGGAGATCGCGTCGAAGTGGGATGCCTCCGCAAACGGGATTTTGCTTTCAGGAGACGGCAAGTCGATCTACACCACCGCCGAGGAACTCGGGCAGGCCCCGCTGTTCTCCGTCGACATCGCCAGCGGCGAAGTCACCTCGATCGTCAAGGACGGCACGGTCACCGCGCTCGACCTCAAGGGCCCGACGCTGGTCTACACGCGCAACACCCTGCAGACCGGCGATCAGTTGTTCGCCGCGCAGCCCGACGGCGCCACGCCGCGCGCGATCACGAAAAACGCCGGCGAAACGCTGCCCGACGTGAAGTTCGGCGAAGCCACGCAGTTCAAGTTCGCCGGCTGGAACAACGAGACCGTGCACGGGTACGTCGTGAAGCCCTGGAACTACCAGCCGGGCAAGAAGTACCCGGTCGCGTTCCTCATCCACGGCGGCCCGCAGGGCAGCTTCGGCAATGGCTGGAGCTATCGCTGGAACCCGCAGACGTATGCGGGCCAGGGCTACGCGGTGGTCATGATCGACTTCCACGGTTCGACCGGCTACGGCCAGGCCTTCACCGACGCGATCAGCCAGCATTGGGGCGACCGCCCGCTCGAAGACCTGCAGAAGGGTTGGGATGCCGCGCAGAAGCAGTTCGACTTCCTCGACGGCTCCAAGGCCTGCGCGCTCGGCGCCTCGTACGGCGGCTTCATGGTCAACTGGATCGCCGGCAACTGGAACACACCGTGGAAGTGCCTGGTCACGCACGACGGCGTGTTCGACCAGCGCATGATGGGTTACGCGACCGAGG
The DNA here is from genome assembly GCF_054049695.1 of Lysobacter sp. P5_C4. Classification (NCBI taxonomy): domain Bacteria; kingdom Pseudomonadati; phylum Pseudomonadota; class Gammaproteobacteria; order Lysobacterales; family Lysobacteraceae; genus Lysobacter; species Lysobacter sp. P5_C4. The sequence goes on along the minus strand of NZ_JBFULX010000004.1, from coordinate 56,037 downwards.
AGTTGTGGTTCAGCGAATGGGAAAACGGCGGCACGCCGTTCGAGCATCCGGAGAATTACGAACGCTTCAATCCGGTCAACCACGTCAAGAACTGGAAGACGCCGATCCTCGTGGTGCATGGTCAGCAGGACTTCCGCATCCCGGTGGAGCAGGGCATCGGCGCGTTCACCGCGGCGCAGCGGCAGGGGATCGAGTCGAAGTTCCTGTACTTCCCCGACGAGAACCACTGGGTCCTCAAGCCGCAGAACAGCGTGCTTTGGCACGACACGGTCAATGCCTGGCTCAAGGCGCACATCGGCCAGTAATCCGGCCGATTCGACCGACGGAAGGCCCCGCGCTTGCGGGGCCTTTTCTTTTCACGCAGGCTCGACGGTGGCGGCACGAGGGTGGCCGCTCCAACGAGGGGACGCCGCATGTACGAGATCGACCACGGGGGCGAGTTCAAGGCCTATCGCGGGCCGGACCGGCGGAAGAACGCCGAGCGCAGGGTAGGCAACGATCGGCGGGAAATGATTCGCTTCGAACCGGACAAGGCCGACCGCCGCAGCGGGAAGGATCGGCGGAAGGCGGCAGCGTGGGGGACGATCGCGTCGCGCACCTGAGGTACGCGACGCGCCGGGAGCCCCGTCAGTATTCGAACACGCGTGCGCACGGCGTCGGATTCACCACGCCGGCACCGTTGTTCAATGCATCCAGGTAGTTCTTCAGCACTTCCTGCTCCGCGCGATCGGGATGGCCGGCCGGCGTGTACGGGCTGTCGGCGAGCGAGGCATTCGCCACCGCGATCAACTCGTTGATCGTTCCGCCGAAGGGCGCGTAGATGCGCGTGCCGTCGACCAGGCCCGCTTCCACGTTCAGCCGCATCGCCGCAAGGTGCGTCGACAACTTCCACGCCATGTTGGTCGCATTGCTGTCGAGCAACCACGTGGCGAACTGCGGATGCGTCGTCGGGTCGAAGGCGGCGCCGTTCTCGCCGACGAGGTTGAGCGCGGAGAGCAGCGCAAACTCGGGCGCGAGCGAGCCGCCGTCCATCAATGTCGCCAGGCCATTCTTGTTGTGCCAGAAGCCCGGCGTCTTCCCGCCACTGGGCTTGGTGCAGTAGTTGCCGAACGTCAGTTGCGTCGTCTTGCCCACCTGTACCGCGATGCCTGTCTGCGGATTGATCGGATGGCCCTGTGCATCGACGGGCGTGGACTGCACCCAGTTGCCGCCGAGCGGCGTGGCTTCGGACACCGTGTAGTCCACGCCGACGGGAATGTTGGAGAACTGCGCGTAGCCGAAGCCGTCGGTCGGCAATGTCCCCAGCGTGCCGAGCGTCGCCGAGCCGAGTGTCATCGGCCAGCCGGCCAGGCGTACTTCGTTCGCATCCTGGATGCCGTTGGCGTTCTTGTCGTAGAACTTCTTGACGATGATCGTGCCGGTGGAGCAATAGCAGGCCCACGCGGTGCCTGTCGCGAGCGTCGCGGCGACCAGGGCGGTGAGCAGGTGCGTCCGTTTCATGGAAGTCCATCCTCGGGTTGTGTTTCCAACCCAACGGATGAGTTCGGCGATGACCGGCCAGCCGTTCGTCAAGATTCGCCGATTTCACGCGCGGCTAACGACAAGCGCTCACGCGGCCCTCACATCAGCAGCAACGCGAACGCCCCTTGCCGTAGCGCGCCTGCATGCGTTCGATCGCGAACGCCTCGCGCGTCATTGGCGCCGTATCCCGATGCCGGGCCTGCACGTGGGCGACGTACGCGTCGTAATCGGGCAAGCCGATCGCCAGGCGCGCGGTCGCTTTCGCGGCGGCCCACGCTTCGCGCAGCGGTTCAACCAATCGCATCGAGCGCCACATGCGGCGTCTCCTTCGCGGTCGGCGTGTCGCTGCGACGTGCGCGCAAGGCCGCGCGCGTGGCGAACACCAGCGTGAGCACGACCACGCCCATGAACAAGGCGCACAGGGCCGCGTCGACCTGGAAGTTGAAGATCACGCGGCGCATTTCGTCGAGCGAATTCGCCGGAGCGAGTACTTCGCCGCGTTCGAGTGCGTCGCCGAAACGGCGCGCGTTCGCGAGGAAGCCGATCTTCGGATCGGCGTGGAAGAGTTTCTGCCAGCCCGCCGTCAGCGTGCACACGAGCAACCACGCGGTGGGGACCGCAACGACCCACAGGTAACGCTCGCGCTTCATCTTCACCAGCACGGCGCAGACGAAGATCATCGCCAGGCCCGCGAGCATCTGGTTCGCGATGCCGAACAGCGGCCACAAGGTGTTGATGCCGCCGAGCGGATCGACGACGCCCTGGTAGAGGAACCACCCCCAGCCCGCGACCGCGAGCGCGGTGCAAACCAGGTTCGCGGTCCAACTCTCCGTTCGCTGGAACGATGGCACTGCGAGGCCGACGACTTCCTGGATCATGAAACGCGCCACGCGCGTGCCCGCATCGATCGTCGTCAGGATGAACAAGGCTTCGAACAGGATCGCGTAGTGGTACCAGAAGGCCAGCATCCCCGTGCCGCCGGCGATGCCGTGGAGGATCTGCGCCATGCCGACGGCGAGCGTCGGCGCGCCACCGGTGCGCGAGAGGATCGTGGTTTCGCCGATGTCGCGCGCGGTCTGCGTCAGCACGTCGGGCGTGACGAAGAAGCCCCACTGCGCGATCGCGTGCGCCGCCGACTCCGCCGTCGCGCCGATCGCGGCGGCCGGTGCGTTCATCGCGAAGTAGACCGCCGGGTCCAGCACGCACGCGGCGACGAGCGCCATCACGGCGACGAAGGCTTCCATCAACATCCCGCCGTAGCCGATCGCACGGATCTGGCCTTCGCTGGCGATCATCTTCGGCGTCGTGCCCGAGGCGATCAGCGCGTGGAAGCCCGAGATCGCGCCGCACGCGATGGTGATGAACAGGAACGGGAACAACGCGCCGGCGAACACCGGCCCCGTGCCGTCGACGAAGCGTGTCACCGCCGGCATCTTCAACTCGGGCATCGCGACGAGGATCGCAACGGCGAGCAACACGACGGTGCCGATCTTGAGGAAGGTCGAGAGGTAATCGCGCGGCGCGAGCAGCATCCACACCGGCAACACCGCTGCGATGAAGCCGTAGGCGATCAGCATCCACGCCAGCGCTTTGCCATCGAAGGTGAACAGCGGCGCCCATTGTTCCGATGCAGCCACGTGGCCGCCGAACCAGATCGAGGCGAGCAGCAACACCAGGCCGATGATCGAGGCTTCGAGGATGCGCCCCGGTCGGAACCACCGCAGCCACGCGCCCATCAGCAAGGCGATCGGAATCGTCATCGCGACGGTGAACGTGCCCCACGGGCTGATCGCGAGCGCCTTCACCACGACCAGTGCGAGGACCGCGAGCAGGATCACCATGATGGCGAGGATGCCGATCATCGCGGTGACGCCGGCGGCGGCGCCGAGTTCGGTGCGGATCATCTCGCCGAGCGAGCGCCCGTCGCGGCGCACCGAAAGGAACAGGATCATCATGTCCTGCACGGCGCCGGCGAGCACGACGCCGAACAGGATCCACAGCAATCCCGGCAGGTAGCCCATCTGCGCCGCTAGCACCGGTCCGACGAGCGGACCCGCGCCCGCGATGGCTGCGAAGTGGTGCCCGAACAACACCGACTTCTGCGTCGGCACGTAATCCAGGCCATCGTTGCGGCGCCATGCGGGTGTCGCGCGCGTCGGATCGATGCGCAGCGCCTTGTCCGCGATGTAACGCGCGTGGAAGCGATAGCCGATGCAGAACACCGACACCGCCGCCGACACGATCCACACTGCGCCGACCGACTCGCCGCGCGACAGCGCCAGCGTCGCCAGGCACGTCGCCGCGAACAGGGCGAGCGCGCCCCAGCCGAGCCAAGCCACCTTCCGCATCGAATGCTTCTCCCCGCGCCGGCTCAGAGCCAGCGCACTTTCTTCAGGTAACGGTACAGGCCGATCACGACGACGCCGACGACGCAGACGAGGATCGCGTAACTGTGGCGGCCGTGCAGCTCCGGCATGTGTTGAAAGTTCATGCCGTACCAACTCGCGATCAGCGTCGGCGCGGCCAGCAGCGCGGCCCAGCCGGCGAGCTTCTTCACCACCTCGCCCTGGTTCACGGTGACGAGCGAGAGGTTCACGCTCATCGCGGCGGTGAGCATCTCGCGCATGGTGTCGGTGGATTCGTTCACGCGCATCGCGTGATCGAGCACGTCGCGGAAATACAGCCGCACTTCGTCGGGGACCAGGGCGCCGTGCATGCGCGTGAGTTGCGCGAGGATGTCCTGCATCGGCGAGACCGCCAGGCGCAGCTGGGTGAGTTCGCGCTTGAGTTCGTAGAGTTTGACGATCGTTTCGCGGCGGAAGGTTTCGGCGAAGATGTCCTGCTCCAGCGCGTTGAGCGAATCGCGGAAGCCTTCGACGATCGGCTGGTAGTTGTCGACGACGAAGTCGAGGACCGCGTAGAGGCCGTAGGCCGGGCCAAGCGCAAGCAGTTCGGGCTCGCGCTCCACGCGCGAACGCACGGGCGCGTAGGACAACGATGCGCCGTGGCGCACGGTCACCAGGTAACGCGGCCCGAGGAACGCATGTGTTTCGCCGAAACGGATCTTGTCGTCGACCAGTTGCGCGGTATGCACGGCGACGAACAGGGAATTGCCGTAGGCCTCGAGCTTCGGGCGCTGGTGCGCGTGCAGCGCGTCCTCGATGGCCAGTTCGTGCAGGCCGAACTCTTCCTGCAGTTTCTCGAGCAGCGTGTCTTCCGGTTCGTACAACCCGACCCAGACGAAGGTGTCGTCCTCGACGGACAACACGTCGCTGATTTCGTCGAGCGTGATGTCGCGACGCTTGCCGTGGCGGTCGTAGGCCGCGCAATTGATGACGCAGACAGGCAGGGCGGCAGCGGGCTCGGTCATGCCCGCATGCTGCCTCAAGCGCGGCGGGCGGGGAAGGCCAGCGCGGCGTGGATCGGCAGCAGCAATGCCAGCCACGGCGCCTGGAACTGCGTGCCCGGGGGCAACTGCAGGAGGCAGGCGATCGCGCCGCACGCGACGATCGCGATGCGGACCCATTGGTGGAACCGCGAGGGCGCACGCCCGCGCAGCAGCGCCCACGCGCCCGGCAGCAGCAACAGGCAAAGCGGCGAAAACAACAGCAGGTTGTGGTTCGCCCAGCCCGCGATGTGTTCGGTGCAGCACCAGATGAACGCGAGGACCAAGCCGAGCGTGCCGCACGCCGACCAGAACGGCAGCGCGACGGCGCCCAGGGCGCGCGGCCTGTGCGTCATCAGCCAGCGCATGCCGGCGGCTAGCAACAGTCCGGCGATCAACCACGGCCACCACCGGCGCGGCGCATCCGGCGGTTCGGGCGGGAGGCGATGCGGCAGCAGCAGCGATTCGGTGCGCACGAGCGGGCGGCCTTGCGTGTTCTTCACTTCGCGCAGGCTCGCCGCCAGGCGCATCGGCACGAAGGCATCTTCCCAGCGCGAGAGGGGACGGTCCGCGGACGGCCCGAGCCCGATGTCGAACCCGAGCCACATCCACGTCGCAGGCGAGGCCAGGCGCACCGATTCGCTGCGGAACGTATCGCCCGCCGAGCGCACCGCGAGTTGTTTGCGCAGCGCGCCGCCCATCGCGCGGTCGAGTGCGTCGCGCACGCGCGTGGAGCAGTTGTCGGTGAAGTAGTCGTAGCGGTAACGCGCGTTTTCCGGGCGCGCGTTGAACGCCAGCGCCTGCGCGAGCGCGTTCGCCTGCGCGGGCGTGAGGTCGAGCCACTGGATCGACACGCCGCGACCGACTTCGCGGTAATACGCCAGGTCTTCCGACATCGGCAGCACGGCGAGCAGGTACCGCATGTCGCCTTTCACGAAGCGGCCGATGAAGCCGGCTTCGCCCGGATCGAAGAAGCCGAAGTTGTAGGACAGCGGCGTGGGCGCATCGGGATCGTCGACGACGATCGCGTTGTGGCCGAAGCGCTCGAAAAAGATCTCGCCCGGCTGCATGGTCATCACGCCGATGCGCGGCGTCGCGGCGCTGGCTGCCGTGGCGAAGAGCCACAGCAGCAACGCGAGCAGCGGGAAACCGACCTTACGCGTCTGCATGCACGCTGACGTGCAACGCGTGCAAACGACGCGCATCGGCGCGCGCGACGCGGAAACCGAAGCGGCCCAGCGTCAACTCTTCGCCCGCTTCCGGCAAATGCCCGATCGCCGCGGTCAGCAGGCCGCCGATGGTGTCGTACTCGTCGTCATCGAAATCCGAACCGAAGCGTTCGTTGAAATCGGAGATGGGCGTCAGTGCGTCGACGACGAAGTGCCCATCGGCCTGCGCGGAAATCAGCGTGGTCTCGTCGACCGCCTCGTCGTGCTCGTCGTCGATGTCGCCGACGATCTGTTCCAGCACGTCCTCGATCGTGACCAGGCCGGCGACGCCGCCGTATTCGTCGATCACGATCGCCATGTGGTTGCGCGACTGGCGGAACTCGCGCAGCAGCACGTTGAGTTTCTTCGACTCGGGGATCAGCACGGCCGGGCGCAGGAATTCGCGCACGCTGTTGCGGGCGTGGTCATGGTCGGCGACGACCACGCGCAGCAGGTCCTTCGCGAGCAGGATGCCGAGGATCTCGTCCTTGCCTTCACCGTGCACCGGGAAGCGCGAATGGCCCGATTCGACGACCAGGCGCATCAGCAGCTCGAGCGGGGCATCGGCGGAGAGCGCGACCATCTGCGCGCGCGGGATCATCACGTCGCCGACCGTCAGGTCGGACACCGCGATGGCGCCTTCCATCATCCGCAGGGTGTCGGCCGCGATCAGCCCGTCGGCCTGCACGTCGCGCAGCAGCTCGACCAGGTCCTCGCGGGTGGTGGGTTCGCCGGACAGCGCGGCGGTGATGCGATCGAGCCAGGTGCGGCGGCTCTTGTCTTCGGTTTGCGGGGGACTGTCGTCGTCGGCCATGGGGGTCGGGGGGAGAAGCTCCGGATGCGTGGAGCGACCGTCGGCGAGTCTATCGCAGGCGGGGGGCGGGCCGGTGAATCGCGCTTGGACGGGGTGGTCAGTCTTCGGCGTAGGGGTCGTCGATGCCCATCTCGGCGAGGATTTCGCGCTCCAGCTGCTCCATGCAGTCGGCTTCCCGGGCGTCTTCGTGGTCCCAGCCGAGCAGGTGCAGCGTGCCGTGGACCGTGAGATGGGCGTAGTGGGCGGTCAGCGCCTTCTTCTGCTCGCGCGCTTCGCGTGCGACGACCGGTGCGCAAATGACGATGTCGCCGAGCAGGGGCATCACCACGCCTTCGGGCAATTCGGCCGGGAAGCTCAGCACGTTGGTCGCGTAGTCGCGGCCGCGATAGTGGCGGTTGAGCGCCCGGCCTTCCTTGGTTCCGACGATGCGGATGGCGAGATCGGCCTCCCGGATGCGGCCCTTGAGCGCGGCGCCGACCCATTTGCGGAAGCTCACGGCCGCGGGCAGGCCGAGGCGGGGCAGCGCGTATTCGACCGAGACATCGAGGCGAACGGGGCCCTTGGTCATTGCGTGCCGGCTCCGGTGGCCTTGTCGTCGGTGTCGCGCGCGTCGTAAGCATCGACGATGCGCGCCACCAGCGGGTGGCGCACGACATCGCGCGCCTGGAAGAAGGTGAAGCTGATGCCGTCGACGGCGCGCAAGACCTCGATGGCATCGCGCAGGCCGGACTTGATGTGCTTGGGCAGGTCGATCTGCGTCACGTCGCCGGTGACCACGGCGGTCGAGCCGTACCCGATGCGCGTCAGGAACATCTTCATCTGTTCGATGGTGGTGTTCTGCGCTTCGTCGAGGATCACGAACGCGTCGTTGAGCGTGCGCCCGCGCATGTAGGCGAGCGGCGCGATCTCGATGACGTTCTTCTCGAGCAGCTTGACCACCTTTTCCACGCCGAGCATTTCGTACAGCGCGTCGTAGAGCGGGCGCAGGTAGGGATCGACCTTCTGCGTGAGGTCGCCGGGCAAGAAGCCCAGTTTCTCGCCGGCTTCCACCGCCGGCCGCACGAGGATCAGGCGCTGCACGCGCGATTCGTTGAGCGCCTCGACCGCCATCGCCACCGCGAGGAACGTCTTGCCCGTGCCCGCGGGCCCGACGCCGAAATTGATGTCGTGCGTGGCGATCGCGTGCAGGTACTTGCCCTGGTTGGCGCCGCGGCCGCGGATCGTGCCGCGCTTGACACGGATCGCCACGTCCTGCGGCTCGATGTCCCGCGCCGCCCCGGCGTCGTCGGCCACGGCGTTGAGGCGCAGGTTGATTGCGTGGCCGTCGAACGTCTCCTCGCCCGCTTCCTCGTAGAGGGCGCGCAGGAATTTCTCGGCGCGCGCGGCCGCCGGGTCCGGCCCGGTGATGCGGAAGATGTTGCCGCGGTTGGCGATCTCCACGCCAAGGCGCAGTTCGATCTGGCGCAGGTGCGCGTCGAAGGCGCCTGCCAGGTTGGCCAAGCGCTCGGTGTCGTCGGGTTCGAGGGTGAAGTCGCGCTGCGAGGGTTCGTTCATGCGGCGAAAGGGTAGCGCGGTCGCCGTGCGGTGCGCGATGAACGCCGCGGCGCCTCGAAAAAGTAGGCCAAAAAGGACGGCCGTCGACTCCAATGCAATGCGTGGTCCTCGATGGGCCTGCGCGACCGCCCGTCGGGCCTCGCTTGCCACAATTAATTCCTGAATTAAATAATTGCCGCATGAGCCCATTCCCTACCAAAGTCCGCCGGAAAGCCGCCCCCAAGGGGCCGGAAGTCGTTGAAACGGCTGAGCTTCCACGCGCACCGCATCCCCGCAAGCCCGGCCGTCGCGCGGTCGGGCGCCCGGCGGGCGAAGGGGGCGATCTGCGCACCCGCCTGCTCGATGTCGCCGTCTCCTGTTTCGCGCGCCACGGCATCTCGGCGAGCACGCTGCGTGAGATCGCGCACGAGGCGGGCGTGAATCCCGCGCTCGTCCACTACTACTTCGGCGACAAGCAACAACTGCTGCAGGCGGTGATATCCGAACGGCTGATGCCCGCGTTCGCCGACGTGCGCGACGCGACGCTCCAGGGCGGCGACGACATCTCCGGCGTGATCGCCGGCTTCGTGCGCGGCATGTGCGAAACGGTCGAAAAGCATCCCTGGCTGCCGCCGCTGTGGGTACGCGAAGTGCTGTGCGAAGGCGGCGCGTTGCGCGAATTGCTGTTCACCACGATGGCGCCGCAGATGCCGCAAATCCTCGCGGCGAAGTTCGCGCAGGCGCAGGCCGCTGGCCAGCTCAATCGCGAACTCGACCCGCGCCTGCTGGTCACTTCGCTGATCGGCCTGACCCTGTTCCCCGCCGCGGGCGCGCCGATCTGGCGCCGCCTGTTCGACGCCGAGGACATCGACGCGGCCGCCATGAAGAACCACGCCATCGCCCTGCTCGATTCCGGCATCGGCGCCCCCTGAGCACGAGTCCTTCCATGCCCCTACGCCCCCGACTGATCGTCCTGTGCGCGCTCGCCGCGCTCGCCGCCTGCCGCAACGATGCGCCGCAGGCGCTCGGCACGCTCGAATACGACCGCATCACCTTGCCCGCGCCCGCGGCGGAGAAGATCGTCGCCATCGGCGTGCGCGAGGGACAGCAGGTCAAGGCCGGGCAATCGATGTTGCAACTGGAACCGGATCGCACGCGCGCCGGCACCGAATCGATGCGCGCGCAGGTGGCGCGCCAACGCGCGAGCCTGGCCGAAATGGAGGYCGGACCGCGCGCCGAGGACATCGCCCGTGCACGCGCCGAGCTGGCCGCCGCCAACGCACAGGCCGACGACACGCGCGTCTATTACAACCGCGTGCGCCAGCTCGGTGCGCGCCAGTTGATGGCCGCCTCGGACATCGACCGCGCACGCGCCGCCGCGGACAACGCCGCGGGCACCGCGCGCGCCTTGCAACAGGCCTTGCGCGAACTCGAAGCAGGCACGCGCGTCGAGCAGATCGCGCAGGGCGAAGCCGCGCTCGCCGCATCGGAAGCGGACGTCGCCGCGCAGCAGGTCACGCTGCGGAAACTGTCCGTCGTCGCACCGCGCGACGGCCTCGTCGACAGCCTGCCGTACAAGCTCGGCGACCAGGCCGCGGTGGGGCAACCGCTCGCGATCCTGCTCGTCGGCCGACCCTTCGCGCGCGTCTACGTGCCCGAACCGATCCGCGCGAAGGTCGCCGTGGGCACGAAGGCCAGGCTCTACATCGACGGCAAGGACGATGCGCTCGCCGGCACCGTGCGCATGATCCGCACCGAGCCGACGTTCACGCCGTACTTCGCGCTGATCGGCAAGGACGCCGCGCGCATGTCGTACATCGCCGAGATCCAGGTGGACGACGCGAATGCCAGGCTCCCCGCCGGCCTGCCGGTGCGCGCGGAGTTCGCCGAGTGAATGCGCAAGCCACCGACCTGGCGATCCGCGCGCGCGGCCTGACCAAGCGCTTCAAGGACCTGGTCGCGGTCGACCACGTCGACCTGAGCGTGCCCAAGGCGAACGTGTACGGCTTCCTCGGGCCCAACGGTTCGGGCAAGACCACGACGATCCGCATGCTGTGCGGGTTGATGACCCCGACGGAAGGCGAGATCGAAGTGCTCGGCCTGCACCTGCCGAAAGAAGCCGAGGCGCTGCGCCTGCGCATCGGTTACATGACGCAGAAGTTTTCCCTGTTCGACGACCTGAGCGTGCGCGAGAACCTGGAGTTCCTCGCCGCCGTCCAGGGACTTCCGCCTGCGAAGGCGCGTACGCGCATCGACGAGCTCGTGCAGCGTTACCACTTCGAAGATCGGCAGAAACAACTGGCCGGCACGATGAGCGGCGGGCAGAAGCAACGCCTCGCGCTCGCCGGCGCCGTGATCCATTCGCCGGAACTGTTGTTCCTCGACGAACCGACGAGCGCGGTGGATCCCGAATCGCGCCGCGACTTCTGGGAAAAACTCTTCGAACTCGCCGATGGCGGCACGACGATCCTCGTTTCGACGCACTACATGGACGAAGCCGAACGTTGCCATCGCATCGCGATCCTGGATCGCGGCGTGCTCGTCGCCGACGGCAGCCCCGCCGAACTCACCGGCGCGATCGCCGGCCGCACGCTCGCCGTGCAATCGAACACGCCGCGCCGCGCGCGCCGCGCATTGATGGACACACCGGGCGTGATCAGCGCGGCGCAGGTCGGCAATACCTTGCGCGTGCTCACCAGCGAAAGTGGTCTTGCCGATCGCCTGCAGCGCGTGATCGCCGATGCCGGATTGCACGGCGACATCGCCGAATCCGAACCCAACCTCGAAGACGTGTTCGTCTCCGCCACGCGCGGGCGCGAAACCGCGCAGGCCGGAGAAGCCGCATGAGCTGGCGCCGCCTGTTCGCCGTGATGGTCAAGGAGCTGCGACAGATGCGCCGCGACCGCATCACGCTGGCGATGATCGTCGGCATCCCGGTGATGCAGCTGGTGCTGTTCGGTTACGCGATCAACTTCACGCTGCGCAATCTCGATACCGCGATCGCCGACCAGGCCAACACCGCCGGATCGCGCGCGCTGATCATGGACCTGCAGAACACCGGCGTGCTCAACCCGGTGAAGGACGCGAGCGCGCCGCAGGAGTTGATGACGATGCTGCGACGTGGCGAGATCAGCGTCGGTGTCGTCGTGCCGCCGGATTTCGAACGGCGCCGCATCGATGGCCGCGAAGCGGTGCAGATCCTCGTCGACGGCAGCGACACGGCGGTGCAGGGCGCCGCCGGGCAACTCACGCAGGTGCCGCTCGACAGCGCGTCGACGGTGCAGAAGGCGCCTTCGCAGATCAGCGTGGTGGGTTTCTACAATCCCGAACGGCGTTCGGCGATCAACATCGTGCCGGGCCTGATCGGCATCATCCTGACGATGACCATGGTGATGTTCACCGCGGTATCGATCGTGCGCGAACGGGAGCGGGGCAACATGGAACTGCTGATCGCAACGCCCGTGAGCAGCAGCGAATTGATGATCGGCAAGGTGCTGCCGTTCGCCGGCATCGGCCTGATCCAGACCACGCTGGTGCTCATTTTGGGCGCGTGGCTGTTCGAAGTGCCCATCCGCGGCGCACTGCTCGATGTTTACATCGCCTCGGTGCTGCTGATACTGGCGAACCTTTCGCTGGGATTGATGATCTCCACGAAGGCGCAGTCGCAGTTCCAGGCGATGCAGATGACCTTCTTCGTCTTCCTGCCGTCGATCCTGTTGTCGGGCTTCATGTTCCCCTTCGCCGGCATGCCGAAGATCATCCAGTGGCTCGCCGAGGTGCTGCCCCTGACGCACTTCCTGCGTTTGGTGCGCGGGATCATGCTGCGCGGCGCGAGCCTGTGGGAATTGTGGCCGGAGACCCTGGCGTTGATCGCGTTCACCGCCGTGATGATGACGGTGGCGATCCGCAGGTTCCGCAAGCGCCTGGACTAGGCCACCACGCGCGCGCGCAGCGAGTTGGGCATCGCTTCGGTGATCACCACGTCGACGAACTGGCCGATCAGGCGCGCGTTGCCGGCGAAGTTCACCGACCGCATGTTCTCGGTCTTGCCGGTCAGCTCGTTCGGGTCCTTCCGCGACGGGCCTTCCACCAGCACCGTCTGCACGCTGCCTACCATCGCCTGCGAAATCTGCGCGGCATGCGCGCTGACTTGCGCCTGCAGCCGTTCCAGGCGCGCGTGTTTCACCGCGTCGGTGGTGTCGTCGGATAGATCGGCTGCCGGCGTGCCGGGGCGGCGCGAATAGATGAAGGAGAACGATTGGTCGAAGCCGACGTCCTCGATCAGCTTCATCGTCTTCTCGAAATCGGCGTCGGTTTCGCCGGGGAAGCCGACGATGAAGTCCGACGAGATCGAGATGTCCGGGCGCACCGCGCGCAGCTTGCGGATCTTCTGCTTGAATTCCAGCGCCGTGTAGCCGCGCTTCATCGCCGCGAGCATGCGGTCGCTGCCGGCCTGCACGGGCAGGTGGAGGTAGTTCGCGAGTTGCGGGACGTCGCGATAAGCCTCGATGAGCGAGTCGGAGAACTCCAGCGGGTGCGAGGTGGTGAAACGGATGCGGCCGATGCCGTCGATGCCGGCGATCGCGCGGATCAGGAGGCCGAGGTCGGCGACGTCCTCGTCGCCCAGCGGTCCGCGATAGGCATTGACGTTCTGCCCGAGCAGGTTGACCTCGCGCACGCCTTGCGCGGCGAGCTGCGCCACTTCGACGAGCACGTCTTCGAACGGCCGCGAGACTTCCTCGCCGCGCGTGTAGGGCACGACGCAGAACGAGCAATACTTCGAACAGCCTTCCATGATCGAGACGAACGCGCTCGGGCCTTCTGCGCGCGGCTCGGGCAGCTTGTCGAACTTCTCGATCTCCGGGAAGCTGATGTCGACCTGCGGCAGCCCGCTAGCGCGACGTTCGCGGATGAGCTCGGGCAGGCGATGCAGGGTTTGCGGGCCGAACACGAGATCCACGTAGGGCGCGCGCTTCACGATCGCCGCGCCTTCCTGCGAGGCCACGCAACCGCCGACGCCGATGATCACCGGCTTGCCGTCCTTCTTCAGCGCCTTCCAGCGGCCCAGTTGGCTGAAGACTTTTTCCTGCGCTTTCTCGCGGATCGAGCAGGTGTTGACCAGCACGACGTCGGCCTCCTCGACGTTGTCGGTCAGCTCCAGGCCTTCGGTGGCGGCGAGCACGTCGGCCATGCGGGCCGAGTCGTACTCGTTCATCTGGCAACCGTGGGTCTTGATGAAGAGCTTGCCGCGCGGGGCGGGGCGATGGGCGTCGGCGGTGGGCGCGACGTCCGGAAGGACGGTCAATTCGGTCATGTCTGGGTCCGGGAGGGCGGCGGTTAGTCCGCGCCGGCAGGTGGGTCGTGTGAAAGGGGCGAAGTCTACCGCGGGGTGCCGCACGTCCGGTTCGCGACGGGGGTCTCGTTCACATGGATCAACGGTCTGTTCATATGAATCAAGAACTTGTCAAGCCTCACGATTGAGAGCAGCATGCGCGCCATGACTAGGGGAAGGGGATTCTCGCGCGGCCTGGCCGCCCTCGTGTTCGGCCTCGCCGCCTCCGCGGCGATGCCGGCGTTCGCGGGCGCGCTCTATCGTTGCGACTCCGCCGACGGCGCGCGCAGCTACGTCAGCAAGCGCACGCCCGGCGCGAAATGCACCGTCATCAGTTATTCGAAGCAGCCCGCAGCCGCGCCGCGCGCGGCCGCCGTGGGCAGCACGACGACGGCGGGCAAGGTCGCCGGTTCCCCGATCTCCGAAAAAGTGTCCGGCGACGTCGTCCCGGCCAACACCGTTGCGCCGACGCCCGCACCCGCGCTGAAGCCTTACCAGGCGCCGCGCCTGGTGCAGGGGCAGGTGTATTCGTACATCCAGGACGGCGTGCGCCATTACACGAGCAAGGCGCCCAAGGGCGTCGCCGGTGCGACGTCGCTGCGCACGATCCGCTACAGCTTCATGGAGACGTGCTACGCCTGCGGCGCGCGCCCGGGCGTCAACTTCAACACGCTGCGCCTCAATACCGATGCCTACGCCGCGCAGATCCGCGCCGCGTCGAGCCAGTACGGCGTCGACGAGGCGATCGTCCGCGCGATCATCCATGCCGAGTCGGCCTACAACGCCAATGCGCTCTCGCGCGTCGGCGCGCAGGGCCTGATGCAGCTGATGCCGGCGACCGCCCGTCGCTTCGGCGTGGGCAATGCCTTCGACGCCACGCAGAACATCGCCGGCGGCGTGCAGTACCTCGCCTGGCTGCTCAAGCGCTTCAACGGCGATCTCAGCCTTGCCGCCGCCGGTTACAACGCGGGCGAGGGCGCGGTCGACAAATACCGCGGCGTTCCGCCGTACAGCGAGACCCGCCGCTACGTCGAGCGCGTCTCGGTGCTGGCCGACCGCTACCGCGGCGCCATCGCCTCCAGCGCGCTGGCCACCAAGTAAGTCCGCCGCGGTACGGCCGGCACGTACCCGATCGGCCGATAACATTGTCGGCCGATTAAGCGTTCCGTTACACTTCCCCGTCTTTGTTGGCCGCCTCCACGCACTCGCGCGGGGCGGGCCAGCGCTTCGGTTCAGCGCCTTACTGCGGAGTGTCGGATGGCCAATGTTGGGGTAGGGGTCAACGATCCCGCTCATGTCCACGACGGGGAACCCGTCAACCAGGGCCGTCGCCGGTTCCTGACCGCGACCACCGCCGTGGTCGGTGCGGTCGGTGTCGGCTTCGCTGCCGTGCCCTTCATCAAGTCCTGGAACCCGAGCGCGCGCGCCAAGCTCGCCGGCGCCCCGGTGACCGCCGACATCAGCGCGCTGGCCGAAGGCACGCGCATGGTGCTCGAGTGGCGCGGCCAGCCGATCTGGATCGTCAAGCGCTCCAGGCAGATGCTCGACGTGCTGCCGACGCTCGATTCGCGCCTGCGCGATCCCAAGTCGGAAAACCTCGACCAGCAGCCGGCGTACGCGAAGAACGAACTGCGTTCGATCAAGCCGCAGATCTCCGTGCTGGTCGGCCTGTGCACGCACCTGGGCTGCTCGCCGGAAATGAAGGCCGAGATCAAGCCCGAGCCCTTCGATCCGGAATGGAAGGGCGGCTACTTCTGCCCGTGCCACAAGTCGCGCTTCGACATGGCCGGCCGCGTGTTCGACGGCGTGCCCGCGCCGATCAACCTGCTCGTGCCGCCGCACCACTACGAAAGCGACACGTCGATCGTGATCGGCGTCGACCCCGGCAAGGGAGCGGCATAAGCCATGGCCAATTTCCTGACGCGGACCACGACCAACGTGATGGACTGGGTCAATGCGCGCGCCCCCGGCATGATGCCGGTGTACCGCAAGCACATGACCGAGTACTACGCGCCGAAGAACTTCAACGTCTGGTACTACTTCGGTTCGCTCGCGATCGTCGTGCTGGTCAACCAGATCCTGACCGGCATCTTCCTGACGATGCACTTCAAGCCTTCCGCGGCCGAAGCGTTCTCGTCGGTCGAATACATCATGCGCGACGTGGAATGGGGCTGGCTGATCCGGTACATGCATTCGACCGGCGCCTCGCTGTTCTTCATCGTCGTCTACCTGCACATGTTCCGCGGCCTGATGTACGGCTCCTACCAGAAGCCGCGCGAACTGGTGTGGGTCATCGGCATGGTGCTGTACCTGGTGCTGATGGCCGAAGCCTTCATGGGCTACGTGCTGCCGTGGGGCCAGATGTCGTTCTGGGGCGCGAAGGTGATCATCTCGCTCTTCGGTGCGATCCCGGTCATCGGCAACGGCCTGACCGAATGGATCATGGGCGACTACCTGCCCGGCGACGCCACGCTCAACCGCTTCTTCGCGCTGCACGTCATCGCGTTGCCGCTGGTGCTGCTGCTGCTCGTCGTGCTGCACCTGGGCGCGCTGCATGAAGTGGGGTCCAACAACCCCGACGGCGTCGACATCAAGAAGGGCCCGAAGGGCAACCGCTGGTCGACCACCGCGCCGGCCGACGGCATCCCGTTCCACCCCTACTACACGACGGGCAAGGATCTGTTCGGCGTCGGGTTCTTCCTGATCCTGGCGGCCTTCATCATCTTCTTCGCGCCGACCTTCGGTGGCCTGTTCCTGGAGCACGACAACTTCACGGAAGCCAACCGCCTGGTGACGCCGGAGCACATCAAGCCGACGTGGTACTTCACGCCTTACTACGCGATGTTGCGCGTGATCCCGTCGTTCTTCGCCATCAAGCTGTGGGGCGTGCTGGTGATGTTCGCCGCGATCGCCGTGCTGTTCCTGGTGCCGTGGCTCGACAAATCGCCGGTGAAGTCGTATCGCTACCGCGGCAAGTTGTCGTGGGCGATGTTGCTGATGTTGGCCGTGTGCTTCGTGTGGCTCGGCAAGATCGGCGGCGGCCCGGGCACGGACCCGTCCGAGGTGATCATCGGCCGCGTGCTGACGTTCCTCTACTTCGTATTCTTCATCACCATGCCGATCTGGACGAAACTGGATCGGACCAAGCCGGTGCCGGAACGGGTGACGATGCATGACTAACTTCTTCGTCCGCGCCGGCAAGGCCGCGGTGCTCGCCGCGGGCCTGCTCACCGCTTCGCTCGCTTTCGCCAGCGAAGGCGGCAACCTGCAGCAGTCCGGCGCACGCCTCGACGATCGCGCTTCGCTCCAGCGCGGCGCGCAGCTGTACATCAACTACTGCAGCGGCTGCCATTCGCTGAAGTACCTGCGTTACTCGCGCATGGCCGAAGACCTCGGCCTGAGCGAAGACGACGTGCAGGCCAACCTCAACCTCACGGGCGTCAAGGTCGGCGAGACCATCGGCACCGCGATGACGCCCGAACACGCGCAGCAGGCCTTCGGCAAGATGCCGCCGGACCTGAGCCTGATCGCGCGCGTCCGCGGCAGCGACTGGATCTACACCTACCTCAAGTCGTTCTACCTGGACGAAACCCGCCCGGTCGGCTGGAACAACACGCTCTTCCCGAACGTGTCCATGCCCAACCCGCTGTGGGAAATGCAGGGCCTGCAGCATGCCGTGCTGACCAAGCCGGATGCCTCCGGCGAGACGCACGTCGAGCGCCTGGAACTGCGTTCGCCCGGCACGCAGTCGGCCGAGCAGTACGACCAGAGCGTTCGCGATATCTCCGCTTTCCTCGAGTACGCCGGCGAACCGGCCGCCCTCAAGCGCCAGAGCCTCGGCGTGTGGGTGGTCCTGTTCCTTGCGGCGTTCACGTTCCTCGCGTATCTGGTCAAGAAGGAATACTGGAAGGACGTGCACTAAGCGCGGTGGGCCGGATCGTCCGGTTCGGCCACCGGAAGCGGGCGCCAGGGGTGGCGACTTTTTCCGGAACCGGCGCTAGGCTCGGGATTCGTGGCGACCGCTCGCAAGGGGTGGGCGGCGCCAAGCCGATGGATGGGAAGCCTTGCAGGGTCCCGTCCGCGATCGGCGCTGCGATCGATGGAGAGATCGATGATGGCCGCGAGCCCGCGTATGCGTAATGCCCTGACGTTGTTCTCGTCGACCGACGACGTGCTGTGCCACCGCGTGCGCCTGGTGCTGGCGGCCAAAGGCGTCACCTACGACCTGATCCCGGTCGATCCGCAGAATCCGCCGGAAGACCTGATCGACCTCAACCCGTACCACTCGGTGCCGACCCTCGTCGAGCGCGAGCTGGTGCTGTACGCCGCGTCCGTCGTCACCGAATACCTCGACGAGCGCTACCCGCATCCGCCGCTGATGCCGGTCGACCCGCTCTCGCGCGCCCGCCTGCGTCTGGCGATGCTTCGCCTGGAGCACGACTGGGTGCCGCAGGTGCAGGCCATCCAGCTGGGTAACCGCCAGCAGGCCGAAGCCGGCCGCAAGCGCCTGAAGGAACTGCTCACCGCCTCGGTGCCGCTGTTCAAGGCCAGCAAGTTCTTCCTGAATCCGGAAATGAGCCTCGCCGACTGCGCGATGGCCCCGATCATCTGGCGCCTGGAAGCGCTCGACATCCCGCTGCCGAAGGACGGCAAGGTGATCGAGGATTACGGCAACCGCATCTTCCGGAATCCCGGCTTCCTCCGCAGCCTCACCGACCAGGAAAGGAAGTTGCGCGTCGTGCCGGCCTGAGGGCGGGCGAAGCGGCTAGACTCGATTCATGGAAGACGAACGTACCGGCGACACCGGCCCTTCGATGACCAGCCATCGCCCGTACCTGCTGCGCGCGCTCAACGAATGGATCGCCGACAACGGCATGACGCCGCACCTGCTCGTCGATGCCACGCGGGCGGGCGTGCAGGTGCCGCCGCAATCGGTGAGCGATGGCAAGGTCGTGCTCAACATCGCCGAGCGCGCGGTTGCGCGTTTGCTGATCGACAACGATTCGGTGACCTTCACCGCGCGCTTCGGTGGCGTCAGCCATCCGGTGATCGTGCCGATCCCCGCGGTGCTCGCGATCTACGCGCGCGAAACCGGGCAGGGCATGGCGCTGCCCGATGATCCCTCGGGCCCGCACGACGAACCGACGCCGCCGGCCGATACCACGCCCGAGACGGGCGGAACGCCGCCGCGTCGCGGCCACCTGCGCGTCATCAAGTAACGCTCAGTGCAACTGGATGACGTTCGCCGCCCGTACGGGCCCGGCGAACGACACCAGGCGCCCCCCGCGCAAGACGAGCCGGCCGATGTGGCGGTCGCTTCCATCGTAGGAATACTCGAAACGGAAGGTGCGCTCGAACCCGAGCCATCCGTTTTCCCCGCGCTGCAGGCGCAAGCCGGCGGCGTGCACGGACTGGTCGAGCCACTGCACGCCCGCGGCGCTGCACGCGTCGCGCCCGAGCGACTCGGCACGCTCGGCGGCGGCGCGCCCTGCGCTCCAATACGCGAAGGCGAAGCCTGCGACGATCATCACAACCAGTAGACTTCCCATCCACCTAATGTGACGGCGCGCTGGCAGCCCTGCAAGGGCGCCGGCGGGGGAATTCCTTGACGCTATACGCAGGACGCGACGGAGCCACGCGCATGAAACTCGTCTTTCCAGGCGGCGAACACCCGCAGGTGTTGCTCGGTCCCGGCGTCAATCGCGTGGGGTCCGATCCGCAGGCGACCATCGTGCTCGACCGGCCCGGCGTGCGCCCCCAGCATTGCCAACTGCATGTCACGCCCAGCGGTGTGATGCTCGACGTTCCGCACGGCACGACGGTGTCGGTCAACGGCCGCCAGGTCGACGGCCTGATCGCGCTGCGCCCGGGCGACAGCGTCGCCTTCGACGGCGTCGAAGCCAGACTCTCGTCGATGGAAGCGCCGGCCGCGGTGCGCCATCGCGTCGGCATCGCCGGCCGCCTGCCCGAATCGGCGAACGACGATCCGGGCGCGACCGCGGTTCGACCGGTGTTGCCGCGCTACGTCCTGCGCGGTGTGTCGGGCGAAGCCTTCGGCCGCACGTATCCGCTGCATGGCAGCAGCACGGTGGGCCGAGCCGACGAATGCACGCTGCGCCTCGACGAACCGGGCATGTCGCGCATGCATGCCCGCTTGCTGCCCACCGACGATGGCGTGTTGCTGGAAGACCTCGGTTCGACGAATGGCAGCTTCCTCAACGGCAAGCGCGTGCTGCGCGGCGAAGCGCGCGTCGGCGACGAGATCGGTTTCGACACGCTGCGCTTCCGGCTGATCGCGCCGGGCATGGCGGATTCGCACCACGAGGAACAGGTGCCGGACGCCACCACGCCGAACCGGATGTGGATGCTGATCGCCGGGATTGCGGTCGTTGCCGCGGCGGTGCTGGTGTTCGCGTTCCGCTGACGGCCTAACCGCGCCGCCCCAGCTTCATCGACAGGTCGATCGCGCGGACGTGCTTGGTCAGCCCGCCGATCGAAATGCAATCCACGCCGTCCTGCGCGATCGCGCGCACGGTGTCGAGGTCGACGCCGCCCGACACTTCCAACGGAATGCGCCCCGCCGCGCGACGCACGGCTTCCCGGCGCATGTCGGCGTCGAAGTCGTCGATCAGGATGCGCTCGCAGCCTTCGCGCAGCGCTTCGTCGAGCTGATCGAGCGTTTCCACTTCCACGATCAGCGGCAATGCAGGTTGCGCCATGCGCGCGTTTCGAATGGCCGCCGACAGCGAACCCGCGGCGCGCACGTGGTTCTCTTTCAACATCACCGCATCGAACAAGCCCATGCGATGGTTGACGCCGCCGCCCACGCGCACCGCGTATTTCTGCGCGACGCGCAGGCCCGGGATCGTCTTGCGCGTGTCGAGGATCTTGGCGCGCGTGCCTGCCACGGCGGCGACGTGATCGGCGGTGACGGTCGCCGTACCACTCAGCGTCTGCAGGAAATTGAGCGCCGCGCGTTCGGCGGACACCAGTGCGCGTGCGCGGCCCTCGAGCGTCGCGACGACGGTGCCGGCGCGCACGCGGTCGCCCTCGGCGACGTGCCAGGCGATCGCGACTTCCGGCGACAACGCGCGATGGCATGCATCGAACCACGGCCGCCCGCAGATCACCGCCGATTCCTTGCAAAGCAGGTAAGCGGTGTCGCGAATGTCCGGGAGCAGGGCGGCGGTGACGTCGCCGGTGCCGATATCCTCCGCGAGCGCGCGCGCCACGTCGGTCTGGACGATCTCGTCCGGCGGCGTCAGGACGTCGGTCATGCCGGCGGGAAGTCCGGGACCTGTCCGGCCGCGATCGCCTCTTCGGCCAGCAGCACCGGGATGCCGTCGTCGATGCGGTAGACCAGCTTGCGGTCGCGCGTAATGAGCGCTTCGCGCAAGGCCTCGCCCTGGGGCTGGCCGTCGGCGCGCTGGATGCCGCCCTGCGCGATTGCGGCGTTCAGCGCCGCCAGGCCGCGCGCATCGAGCATCGACAGCGGCTGGCGCGTGACGGGGCAGGCGAGGATGTCGAGCAACTTGCGATCCATGGGCGTGCGCGGGGCAGGGCAACGGAAGGCCCGCTAGAATACCCCCCTTCGCAGAAGGCGCCAGCCGCACGGGAACGCCATGGCCTCAAAGGAAGACGCGGGCAACGCCGCGCCGCTGATCGGTATCGTCATGGGCTCACGCTCGGATTGGGAGACGATGCAGCACGCGGCCCAGAAGCTCGAAGCGCTGGGCGTGCCGCACGAAGTGCGCGTGGTCTCCGCGCATCGCACGCCGGACGTGTTGTTCGACTACGCCGCCACGGCGCAGCAACGCGGCCTGCGCGCGATCATCGCGGGCGCCGGCGGCGCCGCGCACCTGCCCGGCATGCTCGCCTCCAAGACGCCGGTGCCCGTGCTCGGCGTGCCCGTGCAGAGCAAGGCGCTCAACGGCATGGATTCGTTGTTGTCGATCGTGCAGATGCCGGCCGGCATCCCCGTCGCGACCTTCGCCATCGGCAACGCGGGCGCGTCGAACGCGGCGTTGTTCGCCGCTGCGATGCTGTCCGCCACGCACCCGTCCATCGGCGAGGCGCTCGCGCAATTCCGCGCGCGCCAGACCGACGACGTCGCCAACAACGACGATCCGCGAAAATAGTGCGATGACGACCGTTGGCATCCTCGGCGGCGGCCAGCTGGCTCGCATGCTGGCTCTTTCCGGCGCACCCCTCGGCCTGCGCTTCCTGGTGATGGATACCGTCGGCGATGCGTGTGCCGCGCAATGCGCGCCGATGATCGTCGGCGACTGGCGAGACGAACGCGCGCTCGCCGAGTTCGCCTCGCGCATCGATGTCGCCACGTTCGATTTCGAGAACGTCCCTTCCGAATCCGCGCAGTGGCTTGCCGAACGCGTCCCCGTGTTCCCGAGCCCGGGCGCGCTCGCGGTGGCGCAGGATCGTCTCGCGGAGAAAACCCTGTTCCGCGAACTCGGCATCCCGGTGCCGCCGTTTTCGCCGATCGATTCGCGCGAAGGCCTCGACGCCGCGCTCGCATCGATCGGCACGCCGTGCATCCTCAAGACGCGCCGCCTGGGCTATGACGGAAAGGGCCAGTTCCGCCTGAAATCGCCGGCCGATGCCGATGCCGCGTGGGATGCACTCGGCGCGCAGGCAAGGACGGTGGGCCTGATCCTTGAAGGCTTCGTCGCCTTCGACAAGGAAGTGAGCGTGGTCGCCGTGCGCGGTCGCGACGGCGAATTCCGCGCGTGGCCGCTGACGCAGAACTGGCATGTCGACGGGGTGCTGTCGGCGAGCCTGGCGCCCGCGCCTGTGCCGCAAGCGCTGGAAGACAAGGCGCTGGCACATGCGCGCGCGCTGGCCGACGCGCTCGGCTATGTCGGCGTGTTCGCGCTCGAGTTGTTCTGCCGCGGCGGCGAGCTGCTCGCCAACGAGCTCGCGCCGCGCGTGCACAACTCCGGCCACTGGACCATCGAAGGCAGCGAGACCTCGCAGTTCCAGAACCATCTGCGCGCGGTGCTCGGCTTGCCGCTCGGCGCCACGCGCATGGTCGGCGAGGCGTGCATGCTCAACTGGATCGGCGCGATGCCCGACGCCAACGCCGTCCTCGCCGAAGCGGGCGGGCATTGGCACGACTACGGAAAACAGGCGCGCGCCGGCCGCAAGGTGGGGCACGCGACACTGCGGGCGGATTCACCGCAGGAACTGGCGCAGGCGCTTGCGCGCGTCGGAAAAACACTGGGCCGCGAATCCCAGGTCGAACCCGTGATCGCGGCCCTGCGTCAGTAGCGATTGCGCCTCAGCGCATCTGGCTCGAAACGAAGTCCCAGTTCACGAGGTTCCAGAACGCTTCGACGTACTTCGGGCGCGCATTGCGATAGTCGACGTAGTACGCGTGTTCCCACACGTCGCACGTCAGCAGCGGCACGTCTTCGCCGGTGATCGGCGTCGCCGCGTTGGGCGTGCTCGCCAGCGCGAGCGAACCATCGGGGCGCTGCACCAGCCAGGCCCAACCCGAACCGAAGGTCTTGATCGCCGTATCGGTGAACTGTTCCTTGAACTTGCCGAAGTCGCCGAAGGCCTTGGCGATCGCATCACCGAGCTTGCCCTGCGGTTCGCCGCCGCCGGCGGGTTTCATGCAGTTCCAGTAGAACGTGTGGTTCCAGACCTGGGCGGCATTGTTGAACATGCCTCCCTGCGACTTTCGCACGATCTCCACCAGCTCCATCGACTCGAACTCGGTCCCGGCGATCAGCTTGTTGAGGTTGTCCACGTAGGCCTTGTGGTGCTTGCCATGGTGGTAATCCAGCGTTTCGGCCGAAATGTGGGGTTCCAGCGCGGTGCGGTCGTAGGGCAGGGGCGGCAACTCGATCGCCATGTCGGACTCCTTGGGGGGCGGTGAAGACTTACAATTCTAGCCCCACGTCGCACCAACGCTTTTACGGAGCCACCATGTCCCTGCAGTCCGTGCCGATCCAGGAGCGCATCCGGGCCGAAGTCACCGGCCACCCCATCGTGCTCTTCATGAAAGGCACCCCGCAGTTCCCGATGTGCGGCTTCTCCAGCAAGGCCGTGCAGGCGCTCAGGACCGCCGGCGCCTCGGAGCTCCACACCGTCAACGTGCTCGAAGAACCCGAGATCCGCGCCAACCTCCCGCGTTACTCGGATTGGCCGACGTTCCCGCAGTTGTTCATCAACGGCGAGCTCATCGGCGGTTGCGACATCACCTGCGAGCTGGCCGAAGCCGGCGAACTGGCGCGGATGATCGCCGAAGCGCAGAAGGCGTGAGTTTCCCCACCGACCACGCCCCGCTCGCCGGGCGCATCATCCTTGTGACGGGCGCGCATGGCGGGCTCGGCAGCGCCGCGGCGAAGGCCGTCGCCCAAGCCGGCGCCACCGCGGTGCTCCTCGGCCGCAACGTGCGCCAGCTCGAAAAGCTGCACGACGCGATTGCGGCGATCGCGAAGACGCCCGTGCTGTATCCGCTCGATCTGGAAGGCGCATCGCCGGATGATTTCGCCGAGCTCGCGCATCGCATCGACGATGCCTACGGGCGCCTCGACGGCATCCTGCATTGCGCCGCCGACTTCCGCGGCCTGACGCCGATCGAACACACCGAACCGGCTGCATTCGCGCGCGCGATGCACGTCAACGTCACCGCGCCTGCGTGGCTCACCCAGGCGTGCCTGCCGGTGTTGCGCAAGTCGACGGATGCGTCCGTGGTGTTCGTCGTCGACGATCTGGAGCGCGTGTCGAGCGCCTACTGGGGCGCATACGGCCTGGCGCAGCATGCGCGCGTCGGGTTGGTGTCGATGCTGCATGCCGAACTCGCGAACTCGCCCATCCGCGTCGCCGGCCTGCAACCGGGCCCGATGCGCACGGGCCTGCGCGCGAAGGCCTTCGTCGACGACATGGATCGCGACGCGCGCGATCCGGCGTTCGCCGCGCAGGCCTGCGTCGAATTGCTCTCGCCGATGGGCGCGCCGTTCAATGGCGAAATCGCGCAGGGCGCGCGCGGTTCGCTCGAATGACCATTGCGTCGGCCGCGCTGCTGCTCTTCCTGATCCTCGATCCGCTCGGGAACATCCCGGTGTTCCTCGGGTTGCTCAAGCCGCTGGAACCCAGGCGCCGGCGCGTGGTGCTCGCGCGCGAACTGCTCATCGCACTGGTCGTGCTGATGCTGTTCCTGTGGGGCGGCAAGTACGCGCTCGAGTTGATGCACCTGCGCCAGGAATCGGTGTCCATCGCCGGCGGCATCGTGCTGTTCCTGATCGGCCTGCGCATGATCTTCCCGCCCCCGGAAGGCCTGATGGGCGAGATGCCCGGCGGCGAACCTTTCATCGTGCCGATGGCGATCCCGCTGGTCGCCGGGCCCTCGGGCATGGCGGCCGTGATGCTGATGGGCAGCAACGAGCCCACGCGCCTGTCGGAATGGAGCCTGGCGCTCCTGATCGCGTGGGGCGCGACGGCGGCGATCCTGTTTTCGGCGACCTTCCTCTATCGTTGGCTCGGCACCAGCGTGCTGATCGCGGTCGAACGCCTGATGGGCATGCTGCTCGTTGCAATCTCCGTGCAGATGTTCCTCGACGGACTGGGCACTTACCTGACGAGCACGATCGCCCCGGGGGCATGACCCACGGCGCGTGTTTTCCACTGGTCGCCAGCTGAAGGATTCAGGGCGGCCTGCTTCCGCGAACACTGTCCCGCAGCGGTCATTTCGCGGTCATCCCCCGGATCTATGGTGTTAAACTGTCGTTAGCCCAAGCGCACAGCGCAGTGGGCGGGGGACACACCCAACCTGTTCGGTCTCAGGCATCGCATAAGGACATGCGGGCGTGAGGCTGCGTCTGTTCGAAAACATTCCCATCCAAGGTGATCCAAGATGACTGA
This sequence comes from Lysobacter sp. P5_C4, assembly GCF_054049695.1. Lineage (NCBI taxonomy): Bacteria > Pseudomonadati > Pseudomonadota > Gammaproteobacteria > Lysobacterales > Lysobacteraceae > Lysobacter > Lysobacter sp. P5_C4. Next base: position 30,358 of record NZ_JBFULX010000004.1, on the reverse strand, counting down.
TCGAAATCGCGTCCGGCTGTCGAAGCTGTCGGTTGCGCTGATCGCGGCGCTCGCTGCCGCGCCCGTGTTCGCACAGAGCACGTCCGCCGGTGTCGGTGGCCGCGTGGTCGATGGTTCCGGCCAGCCCGTCGCGGGCGCCGAAGTGACGATCGTGCACGCCGAATCGGGCACGGTCAGCAAGGCGGTGACCGACGCGAACGGTCGTTACGCAGCGCGCGGCCTGCGCGTCGGCGGCCCGTACACGGTGACGGTCAACAAGGCCGATGCCGGCACGAAGTCGCAGCAGAACGTCTACCTCGGCCTGGACAAGGTCTCGCAGGTCGATCTGTCGCTCGCCCAGCAGGAACTCGCCGCCGTCACGGTGACGGGCTCCTCGATCATCCAGCCCGACAACAAGGGCATCGCCACGACGCTCTCGCGCGAAGACATGGACCGCATGCCGGCCCCCGACCGCTCGATCCAGAACATCGTGCGCGCCGATCCCCGCGTGGTCATCACCGACCGCGACCGTGGCGCGTTCTCGGCCAACGGCCAGAACTTCCGCTACAACAGCATCACCGTCGACACCGTCAACGCCGGCGACCCCTTCGGCCTGAACGACAACGGCCTGCCGACCAAGGGCACGCCGATCTCGCAGGACGCGATCCAGGAATACAACATCTCGACCGCGAACTACGACGTGGCCACGCGCCGCGGCGTCGGCGCGACGATCAATGCCGTCACCAAGTCGGGCACCAACGACCTGCACGGTTCGGCGTACTTCGTCTACCAGAATGCCGCGGGCATGGTCGGTGAGAACGCGTCGGGCAAGGGCTGGGAAGGCTACGACAAGGACCGCACGCTCGGCCTCACGCTCGGCGGCCCGATCGTCCAGGACAAGCTGTTCTTCTTCGTCTCGCTCGAGAAGCAGAAGAAGGACGGCATCGGCTCGATCACCGGCCCGGCCGAATCGAATGCGACGCTGAAGGTCCCCGGCATCTCGCAGGACTTCATCAACAACGTCATCGCCACCGCCACCGCCAAGGGCCTGACCCCGGGCGACAATGGCCAGGCGCCTGACATGGACACCAAGCGTGGCCTGGTCAAGCTCGACTGGAACATCAGCGACGCGCATCGCGCCAGCCTGCGTTTGAGCCAGACGAAGGAATTCGAACCCATCGTCATCAACGGCACGGTCACCGGTTCCTCGCCGCGCCTGTCGCTGTCGTCGAACTGGTACACCCTCGACAAGAAGTCGACGAGCTACGCACTGAGCTTCTACGACGACTGGGCGGACAGCTTCAGCACCGAAACCTCGGTGGCCTACAGCGAATTCAACCAGGACCGCGACCCGATGGTCGGCGGCCACCAGCCTTCGATCCTCGTGCGCGCCGGCACGGGCAACAGCGGCCCGGGCATCTTCCTCGGCACCGAACCGCCGACCCACGCCAACCGCCTGAACGTCAAGACGTGGAATGCGTACTTCGCCGGTAGCTACTACCTCGGCGACCACGTGCTCAAGGGCGGCGTGGACTACCAGAGCGACGAGCTCTACAACCTGTTCCTGCAGAACTACAACGGCGCGTACGAGTTCAACGGCCTGCAGAACTTCATCAACGGCACCTACAACCGTTACCAGCTCGCCACGCCGGCGCCGGGTTACGACCTGAACAATGTCGCCGCGGTGCTGACGAGCAAGCAGTACGGCTTCTTCCTGCAGGACACCTGGCAGGTCAACGACCGTCTGTCCGTGCAGTACGGCCTGCGTTACGACATCCCGCAGATCAACGACACCCCGACGTTCAACCCGTGCTTCGCCGCGGCCCCGGGCCTCCCGGCCGGTGGCGTGGTCAATCCGACGACCGGCGCGACGGAAGTCGACCTCGGTCCCTGCGGTCTGCGCAACAACCCGACCAACGCCAATGCCGCCACCGGCGGTTACGGCTTCAGCAACCAGGGCACCATCGACGGCAACGACGTCTTCCAGCCGCGTGCGTCGTTCAACTTCATGATCGACGACAAGTCGCAGATCCGCGGCGGCGCGGGCGTGTTCGTTTCCAACACCCCGGCCGTGTGGCTCGGCAATCCGTTCTCGAACAACGGCGTCGCCGTGTCGACCTACGACGTCGGCTTCGACCCGGCCCTGCCGTTCAACCCGAATGGTTCGACGCAGACGCCGCCGGGCGCCGCGGCGACCGACCCGGGCCTGGGCCGCTCGACCATGTCGCTCGCGCTCGTCGATCCGGACTTCCAGCTGCCGACCGTCGCCAAGTACACGCTGGGCTACGACCTGCAGCTGCCGTTCCTGGATTCGGTGTTCACGGTCGAAGCGCAGCACATCGACACGATCAAGGGCATCAAGTACGACAACATCAACCTCGGTGCGCCGACCGGCGTGTTGCCTGACGGCCGCCTGGCCTACCAGCGCAACCCGAATGGCACGACCACGGGCACCAGCGGTTCGAACCCGGCGCGCGACAACGCCAACCCTTCGTTCGGCCAGAACATCCTGCTGACCAACACCGACAAGGGTTACGCCGACAACCTGACCTTCCAGTGGCGCAAGCCGTTCGCCGAAAACTGGGCCGCGTCGGTGTCGTACACGCTGTCGGATGCGAAGGAAGTCAACCCGGGCACCAGCTCGGTCGCCAGCAGCTCCTACGGCAACCGCGACTGGATCAACCCGAACGACGACTACCTGGCGACGTCGAACTACTCGATCCCGCAGCGCCTGCTCGCCACCTTCGCGTGGGAACACGCGTTCTTCGGTGCGTACGCGACGAAGTTCTCGGCGATCTACGACGGCCACTCCGGCGCGCCGTACAGCTGGGTCTTCGGCAACGACGTGAACGGCGATTCGTCGTTCCGCGACCTCGCCTACATCCCGGTGAATCGCGACGATGTGTCGTTCGTCGGCTTCAACGATCCGACCGTTACGAATGGCACGACGCAGGCTTCGATCGATTCGTTCTTCAACTACATCGCGAACAACTCGCAGCTCGTGCGCCAGCAGGGCGGCATCTTCGACCGCAACGAAGGCCGCGCGCCGTGGGTGAACCAGCTCGACCTGTCGTTCGCGCAGGAAATCCCGGGCTTCAGCGAAGGCCACAAGGGTGAGATCCGCCTCGACATCTTCAACTTCCTCAACCTGCTCAACAAGGATTGGGGTGTCGAGCACCGCGCCAGCTTCCCGCTGGAGCGCACGCTCGCCAACGTGACCGGCGTGGACGCGCAGGGCCTTTACATCTACGACATCCGTCCGTACCTGGATGCGAACGGCAACTACGCGCCGACCGCGCTGCCGGTCAACGAGAGCTTCACGCCCTCGCAGCGTTGGGCTGCCAACGTGACGCTGCGTTACGAGTTCTGATCGGTTAATCGGTAACAGCGTTATAAGGGAAACGGCCGGGGAAACCCGGCCGTTTCTCGTTTTGCGCTACCCTTGCGCGCATGAACGACGACACCACCAAGCTGCTTCCCACCGTCAACGCGCGCATCTATCCGCGTGGGGGCCTCGATGTCCTCTCGCGCGCCGAAGTGGCGCGTYTGCGCGATGCCTCGTCCGGCGGCATGCACGACCTGTTGCGCCGCTGCGCACTCGCCGTGCTGACCAGCGGCAGCGCCACCGACGACCCACGCGCCGCGCAGGAGCTCTATCCCGAATTCGACATCCAGGTCCTGCAACAGGATCGCGGCGTGCGCATCGATCTGCATCACGCGCCGGCCATCGCCTTCGTCGATGGCGAGATCATCCGCGGCGTCGCCGAGTTGTTGTTCGCCGTCGTGCGCGATCTTGCCTACACCGCGATCGAATTGAACGAACGCAACCTCGACAGCGGCGACGGCATCACCGATGCGGTGTTCGGACTGCTGCGCAACGCGCGCGTGCTGCAACCCTCGGAACCCAACCTCGTCGTGTGCTGGGGCGGCCATTCGATCGGCCGCGACGAATATCTGTACACCAAGCAGGTCGGTTACGAGCTGGGCCTGCGCGGCCTGGACATCTGCACAGGCTGCGGACCCGGTGCGATGAAGGGGCCGATGAAGGGCGCAACGATCGCGCATGCGAAACAACGCCGCCGCACGATGCGTTACATCGGCATCACCGAGCCGGGCATCATCGCGGCCGAATCGCCGAACCCGATCGTCAACCACCTGGTGATCATGCCGGACATCGAGAAGCGCCTCGAAGCCTTCGTCCGCATGGGCCACGGGATCATCGTGTTCCCTGGTGGCGTCGGTACGGCGGAGGAAATCCTGTATCTGCTCGGCATCCTGCTGCGCGAGGAAAACGCGGACCTGCCGTTCCCGCTGATCCTCACCGGCCCGGCGGCCGCGGCCCCGTACTTCGAACAGATCGACCAGTTCCTGCGCCTGACGCTGGGCGAGGCCGCGACCTCGCGTTACGAGATCATCGTCGGCGATCCGGTGAAGGCCGCCAAGCGCATGGCGACCGGCGTACGCAAGGTGAAGGACTACCGCATCGCGCAGAAGGATTCGTTCTTCTTCAACTGGGCGATGAAGGTGCCGCTGGAATTCCAGAAACCCTTCGTGCCCACGCATGAAGCGATGGCGGCGCTCGATCTGCACCATGGGCGGAAGCCGCACGAGCTCGCCGCGGACCTGCGCCGCGCGTTCTCCGGCATCGTGGCCGGCAACGTCAAGGAAGAGGGCTTGCGACGCATCGAGGAACGTGGCCCGTTCGAGATCCACGGCGACCGCGACATGATGGAAGCGCTGGATGCGTTGCTACGCGCGTTCGTCGAACAGCGGCGCATGAAGATTGCCGGGGAATATCGCCCCTGTTACCGCGTGGTGACCTGAGCGGCTACTTGCGCCAGCAGTAGTCCGCGTCGCCGGTGCTGACGCCCTTGGTCACGACGCCCGCGACCATGGTTATCGTGAAGTTGCCGCACTTGGGGTCGGAGGTCATTTCGCCCTTGCGGGTTGCGGTGAGGGTGTAACCGGTGGCCGTCGGCGTGCCGGTGACGCTCACCGTGTAGTACTTCAGGCCAAGGTTGTACGCCGCAACGTTGGCGACGCTGCCGAGCACGTTCGCGGTGTCGGAGTCCGTCGTGGTGTCGCCATAGATGGGGTGATCCGCGCGGAAACTCTCCTGGCGCAACTGCAGGTCGCCCAGCGCCTGCGCGGCTTCGGCACGCTTGCCCTTGCGCGACTGCTCGCCGTACATCGGCAGCGCGATGATCGCGAGGATCGCGACGACCGCGACGACGACCATCAGTTCGATCATTGTGAAGCCGACCTGGCGACGCATCGCGGGCACTCCTTTTGAAGCTTGCGAAGGATGCTACGCCCGCCTGTTCGCCGCTCCGGAACCGTTGGGACCCCCATCCGTTCCCGCTCGTCGGTCTGCACTGGTTTGCGCGCCGGAACGCCGTGTTACACCACTGCGCAATGGACAACACGGAGGAGGCATGGATGCCTCGTTACATGCGCGCCCGGCGGGCGCCCGGTTTCACGCTGGTCGAACTCATCGTGGCGATGACGGTCGTGGCGCTCCTCGCGACGTTGGCGGTCCCTGCATTCACGATCTACTTCGAGAAGGCACGCTTGCGCGGTGCCGCGGATGCAGTGGTTGCGCTCATCGCGGAAGCACGGCTCGCGTCCGTGAAGCAGGCGCGCGCCGTGTCGGTGCGGTTCTCCGGGCACGGCGCGCAATGGTGCGCAGGCGCGCGCGAGGCGCAGTTGCCGCCGGCAGGGATGCCGATGGCGGGCCTGGATGCGTGCGACTGTCTCGCCAATGGCGATGCATGCATGGTCGATGCGCGGCGCGCGACGGTACCGGGCACCCTGTACGGCGGCGTGGTCCTGCTTTCGGCGGTCGACGCGTTCGCGTTCGAAGGCGCGAACGGGATGCGCACTGGCGAAGTACGCGACGCAGTGCGGCTGGCGTCGCGCAGCGGGCGTTTTGCGTTGACCGTCGCCGTATCGCCCTTGGGCCACGCGTCCATGTGCAGCAACGGCGGCGCAATCACGGGGATCCGCGCGTGCTGATGCGTGGGTTCACGCTGGTGGAGCTCCTGGTGGCGCTTGGGCTGGGGTTGCTGGTGATCACCGCGGCGCTCGGCTTCTTCCTGCAACTGTTGCGTGCCGGAAGCGAGACGGTGGTGGCGACGCGCTTGCAGCAGGAACTGCGGTCGACGATGGCGCTGGTGGTGGCGGAGGTGCGGCGCGCGCGCGTCGCCGGCGCCGAGGTGCAGGTCGCGGCCGGCTGTCTTCGCGGCGCGGACATCGCGATTCGCGAACATGCGGGGAAGATCGAAGTCCGCCGTGGGGCCGGTGTCGACTGCGACGGCCCGGGCCTGGTGGTCGGCAGCGACGCAGTGCGCATCAGCACGCTCCGGTTCGTCCACGACGGGTCGGTGAACGATCGTCGGGTCGAGATCGCATTGACCGGTACGTTGCGCGATCCACCCGCGTTCCTGACTGGTCGCGAAGCCACGCTGCGGCATGTCGTTGCGCTGCGTTCGAACGGAGGCGGCTGACCGATGCAGTCTGCCGAAGGAAATGCCCTGGTGGCCGCCATCGTCGTGCTGTTGCTGGCGAGCGTCGTGACGTTGCTGACGCTGCATGTCGGCGTGTTCGAACAGCGCGCTTCGGGAAACGCGATACGGGCCCGCGTTGTCGGCGAGCTCGCGGAGGCAGCCGTTGCCCAGGGCGCGGCGTGGTTATACGAAGACCCGGCGCGATTGGCGCACGGGGCACAGTGGAAGCCTTGCGCCGAACTGGCGCAGGCAATGGCGTTTCCGTGCGGGGCGATCCCGGACGCCGCGCGCCGCGCCGCGATGTATTACTGGACCGAACCCGGCGGCGATCGCGATGGCGATGGCACCGTGGATGTGTTCGACACGCGAATGCTGCCCCTGCCTGTTCGCATCGCACAGGTGGGGGCATTCGAACGCCTCGCGCACGGAGCGGGAGTGGTGTTGTGCCGCGTGGCCCGGGACGATGCCGCGCGCTGCACGACCGATCCGGCCGAAGCAGGCAACGCACTCCGGTACACCGTCGTCGGCCTCGCGCGACTGCCGGGCCAAGGCGCGCGCGCGACCGTGGCGCAGACCTTTGCGCGGTCGGATGTTTTCGTCCCGAACGCTCGCATGCCGCCGGTGATTGCGAGCGGGGACATCGACCTGCGCGCGCCCTTGCATGTCGTCGCCAATCCGAACGCCGGTGGCGACGGCCTCCCGGTGTCCGCGTGGAGCCGGAAGGATGTGCGGAAATCCGCGGCGAACTCCTGCCACGCAGGCGAGTTCTTCGATGGCGGTACGCCAGTACTGGAGGCCGGGATCGCGACCTGCGACACGTGCCGGTGTCCCCTCGACGGCAGCCTTGTCGACAGTCGCGATCCCGAAGGCATCGACGTGCTCGATGTCGACGGCAGCGACGGCGCGAATGCCCTCGGCGCGAACGACGACGTGGCGCCAGGCGAGTTTCCGTGCGATCTGTTCGCGGAGGTGTTCGGCGTTTCCGCGCGCGGCGATGCGGACGGCGACGGGTTCTGCGAAACACGCACGCCGTCGGGCGCGTTCGTCGTCCCGTCGACGATGCGCCGGGTCGAACTTGCCGCAGACGAGGCCTTCCTCTACCGCCATGCCGGGCGCATCGTTCCGCGCGATGCCGCTGCCGGCGCACTGACGCGACCGGACCAGGCGCTGCACGAATCCTATCCCTCGCCGCAGCTTTCCGGCCTGCTCTGGTGCCAGGCGAACTGCGACATCGGCGCCGGCGATCAACTCGGCGCACCCGATGCCCCCGTGCTGCTGGTGGTCGACGGCGCGCTGCACGTGCACGGGCGCGTTTTCGGCCTCGTGTTCGTGCGCTCCCGCGATGACGTGTTGGATCCCGCTTCGGGCGGCAGCGCGCATCTCCGATTGCAATCCGGCGCTGCGATCTACGGGGCCGTCGTCGTCCAGGGCCGCATCGAACAGGCCGGCGGCGACAGCGCCATCGTGTCCGCACCGGATGTCGTCGCGAAGCTTCACGACACCGTGCCGACCGCCCACGCGCCGATTCCCGGCGCGTGGAGCGATGGCGTGTCGTACTGATGGGCGCTGCCATGAAACGAACGAGCACCGGGTTCTCACTTCTCGAAGTCCTCGTCGCCGTCGTCTTGCTCGCCATCGGCCTGCTGGCGCTCGCAGCCCTGCAGGGCGCACTCGCGCGAAGCGCCGCGGAGGCGAAAGGGCGCGCGCGCGTGCTCGCGCTGGTGACGAGCGAACTCGACGCACTGCGCGCGACGCCATTCGCGGACATCGCATCGCTGGATGGACCGATCGACGCGCGCAACGCCGCCTGCGGCGCGCCCGCCAACGAAGTCGAACACGCCGCATGCGACAGCGGACTGCGCGGGCTTGTCCTGCATCGCACGATCGATGCATCGACCCACGTGTTGAAGACGGCCCGCGTCAGTGCGGAGTGGACCGCGCCGACCGGGGACACCCGGACGCTGGAACTACGCACGGTGCTCGGCGAACTGGCGCTCGAACCCAATCGGCTTCATGCCTCCACGCCCGCACCCTTGCATCCACGGGTGCGTCGTGCGGCAAACGCGCCCGTCGAGCACGCCGACATGCTTCCAGTCTCCATCGGCGAGGGCCGCGCGACCGCCGCCACGTCACCGTCGATCGATCCGCTGGGCAACACGCGATTCGATGTCCTGACATACACCGAAGATGGAACAGGCGCGCGTATCGACAACCGCATCGAGATGCGGGTCGTCAAATGCGAATGTCGATACGGCGCTGGTGGCCCGCAGCTCGGCGTGTTGCACCGCGCCGCACGCTGGCCCGCGATCTGGACGGGCCTGCGCTACGCCGTCCACACGCCGGCGGACAACGCGCAAGCACCTGGCGAGCGATATGCCGCCGGTCCGAATCCGGACGTCAAGCAGAGCCCGCATTGCCGCGAATGTTGTCGCGACCGGCACGATGCGCCCGGGCCGTCGCTGCATCCGAAATTCGATGTCGCGAGTACGGATCCGGTGTATCGCAAATACGCCCTCGACGAAGTCGGCGCGCTCGTTCCCGTCGAGGACACCGCTTCGGGCGCGTACGTCGACAGTTGCCGCCTGGTGCGCATCGACGGTTGGTGGCGCACCGCTGCGGATCTCCAGGCGCGCCACTTCGCCTTGCTGCAGACTGAAACCGTCGACGGCGTTCCCGCGGCTTCGCCCAGACCGGACCGGGCGGCCGGGCAACGCTATGCGAACTTCCTCCGCGACTACCTCGCGCAATATGCAGAGGGCACGCCGGAGAATGCGCATGTGCTGCACGACGAACCCGCACGCGGCCTCAACGCGCCGGACCGGATCGCATTGCCCGCGCCCGCATCGAACGACCGACGCCACCTCCACGCCCGCGCGCTCTACGTGGACCACCTGGAGCCACAGGCACGCGCGGTACTCGACGCCGCCATCCAGGCGCGCCGAGCACAGGGCGCATGCGCCCCCGGCGGTGCGATCCTCGCCGATTGCGTTCTGCCGTTCCTTCCGTTCGTCACGCTGGACCTCACCGACCTCGCGCGCTGGTCCGCGCGCGATTCCGAGATCCTTGCCGTCGAATCGCGCGATCCCGCGGCGCCTGTACCGGCCGCCGGCGGCCGCGTGCGCGGCCTCGCACCGGGCGTGTCCGATGCCATCGCGTCCGCTCGCACCTCCAATTCCGGCACCGTCGCCAGCGCGCGGATCCCCGGCGCAACCGACCTGCAAGGCGATGAAATCGAGCTCGAAGACGCGCAAACGTTCGAAATCGGCGAAAGCGGCGTCGCGCGGATTGACGCAGCCCCGCACGGGCGGCCAGAATATGCGCCCCCGCCCGAATAGCTCAGCCGGTTAGAGCACTTGACTGTTAATCAGGGGGTCGTTGGTTCGAGTCCAACTTCGGGCGCCAGATTCGATTGATGAAAGGCCTGCAGCGATGCAGGCCTTTTTTCTTGCGCGCAGGGCGCGGCGCCTACATCGCCGCCATGCACGCATTCGCCTGCGCAAGCGTGGCCGGCGCCGCGCGTATCGCCCCCGTGTTGTTCATCACCAGCGCCACGGCGCGGCGCGGCCCGCGGCCGTCGCACAAGGTGAAGGTCACGTTCGAGCCCACCGCGCTGCCATCCGGCTGGAACACGAGTCGCGTGCGTCCCGCCGTCGTGCGCAAATGCGTGTGCCCGCCGACGGGGCCGACGCGATGCACCAACGATTCGCGCGCGGGATCGCGAAGGCGATTGCCGTCCAGGTCGGCGAAGACGATCCAGCCCGCGCTCCAGTCGTGCGTGCCCGCGCATCCCGCGGGGGTTCCGGGGCAGACGACCACCTCCGAGCCGCTCGACGCCGCATGTGTGGGCGCGACCATCAATGCGGCAAGCAATGCCTGGTGCGCTGCGCTGCTGCGCGCCGCCTCCCGCGCGGCGGCGAAACGCGGGAGCGCGAGGGCGGCGAGCGTCGCAACGGCCGCCACGACGATCGACACCTCGAGCAAGGTGACGCCCCGCGCGCGACGGCGGTCGCACGCACGTCGACGGTGGTCGAACCTGTTGAAACCAAAGGGCAGGGGACGCATAACGAAGGCCTCGCGTTCAGGCCTTCCGATGCTGCGGCGCACGCATTGCGACCACCCTCGGCGAGGCTCGCGGCCTGCCGTCAGATATCGCCGCGCCGGCGCCTCAGGCTTCATCCTCCCGGCGCTACACTCGCCGATCCCCCCGCTGCACCCCTCTCCCGAAGACCCGATGCGCCCAGAGTCGTCCAACGCCACGCCCTTCCAGCTCGTCTCGCCGTATTCGCCGGCCGGCGACCAGCCGCAGGCGATCGAGAAGATCGTCGCCAATTTCGAATCCGGCCTCGCGCGCCAGACGCTGCTCGGCGTCACCGGGTCGGGCAAGACCTACACGATCGCGAACGTCATCAACCAGGTGCAGAAGCCCACGCTGGTCATGGCGCCGAACAAGACGCTCGCCGCGCAGCTCTATGGCGAGTTCAAGGCCTTCTTCCCGCATAACGCGGTCGAATACTTCGTCAGCTATTACGACTACTACCAGCCCGAGGCCTACGTGCCTTCGTCGGACACGTACATCGAGAAGGACAGCTCGATCAACGAGCACATCGAGCAGATGCGCCTGTCGGCGACCAAGGCACTGCTCGAACGGCGCGACGCGATCATCGTCTGCACGGTCTCCGCGATCTACGGCCTGGGCGATCCGAACGAATACTTCAACATGGTGCTGCACATGGTGCGCGGCGAGCGCATCGAGCAGCGCGAGCTGATCCGCCGCCTCACCGAGATGCAGTACACGCGCAACGAGTTCGAACTCCAGCGCGGCCATTACCGCGTGCGCGGCGAAACCATCGACGTGCATCCGGCCGAAAGCGACATGGAAGCGCTGCGCATCGAGTTGTTCGACGGCGAGATCGAAACGCTGTCGATCTTCGATCCGCTCACGGGCGAGGTGCTGCGCAAGGTGCCGCGCTACACGATCTACCCGAAGTCGCATTACGTCACCACGCGGCGCACGGTGTTGCAGGCCGTCGACCTGATCAAGGCCGAACTGCGCGATCGCCTGGAATTCCTGTATTCGCAGAACAAGCTGGTCGAAGCGCAGCGCCTGCAACAGCGCACGACCTACGATCTCGAAATGCTCGCCGAAGTCGGCTACTGCAACGGCATCGAAAACTACTCGCGCCATCTCACCGGCCGCATGCCGGGGGAGCCGCCGCCGTGCCTGTACGACTACCTGCCGCCCGATGCGTTGCTGGTCGTCGACGAATCGCACGTCACCGTTCCGCAGATCGGCGCGATGTACAAGGGCGACCGTTCGCGCAAGGAAACGCTGGTGGAGTTCGGTTTCCGCATGCCCTCGGCGATGGACAACCGGCCGCTGAAGTTCGAGGAATGGGAATTGCGTTCGCCGCGCAGCATCTACGTCTCGGCGACGCCGGGCCCGTATGAATTGCGCGAGTCCGCCGGCGAAGTCGTCGAGCTCGTCGTGCGCCCGACCGGCCTGATCGATCCGGAAGTCGAAATCCGTCCCGTCGCCACGCAGGTCGACGATTTGCTGGGCGAGGTCAACCTGCGCGTCGCGATGGGCGACCGCGTGCTCGTCACCACGCTGACCAAGCGCATGGCGGAAAACCTCACCGAATATCTCGGCGAACATGGCTGCCGCGTGCGTTACCTGCACTCCGACGTCGACACGGTCGAGCGCGTGGAAATCATCCGCGATCTGCGCCTGGGCAAGTTCGATGTGCTGGTCGGCATCAACCTGCTGCGCGAGGGCCTGGACATGCCGGAGGTGTCGCTGGTCGCCATCCTCGACGCCGACAAGGAAGGCTTCCTGCGCAGCGGCGGTTCGCTGATCCAGACCATCGGCCGCGCGGCGCGCAACCTGCGCGGCAAGGCGATCCTCTACGCCGACAAGGTCACGCGCTCGATGCAGGTGGCGATCGACGAAACCGACCGCCGCCGCGCGAAGCAGGTCGAATACAACCTCGAACACGGCATCGTGCCGGTGTCGGTCTCCAAGCCGATCATCGACATCATGGAAGGCGCGCGCACCGAGCCGGGCGAGGCGAAGAAGAAGGGCAAGGGCCGGGTGGCCGCGGTGGCGGAGGAACGCGTCGACTACGCTGCGCTCGACGCTTCGCAGATCGCCGCCAAGCTCAAGCAGCTCGAAGACCGCATGTACAAGCATGCGCGCGATCTGGAATTCGAGGACGCCGCGCGCGTGCGCGACCAGATCCGCAAGCTCAAGGACGCAAGCCTCGCGACCTGATCACATTGCCGGAAGCTGCGCGAGATCGGCCACCGCGGATCACCGGAGCGCGAGGCCCGCGGCGCTGCCTCCATCAGCTGAATGCGGGACACCGTATGTCGGCCGGCGCCGGCCTGACCAATGGCCCTGTGCGCGGCCGCTGGCGCGGCTAAGATGCGCGCTGCGGTGGGTTCCGAGCGGTGGTTTTCGATGGGGATGGTCAAGGGGGCGATGGCCTGCGCGCTGGTCGTCGCGAGTCTGGGTCTGGCGATGTGGAGCTTGCACGCGGAACGCGCGCGCGAGGCCGCGCCTGCGTCCCTGCCGCAAGCCGTCGTCGAAACCGGCGTGCCGACGCTGTTCCTCGGCAACGCTGCACGCGGCATCCACCTGGACGCCGCCATGGCGCGCCGCGCGCTGCGCGACGGCACGCTCGAAGTCGTGCTGCCCGACGGCAGCTCCTACCCGGTGAAGATCGAACGCCAGGAAACACACGGCGGCGGGCACTGGTCGCTCGTCGGCCGCGTCTCGACGGTCGCCGGTTCGCAATCGATGGTGCTGACCTTCGGCCCGAACGCCGTATTCGGCCAACTGCCGATGCCCGACGGCCACGCGATGCAGATCGAAACCGAAGGCAGCGGCATGGTGACGGTCGCGCCCGCGCGCAATCTCGTGCCGCGTGGCACGACGGGGCATCCGGCGACGCCGGACTATCGCATTCCGCCCGGTGGCGAATTCGATGCGCAATATTTCAAGGCCGCCGCCGAGCGTCCGATGCGTTTCGAGGATCGCGGACCCGTGCCCATCGGAGTGCTTGGGTTGTATTCGCCCGAACTCGTCGCACTGCGCGGCAGTCGCGCCGCCGCAGAAACAGAAATTGCGCACCTGATCGCCGTGGCGAACCAGGTGCAACTGGACAGCGGCACGCGCGTGCGGTTCGACATGGTTGGCGCGCGCGGGATCGCGATCCCCGCGACGTTCACCAATGCGCAAGCGCTCGACGCACTGACCTCCGGTGCGTACGGCGACAGCGATTTCGAATCCATGCGCGATGCAACCGCCGCCGACCTGGCGGCCTTCATCCGACCGACGCCGGACGCGGACGACAACACCTGCGGCGCCTCGTGGTTGAACGGCGCCAACCAGCATGGCGATGCGGACCTGGATCCGACGCACGGCTATGTCGTCGCGAACGTCGCGCCCTGCGGGGCCTACGTCCTCGCCCACGAACTCGGCCACGCGATGGGCGCGGCGCACGACCTCGCCGCGCAGACGGCGGACGACGGCACCGTGACCTACGGCGCGTTTGCGTTCTCCTTCGACCTGCGCACGCCGACCTTCGGCACGCTCATGACCGATCCGGGCGAAGGGATCTGGCTGGGCCGCTTCTCGAGTCCCGATCCGCGCGCCTGCGACGGCGCGCCCTGCGGCGTGGCCGGGCGGATCGACAACGCCCGCGGCGTCGACTTGATGGCCCCTGCGATCGCGAAGTTCCGCTAGGCACGGCTACCGGCGGTCACCTCGCGCCGCCCCGCGGTGGCCGCTATGATCGGCCGAGGGAGCGTGCGTCGGGGGATGCGCGCATTCGAAGGGAATTCGATGCGATCTCGGAAGGCGTTGTGGAGGGTGTCGGCGGTGATTGCGCTCGGCGCCGGTCTCGCGTGGTGGAACGGAAGTCAGACGCCTGCGCGCAGCGTCGCGTGGGGAACGCACGCCGCGACGATGCGCGCGACGTCGGCGATCCCCGCTGACGCAACCCGCGCACCGCAACCGTTCGCCTTCGACGTTGCCACCGCACGCGCCGTCGTGCGCGTTCCCGAGTTGATCGGCGACACGCCGCAACCCTTCGGTATCGACGAAGCGATGGTGCGTCGCGCGGTGCACGAAGGCCAGTTGCGCATTGCGTTGTCGGAGGGTTCGACGTATCCGGTGCGTATCGAACAGCAATCGAAGGACGCCTTCGGTCATTGGACCGTCGTCGGTCGCGTGGCATCGGCGCTCGGATCGCAGGCGATGGTGCTGACGTTCGGGCAGGGTGCGGTGTTCGGCGCATTGCCCAGGCCCGATGGACGAATGTTGCAGATCGCGACGACGCGCGGGGTCACCACGATCAGCACCCCGGGGGGCGTATCGCTTTCAACTGCGGTGCGACCGGAAGCGATCGCAATGGCGCAGCCCGCCGCGCTGCGGGCCAGCGCCGCCGCCGGCACCACGCCCGTCGACATCCGCGTGCTCGGCCTGTACGGCGACGACATCGTCGCCTTGCGCGGCACCGAAGCCGCCGTGCAAACGGAAATCGCCAACCACCTCGCCGTCGCGACGCAGGCGCACATCGACAGCGGCTCGCGCGTGCGGTTCACGCTCGCGGGCACGTTCGCGATCCACGACACCTTCGCCGAGAACGCCGAGGCCCTGGCCTGGATCACCGACGATGCCGACCAGGAGAAGGGCATCTTCGCCAAGCGCAACCAGTTCGCCGCCGACCTGGTGAGCCTGCTGCGCGTGCGCGGCGCCGGCGACACCAACTGCGGCGCCGCGAACACGACGGGCGCGAACATGACGCGCAACGGCACGGGTGCCGTGGGCGGCGTGAGCGACGTCAACGGCTATTCGGTGGTCGACACCACGCCCTGCGGCCCGTACACGATGGCGCACCAGTTGGGACACAACCTGGGCAACGCCGACGATCGCCTCGCCGAAATGGCGCCGTGGGGCGAGCAGAAGCACGGCGCGTATCCCTTCTCGTTCGGCTACGTCCGTGAAACGCAGTTCGCCACGATCATGTCCGAGCCAGGTGCATTGCCGGTGCTCGGTGTGTATTCGAATCCCGCCCTCAACACGTGCATGGCGGGCCCGTGCGGTATCGCAGGCGAAGCCGACAACGTGCGCAGCATGAACCTGATCGCCGACGAGGTCGCGCAGTTCCGCGGGACGCCCAACACGCTGTCGCTGGCCGATGCGACGGCGTGGGAGCCGGCCAACGGTGCTACGGGCGTTTCCGCAAACATTCCGCTGCGCTACTCCGGCCAGCCGACGGGCACACCGCAAGTTTCGGTGCGCATCATCGGCGGCACGGCGGTGGCGGGCGTGGATTACCAGATGCCGCCTGGTGGCGTCATGACAACGACCCTGGCGCCAGAGAGCTTCGTGTCGCTGTCCTTGCTCGGCGACGGCGTCATCGATGGCGACAAGACGCTCTTGCTGCAGGTGCAACCGGTCTCCGGTGTCACGATCGAACGCACCACCGCCACGCTCACCCTCCACGATGCCGATCCGCGGGCAGTCTTGCGCGGCCACGTGCGCTTCGGCGACGGCGTGACGCCCGGCACCGTGATCGTGAAAGCCTTCCGCGCCAACGGCAACGCGATCGACGACACCGGCGGCTACAGGACCGCGACCGCGCAGGCGCCCGATTACGCGTTCGCGTTCCCGGTCGTGCGCGGGGCGAGCGTGCGCCTGGAAATGGAAGGCAAGGCCACGACGGATCCCAACGTGAATCTCTGGGCGCATCCGGTGTTCGCCAATCACGTGGTCGCCGATCGCTGGGCGGACGTGGTCGTCGAGCGAACGATCCCGGTGAATGCCCGCCTCAACGATGGGCGCGTCCCGAACCTGGCGCTCATGAGCCGCAACTGGTCCCTCGCAGGCGCGAACGATGCGTTGTTGAAGCGCGTGCTTCCGGGCGATCGCCTGCGCATCCAGTCCACGGCCGCCCCCGACAATTACGGGCAGGTCGTGGATGAAGTCACCGGCCCACTCGGGTTCATCGTCGCGCAGTCGACTGGCGCCGTGGTCTACCTCGATGCCGACGTGCAGTCGGTCGGGGAGGGCGATGCCGGCACGCGCGATGCGGTCTTCGATCTCCGCCTCTCGAAAGCAGCGCCCGCGCCGGTACAGGTGTATTACCGCACGCTCGATGGCACGGCGAAGGCCGGCAGCGATTACGTGGGGACATCGTCCGCGTCGGTGACATTCCCGGCCGGCAGCACGCTGCAGCGAATCCGCGTGCCGGTGATGGGCGACAGGACGCCGGAGCATGGCGAGCGGTTCGAGGTGCAGATCCTCAGCGTCGTGGGGGCGACATCAGGTTCGACGCGCCTGCACATGACCATCGCCGACGACGACCGCCGCACGGGCGGTCCGGGCCCGAAAACCGTGGCGCACTGAGCGTTGCGCCTGTTGTCGCAGCGCAGCACCTTCGTTAAACTGCGCAGCCCCGCTCGGCCGCAAGGCCCGGCGGGGCAATGCGGGCGGTTAGCTCAGCGGTAGAGCACTACCTTGACATGGTAGGGGTCACAGGTTCGAACCCTGTACCGCCCACCACGCTTCCAAAGCGTGGCACCCTTGGTGACGAAGACAGAAAGGTGGTCCGCGGAAACGCCGGCCAAGCGTGCGACATGAGCACTAAGCGCATCGAGTCCTGACCTTTCCCGAGTCGCAGCGACAGCAGGCGCCCTCGGGCGCTTTTTTCATTTCTGGTGCCCCGCAATGAATGCAGAAGTCCAAACCCCCGTCGCGATCACGCTGCCCGACGGCAGCGTCCGCAACTTCGACCACCCGGTGACCGTCGGCGAGATCGCCGCCTCGATCGGCGCGGGCCTGGCGAAGGCCGCGCTGGCGGGCAAGGTCGACGGCAAGCTGGTCGACACCAGCTACCGGATCGATCGCAACGCCGCCCTCGAAATCGTCACCGACAAGCACCCCGACGCGCTCGACGTGCTGCGCCATTCCACCGCGCACCTGCTCGCGCAGGCCGTGCAGCGCCTGTATCCCGGCGCGCAGGTCACCATCGGCCCGGTGATCGACAACGGCTTCTTCTACGACTTCGCGTACGAGCGCCCGTTCACGCCCGAGGACCTGCCGGCGATCGAGGCGGAAATGCAGAAGATCGTCAAAGAGGCCCAGCCGGTCTCGCGCAGCGTGAAATCGCGCGACGAGGCCGTGCAGTTCTTCCGCGGCATGGGCGAGGACTACAAGGCGCAGATCATCGAATCGATCCCCGCCAACGAGGAGCTCTCGCTGTATTCGCAGGGCGAGTTCACCGACCTGTGCCGCGGCCCGCACGTGCCCGGCACCGAAAAGCTGCGCGCTTTCAAACTGATGAAGGTGGCCGGCGCCTATTGGCGCGGCGACCACAACAACGCGATGCTCAGCCGCATCTACGGCACCGCGTGGCTGAACGACAAGGACCTCAAGGCCCACCTGACGCAGCTCGAGGAAGCCGAGAAGCGCGACCACCGCAAGATCGCCAGGCAGCAGGACCTGTTCCACCTGCAGGAAGAGGCGCCTGGCCTGGTGTTCTGGCACCCGAAGGGCTGGTCGGTCTGGCAGGTCGTCGAGCAGTACATGCGTGGCGTCTACCGCGCGTCCGGCTACCAGGAAGTGCGTTGCCCGCAGATCCTCGACGTGTCGCTGTGGAAGCGCTCGGGCCACTGGGACAACTACCAGTCGAACATGTTCTTCACCGAGTCGGAGAAGCGCACCTACGCGGTCAAGCCGATGAACTGCCCGGGCCACGTGCAGATCTTCAACGCCGGCCTGCACAGCTACCGCGACCTGCCGATCCGCTACGGCGAGTTCGGCGCCTGCCACCGCAACGAGCCCTCCGGCGCGCTGCACGGCATCCTGCGCGTACGCGGCTTCACCCAGGACGACGGGCACATCTTCTGCACCGAAGACCAGATCGAGGCCGAAGTCACGGCCTTCCACAAGCAGGCGATGGACGTCTACGCCCGCTTCGGCTTCGAGGACGTGCAGCTGAAGATCGCCCTGCGCCCCGAACCGCGCCTGGGCGACGACGCCACCTGGGACAAGGCCGAAGACGCCCTGCGCTCGGCGCTGCGTGCCGCGGGCGTCGAATGGGAGGAGCTGCCGGGCGAGGGCGCCTTCTATGGCCCGAAGATCGAATACCACCTCAAGGACGCCATCGGCCGCACCTGGCAGCTGGGCACGATGCAGGTCGACTTCATGATGCCCGGCCGCCTGGGCGCCGAGTACGTCGACGAGCACAGCGCCAAGCGCCACCCGGTCATGCTGCACCGGGCCATCGTCGGCTCGATGGAACGGTTCATCGGCATCCTGATCGAGCACCACGCCGGCCATTTCCCCGCCTGGCTGGCCCCGGTGCAGGCCGTCGTCATGAATATCACCGACGCCCAGGCGGATTGGGTGGCCGAGGTTCGGAAAACCCTTACGAATCAAGGCTTCCGGGTCGACGCCGATTTGCGGAACGAAAAGATCGGCTATAAGATCCGCGAGCACACGCTGCAGCGCGTGCCGTATCTTCTCGTGGTCGGCGACCGCGAGAAGGAAAACGGTGCGATCGCCGTGCGTACGCGGAGTGGCGAAGACCTGGGCACCATGTCCGTCGCCGACTTCGCACAGCGCCTGCGCGACGAGCAGTAGCGTTACACCAAAGTTCCGCGCGCGACCCCTGGCGCGCGCGGCTCGATACTCCACGGAGATTGCAACATCAGCACCCCCGAAAAGCAGAATCGAAAGAACAGCGAAATCCGCGTGCCGCGCGTGCGCGTGATCGGCAGCGACGGCGAAATGATCGGCGTGCTCACGCGCGACGAAGCGCTGCGAATGGCCGAAGACGAAGGCATGGACCTCGTCGAGATCCAGCCGAATGCCGATCCGCCGGTCTGCCGCATCATGGACTTCGGCAAGTTCAAGTTCGAGACGCAAAAGAAGGCCGCGGCTGCCAAGAAGAAGCAGAAGCAGGTCGAGATCAAGGAAGTGAAGTTCCGCCCCGTGACCGACGAGGGCGACTACCAGATCAAGCTGCGCAACATGCGCCGCTTCCTGGAAGAGGGCGACAAGATCAAGGTCAACATCCGCTTCCGCGGTCGCGAAATGAGCCACCAGGAGCTGGGCCAGCAGATGGCCAAGCGCATCGAGCTGGACCTGGGCGAGGACATCGTGATCGAGTCGCGCCCGCGCCTTGAAGGCCGGCAGATGGTGATGATGATCGCGCCTAAGAAGAAGACGTAAAGCGGAAGGCCCTGATTTTTCACGGAAAATGCGTTGCGCCGTCCCCCGCGGGGCGGCATAATGCGCGGCTCCGGCACGTCCGGAGAAGCTGTAGCGTTACCAGGACCCGCCTTGATCCATTCCGGATCAATGGCTTACGACCGGTTAGGGCAGGACGGAAAGTGTGGCGCGAGCCACCGCCCAGGCCAGTGACAGATTTCGAACGGACACCCCAATGCCCAAGATCAAGACCAATCGGGCGGCGGCCAAGCGCTTCCGGAAGACAGCTTCCGGCAAGTACAAGTGCGGCCACGCCAACAAGAGCCACATCCTCACCAAGAAGGCGACCAAGCGGAAGCGCAACCTCCGGCAGACGAACCATGTTCGTGCCGAGGACGCGGGCCGCCTGGACCGCATGCTTCCGTATCTCTGAGGAGGGCTGACAAATGGCACGAGTCAAACGTGGTGTGACGGCCCGCCGTCGTCACAAGAAAATCCTGAAGCAAGCGAAGGGCTACTACCACGCCCGCCGCAAAGTCTTCCGCGTCGCCAAGCAGGCGGTCACCAAGGCGCTGCAGTACGCCTACATCGGCCGCAAGCAGAAGAAGCGTAATTTCCGTTCGCTGTGGATCACGCGCATCAACGCCGCGGCCCGCATCAACGGCATGAGCTACAGCCGTTTCATGAACGGCCTGCTGAAGTCCGGCATCACCCTCGACCGCAAGGTGTTGGCCGATATCGCCGTGCACGATGCGGTGGGTTTTGCGGCGCTGGCCGAAAAGGCGAAGAGCGCGCTCGCGGCGTAAGCAATACCCCCGAAAGCCCGCGCTCCTTGCGCGGCTTTCGACGGAAAGCAACGCAGGGGGAAGGGCGCAAGTCCTTCCCCCTTTTTCGTTTGTCAGGGATTACAAATGGACGGAATCGATTCGCTGTTGCAGCAGTCCCTCCGCGAGATCGCGGACGCCAACGCGCCCGATGCGCTCGAAGCGCTGCGCGTCAGCCTGCTCGGCAAGCAGGGCAGCATCACCACGCAACTGAAGTCGCTCGGCACGCTGCCGCCCGACGAACGCAAGGCCGCAGGCGAAGCGATCAACCGCGCCCGCGACGCCATCGGCGACGCCCTGTCGGCGCGCAAGCACGCCCTCGACGAAGCCGCCCTCGAGCACAAGCTCGCCACCGAATCCATCGACGTCACGCTGCCCGGCCGCGATGCCGCGCGCGGCGGCCTGCATCCCGTCTCCCGCACGCTGGAACGCATCGCCGACATCTTCGGCCGCCTGGGCTACGAGCTCTCGACCGGCCCCGAGATCGAAGACGACTGGCACAACTTCGAAGCGCTCAACTTTCCGCCGCACCACCCGGCGCGCGCGATGCACGACACCTTCTACTTTGGTGATGGGCGGCTGCTGCGCACGCACACCAGCGGCGTGCAGATCCGCTACATGAAGGACATCAAACCTCCGCTGCGCATGATCGCCGCCGGCAAGGTGTACCGCAGCGACAGCGACCAGACGCACACGCCGATGTTCCACCAGGTCGAAGGTCTGCTGGTCGACGAACATGCGAGCTTCGCCGACCTCAAGGGCACCCTGGCCGAATTCGTGCGCGCCTTCTTCGAGCGCGATTTCGAAATGCGCTTCCGCCCGAGCTACTTCCCCTTCACCGAACCCTCGGCCGAAGTCGACATCGCCTGGCACCAGCCCGACGGCACGACCAAGTGGCTGGAAGTGCTCGGCTGCGGCATGGTCCACCCGAGCGTGCTGCGCAACGTGGGCATCGACCCCGAGCGCTACACCGGCTTCGCCTTCGGCCTGGGCGTCGAACGCTTCGCGATGCTGCGTTACGGCGTCGACGACCTGCGCAGCTTCTTCGACAACGACGTGCGCTTCCTGCGCCAGTTCGCCTGAGGATCGGATCGCATGAAGTTCAATGAAAACTGGCTCCGCCAGCACGTGCGCACCGACGCCACGCGCGAGCAACTCTCGGCCACGCTGACCGCCATCGGCCTGGAAGTCGAAGAGATGGACGTGCTCGGCGAAGGCCTGGACGGCGTCGTCGTCGCGCGCATCGTCGAATGCGCCAAGCACTCGGAAGCCGACAAGCTGCAAGTCTGCAAGGTCGACATCGGCACCGGCGAACTGCAGCAGATCGTCTGCGGCGCACCGAACGCACGCCCCGGCCTCGTCGCACCGCTCGCCACCATCGGCACGCAAGTCGGCACGTTGACGATCAAGGCCGCGAAACTGCGCGGCGTCGATTCCAACGGCATGCTGTGCTCGGCGAAGGAACTGAACCTCGACGCCGATGCCTCCGGCCTGCTCGAACTCCCGAGCGACGCGCCCATCGGCGTGCCGCTCGCCGAATACCTCGGCCTGCCCGACGCGCGCTTCGAACTCAAGCTCACGCCCAACCGCGCCGATTGCTTCAGCGTGCGCGGCATCGCGTACGACGTCGCCGCCGCCTTCGGCAGTGAAGTCGTCCCCTTCGACGCAACACCGATGCCCGCGCTCAACGACGCGGTGATGACCATCACGCTCGATGCCGGCGCCGATGTCCCGCGCTTCGTCGGCCGCGTCATCGAAGGCGTCGATGCGCACACGCACACCCCGATCTGGATGGCCGAACGCCTGCGCCGCAGCGGCATCCGCCCGATCAGCCTGCTCGTGGACGTCACGCAATACGTGATGCTGGAAATCGGCCAGCCGATGCACGCCTTCGACCGCGACCTGCTGCAAGGCCCGATCAGCGTGCGCCGCGCGCGCGCCGGTGAAGCGCTGAAGCTGCTCGACGGCCGCGACGTCGCACTCGACGACCAATTCCTCGTCGTCGCCGACAACGACCGCGCTGTTGCGCTGGGCGGCATCATGGGCGGGTTTGATACCCGCGTGACCGACACCACGCACAACGTCTTCCTCGAAGCCGCGCACTGGGTGCCGAGCGCGATCATCGGCCGTGGTCGACGCCTCGGCTTGCACACCGATGCCGGCCACCGCTTCGAACGTGGCGTCGACCCCGACTTGCCGCGTCAAGCCATCGAAATCGCCACCCGCCTGATCGTCGAAATCGCCGGCGGCAACCCGGGCCCGGTGACCGAAGCCGTGCTGCCCGAACACCTGCCGCAGCGCCAGTACGTCGGCTTGCGCCGCGCGCGCCTCGCACGCGTGCTCGGCACCAACGTCGCCGACGCCGAAGTCCAACGCATCCTCCACGCACTGGGCCTGGCCGTCGTCCCGACCAACGATGGGTGGAACGTGCTGCCCCCGACGCGCCGTTTCGACATCGCGATCGAAGAAGACCTGATCGAAGAGATCGCACGCATCTTCGGCTACGACAACATCCCCGCGACGCTCCCCGGCGGCGGCACGCGCCTGGCCGCGCCGACGGAAACGAAAGTCGAAGAATCCACCGTGCGCAGGCACCTGGCCTCGCGCGACTACCTGGAAGCGGTGAACTACGCCTTCGTCGACGAAGCGCTGCTCACCACGTGGCACGCGACCGACAACGCTGTGCCCCTCGCGAACCCGCTGAGCGCCGAACTCGGCGTGATGCGGACGCAGTTGCTCCCGGGCCTCGTCGCCGCACTCGCGCGCAACGCCGCGCGCCAGCAGACCCGCGTGCGGCTGTTCGAAATCGGCAACGTCTTCCACGGCAACGTTGGCGGCGCGCCCGTCGAGACCCAACGCATCGCCGCCGTCGCCATCGGCAGCGCGACGACCGAGCAGTGGTCCGACCGCCCGCGCCACGTCGACTTCCACGACCTGAAAGCCGACCTCGAATCCCTCGCGCTCCTGGCCAACACACCGCTCGCCTTCCGCCCCGCGACCGCCCCGCACGGCCACCCCGGCCGCTCGGCGGACGTCTTCCGCCTGACGGAAGAGGGCGAGTCGAAAATCGGCTGGATCGGCCAACTCCACCCGCGCCTGACGAAGACCCTCGACCTCGCCGGCGAGGTCATCGCCTTCGAACTCGACCTGGCCCCGATGCTGGCCCGCAACATTCCGCGCGCGGGGGCCCTGTCGAAGTATCCGTCCGTCCGCCGCGACCTCGCGTTCATCGTCCCGGAAGCGGTGCGCTGGGCCGACGTGCAGGCCACCGTGAAAGCGGCCGCAGGCGGGTTTTTAAGGGACTTGGTGCTGTTCGACCGCTACAGCGGTGCCGGTGTCGAATCGGGATTCAAGAGTCTCGCTATGGGCTTGATTCTCCAAGATGAATCGCGCACCCTGACCGACCGCGACGTGGAGCACGTGGTGACCGAGGTGGTCTCGGCACTGCAGGTGCAACACCACGCCGCGATCCGCAGCTGAATCGTCTAGGGGGACGAGATGGCACTGACCAAAGCGGAAATGGCCGAACGACTCTTCGACGAAGTCGGCCTGAACAAACGCGAGGCGAAGGAATTCGTCGACGCGTTCTTCGACGCGCTCCGAGAAGCGCTGGAGCAGGGCCGCCAGGTGAAGCTGTCGGGCTTCGGCAACTTCGACCTGCGCCGCAAGAACCAACGCCCGGGCCGCAACCCGAAGACCGGCCAGGAGATCCCGATCTCCGCGCGCACCGTCGTCACGTTCCGCCCCGGCCAGAAGCTGAAGGAACGCGTCGAAGCCTACACAGGAGCCGGCAATGCTTGACCCGGGCAGCAACAAGGAACTTCCACCGATCCCGGCCAAGCGCTACTTCACCATCGGGGAAGTCAGCGAACTGTGCGACGTCAAACCGCACGTGCTGCGCTACTGGGAAACCGAATTCCCGAGCCTGAAACCCGTCAAGCGCCGCGGCAACCGCCGCTACTACCAGCGCCACGACGTGCTGATGGTCCGCCAGATCCGCGGCCTGCTGTACGAACAGGGCTACACGATTGGCGGCGCGCGCCTGCGCCTGGAAGGCGAGGGCGCGAAGCAAGAGAGCGCGCTGAGCACGCAGATTATCAAGCAAGTGCGGATGGAGCTCGAAGAGATCCTGGTGCTGCTGCGGCGCTGAGCCGTACCGCACAGTTCCCGAGTTCCTCTATAATCGCCAGCCTACCCGGGGTATAGCGCAGCCTGGTAGCGCACCAGTCTGGGGGACTGGTGGTCGTCGGTTCGAATCCGGCTACCCCGACCAACTTGGATTCCTGGGGCATCCCCGGAAGTCACCAAAAGCCCCGCAAATCGCGGGGTTTTTTGTTTCTGCCGTATTGCGGCATCCCCGAGCCCCGCTCCCAAATTCGCAACATTCGCGGAATTCGCAACGGCGGCGAAGTTGAAAAAACGCCTGCGAGACAAGAGAGCGCCTGCCGAGTCACGGGCACGCGGAAACCACTGCTCGCATTGGCCGAGGCCGAGGCGGTCGATGCCAAGTTCGTGGATAGCATGACGTTCGATGAACTGGCCGCATGCGCGGGCACGTCAGACCGCACGCTGCCGACGCGGCTTGGGCGCCACGCGGTCGCTGGTGCGAACGTAGCGAATGGTGGAGATGCGATTGCGGCAGCGCGGGGAGAGGGTTAGAGCGAGGCGTTCAATAACGGGGACGCCTGAACACGCGGCCGTCGAAGGGGCTGTTGTGCGCCTTCCCCCGAGAGCGGCCCCGTTGGCGGCGAGTGACCGGTTTCCCCCCCAAAGCGGAGTTCCCCCACGGCATTGCTGAGGCTGCGGCGCCGATTTCTCCGACCGCAGTGAATAGCGCAACAACAGTGGGCCAACCCAGCTCGCAACCGTTGGCTGGAATTGTTGTCGGGCAGCGGCATTTGGAGTCGATGACGGCGCGCGGAGAATAATGCTTTACACGTTATATAAGCCCTAATATATTGTCCGAATGAAACCCGGCCTTGGTACCCAGCTGTCGCACCTCCTCGAACTGCTCGATGGGGCAGTGCAGGCGGCCTATGACAAGGCTGGCCTGACCATGCGGCCTCGCTACACCCCGGTGATTCGCGCCTTGATCGATCGCGAACCTTCCACCATCGGCCAGATCGCCACGACCGCGGGCATCTCCCAACCGGCCGCCACCCAGACCATCGCGTTGATGGTGAAGGATGGCTTGCTCACGGCTACCGCAAGCAAGGGCGATGCCCGCCGGCGCCTGATCCGCTTCACCCGGAAAACCAGGCTGATGCTGCCGGAACTGCAGGCTTGCTGGGCGGCGACCAAGGCCGCGGCCGACGGGCTGGACAAGGATTTGCAGCTGCCTCTTTCCGAAGCTCTCGACGGCGCCATCGCCGAGCTCGAAAAAAAGTCCTTCGACCAACGAATTTCCGAAGCGCGCAAGCGCGACACCTAACCCCGAGAACACGATGAAGAAAATTACGGTCTTGAAAGGAGGCGGCGTGATTGGCGGCCTATTGCTGGTAGCCGCCTTGCTAGTCCATTTCGACATCGTCCCATCGCCGATGGACGTGGCCCGGATCAGCCGGCCACAGCAGGACATCGTGATCGACGGCGCCATGCGCAGCCAGGTCCTGGACAGCGTCATTGCCAACCTCAACCGCGCGTATGTCTTCCCCGACAAGGCGAAAGCGATGGAGAACGCGCTCCGCGCCCGGCAGAAAAGCGGCGCGTACGACAAGATCACCAGCGCCGAAGATTTCGCCCGCACCCTGACCGACGACTTGCAGGGCGTCAGCCACGACCGCCACATCAATGTCGGCTACAGCGAGGAAGTCATCCCGGTTGCGCTGCCCGACGCCGATCCTGACGCCATGTCGCCCGAACAGCTCAAGGATATGGTCCGGCGCAACTACGGTTTCGAAACCGTGCAGCGCATGGACTTCAACATTGGCTACCTGGACCTGCGCGCGTTCGCGCCAGTCGACCAAGTGGGCAACCGGCTTGCCGCCGCGATGACCTTGCTGCACGACACCGACGAACTGATCATCGACCTGCGCAAGAACAATGGCGGCGACCCGAAAACGGTGGTGATGCTGGCCAGCTACCTGTTCGACAGCCGGACGCGCCTCAACGATATCTATGATCGCCCTAGCAACCGCACCGAACAGGGCTGGACCACCGACCAGCTGGCCGGGCCCAAATACGGCGGCAAGCGCAAGGTTTACCTGCTGACTAGCCACGAGACTTTCTCCGCAGGCGAAGACTTTGCCTACGCCATGAAGAACCTCAAGCGCGCCACGCTGATCGGCGAAAGCACCGGCGGCGGCGCCCATCCGGGTTCCGCGATCCGATTGAATGATCACTTCGGCGCCATCGTTCCGAGCGGCCGTTCGATCAGCCCGATCACCCACACCGACTGGGAAGGTGTTGGCGTCATGCCCGACGTAGCCACCGACGCCGACGACGCGCTGTCGCGCGCTGAGACGATGATCCTGACAAACCGTCTGCGCACCGAGACCGATCCGGGGAAGCGCGATCGGCTGCAGCGCCGGATTTCGGAAATCGATTGAACGGAGAGGGGCCGGAGTAGCCCTTGGTAGCGTCGCCTTCCAGTACGCGAGGGCCGCGAGCTTGCGCTTGAATCGCGTTCTTTTCGGATGTTCGCTTTTGCCGATAGCGGTCACTGGGTGACTGTCACGGGCTGGGGCAGGGGCTCGCGTAGGTGTGTCCGCTTTCGACCCAAAGCGGACATTGGCGATCTCTCGTTTCTCGTATGGGGCAACGCTTTCGAGATTCGCGACATGCCCGAGGCACAACAGGATTTGGAAAAGAGGCTGCTTGCTGCGGCCCTCTACGAGTTGCGCGTCCAGTTTCTGGACATCTTGGGGAAGACGACACGCCTGCTGGCGCCGCTGCCCGATTTGCATACACGTTTCACAACCAAGCCCTGGCGGTTCTTTCCGGCGAGAGGATTGATGTGCATGCCGCTCTCGATGCGCTTGACCAATGGCAGCCCATCTTCGGCGAGAAGTATTTGAACCACTTTCGTCGCACGGTGCTTTCCGGCGACGGCAGCTAGCGATGTCCGCTTCTGGCCGAAAGCGGACGTTCGGGGGCACACTCGGCCCGCGGGCCGGTGACAGGCAGTCACCGAGTGACCGCTATCGACCCAAAGCGGACATTGATCGCGGGGACTGTACGCTGCGCTGATCGGTGTCCGCGTCTGGCACGACTGTGCTGGTCCGGACCTGGCGTGTCGTGCATGGTGGCAGTCCGGAGAAGCTAGTCGGCTGGAGCTTGCTCTGTTGCTCTGGTCGGGTCACCGCCCATCAGTTCACCGCCCGCCTTAGTCAAATCCCCAGATTTTGAGGTCGGCCGACGGCGCACCGCCAAGGATTTGGTATTGGACCGTCACCGCTGTCAGACGCCCCTTGCGCCCAGGTGCGTTATACGGGGCGGTCTCCCCACCAGACTTCAGCACTCCGACATTCGTCAACGTATCGTCCGGGCGATTGTCCCAATGGAGGACGAGGTTCGTGATTTGCACGTCCGCACCCTCGGCAGACATTTTTACTTGCTTGACGTCCTTATCCCACCGCCCCCCTTCGCTCGTGATCTCCACGCTGGGATTAACGGACTGAAGCGTCTGCTCGCCGAGCACGAACCATTGGTCATTAGCCATGCTGGCGCAGGCGCCGAGGAATCCGGCGGAGGCGACAACGAAAGTGGCCATCAAGGCATGCATCTTCGTCTTCATCGGAGCTTCCTCTCTGATTCCGGGTCAACCCCGGATTGGTGTCTGCCTGCCGGCAATCGCAAAATACCCACAGAAATGTTAGTTCCAGATCAAGCCCGACTGTGATTGATGCGGATCCCTCCACTACCGCCCTCTACTTGTAAACGTCGTACGGCCCGATCCCTGCGATCCACTCCGTAGGCATTGCCGAACCTCCGCGCGGCCTTTTCGAGGTACAACCTACCGCGCGTTTCAAAACATCGCATCCGTACTTCTGCTGGGGATATTCAGTAATTGAACTGAACAACTACGGGGCGTAAGCGGCGTAGCGAATAAGTCTCGGAGGCCAGCACCGATCAGTCGAGACAACCATTTGACGCAGGCCGAGGCAGAGTTGCGATCTGGTCGAGGTACACGCTGTCAGACATCTCAACTGGCGCGTAGATGCGCGCATCTTCATACGGCTGACCGCTGCGAGCAGGGACCGCAGTTGCACACGCTGTGCATTGCCACGACCCGTTCCCGTCCTGAAGTGTTCATCTTTTGAGCGGCTCGTCGTCAGGAGGAGGTGCTAGTTTCCGGAGGAGCGTGAGCGGGGGGAAGCCATGGATTTAACAGTTCCACGTTCGCTGACTGCGAACGCCGGAAGGGAAGTTCCACTCCGCAATCCAGTAGTGCATGTGCTGGACGACGACCCTAGCATCCGTCGAGCCGTCGCTCGGGTGCTGGCCAGCGCCGGGTTCGCCAGTAAGGCGCATGCGGAGCCAGCCGCATTTTTCGACGACCACGATCCCCGCACGCCGGGCTGTCTGATCCTTGACCTGACGTTGCCCGGCACTAGCGGACTTGCCGTCCAGCAGAAGATGCGCATCCTCGAACTAGATTTACCGGTCATCTTCCTGTCGGGCTGCGCCGCCGTCCCTGAGAGCGTACAGGCAATGAAAGACGGTGCGATTGATTTCTTGACAAAGCCGGTTGATGCCGACGCACTGCTAGACGCAGTCCGGCGCGGCGTTGCCATCGACCAAGTAAGTCGTGCGCGCTTAGCGGAAGACCACGCATTAGCTGCCGCGCTGGACACCTTGACTCCGCGCGAGCGCGAAATGCTGCCCTACCTGGTTGCCGGTCGGCTCAACAAACAAGTTGCCAGCGATTTTGGCGTGGTGGAGAAAACCGTGAAGGTGCATCGCGCGCGCGTCATGTTCAAGTTCGGAACACGCTCACTGGCCGACCTCGTGCGCTTTGCCGAACGCCTGCACATCGAGCCCAAAGGTGGTCGGTTCTCGGCACCTTCCCATGGCGGGGACTGCTAAGCCATGATCTCTGCCGCGCATCCGTGTACTCCGGAATGGTTGGATTCCAGCCCGAAATTCCATGGGAAGCGCCCCGCGGGTCCGTGTAAATCCAAAAAAACCGAGGCCCCGCTAGGGGAAGCGAGGCCTCGGTAGGAGGGTGCGCGAATGTGCTGGGGAGAGCGCATTCGCGTGTCGGCTAGCCGCCTCTCGGCGTGGTCCTACGGCGCGGATCACCGTGCCGACACAATGAAGAACGCAGGCCACGATCAAGAACCGGCCTCTGTCGAGAGGTGCGCGCTTCGAAAATGCTGAAGCATTCAAGGATCAGGGTTGGAGAACCGTAGTTTTACGGGGCCGCTTCCAGTTCTTTTTCGGGTGCTCTGACCAATTCGGGGGCGCAAAATCGCATCGCCGCCATGAAGCCGAAACCGTCAACCTGGAAGACGTGACGCTTGGTTCGGTGTTGGGCGCCAAGGCGCGCGCGAGCGACGGCTCCGCCTCCCAGGTGTTAGGGGAAAACCCGGATTCCGGAGCAACGACGGACGACCTCTTGCATCAGATGTCGATCGATTCGCCAGCGCTACGCGGTGGGATGTCGAGAGATTATGGAGACGTTAGGTGGGCGGAACGAAAGTCTTAAACGCTGCGTCGTCCGACGTGCGGTAACCGACCGCAGCCACGGCTTGCGTAGCATGCCACGACACTCTGAAAACTGAGGAGACACCGATGAAAATCGGTTTGCTCAACATTGCGGCCATTGCTTCCCTGGCACTCCTGTCGGTGCCGGGTGCGATGGCAAAAGACCAATGGTTCTCGCT